>JBQTGY010000023.1:0-27579 GCA_052390415.1 Pseudomarimonas sp. | reverse complement strand
ACAACGCCGACGATGTTCTTGCCGATGTCGTGGACGTCGCCCTTCACGGTTGCCATCAGGATGCGGCCGTTGTTTTTTCCGGCATCGCCTGATCGGAGTTTTTCTTCTTCGATGAAGGGAATCAGATGGGCGACGGCTTTCTTCATGACCCGTGCCGACTTGACCACCTGCGGCAGAAACATCTTGCCGGCACCAAACAGATCGCCGACCACGTTCATGCCGGCCATCAGCGGGCCTTCGATCACGTCCAAGGGTTTGCCGGCGGCTTGACGTGCCAGTTCGGTGTCGGCGACGACGAATTCGTCGATGCCATGCACCAGCGCATACGAAAGCCGCGAATCGACGGCGAACTCACGCCACGCCAGCTTCTCCTTGCTGGTGCCGATCACGCCCTTGGCTCCGCCCCTGTGCCGCTCGGCGATGTCCATCAGTCGCTCAGTCGAATCGGCGCGGCGATTGAGCACCACGTCTTCGACGCGCTCTCTCAATTCAGCGTCGAGATCGTCGTAAATCGGCATGCCGCCGACATTGACGATGCCCATGTCCAGCCCGGCCTTGATGGCGTGGAACAGGAACACGCTGTGGATGGCTTCGCGAACCAGGTTGTTGCCGCGAAACGCAAACGAGACGTTGCTGACGCCGCCCGATACGTGACAGTGGGGCAGGGTGGCACGAATGATCCGGGTCGCTTCGATGAAGTCGACCGCGTAGTTGGCGTGTTCGTCGATGCCGGTGCCGATGGCAAAGATGTTGGGGTCGAAGATGATGTCTTCCGGCGGGAAGCCGACTTCGTCGACCAGCAATCGGTAGGCGCGTGTGCAGATCGACACCTTGCGCTCGCAAGTGTCGGCCTGGCCTTGCTCGTCGAAGGCCATCACGACCGCGGCGGCGCCGTAGCGCATCACCTTGCGGGCGTGTTCGATGAAGGCGGCTTCGCCTTCTTTCATCGAGATCGAATTGACCACGCCCTTGCCCTGCAAGCAGCGCAGGCCAGCTTCAATCACGCTCCATTTGGAGGAGTCGACCATCACCGGGATGCGCGCGATGTCGGGTTCGGCGGCTATCAGATTGAGAAAACGCGGCATCGCCACTTCGGCGTCGATCATGCCGTCGTCGAAGTTGACATCCAGAATCTGCGCGCCGGCTTCGACCTGTTGGCGGGCGACATCAACCGCCTCGTCGAAGCGATCATCAACGATCAGTTTGCGGAACTTGGCCGAGCCGGTGACGTTGGTGCGTTCGCCGATGTTGACGAAGTTGATCTCTGGCGTGATGACCAGCGGCTCAAGGCCGGATAAACGGGTATGACGATGCAGAATGTCCATGCCTTATGCAGCTGCCTGCAATGCGAGCGGAATCCGCGGTTCGATGTCGGCGACTGCTTCGGCAATCGCGCGAATGTGAGCCGGCGACGTGCCGCAGCAACCACCCACGATGTTGAGCAAACCGCTGGCGGCAAACTCGCGCAGTTGCCGGGCCATGTCGGCCGGCGATTCGTCGTATTCGCCAAATGCGTTCGGCAAGCCGGCATTCGGATGCGCGCTGATCCGGCACTCGGCGATCTGCGCGAGGATGTCGACGTGTGCGCGCAGGTCCTTGGCGCCCAGCGCACAGTTGAGGCCAATCGCGAACGGCTGCGCGTGCCGCAACGAATACCAGAATGCCTCCGCGGTTTGCCCCGAGAGGGTACGGCCCGAACGATCCGTGATGGTGCCGGAAATCATGATCGGAATACGCCCGCCGCGGGCATCAAACACGCGCTCGATGGCATACAGAGCCGCCTTGGCGTTGAGCGTGTCAAAGATGGTTTCCACCATCAGGATGTCGGCACCGCCGTCGATCAGTGCCGCGGCCGCGCGCTCATAATCTTCGCCCAACTCGGCAAAACTGGTGGCGCGGAACCCCGGATTGTTGACGTCGGGGCTGATCGAAGCGGTGCGACTGGTCGGGCCTAGTACGCCGACCGCAAAGCGCGGTTTGTCTGGCGTACGCGCAGTCCACTCATCGCAGACGCTGCGTACCAGCCGCGCGGCCTCTCTGTTCAATTCGGTAACCAGGTGCGGCAATGCATAGTCGGCCTGCGAAACCGCCGTGCTGTTGAAGGTATTGGTCTCGATCAGGTCGGCACCGGCTTCCAGATATTGCGAATGAATGCCCTGGATGATCGCCGGCTGAGTCAGTGTCAGCAGATCGTTGTTGCCCTTGAGATCGTGGCCATGTGAGCAATGCTCGCCGTGTACGTGTTCGGCGTTCGCGACCAGACCATCGAAGCCCTGCGCGAAGCGCGTACCGCGGTAGTCGGCTTCGGTCAGATGGTGGCCTTGAATCATGGTGCCCATCGCGCCATCCAGAATCAGAATGCGCGCAGTCGCGGCGGCTTCGAGGGCGGCCACACGATCGGGGAACAGCCAGGGTAGGGTTTGCATGATCTTTCTCGTTGTCATCAGGGCTTGCGCGCCAGCAGGGCGACCACTTCAAAATGCGGGGGGCGTTTTTCGCGGGCGATGATGGCGCAGCTCAAAACTTCAAGTCCGGCCTTCACAGCGTGCTTGCGCAAAGTCCTTGGATCAAAGCCGAGGTTGACATGGCCAAACGGCGCCACCGCCGCTCGATGATCGTGTTGATTCAGGCTGGTGGCCAGCAACCGGCCACCACTTCGCAATACCCGCGTGGATTCCTGCAAAGCCGTCGCCGGCTGGGTTGAATAGGTGAGCGCGTGCATCATCAACACCAGATCAAAACTCGCGTCGGGTTGATCCAGTGCATGCATGTCCTGCACCGCCACTTCCACTTGTGGAAGTCCACGCAGGCGCTCACGCGCCGCATTGGCGACCCGCTCACTGGCATCGATGCACAGATAACGACGCGCGCGCGGCGCCAGCAGTTCGGCCATCACGCCGTCGCCGGAGGCAATGTCCAACACTTCACCGGGCTCGAACAATTGCAACGCAGCGCGGGCCATCGCTTCCCAGGTGCGGCCGGGTGAATAGTGGCGCTCCATGTCGCCAGCGACAGAGTCCGCCCAGTTTTGATCGGACGCACGCGCGGCCAGCACGATGGGCAGGCGCTCGGCGTCTTGTCGCAGCAGCGGATCGTCGGCACCGTCGGCGAGTGATCGCCAGACGGCGCGTTGGTTTTCGTTGAGCTGGTCGGGCTCGAAGCGGTAATACGCCGACACCCCGGAGCGGCGGTCGCGCACCAGTTCGGCTTCGCGCAAGCGCGCCAAGTGCGTGGAAACGCGCGGCTGCGCCAGTTGGGTGATCGACGACAGCTCCGCGACCGTCAGTTCCTCACGGTCGAGCAGGGCAAGCAAACGCACTCGCGTCGCATCGGCCAACACCCGCAGACAATCCGACCACGCCGCCAAATCCACTCCAGACATCCTTTCATCGCGATTCAAGGATGGAAGGGTGGCTGATGGGTGTCGAGGCGTCAACCCGGAGCAAAGCCAAAGCGCTCAATGCGGAGGCGCAGAGAGTCGCAGAGGAACGCAGAAAAACGCCATGGACAATTACGACAGAGCGCCACGCCCGCAAAATGCCCTTCTTGCGACCTCCGCGTTCCTCTGCGCATTCGCGGTGAGAGCTTCTATGAACCCAGCCTATGGTCCGTCAGCAACACCAGTTTCCCTAATGTCTGCCCCGACTCCAGCCGCGCCTGCGCGGCGGCAGCTTGGCTTAGCGGAAAAGTCTCGATCGGCAGCGGCGTCAAGCGTCCGTCCTCGAAGCGTTGCAACAGCCACTGCATGCCCTCACGCAGCGCCGCGCTGTGCGACTGCAGGAAACTCAGATTGGCGGCCAATACGCTGCGGTTGTTCTGGGTCATGTCCAGCGGGTTGAAGCGCGGTGTGCGCAGCCAATCCCAGGCCAGGCGCAGCCAGTTCAGTCTCCCGTCCTTGGGCAGCATGCTGTGGAAGCCATAGATGACGAGTCGGCCTGTGGGCGCAAGATGGGCATAGCTTTGTTTCAGCGTGGAGACGCCGTTGGCGTCGAAGACCGCGTCAAATCCCGACGGCAGCAACGCTTCGGCCGTGGCCCAAAGCGGCTGCGAGGATTTGTCGATGACCACCTTCGCGCCCATGTCCAGACAGTGTTGGCGCTTGTGGCCGCTGCCGATCACGGCGGTTACCTCGCAGCCGGCGAGGGCTCCCAACTGGGTCAGCGCCGATCCCACGCCACCCGCGGCTGAGTGCACCAACCAGTGCTCGCCGATCTGCGGATGAAGCTGCCGATGAATCATGAACCAGGCGGTGAGAAACACGGTGGGCAGCCCGGCGGCTTGACTTGCCGACAGGCTGCCCGGTCGACGAAAAACATTCGCGGCTGGAAGCGCAATGCGGTCGCAATAGCCGCCGAACAGGGTGATCGCCACCACGGCATCGCCCGCTTTCAAGGCAGACACGCCGGCACCCACCGCAGCAACCGTTCCGGCGACTTCAAATCCTGGTGTGATCGGATACCCATGCAGCTCGCGCGCAGATGCGTACAGACCCATGCGGATGATGCCGTCGGCATAGTTGACACCGCAGGCTTCCACTGCGATCAACACTTCGCCGCTGGCCGGCGTCGGGTCGGGTCGCTCGATCAGTTCCAGCGCTGCGTAGCCGCCGGGTTTGCGGATGACGATCTTGCGCATCAGGCAGGTTCTTGCGATGAGGTAGCGACTGTAACCTTTGCCGACGCTGAAGCTGGCAGACTCCAGCGGCTTACCCCCATGCCGTTGGTCTATGACTGCTCAACCCACTGCTCCTGGCGAGCGCCTTCGCGATCTCGCAGAAACTGAATTGCGTGAGCTGATCCGGAAGCTCGCCCTCGCTCGCCGCGGTAAAGACGTGGGTGTGCACGGGTGTCGCAAGGCCTTGCAACGAATGCGCGCGCTGGTGCGCCTCACGGCGCCCGGCAATGTCGAATGGGCGCGGCGCGAGGACGGGTTGTTGAAGCGATTCAGACGGCGCTTGGGACGCTTGCGGGACGCGGCTGTGCGCCTCGAACTGGTCGAGAAGTTGGGCAAGCGCGAACTGAACGACGCGGATCGTTCTCAGTTGGATAGCGCCTTGGCGCAGATTCGAGCGGCACGGCTGGCCATGTGGGCGAACTATCCGCCCGAAGCGCCATTTTGGGATGCGTTGGAAAAGGCGGCGGCTCGGTTGCAGTCGCGGCTCGCCAAATGGCCGTTGGCAGAGATCAGCGAAAAGCGCATCGGCCAAGCCATCGAACGCGCCCGCTCACGCGTGCGGGAGGCGCTGAAGGAGGCACTGGGCCGCGTCGAGCGCACCCATCGCCACGATCTGCGCCGCCGCCTGCGGAGGTTGGCTGCATTGCGTCAGGCCACCGCTCACGTTATCCGTCGCCGCGATGCCGGTGCCGTGGTCTTGCTCGATCTCGCCCGAGAGATGGGCAGCGAAGGCGATTTATGGATGGCGGCCGCCGCCTTGCGCAAGTGCGGTCACGCGCATGAAACCCGCTCGCTGCGTCGCTTGCTGGATAAAGAACGCCGCGCCGCCTGCAAACGCCACGATGGGGAACTCGCTGCCGCGCGCCGGCGCCTGTTGGCGAAGCCTGCGAAGGCCAGCGAATCCGCTGCCAGATCAAAGCGAGCAACGAACGTGGCGGCCGCCGAATCTCAGGGGACAAGTGAGGGCTGAACGGGCTCGGTTTGAGCGGGACGTGCCGTTCGTCTGTGGCGCCTGACTCGTACGGGATCTCGCCGAAAGCCAGCGGGACGTGAGAATTGGCGCTGGACCGGTGCTGTTGCAGGTCGATGGGCATGGCCGCCGGGTCGATGTCCGTGCATGCACCCTGCGTCCATCCGGCGTTGTGGGGGCGTATGTGGGCTGGCGTACCGACGATATGGGTCAATGGGCGCAGCCTCTGCTGCGATGGTCGTCGCTGTCGCTCGATGATTCACTTCGGCGATTCGCAGGCAACTCTTTCGTCAATCTCAGCATGCGCTTGACTAGCGTGGTGTTGACCGCCTTATCAGGTAAACCATGCACATAGTTGTTTCCACCGACGAACGCATTCATGCCGATCAGATGCTGCGTGACCGAGTTCGTGAGTCAGTCAGCGCGTCATTGAGGCCATTCTCTGGGCAGATAGAGACCGTGGATGTACACGTCACACAGTTGGGTGCGTGCAAGGCGGGATGGTTTGAGCAGCGATGTCGGATTGAGGCGCAACTGCGCGGCAGCCGCCAACCCATTTCGATCGAGAACGATTCGATTTCATTGAATCGGGCTGTGGATGGGGCGCTGCTGAAGCTCGTGCATGTGATCGAGGCCGTGCCGGTTCGTAGCGATGACGAGTCGCCTGCCAATGAAGGCGGCGTTGGGCAACAAGCACACCAGCGTGCCCTTGGTGCGCTGTGAGCAAAGCAAACGCTCAACCGCCTTCGACGTTCACCGCGACGAACAAGAACATGGTTTTAACGAAAGCAGAATCGCTGTCAGAGGTGCTGCGGAAGTCGACCCGCGTCGGACAACTGGTCGAAGAATGTGGCAACGAGTTGGCGGAGGTGAATGCGAGCATGCAGAATCACCTGCGACAACCTGATCAGTTGTCCACCGCGCAGGTAGCCCTGCGCTTGAATCAGGCAGTGCAAGAAAAGGTAGCCTCGGTCGCTGACTAGTTGACAGCGGTCAATAGCGAGCTCTCTCGCGCACGGCCAGCCTGGTCATCGTTCAGCCGAGTTTTCTCTCAGCTTGGCCATTGGCTAACCGCCTTCCAAGGCTTCCCAGCGCGCATAGGCCTGCGCCAACTCGGTTTGAATCGCGGCCAAGCGGGCGCCGTGGGTTTTGGCGCGACTGGCGTCGCTGAAAACGGCGGGGTCGCTCATCGCTTGCGCGATGCTGGCGGATTCGGCGTCAAGCGTCTCGATCAGCAAAGGCAGGCCGTCGAGTTCGCGTTGCTCCTTGAAGCTGAGCTTGCGTTTGGGTGCGATGGCAGGCGCGCCTACAGACGGCACCATTGCTGCCAAATTGGCGCTGGTTGCGGCGCGCTCGTCGGCAGATCGGGATGCCACGGCACGTGCCTGCATCTGTGCGTAGTCGCTGTAGCCGCCCACATACTCGACTGCACCTCCATCACCATCCAGCACCATCACGCTGGTGGTCACCGCATCCAGAAAGGCGCGGTCATGCGAGACCAGCAGCAGGGTGCCGGGATAGGCGGCAAGTTGTTCTTCCAGCAGTTCCAGCGTTTCGACGTCGAGGTCATTCGTAGGCTCATCCATCACCAGCAAATTGGACGGACGCGCGAACAGGCGCGCCAGCAGCAGGCGATTGCGTTCGCCTCCTGAGAGTCGAGTGATCGGCGCACGCGCGCGTTCAGGCGTGAACATGAAGTCCTGCAGATAGCCCAGCGCATGCACGCGCCGACCGGCGATCTCGATGAACTCCTGACCTTCGGCGACGTTGTCCAACGCGTTCCAATCTTCGCGCAGCACGTTGCGGAGTTGATCAAAGTAGGCGACTTCCAACTGCGTGCCGGTGCGGATTTCGCCGCTGTCTGGTTGCAGCTCGCCCAGCAGCAGGCGCAACAGGGTGGTCTTGCCGGAGCCGTTGTGGCCGATGATGCCGATGCGGTCGCCACGCTGGACCACACTGGTGAAATCCTTCAGCAGACAGCGTTCACCGATCGAATAGTTGACGTTCTCGGCCTGCAACACCCGCCGTCCGGACTTGTTTGCTTCGGCGATGGCCAGGCGCACGTTGCCGCTTCTTTCGCGCCGCTCGGAACGCTCACGACGCATCGCTTCCAGCGCGCGCACGCGACCTTCATTGCGGGTGCGACGGGCCTTGATACCTTGCCGAATCCACACTTCTTCTTCGGCCAGACGGCGATCAAACAGCGCGTTCTCCTGCGCCTCGGCGTGCAAACGTTCTTCCTTGCGGCGCAGGAAGTTGGCGTAGTCACCCGGCCAGCTGCTGACCGCACCGCGGTCGATTTCGATGATTCGCGTCGCCAATGCGCGCAGGAAGGCGCGGTCATGGGTGACGAAGACAATCGCGCCGGTGAACTCCTTCAGAAAACCTTCGAGCCAAGTGATCGATGGCAGATCGAGATGGTTGGTGGGCTCGTCGAGCAGCAGCACATCCGGCTCGGAAATCAGCGCGCGCGCCAACAACACGCGGCGTTTCATGCCGCCAGACAATGAGGAAAGCTCGGCCTCCGCAGGCAAGCTCAAGCGCTCGATCACTTTTTCGACACGGCTCTCCAGCGTCCAGCCTTCGGCCGCATCAATGCGCTCGTGCAGATCGGCCAGCAACTTGGCATCGAACTCGGCGGCGTGACTCACGTGGTGGTACTGCGCCAACAACTCGCCCAGATCGCCGGCACCGGCTGCCACCACGTCAAACACCTGACCATGAATACCCGCATCAACTTCCTGCGCCATCCGACCAACCCGCACCCCGATCTCGCGAATCACCCGCCCACCATCCGGGCTCAGCTCGCCATCCAACAGCCGCAGCAAGGTCGACTTGCCCGCGCCATTGCGCCCAACAATACAAATGCGCTCGCCACGATCAATGCTGAAGGTGGCTTGTTCGATCAGGAGCGGACCACCGACTGAATAGTCGAGGTCTTGTACGGTCAACAAAGGCATGGCGGGTTCAACTCAGAGGCACGGCAAAGCGGCAGATGCGTCTGCCGACGGGCGCGCAGGGTAACCCAGTGCGGCGGGATTGACTCAATTCCATGGGCAGCCGCGGTGGGCAGCTTTGGAAAGGCAGCTGGTGAGCCGGGCTGCGCCTTCAGTGAAATCCGGAACCTGCACCGCGGCGGCCCAGCAATGGGCGTTCAATACGGTGGTGCGCCGGCACCTAGGTTTGTGGCAGGGGCGATGCCCATCGGTCGAGCCGGTTGGGCCTCCACGCGCACTCCAAAGCAGACAATGTTTCGGCCCGCGAAAAACCTCGGTTTTGCGCAATTCATCGCTCCGGCACCTACGAGAAACCTCTTTTCTGCTGCCCGATCAGCAGAAATGGTGCGTCGCAGAAAAATAAACGTCCGTTGAACGCAGCCGTGGTGGCGGCTCCCAGGCTGCGAATGTTTGGCAGTTCGCGACACTGCGCGCGCGATCATCGTCGAAATCGCTCCGGCTGCACAAGCTGGTGCCCAACCGAAGTGCCCTCTAGCCTTCGCGTCGCGCCGAATCCATGGCCACCACATGAGGGCGCGCCTGACCGGGCTCCCGCACCCAGCTGCTGCGTCGGCTCCACACACACTTTTTGGTCCAGATTCAGTCTCACCGGACTGCCCGAGGGATCGACGCGAATCATTTTTCATTGGGTCTGACAGCCGCCCGATCTCTGGCTGTTGCTTGCCAGCCACCTTTACCTAGTACCGGAGCAGCGCGCCCATGCGTTTCCATTTCTCTTCGCGCGCAGTCCTGCTCGCAACTGCGCTGTTCGCGGTTGCAAGTTTGGGCTCGGCGCAGCCGAGTCCCACTCCGAACATCCTTGAGGGACAGCCGCTTGAGCCCCTTGGCACGCCTTCTGGCAGAACCCAGTGGGCTGAGTTTTCCAAGGCCATCCAGTCGCGCAGCGCGATAGCGGCAGTCGGTACCGATGGCTTTGGCGAGCAGGTCAATCTGTATAACGGTGCGCTTGCATTCTCGATTACCGACATCAGCATTCCGGGGAATTCGGCGCTGCCAGTGGAGTTGAAGCGCACTTATGCGGTCAGGGATCGCAGCGACATGGTCGACGATCTGCCCATGGGCGATTGGGATCTGGACTTGCCTCGGATCAGCGGTGTCTACGGCAATGTCGCCCCAAGCTTCGGCTGGCCGTCAACACGGTGTTCCAACGCGACTCCGCCCACCTACTATCTGGGGAACGCTTCGACCTACACACCGCTTGACTACTGGCAGGGCCTGCAAGCGGAAATGCCTGGGGGCGGCGAGATGTTGGTTCCAGCGGCAGGCACGCCCAAGCCAACCAGCGGCGGTCCGTACAACTGGGTGACGCCAAGCCACACCTACTTCAAGTGCCTGTCGAGCATTCAAAATGCGGTGGGCGTCTACGGGGGCGAAGGTTTTGAGGCGATCACTGCCGACGGCATCAAATATCGCTTCGACTGGATGGCCCAGTACCACGAAGAAGCCATGGCCAGCCCCAAGACGGATACGGCAAACCCGATCGGCCTGAACCGTCGTCGTAACGTGCTGTACGCCACCTATGTCGAAGACCGCTTTGGCAACTCGGTCACCTACACCTACGTCAACGCTCCCAACGCGGCGGTGCGATTGCAGTCCATCACGGCCAGCGACGGTCGATCCATCACCATCGCGCCCTATACCAGTTCGGGTTTGATCACCGCCGCGAGCAGCCACGGCCGCACCTGGACCTATGGCTACGGGGCCGGCAGCAGCAATGGTCGCAGCCTCAGCAGCGTTGCCTTGCCGGACTTGAGTCGCTGGGAGATCCGCTTTGCGCCGTTGACATGGGCACATATTGAATATTCCGGCGACCAGCCGGGCAGTTGTGATCACTTCAGGCCTTTGGTCGAAACTCCTGCGCCGCTCGTGGGGCGAGTCACTCACCCGGCTGGAGCCACGGCAGAGTTTGCCGTCGCACCGAAGCGGCACGGGCGTAGTAACGTGCCGAAGTTCTGCATCAACTGGGAGCGGACCGGCCCCAACAATCCGCGCAACGATGTGCCGGTTTATGTCCGGGATTACTGGGCCTTCACGCTGTTGAAGAAGACCGTTACCGGTCCGGCGCTGCCGGCGATGGAGTGGAACTATTCTTATCGGCCGAGACTGACCTGGGTGCCCGCGCATACCGTGGAGGGCTACGTGCCCGTCTGCGAAACCAAGGGCTGCGCGAATCCCGTGTGCGTCACCGAGGCTTGCGCCTTGGAATCCACCGCCCACACGACGGTGATTGGCCCGAACAACGACTGGCAGCGATTCACGTTCGGGTCCAATTATCGCTACGACGAGGGGCTGTTGCGAAAAGTCGAGCGCGGTTCGGCCGAAACCAGCGTCTTGAACTCGGAGGAAACCACGTACAACTTGGCGTTGACCAACCAGAATTACGCCAATCCGATCGGCTTCAGCCAGCGCTTCAATGGCGATGCCTTCACATCAGAATTCCTGCGTCCCCGCATCGGCACCAGCATCACCCGTGACAGCTCGACCTTCAATTGGATCGCTCCCGCAAGCAACTTTGATTTGTTCGCGCGTCCAACGAGCGTTACCCGCTCAAGCTCGCTGGGCAACAGCCGCAACGAGCAGATCTACTACCGTGACAACACCAGCAAGTGGGTGCTGGGCCAAGTCTCCACCATCAGCGTCAATGATCCGCAGCTTGGATTCACGATGCCGCTGTCGATCACCTTCGACCCGGTCACCGAACTGCCAGTCGAGCGCCGTGAGTTTGGCAAGTTGGTACAACGCACGACGTACCACACTGGCACCGTGCAAGGCGGCTTGCCGTGGCAGGTGTTTGATGGCGGCAACATCAATGCCACCACCTTCACCGACTACAAGCGTGGCCTGCCGACGCGGGTGCAGTTTGCTGATACCACGGCGCTGACGGCACAGATTAATGATCGCGGCGAGATGGATTGGGCCACCGATCAGCTTGGCAGCAAGACCTGCTACCTGTACGACGATGTGGGCCGCCTGATCACCATCACGCCGCCTTCGGAGACCACAGTGGGCAGCTGCGATAACAGTGCCTGGGCACCTACCAGCATCGTTTATGATCGCATCCCCGTCGCCGAATACGGCATCGACGGGACTCACTGGCGGCGCACCGAAACCACCGGCACTGCGGTCAATACGACCTACTACGACGGCCTTTGGCGGCCCTTGCTGGAGCGCCAATCCAGCAATGCCGGCCTGCGCGCGGCCACCTGGCGCACCTTTGATCACGAAAATCGCGAGACGCTGGTGTCTTACCCCACGGACACTGACAGCAACCTCAGCGCCACCCACCCTGGCATCAGCACCCAGTACGACGCCATTGGCCGCACGACACGGGTCAGCCACGCCTCCGAACTGAGTGCCCTTGACACCGTTTACAGCTACCTGCCGCTGTTCCGCATGGCAGTGATCGATCCACAAAATCGCTCGACGATCACCAGTTTCCAGGCCTTCGACACACCGGACACCAGCAATCCAACGCTGGTCAGCCAGCCCGAGGGCGTCACCACGTGGATCCAACGCGACGTGTTCGGCAAACCGACCAGCATGACCCGCAGTGGTCACTTTGATGGCGTGTCGCAACTGACTACTCACAGTTTTGTCTACGACAGCCATCAGCGTTTGTGCAAGCGCATCGAACCCGAATCCGGCGTCACGGTGTTCGAATACGACACCGCCAATCGCATCAGCTGGAGCGCGGAGGGTCAATCTCTGACCGGCCTTACCTGTGACCGCAGCAACGCGAACGTGTCAGATCGCATCCATCGCACGTACGACAACCTGGACCGACTCACCGCGGTCGACTATCCGGGCACCACCGTCGACAAGTACTTTGAATACGAAGTCGACGGCATGCTCAAGCGCGCCTACACCGGCATCTGGAATCCCAGCGACAGCAGTTCCGTTGCGGATTGGCTGTACTCCTGGAACAAACGCCGTCTGCTCACCCGCGAAGAGTTGGTCATGGGCACGGGGCCGTTTGGCAAGCGGAAGAAATACGACTACCAGTACAACAGCCTCGGCCACAGGTCGACGATGGGCTTCCATGACGGCAGCAGCGTCAACTACGCGCCCAACGCGTTTGGTCAGCCCACTCAGGTCGGTACCTATGCCAGCGGCGTGCAGTACTTCGCCGATGGTTCGGTCAAGCAGTTCACGTATGGGAATGGCATCACCCGCGTCAACACGCAGCAGCAGGGTCGACCGTTGCTCAAGCGCAGCCAGGACACCCGCGCCAACGGCACGGTGGTGCACGACTTCGAATACGTGTTTGATCGCAGCAGCAACGTGCAGACCATCACCGACCGCGGAAACAACGGTCTGCAGACGCGCACGCTGGGTTATGACGGCCTCAACCGCCTCACGTCCGCCCACGCGCCGAGTCTCTGGGGCAGCGCCAACTACCGCTACGACCCGCTGGACAACCTGCGCCACGCCGATCAGGGCTCACGCCAACATCGCTATTTTTACGATGGCAATGCCCGTTTGGGCAGTATTCGCACACCCAGCGGCAGCACCGTGTGGAGCTTTGCGTATGACAGCCGCGGCAATCAAACGGCGCGTGGTAGCCAGACCTACACCTTTGATCGCGCCAACCGCCTCATCAGCATTCCGGGCCTGATCAGCGGGTATTACTACGACGCCCACGGCCGCCGCGTTGGCGAAATCCGCAGCAATGGCTTTGCGCAGTATTCGCTATACACCAGCGACGGCACCTTGCGTGGCAACAGTGACAGCAGCGCCGTGCAGAGTGTCTACATCCACCTGGGCAACCAGCTGATCGCCACCCGCAAGACCGACTACGACAACCTCACCCAGATCACCTACCACCACACCGACATGCTCGGCAGCCCGGTGGTCGAAAGCAATGCCCAAGGCATACCGCAAAGCCCCACCTACTACGCCCCCTACGGCGAACCGATGAACCGCGCCGTCGACGGCCCCGGCTACACCGGCCACCAGATGGACGCCCCGACCGGGCTGACCTACATGCAGCAGCGGTACTATGACCCGGTGGTGGGGCGGTTCCTGAGCGTGGATCCGATGGCGGCGGATACCACGACAGGGTGGAATTTCAATCGGTTTAGCTATGCCAATAACAATCCCTATCGTTTCGTCGACCCTGACGGCAGAGAAACGCTTGCGATTCGCGCGATGGAGCGGGACTTTGAATCGTACGAACGCGGCGATATGTCCAGAGAAGAACTGGATGCGAACAACGCGGCTAGAGCCGGTGGCGTAGTTGTTGGTGCGGCAATTCTTGCTGGCGCTAGGTCGCCGGCAGCGATCCGTGCACTTGGGTCAATGTTCTCGCGTCGGCAGTCGAATGATCTGCCGAAGAACCCAAGCAACTTAAGCAAGCAAGGCTACAAGGAAACTTCCCATCCGGCGGCTGCCCAAAAGGGTCATCGCACGTTCGAGAACGCCAAAACGGGCGACAAGCTCCGGCACGACCAAGGGAAACCTGGCAGGCCCGGGCATGAAGGCAGAGACCACTATCACCGGGAGAATCCCAACGCCACCGGCAAGCAAGATCAGTATCTTGATAAGTCGGGAAACCCTGTTCCACGTGGTAGTGACGCATCACATCTGTACCCCAAGGAAAAGCCATGATTCTCGAAAATGCGATCAGCTTTCACGAATCGAGCTTTGTCGGGGTTGAAAGCGAACATGGCCTTATTCGCATCTCCGTCGAGGACGCTGTTCAGGCCGATGGCTCGCGCGCTAGCGGCACCATCATGCTCACCGGCGTCAGCCGAATTTATGCCGATGAAGCACTGACCTCTGTCTTTGAGATGGAGAGCTCCGACGGAGAGATCATTGACTTGGAGTGGAAGGACAAAGAGCTCAGCCTCATCGTTCAATGGAACGATTTTTCAAATCGCACATCCATCACACGACACTATCGTGTCGTGTGTGAATCGGTCGACTGGGTACGACAACGCGATGAGGCGGTCTGAGCTAACGCGATAAAGCAGCCCGTAGCCCGTAGGTTGGGGTAAGCGCAGCGCACCCCAACGTGGGTGCTGGGTGACGAGAACGCGATAAGGCGGGACAAATAGGGCGTGCCTTGGCACACCGCATTCGACCAATCGCAACACACAACGATCGATGGGGTCATTGATCGAGTAACGCTCCGCCAAAGGGACACGGAAAAAATGTGGACACCCACGACCCGCGAGGGCGACAGGCGAACCGTCAAGCGGTCGTAACCGACCAAATGCAAGTCGAGCACGCGTCAGCGCGGAGACCAATCTCTCCGAGTCGCAACCGAATACCGTCGATACAGTCAGGCGCAACGATCAAGTCTTGAGCGTGAAGCCGGCTTTCTCGATGTCGCCAGCATTGCCTCTGCCTCGGCCTTGCGGCGACAGCCTTCGGGGTGAATCTCGCCTGCGGCCCGAACCGGAAACAACCGCACCCAGCGCTCAGCATCCTCGCCATCGGACCACGCGCCGACACGCTCCGGCGCGACGAGCATGACCGCATGCACGTGGTAGCCAGACCTACACCTTTGATCGCGCCAACCGCCTCATCAGCATTCCCGGCCTGATCAGCGGGTATTACTACGACGCCCACGGCCGCTGCGTTGGCGAAATTCGCAGCAATGGCTTTGCGCAGTACTCGCTCTACACCAGCGACGGCACCTTGCGTGGCAACAGCGACAGCAGCGCCGTGCAGAGTGTCTACATCCACCTGGGCAACCAGCTGATCGCCTCCCGCAAGACCGACTACGACAACCTCACCCAGATCACCTACCACCACACCGACATGCTCGGCAGCCCGGTGGTCGAAAGCAATGCCCAAGGCATACCGCAAAGCCCCACCTACCAAAATGTGGACACCCATGACCCTCGAGACGACAGGCGAACCGTCAAGCGGTCGTAACCGACCAAATGCAAGTCGACCACGAGCTGTGCGAAATGTGGACACCCAATGTGCGAAATGTGTGCGAAATGTGGACACCCATGACCCGCGAGGGCGACAGGCGAACCGTCAAGCGGTCGTAACCGACCAAATGCAAGTCGAGCACGCGCCAGCGCGGAGACCAATCGCTCCGAGTCGCAACCGAATACCGTCGATACAGTCAGGCGCAACGATCAAGTCTTGAGCGTGAAGCCGGCCTTCCCGATGTCGCCAGGCCGAGCCGGCGACTCGGCGACTGCGTGTTTGGCTCCATGGCCGATTTCAGCGGCGGCAGCTTTCCGCTGCCCGTCGCGACGGGCACGCGCTTTACGGCTACACCAGTGGAGCGTGTGACGCAGGTCTGTCATCGATTCCGGCAAGAGTGAGCCTTTTCCCAACGTGGGGCGGATCACATGCGTTCAGTATTGCTGCGTGCGATGACGGTCATGTGCGTGCTTTGGGTGGCAGATGCCACTGCGCGTGAGCATGTCGTCGATGTGGTCAGTTTTCGCTTTGCTCCGGCCGAGATCGAGGTCGCTGCGGGAGACACCGTGGTTTGGCGCAACCAGGACGGTTTGCACAACGTATTGGCTGACAACGGCGCTTTTTCGTCCGGCGCGCCTCGCAGCGATCTGTGGACGTATCGCTACACGTTCACGCAGCCCGGTGACTACAACTATTACTGCACCGAACATGGCAGTGCGGGCAGACGCGGCATGGCCGGTGTGGTGCGGGTGACGGGGGCTGCGCCTTCCTTTGTTCCGGGAAGATTCACAACGGGCACGTGGTTCAGTCCGGCGTTGGATGGGCAAGGTTTCACCTTCGAGTGGTTGGCAGCCAGCAATCAGATCGCGTTTGGCTGGTTCACGTTTGCAGCGACCAGCGATGCTCCCGCCTGGTTTTACGGGCTTGCGCCGCTTGATGGCGCAATTGCTCGCGCTCCTTTGACTTCAGTGCGGGGTGGGCGCTTTGTGCTTGCAACCCCCATCGAGTTGCTCGCGGTGGGAGAACTTGTGTTGACCTTCCACACCTGCAACGAGGCGACCGCCACGTGGCGGCGGGACGACTTGAATCAGCACGGCAGTCTGGCTTTGCAGCGGCTGACGCCGGGCGATCCACTGTGCGAGTCGACAGGTGTGGCTGCGGAGGAATCAGCCCGATAGGGCGGATCTCGATCCGCCGGGAACGAGGCAAGAGTGGAAAGCGGTGGGCCGGGGCGCCGACGCCCAACCCCATGTCGAGCGGCCTCTGCGTGCGCGGGTGAGTGGCTTCGCAGTCAGATTCCGAAAGCGCCTGCTGTAAGCAGGACTTACCTCGCTCAACGCAGGATTCTCTGCCGACGCAAGTTTCCCGGTGGTCGATTCCCTGTCGCTGCGGATCGCCTGCATGTCTTCGGTTTCGCTTACGGGCTTGCAAGGCCGAGCGGTTTTGCAGCCTGGGCCGCATTGCACAACGTAAACTGCGTAAATGATGACAGCCGGCAGCAAGCGATGATTCGAGATGCGTTCACCGTGATGTGCGTAGTCGCATGCATGGGCTTGGGTCCCACCGTTGGATTGGCCGCAACGACTCTGCGTGCGGTCGATGGCAATTACATCGTGACCTTTGCCGAACCACCGTTGGCGGCGTTTCGGGGTTTTGCGGGTGATGCCGATCCGAAGCGTGCGGCGCTGAAGGCCACCAGTCCGGCAGTGACGGGCGAGCAGCAGTTGGACGTGCATTCGACGGCGGCCAAGGCGTATCGCGGTTGGTTGCAAGCGCAACGCGGTGAACACCTGCGCGATATCTCAACCGCATTGGGCAGATGGGTGGAGCCAAGCCTGAGCTTGGACGTGGTCAACAATCTTGCAGTCATGCGCTTGAGTGCCAAGGAGGCGGAACGGATCGCCGACTTGCCAGGCGTGGCGCTGGTGGAACCTGAGTTCATGCGTGCTGCAAAGACCGACGCCGGGCCGCAGTGGATTGGCGCTGCGCAAGTGTGGAACGGCGTCAACGGCCTCTCCACGCGCGGTGAGGGCGTGGTGATCGGTGTTGTGGATAGCGGCATCAACGTCGCGCATCCGTCGTTCGCCGCGGTTGCGCCGGTCGGTGGGTATGTGCACATCAATCCGCGCGGTCAGATGTTCGGGTTGTGCGCCGGCAATGGCAATCCATGCAATACCAAATTGATCGGCATATATGACTTCACCTTGTGCACCGGCGTGCACAACAGTTCCGACTGCAATGATCGCGAAGCCAACAACGGTCGGGATGTTGATGGTCACGGCTCACACGTGACCGCGACGGCTGCCGGCAACCCGGTCAACGCCGCCATCACGGTGGTGGGGAGCACCGTGACGCGGCAGCTTTCTGGTGTCGCCCCGCGTGCCAACATCATTCATTACAAGGCCTGCGAACAAGAAGAGGAGTGCCGCGGCAGTTGGGTGCTCGCCGCCATCAACCAGGCGGTGGCGGATCGCGTCGCGGTGATCAATTATTCGATCGGTGCCGTCGACGCGCGCGATCCTTGGGCGACCAGCGATTCGCTGGCGATGTTGAATGCGCGCGAAGCAGGCGTGGTGGTGGTGGTGGCTGCCGGCAACTCCGGGCCTTCGGCGGGCACCATTGATGCGCCCAGCAATGCACCTTGGGTCATCGCGGCAGCCATGACTACCCATGATCGCGCCTTCGTCAATCGGCTGGTTGACCTGACAGGGGGCAACACGACGCCACCGCAGGGAGGTGCGTTGCTGGGGGTGAGTCTGTCGGCAGGCTATGGCCCGGCCAACATCGTGATACCGCTGGACTTCCCCGGTTGCAGCATCGGCACCAATCTGGATTCGCCGCCGTCCGGGGTCAGCAACCCCTTCGTTGGACGCGTGTTCAATGGCGAGATCGTGGTGTGCGCACGCGGCACGCAGGCGCGCGTGGCCAAGAGCAACAATGTGCGGCTGGCTGGTGGCGGCGGCATGATCCTCACCAACACTGCGCTTGAGGGCGAAAGCATCTTCGCGGATGAGCACAGCATTCCCGCCACCCACATTGGTTTTCAGGATGGCACCGCGCTGCGCCAGTGGTTGGCCAGCGGCAGTGGTCACCGAGGTCGCCTTGCCGGGCCAGAAGTAAGCGCCGAACCATCACTTGCTGACTTCCTGAACTCCATCAGCGGACGCGGGCCGGCGTCGGTGGAAGGCATCCTCAAGCCCACGATCAGTGCGCCGGGTACATCGATCCTGGCGGCCGCCGGCACAGGCAATGATTTCGCAGTCCTGAGCGGCACATCAATGGCGACGCCGCACGTCGTCGGGACAGTGGCGTTGATCCGCGCGCTCAAACCCAACTGGACCGTGTCGGATATCGAATCCGCGTTGGTCACCACCGCACAGCCTGTGATTCGCAATTCAGAAGGTACCCGCGTTGCCACGCCTTTCGAGCAAGGCAGCGGACGGGTGTTCGCCGCCAACGCGTTGCGTGCGGGCTTGAGTTTTCCGGTAACCACGGCAGCCTTTCGCGCCGCGCATCCTGCCTTGGGCGGGCAGCCGAAGACGCTCAATCAGGCTGCGTTGGTGGAACCATTTTGCTTCGAGCGTTGCAGCTTCAACCGGCACGTCCGGGACCTTGCTGGTGGCGGACGCTGGCGGGTGGAGGCGGAACTGACGCCGGGCGCACGCGCGGTGGTCACTCCGACCGAGTTTGATCTGGCTGCGGGCGCCGACCAGTCCCTGCAGATCGAGATGATCGTCGACGACCCGGTGTTGGCGGGACGCTGGGTGTCGGGTGGTTTGGTGTTGAAGCGGGTCAGTGGCCCCGCAGCTGCCGACGCACGCATCACCGTCCATGTGTTTTCCGCGCCTGGCTTGTTGCCGAGGGTGTCACTGTTTGGCGGTGCCGACCGCAGTGTGTCGGACGTCAACATCGCCGGATTGATTGGATTGCCCGATCTCACCTTTGCAGTCACCACCTTCGCCCCGCTGACAGTGCGGGTGGAGGCGAGCAGGCAGGATCCGACCAACGCGGAGGTTTACGACAGCTTCGACTCCGGCAGTTTTTTCAGCTTGATTGATGTGCCGGCGTCGGCCGCTCCGGCGGGCTTTCGTTTGCTCACCGAACTGAGCTCATCCTCGGCGCAGGATGTTGACCTGTTCGTGGGCGAAGACCGGGATCTGGATGGCCTGCCCGAAGCCTCCGAGGAGCTATGTCGGTCGGCGGTTTCGATTGCCACGGAACGCTGCGAGATCGCCATCGCTTTTCGTCCGGCGTCGCGGCGCTTTTGGGTGCTCGCGCAGAATTTTCGTGCCGGCCTCAGCGGTACGGATGAACTGCGCTTGCGCACTGGCCTGGTGGAGCTGAATGCCGATCCCGGCTCGACACTGACGGTCACCGCGCCCGCCTCGATTGAACGCCTGCAGACGGTGCCCATGCGCCTGGCCTTGGACGCACCCGTCAGTGCGGCGGGCGAGCGATTGGTCGGCTTCATCGGTTTGTCAGCAGTCGCAGAAGCACCACAACCGTTTGATTGGATGTATGTCGAGATTGATCGTGGCAGCGACCCGCTGGCCGAACGCGCCTTGGTATCGGGGCGATCGATTGATCTGCGCCTGGCCGGCAACTCCGCGGCCGAGCGTTTGTTCGTGGATGTACCGAACAATGCGAGCGCCTTGACGATTCGCAGCAGTGGCGCCGGTGAGGTCGACCTGTATGCCGCACGCGTGGCTGATCCCACTACACCGATCATCGTTGCCGCGCCGCCGCGTGCACAGGCACAGGTCAGCGCATTAGGCGCGGGTGCCAACCACACCCTGACGGTCGACGGCGCTACCCTCGCCCCCGGCCGTTGGTACATCACGCCGGTCAACACCGCTGCCACACCCACCACGTTCAGCCTGAGCACCGAATTGAGTTACGCCAGCCCGCGCGCGCAGCCGCGTTTTGGTGCGTATTTCGATCCGAGTCGCGATGGCTCGGGCGTGTTCCTGTTTCCTGTCGGCGAAAGTTGGGGGCTGGCCTGGTATGCCTATCTGGAAGATGGCACGCCCACCTGGTATCTGGGTGCCGGGGCGCGACCGGGTGCGACGCAAGGTCAGTGGCAAGTCGACTTGCTGCGCTATCGCTGGAATGGATCGGAGGCGATTGGCACCCGTGTGGGCGAAGCCTTGCTCAGCCTCAATCAGACGCTTGGGTTTACCTTCAGCTGGAGCTTGGACAGCGCAAGCGGCAGCCAGAAGTTGCAGTGGATTGGTGAAACCCGCTGCCCGAACGTAGGCGGCAATCCCCTGGATGTCACCGGCTTGTGGTTTTCGCCCGCGCAGCCCGGTTTCGGTTACAGCGTGATTGGCAGCCCGGACTTCCAGAGCGTGGGTGCGTATTTCTACGATCAGCGCGGCATCGCGCGGTGGTCGTTGGGCACCGGCGTGCCGTTTTCGGCGACATCCATCATCACCCAGGACCGCATTGGCAGTTGTCCCCTGTGCAGCTACACCGTGCCCATGCTGACCGCAGAGACAGGTGCCTTGAACATCAACTACAGCAGCGCCAGCATGGGGCAATTCGGGTTTGTGTTTCCCGCTGGCACACCGCCAACCACTCCGACGCCCGGCGAATGGCGAGTTGACTTGCCTGCGGTCAGACTTTCCGATGCCATCGGCTGTCCGTAAGCTGCGTTGCCCATACTTGTGACGGATCTTCAGCGGATGCGCCCCACCAGCAAACTGCCGAACGTTGGTACCACGATTTTCTCGGTGATTTCGCAGCTCGCCAACCAACATGGCGCGATCAATCTTGGCCAAGGCTTTCCCGATTTTCCGTTGCCGGAACCCATGGTCGACGCGCTTACCCGCGCCGTCCGGGCCGGCCACAATCAATATGCGCCTGCCATCGGCATCGCGCCGTTGCGGCAAGCCATCGCGCAGAAGATCGCTGAGTGTTATGGCGCGAGTGTCGATGCGGATAGCGACATCACGGTGACCAGCGGCGGCAGTGAGGCGATCTTCGACGCTATCCATGCGGTGGTGCGTGCGGGCGAAGAAGTGATCGTGCTCGATCCCTGTTACGACTGCTATCAACCTGCGATTGACCTTGCCGGCGGCGTTGCCGTGCATGTGCCGCTGGACCCGGCAACGTTTGCCGTTGACTGGCAACACGTGGCAGATGCGATCACGCCGCGCACGCGCATGTTGATGATCAACAGCCCGCACAACCCGTCCGGCGCGGTACTCACATCCGAGGATCTGGATCGAATCGCGGACATTCTGCGCGACACCGACATCCTGCTGCTCAGCGATGAAGTCTACGAGCACATGGTGTTCGACGGCGCCACACATCAGAGCGTGTTGGCGCATCCGGAGTTGGCCGCACGCAGCTTCGTGATTTCGAGCTTCGGCAAGACCTATCACTGCACCGGCTGGAAGCTTGGCTATTGCGTCGCGCCGGCCGCGCTGAGTGTCGAGTTTCGCAAGGTGCACCAGTACAACACCTTCGCCAGCTTCACCCCCGCGCAGTGGGCAGTGGCAGAGATGATGACCATGCATCCCGAACATCATCGCGAGTTGCCGGCGTTCTACGCCGCCAAGCGCGATGCGTTTCGCGACATGTTGGCGCGCACACGGTTACGTCCGCTGCCGGTGCTGGGCGGATACTTTCAGTTGGTCGATTATTCAACGGTCTCGGATCTCGACGATCTGGCGTTCTGTCGTTGGTTGACGATCGAGAAGGGCGTAGCGGCGATTCCGCTGTCGCCGTTTTATGCGCAGCCACCGGTGGGACAACGCTTGGCAAGGCTGTGTTTTGCCAAACATCCGCAGACCTTGGAGGCGGCAGTCGAGCGGCTGGTGGCGCTGTGAGCCTTCAACCGCCGTCATCCGCGCGAAACCTGTCCTCGAATGCCGTAGTCGGGGAGCGGAGATCCAGCGCTCCTGAGGCACTCTCCGAAATTTGGTCGCACTGGATTCCCGCCTGCGCGGGAATGACGATGGGGTGGGTTGGAAGCTCACGGTCAGGCCGATGCTCGATGGGGGGCGTGCCATGAGCCCGAACCGGGACCTGCGCGTTTCCCTCATTCAAGCCGCCACGCTGTGGCACGACCCGGCCGGCAATCGTGCCCTGTATGCCGACATGGCGCGGCCACTGACGGGCCAGACTGATCTGATCGTGCTGCCGGAAACGTTTACTTCCGGATTCAGCAACGAGGCGCTAAGCAGCGCCGAAGGCATGGACGGGCCGACAGTGGCGTGGATGCAGCGTCTCGCCGCCGAACTCAATGCAGTGATCACCGGCAGCATTCAATGCCGAGTCGGTGAGCTGGTCTTCAACCGGCTGATCTGGGCGCGCCCGGATGGCAGCGTCGCGCACTACGACAAGCGTCACTTGTTTCGCATGGCCAACGAGCATCAGCGATATGCCGCAGGACAGGCAAGCTTGACCGTGGAATTGCACGGCTGGCGCATTCGACCGCTGGTTTGTTATGACCTGCGGTTTCCGGTGTTCATTCGTAACGTGTTTGATCAAACCGCGCAAAGATTCGAGTACGACTTGTTGTTGTTCGTGGCCAATTGGCCGGCCGCACGGCGTCACGCGTGGCGCAGCTTGCTGCCAGCACGCGCGATCGAGAACCTGAGCTACTGCGTCGGCGTCAATCGCGTGGGCGTCGACGGCAATTCCATTGCTTACGCCGGAGATAGTGTCGCCCTCGATATGCTGGGGTTGCCCATGGTCGAATGCGGCGCACAGGCGCAGGTGGTGACGGTGGCGCTTGGGGCTGCTGCATTGGGCGAACATCGCCAACGCTTCCCGGCGCAGCTGGATTCGGATCGCTTCGAATTGCTGGGCTGACCCCTTGTCAACGGTTTTTCCGTTGAGAGGGAAGGGAGCTAGAATAGTGACCCCGGCGTGAAGCCCGGCCGCAAACAACCAGGAGAGTGGGGAATGAACAAGGTAATCATCGCGTTGTGTCTCGGCGTGGCGTCGTTGCTGCCTACCGCTGCAGTCGCACAGGACAAGCCGACCATCGGCGTGATCGAGTTCAAGAACGAGAGCGGCGCGGGCTGGTGGAGCGGTGGTGTGGGTTGGGAATTGGCCGGCATGCTGTCGAACGAGCTGGCAGCGACCAACGCGTTCCGCATCGTCGAGCGCAGCAAGTTGGAGTCGGTACTGGCAGAGCAGAATCTGGCGGCTTCGGGTCGCGTCAGCGCGCAGTCCGGTGCGCAGATGGGCAAGTTGACCGGCGCGCAATATCTGGTGGCCGGCACCGTCACTGCCTATGAAGAGGGCGCCAAATCAACCGGAGGCGGACTCAGCATCAAGGGCATTTCCTTGGGCGGCAATTCCAGCGAGGCCTATCTGGCCGTCGATATTCGAGTGATCAATTCGACCACCGGCGAAATCGATTTTGTCCGCACCATCGAAGGGCGCGCCAAGAGCGGCGGCATGTCGATCGGCATTTCCCGCGGCGGCTTCGGCGGCGCACTCGGTCAGCAGAACAAGACCCCGGCCGGCAAAGCGATCCGCGCGGCTTTGGTCGAAATCACTGACTACCTGGAATGCGCCATGGTTCGCCAAGGTGGTTGCATGGCCGAATACGACGCCAAAGAGCAAAAGCGCCGTGACAGCAGCCGCGGTGCGCTTGATCTCGATTGAGCACAGCCGCGCGGCGTCGACCCACCCAGCCTAGCGGGTAGGTCGAAGTAAACAGATTCACCCGGACGGCGACGCAGCGATGCGCCGCCGTCTTTTCTTGTTTCTTTCGACAGACTGTCGCATACCGGTTTGCGCATCGATCACGTTCGGTGGCTGTTCACACCGCAATTCCGAGCACAGCGCGGAACTCGAGCCAACGCAGATGAAACTCGGAGATGTCCGCCTACAATGGCTTGCGGCAGGCGCGTGCAATGGCGACCGACCGGTCATCGAATCTGCTGACATGGTCGTTCGAACGTACACCTTGCGAGCCGACCATCAGGTAGGTTTACCCGTATCCAAATCAGACCAAGGAAACGATCACATGGGATTTTTTGACTTCATCGGCAACGCCGGCGAGAAGATTTTCGGCAGCAGCCAAATCGATGAGAACAAGGTGCGTGAGCACATCGCGAGCTTGGGTCTGAAGCTCAATCCATTCTCCGTTGTCGCCGATCAGGCGCAGAAAATGGTGTCGCTGCTCGGCCGCGCCGAGACGCTGGAAGACAAGGAAAAGGCCATCGTTGCCGCAGGCAACATCAAGGGTGTTGAGCGCGTTGATGATCGCCTGAAGCTGGGCCCGGCACCGGCAGTGGTGGCAGAAGCAGCCGCAAAGGCAGACGCAGCGGCCAAAGAGGCGGCGGAAGAGTTGGCCGCGGAGGAGCAGCCCACCGCACGCTTTTACACCGTGGTGTCCGGCGATACCTTGTCCGCGATCGCCAAGCGCGAATACGGCTCAGCCAACAAGTACCCGCAAATCTTTGAGGCCAACAAGCCGATGCTCAGCCACCCGGACAAGATCTATCCCGGCCAGGTGCTGCGCATTCCACCGCTCTGAGTGCAAGGATCACGCGCTGCAGGCTTTGCTCTACGAACGCAAAGGCAGCCGAGCACGATCGCGCGCTGCGCACGCGCCTTCGCTCCGCTTGGTCGGCTCTACCAACGCAAGAGCTAGCCCGGACATTTCATGAGGGGGCGTGGATGATCGCGCAGGGCTTTGCGGCAAGCGCAATGACCGCCGCAGGCCGAAATCCGGGACGGGTCGCGATCCAGACGTGGTTGCTGACGACCCCCGGATTCCGCTTGCGCTGCATCCGGGCGACCGCCGCGTCAGTTCTACTGAGACTTCAGTGGCGCGCCTTCAATCCAAACCGCTTGAAGAAATCGCCGATTGATCGTGTCGTGAGGTCGCGGTATTCACCCGCATCGTAAAAGCGTCCATAGCAAACCGGGCAACTCTCAAACCAGATGTGCGGTTGCTGGGCGTCGACCATGCGAATCAACTTGGTGTTTGGACATACGGGGCAGGGCACCACATCCAGCGCATTGAAACGCGCGCCTTGCTCTGTGGTTCCGGTATCCAGGGCGGCCGCATTGGCGCTCAAGTCTTCATGTTCCAGCATGTCAAACCAGATGCCCTTGCAGCCGATGCAACGGTCTGCTTCGGCGGCCGGAAACTTGACTGCCTCCATTGGTTGCTGACATTTCGGACACTGCATCGGATTCCCCTTGGCGATTCGGTAGACGCGTGCGGTGATTTTAAGGCGCAGCGAGCGTCGAAGGCACGCCAACTGCGCAGTCCTCTCCTGCCACCGATACGATTGCAATCAATCCAAAGACGCTTGAACCATGCTGACTTTCGACAATGCCTTCATCCGTGAGTTGCCGGGCGACCTGGAGTCCGATAGACGCAGCCGCCAGCGCCCGGGCATCACGTGGTCCGCAATCTTGCCAGTGCCAGTGGCGGCGCCGCAGCTACTGGCGTACTCCGCCGAGCTTGCGCGTCGTCTGGACCTGACCGACGCGGAAGTGAACGCGCCGTGGTTTGCCGCCACGTTTGCCGGCAACAACGTGCAGGCGGGCATGCAACCTTGGGCGAACAATTACGGCGGGCACCAGTTCGGCCACTGGGCAGGTCAACTCGGCGATGGTCGCGCCATTTCATTGGGCGAAGTGGTGACCGCTGCAGGTGAGCGCTGGGAGCTGCAACTGAAAGGCGCAGGTCCGACGCCGTATTCGCGCGGATCCGATGGCCGTGCCGTGCTGCGCTCATCGATACGCGAGTTCCTGTGCAGCGAGGCCATGTTCCATCTAGGCGTTCCCACGACGCGCGCGTTGTCCCTGGTGGGTACCGGCGACCGTGTCACCCGCGACATGTTCTACGACGGCCACCCGCGCGCCGAGCCCGGCGCCATCGTTTGTCGTGCCGCGCCCTCGTTCATCCGCTTCGGTACTTTCGAGCTGCCGGCGTCGCGTGGGGAATCCGAGCTTTTGCAGCGATTGGTCGACTTTTGCATCGCCCGCGATTTTCCGCACCTGGTGAGCGCACATGCCGACAGCGAACAACGTCGCGCCGCCTGGTTTGCCGAGGTCTGCGAACGCAGCGCAGTGATGGTCGCGCACTGGATGCGCGTCGGCTTCGTGCACGGCGTGATGAACACCGACAACATGTCCATCCTCGGTCTCACCCTCGACTACGGCCCCTACGGTTGGATCGACGCCTACGATCCCGACTGGACGCCGAACACCACTGATCGCGAACACCGCCGCTATCGGTTTGGCCAACAACCTAGCGTGGTGCACTGGAACCTCACCCGTTTGGCTGGGGCGATTGCTGGCTTGTTCGATACTCAGGCGCCCTTGCACGCAGGATTGCAGAGTTACGTCGACACCTTCGAGCGCGAAGACCGCCGCCACACTGGTAACAAACTGGGATTGCTGAATTGCACGGACGCCGATCTCGCCTTGATGGACACCCTGCGCGAACTGTTGACGCGCGGCGAGATCGACATGACGTTGTTCTTTCGGGCCTTGGCGCAACTCGATACTGACGATCCTCAACTGGCTCCATTCAACGACGCCTTTTACGACCCGGCACGGCGCTCCAGCGTGCTTGCCGATTTGCAAGTGTGGCTGCGGCAGTACGCCGCTCGCGTTCGTGAAGACAACCGGTCTGTTGAAGCAAGGCAAGCGCAAATGAATGCGAGCAATCCTTGTTACGTGTTGCGCAACTATCTGGCGCAACAGGCGATCGATGCGGCCGAGCAAGGTGATTTATCGGTACTGCAAACGTTATTGGAAGTCATGCAGCGACCGTACCAAGAGCAACCCGGCCGCGAAGCCATGACCACCCGCCGACCCGAGTGGGCGCGCGATCGCGCGGGGTGCTCGATGTTGTCGTGTAGTTCGTAGGGTTTGAGTGCTCGGCGCAGTGGGTCGTCTGTTTTTGAGGTGGCCGGATTCTAGTGGACTGTAACGGACAAATCGAAAGTAGCTCGCTCGGTCTGGCCGCGCTGGACTTGCTCCTCACTCCGCCAATAGCTTTGGCTATTGGCCTCGCTCCGGAGCGGCGTCCATCACGCCCATCCC
>JBQTGY010000022.1:0-6079 GCA_052390415.1 Pseudomarimonas sp. | reverse complement strand
AACTGGCCTTGGCGGTCGCCTTGGGCGGCACCGCAGTATTGGCCGACACCACATTTGCCGACTACCACAACACCCGCGTGCCGCCGCCAGATAGTGGCTCGGGCGGCGGCTCGTCGGATGGCGATGGTTCCAGCGGTGGTGGGTCCAGCGGGTGTGGTGGGTGTGGTGGTGGTGGTGACTGAGGCCTTACTTAAGACAACCCGCGAAGCGAGTTCGGCTTGAATGAGTTGCTTGGCCTCGGCGGCACTCCATGCTGCATGGTCGGGATTGATTCCGTCTGGCGGATTATTGCTGAGCGTGCGCTCGACTTCGCGGATCCGCTCGCGAATGACATCAAATTGCTCAGCTACGCCTCCACGCGTGACATCGGCGAGCGTCAATCCGAAGCGCCCAGGAGGAACGCTTGCCTCGCTCGGCGGGAAACTGACAGGACTGCGCTCTCGCAGCTTCTGATTGCCCTGGTCACTGATGGCAGGACGGCCAAGCACGCCTTACCCACCAACCTGCTCACCCGCAAACGCCGCCAGCGCGCCTTCCAGCAGATCGAACAGTTCATCAATCTGGGTCTCGCTGATGATCAGCGGTGGGCAAATGGCGATGCAGTCGCCGGGCAACGCACGCACCAACAAGCCTGCCTCTGCGGCCAACGCTGCGACTCGCACCGCGGCCTTGGCCTCAGGAGCAAAAAACTGCTTGTTGGCGACGTCTTGTACCAATTCCAGACCACCCAGCAGACCCATGCCGCGCGTATGCCCCACGAATGGGCGCTCTGCCAGCGCCGCCAACCGCGCCTGAAAATGCACGCCCATCCGCGCGGCATGACCGACCAGATCGCGCTCTTCGAATAATTGCAAATTGCGCAGCGCCACCGCGCAGGGCACCGGATGTCCCGAATACGTGTAGCCATGCGCGAACGCGCCGACCTGCCGACTGGGCTCGACCATGGCTTCGGCCATCCAATCGGGCACCGCCACTGCGCTGATCGGCAAATAGGCAGACGACAAAGCCTTGGCCATCGAGATAGTGTCAGGCCGCATGCCTACCGCTTCGCAGCCAAAACGTGTGCCCAAACGACCGAAGCCACAAATCACCTCATCGTCGATCATCAACACGTCGTACTTGTCGAGCACGGCGTGGATTTTTTCGAAGTAATTCCTTGGCGGGACGACCAAGCCGCCCGCGCCCATCACTGGCTCAGCAATGAAGGCAGCCACCGTTTCCGGGTCCTCCGCCAGAATCATTGCCTCCAGGTTGGCAGCCAAGCGATCACCGAACGCGTCCTCCGATTCGCCGGGCAAGCCGAACCGATAGTGATGTGGGCAGTCCGTATGCAGCACCCCATCGATGGGCAAATCGAAGTGCTGATGAAAGTTGGGCAATCCAGTCAGGCTGGCCGAGGCCAAGGTCACGCCGTGATAACCGCGGATGCGGCTGATGATCTTCTTCTTGCGCGGGCGGCCGATGGCGTTGTTGTAGTAGCGGATCAGCTTGACCTGAGTGTCGTTGGCATCCGATCCGGAGTTGCCGTAGAAGATCCGCCAAGGACCGGTGTGGCGTCGGCTCGGTGGTAACCATTGATTGAGCTTTTCGGCCAGCAGGATGCCCGGCTCGTGGCTGCGTGACGCAAACATATGCCCGTAAGCGAGCTTGTTCATCTGTACTGTCGCGGCGTCAATCAGGGCTTGTTCGCCATAACCGATGGCCACGCACCACAGACCCGCCAAGCCTTCCAGATAACGTTTGCCCGAGGCGTCGTACACATAGACACCCTCGCCGCGCTCGATGATCAACGGCCCACTTTCGCGATGCGCGTGAAAGTTGGTGGCGGGGTGAAGAACGTTGGCGATGTCCTTCTGGGCGAGAGAGTCCATTTCTTTGCCGTAATGGTTTCGTCGTGCGGTCCCACAAACATGCCATAGGGTGCGTCTTGACGCACCAGCACTTGGCGTAAACCGAAGCCGGTGCGTCAAGACGCACCCTACCTCGCTGTTACTTGCGAACACCTGCGCAACAGCAGCCGCGCGGGAGCGCGGCCCTCCACAAGGCAATCGACGCGATCGCAATTCGAGAGTGGGTGCTGAGCAATTCGTGATGACGTTACCGAGTATCGAATCTGCTAAAGCAGGGCCAGCAAATCTTTCTCGATGCTTTCCGGCGTATCGGTAGGCCCGTAGCGGCGACGCACCTTGCCCTCACGATCAATCAGGAACTTGGTGAAATTCCACTTGATCGCTTCGGTGCCCAGCAAACCCTTTGCTTCTTTTTTCATGTAGCGAAACAGTGGATGCGCGTCGCTGCCGTTGACGTTCACCTTGGCAAACAGTGGAAAGCTGACGTCATAACTCAGCGAGCAGAAGTTCTTGATCTCGGCCTCGTTGCCCGGTTCCTGATGACCAAACTGGTCGCAAGGAAAGCCCAGCACCACCAGTCCCTTGTCGGCGTCTTTGCGGTAGAGCGCTTCCAACCCGGTGTACTGCGGGGTGAAGCCGCACTTGCTGGCCGTGTTGACCACCAAGGCCACTTTGCCGGCGTAATCGCCGAGTGACTGCTCGTCGCCATCGATGGTGATGGCTTTGAAATCGTTGAACGCGGTCATGGTGGGTCCTCGTGATCTGTGGCGATCAGCGTAGCGCAGGACGGAGCGGGGACGAAGTGGGTGCATGGGTAAGCCGCCGCCAACGACTCAACCCAACCACCTCGACTCGATCACATCGCCGGCGACGCCGCTATGCAATGATGCGCCGCACCAATTGCTTTAGCAGCCTGCCGGAGACCGACCTTGCTCTACCGCATGCACGAAATGACACGCGCCATGATGAGCCCCTGGGTATATGGCGCAGAAGCCGCCGCCCGCATGTATGGCGAACCACAGAGTTGGCTATCGAGAGTGCCCGGCGCCCAACGCATTTCCGCCGGCTACGAGCTCTTTCATCGGCTGGGCAAAGACTACGAAAAGCCCCAGTTCGACATCCGCAGCGTGTTGGCACATGGCCACACCTTGCCCATTGTCGAAGTGGAAGCCGCGCTCAAACCGTTTTGCCGCCTGTTGCGCTTCAAGCGTTACAGCGACGAATCGACCATCGTCGATGATCTCAAGGACGACCCCAAGGTGTTGCTGGTGGCGCCGCTGTCGGGCCATCACTCCACCCTGTTGCGCGACACCGTGCGCACCCTGCTTGGCGATCACAAGGTCTGGATCACCGACTGGATCGACGCGCGCATGGTGCCGCTGGATCAGGGCGCGTTCCATCTGGACGACTACGTCGCCTACATTCAGGATTTCATCCGCCTTCTGGGTGCAGAGAACCTGCATGTGATCTCGGTATGCCAGCCCACCGTGCCAGTGCTGGCGGCGATTTCGCTGATGGCCGCACGCGGCGAAGCCACCCCGCGCAGCCTGACCTTGATGGGCGGCCCGATCGACAGCCGACGCAGCCCCACCCAGGTCAACAATCTGGCGACGACCAAACCGCTGGCGTGGTTCCGCAACAACGTCATTCACCAGGTACCAGACAACTATCCCGGCCGCGGTCGCAAGGTCTATCCGGGTTTTCTGCAACACGCCGGTTTCATCGCCATGAATCCGAATCGGCATGCGCAGTCGCACTGGGATTTTTATCAGGATCTGATCCAGGGCGACCTCGACGATGCACAAAGTCACCGGCGTTTTTACGACGAGTACAACGCGGTGCTGGACATGCCGTCGGAGTATTACCTCGACACCATTCGCATCGTCTTCCAGCAACACCTGTTGCCGCGCATCGAATGGGATGTGGCTGGCGAACGCGTCAATCCGGATGCGATCCGCAGCGGCGGCCTGCTGACGATTGAAGGCGAGCTGGACGATATTTCCGGACTCGGCCAAACCCAGGCCGCGCACGATCTATGTCGAGGTTTGACGGCCGATCAGAAGCACCATCTGACGGTGGAAGGTGCAGGTCATTACGGCATCTTCAGCGGCCGGCGTTGGCGAGAAGAGGTATATCCGCAGGTGCGTGACTTCATTCGCAAGCACGCGTGAAGCGGCGAGGCGAGCCGCAACTTTAGGACCGGCTGACACGTGGGAATTTAGCCCGGATGCAGCGTAAGCCGAATCCGGGGACGCGACCCGTTGACGTGTGCCGACCTGGACCGGATTCCGGCCTGCGGCCTGCATCCGTGCTGAGACTGATTCGCTTGTCGCCTGTCGAACGCGCCAACCCGCTACCCTGCGGGCATGGCCAAACTCTACGACCGCGCTTATTTTGACCGTTGGTATCGCCCACCGGGCGGTACCGTCGGCGCTGCCTCCCGCTTGCAACGCAAGGTCGCGTTGGCGGTGGCGGCCTGTGAGTACCACCTCGGGCGACCTCTGACTTCGGTGCTGGATATCGGTTGCGGTGAGGGGGCGTGGCGCGCGCCTTTGCTGCGACTGCGGCCTGCCGTCGACTATATGGGCTTGGACTCCAGCCACTACGCGGTCAATCGCTACGCTCGCTCACGCAACCTGCGCTTGGTTGGCTTCAAGCAACTGGCGGAATTGCGCTTTGAGCGCAGCGTCGATCTGCTGGTGTGTTCGGACGTCATCCACTATCTCGATAGCAAAACCCTGCGCCTCGGCCTGTCCGGCTTCGCCGAGCTTGGCCACGGCATGGCGTTTCTCGATTTGTTTTGCCGCGGCGATGAGGCCGAGGGCGACGAGGTCGGCTGGCTGCGGCGCTCGCCCGCGTTCTATCGGCAAACATTTGCCGATGCGGGGCTGTTGGCGGTAGGCAATCACTGCTACCTGCTACCGCCCCTGCATGCCAGCGCCTCCGCGCTGGAACTCGCCGCGCCGTTGCCACGCGGCAGCATGGGCAAATGAGCAAACAAGCGTCGACTGCACCGACACCCACGCCGCCGTATGCGAAGCTCGATCCGCAATGCGTACTCGCTGCCGTGGAGTCACTCGGTCTGCTGACCGACGGCCGCGTACTGGCCCTCAACAGCTTCGAGAATCGCGTCTATCGGGTGGGTATCGAAGACGAAGTCGCGGTGGTCGCCAAGTTCTACCGGCCGGCGCGCTGGAGCGACGCGGCGATTATGGAAGAACACGCGTTTGCGGCCGAACTGGTGGCGGCAGAACTACCCGTCGTTGCGCCACTGCGCTTTGCCGACAACACGCTGCATACCCACGCTGGCTTTCGATTTGCGCTGTTCCCGTTGCGTGGCGGCCGCGCACCCGAGGCTGGCGATCGCGACACCTTGCGCCATCTCGGCCAAATGCTGGCGCGCATTCATTTGGTTGGCGCGCAACGCCCCTTTGTGCATCGCACCGCGCTGGACATCGAGACCTTCGGCGACGCGCCAGTCAACTTCTTGCTGGATGGCGGCTGGTTGCCCGGCGAATTGGAAGACAACTTCGCCACCCTCGCCGACGCCGTGCTCGAACATGTGGATGCGGCGTTTAACGCCGCCTTTGAGGTTGAGGAAATCCGCACCCACGGTGACTGCCACCCTGGAAATCTGCTGTGGCGCGATGGCGGCGCGCACTTCGTGGATTTGGACGATTGCCTCAGCGCACCCGCGATTCAAGACCTGTGGATGTTGCTCTCGGGTCCACCGCAGGAGCAGCGTCAACAGTTCGAATGGCTGATGGAAGGCTACGAGCGGTTTCGTGCGTTTGACCGGCATGAGCTGGGACTCATCGAAGCCCTGCGCAGCCTGCGGCTATTGAATTATCACGGCTGGATCGCCCGCCGCTGGAGCGATCCCGCGTTTCCCGCTGCCTTCCCATGGTTTGGCGAACGTCGCCACTGGGAATCGGTGATATCGCAGTTGCAGGAGCAGTTGTCGGCGTTGCAGGAAACCCCGGCTTGGTAAAGCCGTAGTTCTGGGGACTCGGGGTGAAGCGGCACGCTTGCAAACCGCAGGTTTGCGTGCTGCCGACCGAGCGAAGCGAAGGCGTCTGCGAAGCGGCCGACCGAGCGAAGCGAAGGCGTCTGCGAAGCGGCCGACCGAGCGAAGCGAAGGCGTCTGCGAAGCGGCCGACCGAGCGAAGCGAAGGCGTCTGCGAAGCGGCCGGCCGACCGAGCGAAGCGAAGGCGTCTGCGAAGCGGCC
>JBQTGY010000021.1:0-40496 GCA_052390415.1 Pseudomarimonas sp. | reverse complement strand
GTCGGTGGGGTTTCCACCCACCCGCCCCCCGTTGTTGTGGGGGGGCGGGGCGCCTGGCTGGCTGCAAGGGCTCGCCGTGCGCCACGGGGGGGTGGCTTGTGTGTGGCAACCCTTCGGGCCGGGGCTGTGCGCCCGCAGCGCCGCGTAATCACTCGGTCGTTTATCGACATAAACTCCCTCTTTCTACCTTGCTCTGCGGGCGCACAGCCCCGGCGCGGCCTACTCCATGTATGTCAACAGACCCCAGCCAATGGAAACGCGCACGAAGCTGCAAATCCTCCCGCAGCAGCCATCGCGGATGGTTCCTCCTGGTGGACGACGGCCCCTGATCACCTTGCTGGGGTCGCTGGTCGCCCTGCTGCTCAGCCTGTCGGCCACGGCCCAGACGACGTTTTTCGTTGCCACCAACGGCGTCGACTTGCCGGCCAATGGCAGCGCTACCTCGCCATGGGCGACCATCGAATTCGCCCTGCAACAGGTTGCCGATGGCAGCATCATTCTGGTTCGGCCGGGCACCTACACGGGGCGCATCCGCGTGCGCGGACAGTTCACCCAAGGCGTGCTGGTGCGCTCGGAGGTCGCCTACCGAGCGCGCCTGCGCCACAACTCCACCGTGCTTACTGTATTCAACGACTCAGCCAACATTGAAGGTATCAGCTTCGAGGGATTCGACATTGCCCACAGCGGCGCTGGCGCGAGCGCGCTGGTAGTGCAGATCCAAGATGGTTTCAGCACCGACACTCGGCGCATCACCCTGCGCAACAACATCCTGCACGACTCATTCAACAACGACATCCTGAAAATCAACAACGGAGCCTCCGACATTCGCGTGGTCGGCAACATGTTCTACAACCAGCAGGGCTCGGACGAGCACATCGACGTCAACAGCGTCGACAACGTGATCATCGAAGACAACGTCTTCTTCAATGACTTCGCTGCCTCCGGCCGGCCGGTGCCGCTCGACACCGCCAGCTTCATCGTCATCAAAGACTCGAACGGCAGTGACGACGAATACCTCGGCGCGCGCAATGTGAGCGTACGCCGCAACGTGTTCGCCAACTGGCAGGGCAGCATCGGTAGCAATTTCCTGTTGCTCGGCGAAGACGGCACCGCCAATGTCGAGGCTTTCGACATCACTGCGGAGAACAACCTGTTCATCGGCAACAGCAACGAGACCATGCGCGCCGCATTCGGTTGCAAGGGCTGCGCCGACAGCGTGTTCCGCGCCAATACCGTGGTCGGCGACTTGCCATCCAACGCCTATGCGATGCGGATCAATCGTGAGGGCGACAACCCGATCCCGAACAACGTGAGTTTTCGCGGCAATTTATGGGCGGATACCGCCGGCAGCATGGGCGACTTCAGCGACACCTCGCCCGGTGATGTGAGCACCTTCATTCTGGCCCGCAACGGCTACTGGAACGCCGGCAACCCGCTACCCAATGACGCCGGCGACCTGATCAATATCAGCAACGATGCCACACGAATTACCGCCGACCCTGCTCTACCCTCGCCCACCAGCCTGCTGCCACCGTGGTGGGAGGAATCTCTGGGCCAATTCCGCGGCGGTTTCACCAGCATCCGCATGGCTTTTGTTGGCTTGGTCGAAGCCTTTGGGCGACCGGCTGCAAACGGCGCGGGCATCAACGCCGCCGACCCGGCGCAGATGCCGAATGACGACATTCTCGGCGTAACACGCGGCACCGCTCCCGATCTCGGCGCGGTGGAGCGAATTGCCAGCAGCCTCATCTTCGCCAACGGCTTCGAGGGGTGAGCGGCGATTGCGAGGATCAAAACAAATGATCGATCAAAGCGGTCGATCAAAGCGGTCGATCAAAGGAGTCAAAGCCGAATGGCACTTGACTTATCCTCCCCAGAGTCGTCATTCCGGGGTAAGGCCGGAATCCAGCACTGGAGCCAAAGACCAAGGTTCAAACAGAGCTGGATCCCGGCTTTCGCCGGGATGACGGACCTTAGGTAAGTGCCATTCGCTCTGACCCCTTTGATCGTGACCCCTTTGATCGCCTTTTGGGTGGGGAGAACCACCACTTCAGCGAGCCTGCAGGCCAGTTGGTCGCGGCTGTTTCAGTGTTTCGCCGACAGCGCTACCGCCCGATACTCGCGGAGCCACGCGCGGCGCAGCCGACGATTGAGCCACCAAGTTCCGATCGCCCAGATCAGAACATAGACGAGCAGCGTCCAGCCGGCCGGGTGCCAACTCGAGTCGGCGGCCGTCCAGACGAAGATGTTAGCGGTGATGGCGTAGGCCACCAGCGCACGAGCGGTGACGCGCGTCAGCCACAAGTCACGCAGGCTGGTTCGGATCTGCGCCAGTCGCAGTCTTGCGTAGATGCTGGTCGACTCGGTGAGGTCCCGGCTTACTCGTCGAGGTGCACGCAAGATGACAGTCCACGCCAGTGGCAGGAAAACGGCGAAGAACGGCAACAGCAGCCAGTGCGCGGGGTCAAGACTGCGCGAGATCAGGGCCTGGCCGAACACGATCACGGCGATCAGGGTCAGGAGCACTTCGAGGCTGCGCTGGGCGTGGACGCGAAGGCGTTGCCGGTTGATCCGTGTGGTCAGTTCGATCGTGGTGGCGGTGCGGGTTTCCGCTTGCCAGCTTCTGCTGATTTGCTCATTAAAGTCCATCGGTGTCCTCCCGGCGCGACAGCGCCTTGAGTCGCGCGCGTGCGCGGTGAATGCGGACGCCAACATTGTCGGTGCTGATGCCGAGCATGTCCGCGACCTCCTGGTAGTCGAATCCTTCGAGTTGCAGCATCAGCGGCTGGCGCAGGTTCAGCGGCAGGGTCGCCAGCGCCTCGAATAGCCAGCGCCTGCGTGCCTGCTCGGCGGCGTCGCCGGCATCCCGATCCGGCACGTCGTGCACGGCGTCGTCGAACGGCAGCGGCACCTGACTGCGTACTTCGCTGCGGACATGGCTGGCACCAAGGTTGTGGGCGATGCGCAGGGCGAACGGCCGCAACTGCTCGGCATCACGCAGCCGGGGCAGGCTTTCCCAGATCGCCAGCAGCACGTCCTGCAACAGCTCCTCGCGCCGCGCCGGGTTCAGCTCATAGCCGCAGACCGCGCGCCAAAGCAGCGGGTGCAGGTCTTGAACGTGGGGCCACAGGGCATGCATGCAACGGCAACCGGTTTCAGCGCAGATTCTGAGTAGTCGCGGCGAGCGGGCAGTTCCTTACATCGGCGCGAGGAATTTTTTTGCCCGTAAGAAATCCACCGCGGACGCCGACTCCTGTGGCAACTGTCCCACGGAAGTCCCGTCCCATGATCCGAATCCGTTCCGCCTTGTTTCCGCTCCTGGTCGCCGTGTCACTGCCGGGTACCGTGCTTGCCGGCGCTGTCGATACGGCAGCGCTTGCGCTCGACAACGTCCACTTGGTCGATCCGGTCCGGGACAAGGTCAGCGCTGCGCGTTGCGTGCGCATCGAAGGCCCGCTGGTGGTGCGCATCGCCCGGTCGGGTGCCCGCGCCTGTCGCCGCGATGCGACGGTAATCGATCTGGGTGGCCGCTTTCTGCTGCCCGGCCTGATCGACATGCATGCCCATCTCACGCTGGGGCCGCTGGAGTTCAAGCGCGAGCGCGGCAAGATGGTGATGGTGGCCGACGCCGACGATGACATCGCCGACCACAACGCGCGCCGGCTGGTTGGCTTCGGTGTTACTACGATCCGCAATCCAGGTGGCGATCTCGCCGCGGCGACTGGATACAAGACGCGTTTGGCAGCCGGCAAGCTGATCGGTCCGCAAAGCTTCGACGCCGGCCCGGTAATCAACAATGCCGATATGCGCGGGCTGGCCACCGGCGCGGCCAGCGTCGCGGACATCCAGCGCATCGTCGCCGCACAGGTGGCCGCGGGCGCCGACTGGATCAAGCTCTACACCGGCCTGTCACCGGAGCTGCTGCAGGCCGGCATCGATGCGGCCCATGCGCATGATCGTCCTGCGGTTGCGCATCTGGATCGCATCGCCTGGCCCGATGCGCTGGACATGGGTCTGGACGCGATCGTGCACCTGATGCCGCTCAGCCCTGACCTGCTCGACGACGAAGCCCGCAGTGCCTGGCAGCGCTCGGCGCGACTGGGCACCTTCGCCTTCTTCGAATGGTGGGAGCACTTCGATCCGGACGGTCCGGGTGCTGATCGTGTCGTGGCGGCATTCGAGCAGCACCGGCCGGTGTTTGACGCGACCCTGATCGCGTTCCACGCCGCCTTCATCCAGGACCAGGACAACGCCTACAAGGACGACGCGCGCCGCCATGCGCATTCGCGGCTCAACGCGAGCTGGAACGACTGGTTCACCTTTGCGCTGGGCTGGAAGGCCGAGGACTTCGAGCGCGCCCGGGCGATCTGGCCGAAGGTGCAGCGCATGGCCGTACGCCTGCATGCGACCCGCGCCCGCATGACCGTCGGCACCGACATGAGCAATCCCTGGATCGCGCCCGGCATCAGCCTGCACCGCGAGATGCAGTTGCTCGTCGAGGCCGGTGTGCCGGTCTCGCGTGTCCTCGTCGCCGCCACCGCCAATGCCGCCGATGCACTCGGCGCCGGCTCGCGGCTGGGTCGCATCGCGCCGGGCTTCGAAGCCGATCTGCTGGTGCTCGACGCCAATCCGCTCAGCGACATCCGCAACACCCGCGCCATCCATGCCGTCGTCCTCGACGGCCAGTTCTTCGATACCGAAGCCGTCGCCGCACTCCAAGGAGCACAACCATGAAATCCCGCCAGACCTTCCCGCGTTGCAACCGCCTGCTCGCCGCCGGCCTCGCGCTGCTACTGCCGCTTTCCGCGACCGCTGGAGCCGAGGACTGGGCCTCGCCCGAGGCCATCGTCCATGCGCTTTACGACGTGATCTCGGCCGATGCCGGCGAAGCGCGCGACTGGGACCGCTATCGCGCGCTGTTCTTCGACAGTACGCGCTTCGCGGTGGCAATGGACTCCAAGATCGCGAGTGGCATCATGGTGATGACCAGCGAGGAGATGGTCGCCCAGACGGAGGCCGCGTACGGCAGCACCGGTTTTCACGAAAAAGCTTTGGTGACGAAAGTCGAGCAACATGGGCTGATGGCCTCGGTGATGAGCAGTTTCGAGGTCCGGTTGCGCCGCGACGACGCCGAGCCGCTGATGCGTGGTCTGAACCATTTTCAGCTCCTCAATGATGGCGAGCGCTGGTGGATCATCTCCAACGTCGGCGTCATCGAGTCCGAATCCTCGCCCCTGCCAGCCGAGTTCGCCACCGCCGCGAATGCGCCGAAGGTGACCCCATGAACGGGCAAGAAGGCCTACAACAGTCATCAAAGCCATTGGAATCGGCAACGCCGTCGCAGGAGTCGGCGAAGCCGTCAATGAATACAGGGCGCTGGCGCTGGTTGCGATTGGCCGTGGGAGTCTGTCTGTTGACGTGGCTGGCACTAGGCATCGGGCTCGCCGCCGATATCGGCCTCACGCCGATGCTCGTGCTCGCCACGCTCGCAGCCGTCAGCACGGAAGGCCTGATCTGGCTGACTGCACTGCTGCTGGGCATAAACGTCTACAACGCCCGGCGCCATCTGTGGCAGCGCTTGCGAGCGCGTCTGCGATCAATGGAGTCAGAGTGGTAAAAGTCATTGATTCCGCAAATCCGAGGTTAAATCCGCCACCGCACCATCATGCCCACGCCGTTCCATCCACCTGACGCCCTGCCCTCGCCTGGAAAAAGGGGGCGCGCAAGCCAGGGGCAGGTCTTGCATTGCCCCATCGCTGCCAAGCTCTGACGATGAATTCCAACCACCGCCCTGCCCGGCGGGCGTTGTGCCATTTACCCTCAGCGCTTGCCTTTGGGCTTCGTGTCCTGGATGCGCAAACCCGATCAGCCGCTTCGGCGTCTCCGGCGGCGTCATCAATTCGCGCAGCGCGTCGAACACCTGCTGCAACTGCACGCGCGTGTTGCAGCTAAAGCCGTCCTGTTTGGCCGCCAACACGTCGGTTTTCTGTTCGAGTTCGGCGAGCCACTTGGTCAACGTGGTAAGGCGGGTGCCAAAGGGCGCATCTTGATGCGCCGCTGCAACCTGATCGACTCGACTACGCCTTGCCTTGCGCGGGGCGTTGTCACTGCTGCAGAAAGTCATCCGGCTCGACGCCGGCCTGCTTGAGGATGGCGCGCAGCGTGCCCTCTGGCGTGTCGCCGGGATGATTGACCAGCGTGCTGTAGCGGTTGGTGGCGGCGTTGAACCAGACCTCATGTGAGCCTGCGGCCTGCCGATCAAGGGCAAAGCCGAGGGCTTTCAGCACGCGCGCCTACTTCTGCGGCAACGCCCGTTGCGCTTTCACCAGTTGCCAGGCGCTCCAGCCGAAGATCGCGGCCAAGCCGATGCCGGCGCCGAACACGGCCTTCGAACCGAACAAGGAAAGGCCCTTGTGCACCCAGGCGAAGGTGAGGTCGCTGAAACGATAGATGGCAGTGTCGATGGTGGCCTTGGCTTTGTAGCGGGATTCGCGGTCGACGCGGGTGTAGATGGTTTCGCGAGCCGGTTTGGAAAGCGCAAATTCACTCGCGCGGGTGACCACCTGCACCACGGCGACCAACATCGGCAACGGCGCAGCCGCCAATACGCAGTAGCCCAGCAGAATGGCGGCAGGTGGCAACAGCAGCAACGGTGCGAGGCCAAATCGGGTCAGCAGCTGCCGCGTGAGCAGAACCTGGATGGCCAGCACCAGCCAATTGATGTAGCGGTCAATGCGCGAAAAGAACTGTGTGGCAAGGCCAGCATCGGCCTGTGCCATCGCGCGGGCGATGGCGACCTGTTCGTTGTAAAGCAGAGTGCCGACCGCCACGCCGAAGAACAGCACCAAGGCCATCGCACGCAGCACCGGGTCGGTGGCAATCAAACGAAACGAGGCCAACGCGCTGCCGCCCATCGCCTTGTCGCCGTCGCGCTCACCACGCGCGATCTCGCGGCGCCGGGCCGCAGGGGCGAGGGCGAGATTGCAAACCAGGCAGACGCCGAGAAACGCTGCCGAGATCAACAACATGTTGGCGACGCCGAGCGTGCCCACCAGCTGCGCGGTGATCTCTGGACCCAGCAAACCACCGAGCGTGCCGCCGGCGCCGATGTAGCCATACAGCCGACGGGCGTCGATGTCGGCAAAGATGTCCGACATGTAGCTCCAGAACACCGACACCGCAAACATGTTGAATACCGCCACCCAAACAAAAAACAGCATGCCGCGGCCACTGAATCCGCTGTCGAAGGCGACGTAGAAACCGCCCAGACAGACGATGAAGAAGCCGTACACCAAGGGCAGGAACACCCGGCGCGGGAAGCGACTGACCAAGGCGCCATAGCAGGGCTGCAACAGCAACATGACGATGAAGGTGGCGGTGTAGAGCAGTTGCAGCGTGAAGTCACCCAAGGCCCAGCCACGCGCGGCGGCCCAGTCAATGAGAAAGGGCGGGAAGATCGCCGCCGCATCACTGGAGGCACCCATCGCATCGCGCACGGGCCGCAACACGTAGTAGGCGGTCAGCAAGCAGAAGAAATAGGTGAAGCTCCAGATCAGCGCGTGGCGCTCGTCCGGTCGCACGTTGCTCAAGGGATTCCACCCCGATGCGGGGTTGACGGCAGCGGTTGCGCTCATCCGTGGGCGGTGGGTGCGGGCATCGACACGAAGCCGGATAGCTGGGGGCCTCAGACTACCGCAAGCGGGAGCCGCATGGCCCACTGCCGGCCGCGCTCGAGGGCAGATGGTCGTCCTCGCATGGGCTTCGCATCCGGTGCGGAAAGCTGTTGGAGCATTTGTTCTAAGCTCGCGGGGTTAGGCTCGCGGGCCGCGCCCGCGGCGACGCGGTCACGTGCTTGCGGCGCATCCGCCGTGCCGAACCTTCACTCCGCAAGGACCTGCCCTTCGCGTGTACGACTACATCATCATCGGCGCCGGCTCTGCCGGCTGCGTGCTGGCCAATCGCCTGAGTGCGGATCCGGCGATCAAGGTATTGCTGCTGGAAGCCGGTCCACGCGACTGGAATCCGCTGATCCACATGCCCGCCGGCATCGCCAAGTTGGTCGGCCAGAAAGGCGTGAACTGGGATTACAGCACCGAGCCAGAAGCCCAGCTCGACAACCGGCGCCTGTGGTGGCCGCGTGGCAAGGTGCTGGGTGGATCCAGTTCGATCAACGCGATGTGCTACATCCGCGGTGTCGCCGCTGACTACGACGGCTGGGCCGCTGCGGGGGCCGATGGTTGGGATTGGAACAGCGTGCTGCCCTACTTTCGGCGCGCCGAAGGCAATACGCGGGGTGCCGACACGTGGCACGGTGCGGACGGCCCGCTCGGCGTGGCTGACTTGCGCTATCACAATCCACTGTCAGAGGCCTTTCTGCAAGCGGGTCAGCAGGCGGGCTATTCACTCAATGCCGACTTCAACGGGGCCAGCCAGGAAGGCGTTGGCTATTATCAGGTGACCCAGCGCGGTGGCGCGCGTTGCTCAAGCGCGGCGGGCTATCTGACACCCGTGCGCAAGCGCCCGAACTTGACCATCGCCACCGGCGCGCACGTTGCGCGCATCGTGATCGAAGGCGGTCGCGCCACCGCCGTGGTCTATCGACAAGGCAGCAAGGCGTTCTGCCAACCGGCGGCGCGTGAAGTGCTGCTGTGCGGTGGTGCCTTGAACTCGCCGCAACTGCTGATGCTGTCCGGCATCGGCCCAGCGGATGCGCTGCGCCGACACGGCATAACGGTGCAGTCGGACCTGGCAGGCGTCGGCGGCAATCTGCAGGATCATCTCGATACCTGCACCATTGATCGCAGCAGGCAGAAGATCACCTACGACCGCACCAATGATCTGCTGATCGGTCTTCAGTACTACCTGTTCCACCAAGGTCCTGGCACTTCCAATATCGCCGAAACCGGCGCATTCATTCGCTCGCGTTTTGCGACCGACGCGAGGCCCGATGTGCAATTGCATTTTGTGCCGGCCATTCTCGACGACCACGGCCGCAATCGTATTGCGGGCTTCGGCTACACCTTGCACGCCTGCACCCTGCGGCCGCGCAGCCGCGGCCATCTGGAATTGGCTTCCGCCAACCCGGCCGACAAGGTTCGCATCCACGCCAATTATTTGAGTGACCCCGAGGGTTACGACCTCAAAATGGCGATCGAGGGCATCAAGCTGAGTCGCGACTTGTTTGCGCAGGCCGCCTTCGCGCCCTATCGCGCCAACGAAATGTTCCCCGGCGAAGACATCCGCAGCGATGCACAAATCGAAGCCTTCTGCCGCGCCAAGGCAGAGACCATCTACCACCCCATTGGCACCTGTCGGATGGGTTCCGACGCCGACGCGGTGGTCGATCCGCAATTGCGCGTCAACGGCGTCCTCGGTTTGCGCGTTGTCGATGCCTCAGTGATGCCGAACCTGATCGGCGGCAATACCAACGCACCGACCATCATGATTGCCGAGCGCGCGGCCGATCTGATTCTGGGACGCTAGCCCGGCGGCCAGTTTTGCAAACCCGGAAAAGCAAACGCCTTCAACGCGGAGGCGCAGAGAACGCAGAGATTCGCAGATCGCACCGAATCTTGACCCGACGCTTGTCGCCCGACTCCGCCTCTCGTCTGCGCCAGTTTGCGTCGTCTGCGCCTCCGCGTTGAGGCTCTGCTGCGGTTGCTTGATGCAAGCACTCGCCGTTTGAAACCTAGCGATCCAACACCGGCGGCAACGGGCAATGCAGGCACGCGCAAATCGTGCGCAGCAGTTCGGACTCAGCAACGTTCAAGCGACCATCATGCCCACTGGTCAAGACCAAGCCCTCCACCACCAATTGTTTGGCCATCGGCTGCAAGTCATCCAGCGCTGGTAGCGCGCGGTCCAGCGCAGCGAGCCAATCTGGCGGCGGCGCATAGTTGGATTGCGCGTTCGGCAAAATGTGCGCCATGCCGGCATTGAAAGCTTGCCGGGCGTGCTCGGCACTGCTGTGGCCATGTTCGGCCAGCACACCAAACAGATCACTCAAGTAGCCCGCGACCGCAGGCAACTTACGTTTGCCGTTGGCAGAATACTTGGACGGATCCAGAGCTTCGATGACTTGAGTGCGCAACAGGCGAGCGAGGCAATATTCGAACAAGCCGACCTTGGCATCGATGTGGATCAGCGTCTCGGTACAGGCGATGAAGCGTTGCAATTCGGGGCGCGGCCGCCGCCGCAGCGCAGGAAAAGCCATCGACGCCAAGGGCAAGCGCAGCGCCGCATTCAGCTCGCTGACCGCAGCCGCCAAAGCGTCGGCGCGGCCGGCAATCGGTGCGCCGAGATTCTCGATGATCGCGGCCATTTGCCGTTGCCGCAGCGTTTCGTCGGCGTCCAGCAGCATCGCCAGCACCAAGGCCAAGGCACCGTCGTGCGAGTGCGCGGCCTTGCTGAGCAGGACAGGAATCGCGTCGACCAAACTGCCTGCACGCCGATAGTCATCGCCAGCAGGATGCGCGATCTGATTGATCACATCGGCGGGGGTGACGACATTCTGCGTGCGCTTGGAGGGAAGCGCCGGCGGTTCCCGCCGCGTGTCGAACCCCAGCGCCTGATCCTCCGCGAGGCCAGACGGTGGCGTCTCGCGATAGCGCGTCTTTACCGCCGCCAGGGCTTTGGCGTCGAACTGCGGTTCCAGCGCCTGGATGCGCTCGAGCATGGGCGGATGCGTCGCCATCAGCGATGAATAACCGACACCATCGCCGAACAACATGTGGCTGACTTCTTCGCTATCGGCCGCTGCCAGTTTCGAGCCTTCGACCACGCCAGCAATCTTTTTCAACGCGCCCGCCAAGCCTTCGGTCTGGCGGGTGAACTGTACGGCGGATGCATCGGCCAGATACTCGCGTTGGCGCGACACACCGGCCTTGATCAAGCGCCCGAAAAATACCCCGACGTAGCCGATGATGACCAGCGACAAGGCGATCGCGAGCACGGCCATCACGCCCTTCGAATCGCGCCCTCCGCGCGAATGCTCCAGCACCTTGCGACCCGCAATGCCGAGCACCAGGATGCCGAAGAGCACGCCCATCAAGTGGATGTTCAGGCGCATGTCCCCGTTCATGACATGGCTGAACTCGTGCGCGATGACGCCTTGCAGCTCGGCGCGATTGAGTTGCTCCAGGGCGCCACGGGTCACCGCGACGGCAGCATCATTCGGCGAATAGCCGGCCGCAAAGGCGTTGATGCCCGCCTCGTTCTCCAACACAAAAATCGCCGGTACGGGTACGCAGGAAGCGATCGCGATCTCTTCGACCACGTTGCGCAGACGACGCAACTGGATGTCGTCGGTTTGCTCCGGCACCGGCACGCCGCCCAGTTGCCGCGCAACCGCCGTGCCACCGTCGCGCAACGAGGCGATTCGCACCAACGATGCAATGCCGATCACCGCCAACGTGCCAACTGCCGCTGCCACCAACACGCCTGGATTGACGCGGAGATAGGCAATCAGACCGCCGGCACGCTCAACTTCTTCCGGTGCGCCACCCGCAATCACCGCCACTACCACCGCCGTCACCGCACAGACGATGGCAGCAACAGCCAACGCGAACAGCAGCAACAATCGCTTGGTGCTGCGGCGCGCTACTTCCTGCCGCTCGAAAAAATTCATGGTGTGGTGTCAGGCAAGCGGAATCACGAATCGCGAGGCTGCGAGGTCAGAACTGCACCTTGGGTGCTTCGCGCTTCTGCGCCTCGTCGGCGCCAATCTCCAGCAACGCGGCAGCCATGAAATTGAACATGCCAGCGACGATGTTGTTGGGAAACACCTCGCGTCGATTGTTGTAGGTCATCACCTGGTCGTTGAACGCCTGCCGCGCAAACGCAACCTTGTTCTCGGTGGTGGTTAGCTCTTCGCTGAGCTGCATCATGTTCTGGTTGGCCTTGAGATCCGGGTAGCCTTCCGACAGCGCGAACAAGCGGCCCAGCGACTGACCCAGGGAATTCTCAGCGCCACTGAGCGCCTGCATCGCTCCGGCATCGCCAGGGTTTGCGGACGCGGCTTTCTGCGCACTGACGGCGCCGTTGCGCGCACTGATCACCGCCTCGAGGGTGTCGCGCTCGTGGGCCATGTATTGCTTGGCAATAGCAACCAGATTCGGAATCAGGTCGTGCCGTCGATTGAGCTGGACATCAATTTGCGCAAACGCGTTCTTGAACGCGTTTCTTGCGGTCACCAGCCCGTTGTAGATGCCCATCAACCAAAACGCGGCGGCAACGACGATGCCCAACAGCACCAAAATAGTGATCATCACACTCTGCCTAATTGACGTGAAAGACTCTCGGGCTCCCCGTTTCTCTACCTCCCCGATGTTCGGAGAGGGTCGGGGAGGGGTTAGGTAGCACACCGCTCCTGCTGACGATCATGGCGACTGGGTCTGCCAAGTTTCACGGCGCCTGATCGTCATGATCGTTATCCCATGCGCGTTAGAATACGGCAGCCCATCTCATCCAGGCATCTGCATTGTTTTTTGGACGCTGCTCCCTCGTTGTTGTGACGTTGCTCATGTTGGCCGCACCCGCAGTGGCGGCGGATTCGTTGGACAGCACAGCCGGCGCGCAAGCCGCGCGAGCAGTGCGCAACGCGAACACCGCGGTTCGGCGCGTCGAGGATCTCGCGGCGCGTGTGGTCGATGAAGCGGGCGTTACCGGTCTCAGTCTCGCCATCGTCCACGAAGGTGCGGTGCTGTCCGAGCGCGGCTTCGGTGTGACTCAGTTCGGCAGCAAGGAAGCAGTGGATGCGGACACCGTGTTCCGCCTGGCTTCGTTGTCAAAGACCTTTGCCAGTGCGCTCGCAGCGCAACTGGTCAATGACGGCGCGCTCCGTTGGGACAGCCGCATTGCCGACCAATTGCCGGCCTTGAAGTTGCACGACATTCAGTCCGCCCAGCGACTCACCGTTCTCGACATCCTCAGCCATCGCGTGGGCTTGCCCTACAACACCTATGATCGCGATCTCGAAGCCAATCAACCCTATCCGCTGTTGGTGGCCAAGCTGGGTGATGCGCCAGCCACGTGCAAATCAGGTGATTGTTACGCCTATCAAAATATCGCCTTCAGCCTGATCGGCGACATGGTGTTTGCGGTGACGGGCGACTTCTACAGCCACCAGGTCGAACGCCGCCTGTTTCATCCCTTGGGCATGTACAGCGCCACGTTCGGACGCGACGCGCTGGAGGCCAGCGCGCGCTGGGCGCGGCCACATATTCGCAGTCGTGGCCGTTGGCAGGCCGTGCGACCCAAGGAGACCTACTACCGCATTCCGCCGGCAGCGGGTGTCAACGCCAGCGCCCGCGACATGAGCCAGTGGCTGCTTGCGCAACTGGGTGATCGTCCCGATGTGCTGTCGGTCGATCAATTGGCGACGATGCATACCGGCCAAGTCGAAACGCCGGGCGAGATCCGCGGTGCTGGATGGCGCGGTGATCGTGTTCGCGATGCTCACTACGGCATCGGCTGGCGCGTGTTCGACTACGCTGGTCAACCCATGGTTTTTCATGCTGGCGCAGTGCAAGGTTATCGCGCCATGATGGCGCTACTGCCTGAGCAGAACTTCGGCATTGTCTTGATGTGGAACTGCGAAAGCGCCGCGCCCAGTGGGCTGCTCGCGACTGCACTGGATGAGATGCTCGCCCTGCCCTCGCGCGATTGGACCGGATTGGAACGGATTCCGAAACGTCGCGGTCGACGCTGAGCGTCGTCTATTGCGCCCAGCCCGGCGATCGTGAAGGAGCGGATTTCGCTGAGTATCTTGCCGGTGTGTCAGTAGCGGAAAAGTCCCTCCCCGTCTGGGCACGCGGGGAGAGAATGATCAATCGAAGCATGTTTCGTTTCGATCAATTCAGGCCCGATCACGTCGGGCTTGATTGAGGGCCACAAACCGTCGGGCCCGACGCAGTGAAGCTCAATCAGATCGCCGGAACCGGTGCCGCAGGCGTTGGCGGAGCGGCTTTCTTGGTTGCCTTCTTCGGTGCTGCCTTCTTGGCAGCAGCCTTCTTCGGCGCAGCGGGTTTCGCGGCCGCAGGCTTGGCAGCAGCAGGTTTCGCAGCCGCTTTCTTCGCTGCCGGCTTCTTTGCCGCAACCGCTTTTGCAGCTGGCTTTTTGGCCGGCGCAGCCTTTGCCGCAGGCTTCTTTGCTACTGCTTTTTTGGCAGCGGGTTTTTTCGCCGCGACTGCCTTCACCGCTGCCTTCTTGGCGGCTGGCTTCGGCGCTGCAGCCTTCTTGGCGGCCGGTTTGGCAGCAGCTTTCTTCGGTGCAGCTTTCTTCGCGGCAGGTTTCTTTGCAGCAGCTTTCTTGGTAGCCATGGTTGGTTGATCTCCCTAGTGAGGTGTTACGGATCGGGCGTTCGGAAACAGCAGTTGCCCAGAACGCGATGTCGCAGACATCGCATACGAAAACGCCCGCGTTGCGGAGGCAACGCGGGCGTCGTATTGGTAGTCGTGAGACACCGATTCTGGTGTCGACGACGATGTACTTTTCAGCAGCGGGAGAGAGAAGGAGCACGTGTCCGCCGGGGCGGAGTGCGTCGCGGAAAATTGTCCGCGTGAAGTGCTTTGCTTGACTCCGAATTTAGTCACCGTGTCCCGCGTACTAATCAGTTCGGCGAAAGCTAATCACGCGTCATCACAGTGTCAACAAGCTGGCGAATATTTTTTTTGCGTGCACGCAAAGATGTTGCCGCAATGGCTTGCAGTCAGCTGCATTTGTTGCCACCGAAAAATATCAGCGGCGATTTTGTGTGCGCTTCGCAATCCTCTGTGAGCCGCGCTGCGTATAGCTTTCGACAGTTGCATGCGCGTTGCACGCATGCGCATTGCGGTCCTCAACATGCCGCTGAACGGCGCGCGTATCGCGTTGCAGAAATCTCGTGACATCGCTGCATTGCACAGCGCTTTTTTGCATCGATCACAGACAACTGCGCAGACTTTTTTTTCGTCAACCGCAATCGACGCATGCATTGCGCGCAGCAATTGCGCGCGCTGCTCTCCGCTGTGCGCGCTGATTGATCGATCAGTCGGCGTCGTCTTCGATCATCGCGGCGTAATCGTCGGGCGAAAGCAACTCGTCCAACTCAGCGGCGTCGTCGGGATCAATGGCGTAAATCCAACCGTCTCCGAAGGCATCTTCGTTGATCGCTTCAGGGCGATCCGTCAACGCTTCATTGATGGCAACGACGGTGCCCGAGATGGGCGCATACACGTCGGATGCCGCTTTCACCGACTCCACCACGGCGACACCATTGCCGGCTTCAACGCGATCACCAATCGCCGGCAATTCAACGTAGACGAGGTCGCCCAATTGCGCCTGCGCGTGATCAGAAATTCCGATCGTGACGCGACCGCTGTCTTCGATGCGCGCCCACTCGTGAGACTTGAGAAACTTCAGATCGCCGGGGATCTCGTTCATTGCAAAAACTCCACTGAGGATGCGTTGCACGCGAGCCGTGCAGGCGCGGATAAGTTAGCTGCGGCGCGGGATTGTAACCGAGCAAATGTAACCGAGAAGATGTTCCAGAGGCGTTGGCGAGACCGGGATCAGATGCCCGCACACACCGCGCCATCACGGGCGAAGGGTGGCTTCACGACGCGCACCACGATCTCGCGTCCACGAATGTCGACGCGAACTTCGCCCAACTCGCCGTTCGGCACACGCGCCATGGCGATCGCTTTGCCCAAGGTCGGCGAGAACGTGCCCGAGAGGACCTCACCATCGCCGGCTTCGCTGCGGATGCTCATGCCATGCCGAAGCACGCCTTTTTCGTCCAGCACCAGGCCGATCATCTGTCGCGGAACGCCGGCCGCCACTTGCTCTTGCAGGGCCGCACGACCGACGAAGTCGCGCTCGCCGTCCATCGCCACTGTCCAGCCAAGCCCTGCTTCAAATGGCGAGACTGACTCGTCCATGTCCTGACCATACAACGGCATGCCGGCTTCAAGGCGCAAGGTGTCGCGTGCGCCCAGACCCGCTGGCCTCACGCCTGCTGCATGCAGCGCATTCCACAACGCAACGGCATGCTCAACCGGCACGATCACTTCAAATCCGTCCTCGCCGGTGTAGCCGGTGCGCGCCACGAACAACGGCATGTTCTGTGGTCCACTCACTTCCGCCGCCATGAACTTGCCCAAGGCCTGGGTGCGAGTGGCCACCTCTGTGCTCAGCAGCGAACTCATGCGTTCGCGGGCATGTGGCCCTTGCACCGCGATCATCGCCAACTCTGGCCGCTCGCGGACTTCCACATCAAACCCGACTACTTGTTTGGCGATCCACGCCAGATCGTTCTCGCGTGTCGCGGCGTTGACGACCAGTCGGAACCACTGCTCAGAGAGGAAGTAGACGATCAGGTCGTCGACCACACCGCCGGCGGGATTCAACATGCAGGTGTACAGCGCCTTGCCCGGCTTCTTCAGTTTATCGACGTTGTTGGCGACCAGTCGGCGCAAGAATTCGCGCACTTGTGGACCATGCAGATCGACCACGGTCATGTGCGAGACATCGAACATGCCTGCCTCGCGACGCACGGCGTGATGCTCTTCGATCTGTGAGCCGTAGTGGATAGGCATATCCCAACCACCGAAGTCGACCATGCGCGCACCCAGCGCGCGATGGGTGGCATTGAGAATGGTGGCCTGACTCATGGCGTACTCACTTCACACGTTGCAAGGGCTCGCATTATCGCTTACCGCTTGGGATTCGGGATTCGGGATTCGGGATTCGGGATTCGTAAGAGCGGTGCGGCGCAGACGTGCGAGCGTTGTCTCTTACGAATCACGAATCACGAATCACGGAGAAAAATTCATCGCTGCGCCCGCACCAACCACCACACCGGCAACAAGCCTGCTGCCACCAACAACAATCCCGGCGCCGCCGCCTGCGCCCACAACCCTTCTGCCGTCTGCGCATAGATACGAACGGCGAGGGTGTCCCAGCCAAACGGCCGCAGCATCAGAGTAGCCGGCATTTCCTTCATCGTTTCGACCAGCACCAGCAGCAGGGCTGCGAGCAAACTGGGACGCAGTTGCGGCAAAGCGATTTGCCGCCAACGTTGCAGCGGGCCGGCTCCCAGCAGACGCGCGGACTCCATTGCACTGGGCCGCAGTTGCGTCAGACCCGCCTGCACCGCACCGTGCCCCACGCGCAAAAAGCGCACGCACAGCGCGATCACCACCCCCAGCGTGCTTCCAACCAGCGCCCATTGCATGTCCAGGTATTCGCTGCCCCAGTGCTGCGCTGCAATCAACAGGCCCATGACCGCAACGGCCAGCACGGTGCCGGGAATCGCGTAGCCGAGCGTGGCCACGAACTCAGCCGACTTGCGCACCCCATCGCCAGGACGTGCATAAGTCAGCAAGGCCATTCCGCCACCCAGAATCAATACCAGGACAGCCACACCGACACCGAGCAGCAAGGTATTCAAAGTAGCGACCATGAGGTTGCTGACGTCGAGTGCCGAGCGATCCAGCCAACTCAGCAACTGCAGCACAGGCAAGCCAAACCCGAATGCCACCAACAACCACGCGCTTGCACTCGCCAGCCAGCCGCGCCAGCCAGACAATCGCAGGCGTGGTTGTGGACGCACGTTGGCCTCACGCCGCAATGCGTTGCCGCGCAGGTAGCGTTCCAGCACCAGGACCATGGCAACAGCAAGCAACAATGCGGTCGCGAGTTGCGCGGCTGCGGGCAACGAGAACAATCCGAACCAGGTCTTGTAGATCGCGGTGGTGAAAGTATCGACACCGAGGATCGAAACCGCGCCGAAGTCAGCGAGTGTTTCCAGCAAGGCCAGACTCAAGCCGGCCATCCACGCCGGCCGTATCAATGGCAATGCCACGCGAAAAAACGCACTCGCCGGCCCGTGTCCCAGGCAACGCGCAGCATCGAATCCGGCGGCGCCCTGGCGCAGGAAGGCGCTGCGCGCCAGCACGTAGACATAGGGATACAGGACCAACGAAAGCAGCACACTGGCACCAAGGATTCCGCGACCGTCAAACAGAGCCACGCGCGACCCGCTCAGCGCACGCCAACCGGTTTGCAGCGGCGCGGAATAATCCAGAACGCCGATCCAGGCGAACGCGACCACGTAGGTCGGCATCGCCAGCGGCAATACCAGCGCCCAATCGAGAAAACGTCGACCGGGGTAATCACAATGCGCTGACAACCAGGCCAAGCCGACGCCAAGCACGCTGACACCCACCGCCACATTCAGCATAAGCCACAGGCTGTTGAAAATCACATCGAACAGCACATAGGCGCGCAGATGCGTCCATATATCTGCCTGCGGCTGCGCCCAGGCCATGGCGAGTGCAGCGATCACCAGCAGCATGGGCGCGGCAATCAACCACGCCATCCATCGGCCAGTCCCAGTCCCCATCGAAGTGGTGCGGAATGTTGCGCTCATGCGCCGGCAGGTGGCGCCGACGGTGGAGTTACTTCCAACCGGCTCTGTCCATCAGCCGCACCGCATCAGCTTGCAGGCGCCCTGCTTCGGCGACGTGGATGGGATCAGCGCGATACGGCCCCCACGCTGCCACCACGGGATCGGTGGCCACGTCCGCACGCACCGGAAACTCCAGATTGAGCCCGGCAAACTCGGCTTGAACCGATTCTGATGCCAGCCATTCAAGCAAGGCTTGCGCCGCTGCCGGCTGTTGCGATGTCGCCACCACACCGGCACCGGAAATGTTCACATGCACACCCGCGGACGCCTGATCCGGCCAGAACACGGTAACCGGGAAATCGGGAGTGTCCTTGATGAGTCGCCCCAGATAATAAGTGTTGATGATGCCAACCTCGCAACGACCGGCTGCCACCGCCTGCGCCAACAAGGTGTCGTCGGCAAACGGTGGCGCCGCCAGGTTGGCGACCCAACCGCGCACCACCTTTTCGGTCTCGGCTTCGCCAACGCGCGCGATCATCATCGCGACCAGTGACTGGTTGTAGATCTTTTTCGAGGAGCGCAAGCACAACTTGCCGCGCCACCGGTCTTCCGCCAGCGCTGCGTAGGTCGACAGCGTCTTGGCGTCGACGCGTTCGGTCGAATGGATGATGGTGCGTGCCCGTTGCGAAATGCCGAACCAACGTCCTTGTGCATCGCGCAGGTTGGCAGGCACGGCGTCGTCGAGAATTTCCGACTTGATCGGCAGCATCAGCCCACGTTCGGCTGCTTGCCAGAGATTGCCTGCATCCACTGAGAGGAAGATATCCGCCGGACTGGCCGCACCTTCCGCCGCCAAGCGTTCGATCAACACCGGCGCCACATCGGTCAAGTAACGAACCTCGATGCCCGTCTCGCGGGTGTAGCGCTCGAAGATCGGCTGGATCAGCGGCTCGCGACGTTCTGAGTAGACCACCAGTGGCGACGCTGCCTGGCTCGTGCTGCTGCTGGCGATCACCGCGAGCAGAACTGAAACGATCGTGCCACTAAGCTGAAACCGCATGATGAAAATCCGCGTTAGCTGGCGCTAGATGATATTCATTCGCATTTGTTTCAGCAAGGCCCGGGCAGCAAAGCGCAGCTAACGGCGAGCAGCCTGGCAAGCTTCAGTAATCATTGCGCGGACCGTTGCGGGACCGAGCACGGCGAAGGCGTGGCTGCGGAGCAGCCCAACGGCGGAAGCCGCGATGCACTCCCGCCGGCTGCGCAATTCGCAGCTTCCGCCGCTCCCACAAACATGCCCTAGGGTGGTGCTTCGTAATTTGAGGACATTATCCGCGAGTGGGTTTTCGTGGCTGGCAAGGCGCGACGACGAGGCATAGCAGCGCTATGGCGAGGAGGAGCAACGCCGCCAGACGCGGAAAGACGCCGCGGATAAGTTCGAACAATTGCGAAGCACCACACTAGCTAAGTGGAAGTGGTGCCGCTCGATGCACGCAACTGGTGGAGTCTGGCCAGGCAAAAAATCGGCGCAGTGATGACGCCGGCCACATACAGACCCGCAAGCAGCGCAAGCCTTTGCCAAAGCACCAAGCCCCGGTCGAAAAACAGATAGAGCCCGACCAGGAGCAGGCTCAGCCCATGCAAGAGGAGGGCGAGCATCCACCACCAAGCAGACCAAAATTCCAGTGCACCAACCGCTAGGGCATTACAGTCCGCATGCCGGGGTCGCAGGCAAAGTTTACCGCCAGATAGTTCAATGCATCGATTCCACCGAGTGCCGCGAACGCACCTATCGCCAGCGGAGCAAGCACCACGATGGAATGAGCCGCAGGAAGGAGACTCTGGAGCACACGAATCCGCAAAATGAAATAGGCACGGCCTCCACCACTCAATCGCAGCGCGCCACCCGCAACAGCATGCCCTCAACACCCTCGATCCGCACCCGCACGCCGGCTGGAAGATCGGTGCCTGACACCACCGCCCACAGCGCGTCGCCGATCTTCAGCTTTCCACGACCGTTGATGACCGCTTCGTGCAGGATCAGCACGCGCCCCACCAATTGTTCGGCCTTGCGATTGAGCAAGGGTTGTTCGGTCGGGGTCTCGGGATTACGCGTGCGCCAACGCCAACCCAGTCCTGCCGAAATCAGGCCGAACACCCCGAACGCAATCCATTGAAAGGCCGGGTCCATGGGCAGCAACCACAGCGTAAGTGCAGTCGCTGCGGCGGCAAAGCCCAGCCAGAGCATGAACGCGCCTGGGAGCAATGCCTCGGCGGCGAAAAGTGCCAAGGCAAATCCCCACCAGAACCAGGTTGTGTGCATCCAGTCCATCTCGCTACTCCGAAAAAACGGTGGCGCCGTCGAACTCAGCGAACATCAGATGCTCGGCAAATTTCAGCGCGGCATTGCCGGTGGTTCGATCCGCTTGCTGGCTTGACCATCGCTGGCACCCTTGGCGAGCTCCATGATGCCGGCCAAGGAGCCGAGAATGCCGGTGGTCTCCATCGGCAACAGCAAGGTCTTCTGGTTCGGCGAGCGGGCAAATTCTTTCAGCGCCTCGACGTACTTCTGCGCCACGAAATAGTTGATCGCTTGCACATCACCCTTGCCGATGGCCTGCGACACCATCATGGTCGCCTTGGCTTCAGCTTCGGCCAGACGCTCGCGGGCTTCGGCGTCACGGAACGCCGCTTCGCGGCGACCTTCGGCTTCCAGCACGGCAGCTTGTTTTTCGCCTTCGGCTTTCAGGATGGCAGCTTGGCGAAAACCTTCTGCTTCCAGAATGTTGGCGCGCTTTTCGCGTTCGGCTTTCATCTGCCGCGCCATCGAATCGATCAGGTCGCGCGGCGGCTGGATGTCCTTGATCTCGATGCGGTTGACCTTGATGCCCCACGGATGGGTGGCGTCATCCACGACAGAAAGCAAGCGTGCATTGATCTCGTCGCGCTTCGACAGCGACTCGTCCAGATCCATCGAGCCGAGCACGGTGCGGGTGTTGGTCATCACCAGATTGAGCGCGGCGACTTCGAGATTCGAGACCTCGTACGCGGCCTTGGCGGCGTCCAGCACCTGATAGAACACGACGGCATCGACTTTCACCACCGCATTGTCCTTGGTGATGATCTCTTGCGAAGGCACGTCCAGCACCTGCTCCATCATGTTCATCTTGCGACCGATGCCATCGATCCAGGGAATGATGAAACCCAGGCCCGGCCGCAAGGAATGGGTAAAACGACCGAAGCGTTCGACCGTGTACTCGAATCCCTGCGGCACCGAGCGCACGCCCTTGAGTATGGTCACCACCACGAACGCCAACAAAATCAGGCCAAACCACATCGTGCTTCTCCTCGCGATCCAGCCCAGCGCCAGTCGTCGTGCCTATGGTAGCCGGACGCGCTGGCGTCAGCAGCGTGACAACACTTTTGAGTCGGCGAAAATTAGCCAGCGAGCAAAACAACCTCAACTGCTTCAACGCGGAGGTGCAGAGAAACGCTGAGAATCGCGGAGATGCATTGATTTTGCCCCCGGGGACCCAAGCTTCGGCGCACGGAAAGCGCGTTCCACTTCCTTCGCGCACCTCTGCACTTCTCGGCGTTCTCCGCGTTGAATGCTCTCGCGGCACTTGGCTACGGCTTCATGGTCAATGGTCGCCGGGCCAATAGGCGCCCCTCTTCACGGCCGATTTCGCCGGACGAGGTGCCTGTTAAAGAATTGTTGCGCTAAGCTAGTGGCCGATTTGTCCACCCCGGGGAAAACGGAAATGAATCAGAAGTCCTTGTCGTCCTGCATCGGTGCTGCCCTCTTGCTTGCCGCAAGCGCGCCCGCGCTGGCGATCACCAATATCGAAACCAACGCGACCATTCCTTTCAGCTTCTCCAATCCCGGCGCGCGTAGCTTGGCGATGGGCGGTGCGTTTCTGGGTCTGGCCGACGACGCCACCGCCGCTTACACCAACCCCGCGGGGCTGACTCGGCTTGGCCTGTCCAAGCAGTTTTCGGCCGAGTTCCGGCAGTTGTCATTCGATACGCCGTATCCCGCCAACGGCAGCTTCGGCGTGCGTCCGTTTGACTTGACCGGCGTCAACTACCGGGCTGCCTCCGACGAGACCAGCGAACTCGCTTTCCTGTCGTTTGTGCTGCCGCGTGACGATTGGTCGATCGCGTTCTATCGCCATCAGTTGCTGAATTACAAGAACAGCTACACCAACGAGCAGATTTTCTTCCCCGGCAACTTCACCTTCAACGGCGGTAGCGGGTTCTTTACCTTGCCCTACACTGCGGTGGCTGACCTGAGCATCGAGAGTTACGGCATCAGCTTTGGGCAGAACATCACCGAGGCGCTTTCGTGGGGCGGCGGCATCGCATACCACCGCTTCGAGATCGACACGTTCAATGAGCGATTCAATCCGAACAACAATAATGCGGTGGTATTCCGCGGCACCCAGTCGGGCGACGATAACGATCTTTCCTTCAGCTTTGGCTTGCTCTATCGCGGGTCTGATCGCTTCAGCATCGGCCTTTCGTATCGCAGCGCGCCTTCCTTCGATTATCAAGTGCTGGGTGTGTTCGGCGATGGCGCTACCGCGCAGGAGACCGCCAATTTCAGCTCGCCGTTCAAGGCGCCGGATTCGTTGGGCATCGGTTTCAGCTTCCGCCCCACCGAAAAATTGACCTTGAGTCTGGATGTCAATCACGTCGGCTATTCGAACTTGAGCGAGCGGGTCGATGATGGATTCTTCAGCGGCGAATTGGCTGGCGAAACCAATCAGGACATCCTTGACGGTTTTTCGATCAAGGATCAGATCGAGCCGCGCATGGGCATGGAGTATGCGTTCGACACCGCCAACCCGTTCTTCCTGCGTGCCGGCTTCTGGCGTGAGAGCGAACGCAATTTGCGTTTCCGCGCAAACCCGGACGGCAGTGAGTTCACCAACGACCCGGTGAGCGCCTACGCCGAAGCCGTGCTGTTCTCCTCCGGCGGCGACGAGAACCACTACGCCCTTGGTTTCGGCTGGGCGTTCCCGAAATTCCAGGTCGATTTTGCCTACGACGCCTCGGACGTGCAGGACACCATTTCGTTGTCGGGTGTGCTGCGCTGGGATTAGTCCTACCACGATTCACCTGAGCGGCAACAGGAAAGGCGCAGGAGACTGCGCCTTTTTTGTTGTGTGGCCAGGACGTTGTGGATTGGATCGCTCGCGGTTGTAGCGCGGATGCACCGCAGCAAAATCCCGGGCTGACGAGGTGGGGGCCACACCGGATTTCGCTGCGCTGCATCCGGGCTAAGAGACTTCCACAAATCGACGGACGGCGCTCGCACACGCGACCGGCAACGCTTGCAAGAGGAAGTGCGGTCCCGGCAGTTCAATGAGTGTGGCCGTAGGCAACGCGCTGAGAATGTGTTCACCAGCGCCGCGCGGCACCACGCGATCCTGTGATGCGCGCAGATACAGCGCCCGGACGCCAATGCGCCCGAACAATCCCGAAACATCCACCCTCAACGCAGACTCCAGCCGCGTGCGCATAGCTGCCGACGAAACTTCGGAAACACTGATCTTCAGGGCCGCACGCAGAGCAGGCGTCCTCCATGCCCCCAGCAAAAGCCACGAAAGTGCCGCCGATGGGGCTGCATGTGTGGGGCGACTCTCGCAAGAAACGCTGCCGCGCGAAGAGACTCAATGGGATAGCGCGCGAACGATGCGCAAAGCACAAGACCCAGCAAACCACGTGGCTGTCGCGCCGCGAGCGCAATTGCCAAGGGCCCTCCGAAAGACTCGCCGAGCAGAAAGTAGGGCTCTGATCGGGGAAGCATTGGAAGAATGCGGGCTTCCAGCTGTGCGTAGTTGAGTGATTCGGTCAGTGGATAGGTGACGACCGTTGCTTGAATGCTGACACCCAAAGCTGCAACAAGATCGGCCAGCAAGTGGCCGGTTCCATCCATCCCCGGAAGTACAACCAGTCGCGTCATGTATTGCTTGTTTGTCTCGCTGTTCCCGATTTGGTGACGAACACATCGTGAGTTATCACGTGATTCGCAACTCGGGGACTGGATCGCCCTACTTCGTTTTCTGCCAGAACGACCGAAAGCGCGGCGAGAACATGGCTTGGTCGGGGCTGATGGTGGCCAAAGCGCGGCGGGCGGCGCGTACTTCCTCTTCTGCGGACGCGAGGCTGCTGCCACTGGCGAGTTCGGCCTGCGCGTGGCGGGCGGCCGCTCGCAGCACATGCAGATGCGCGCGGGCACGGGCGTCCGTCACCTTGCTGGCGTCAGCTCCCAGCACGTCTCCGTAGCGTCCGCTCAACCATGCATCGGCTGCGGTTACCAGTTGTGCCGGCGCGGGTTTCAGATCGGCTGTCGGCGGCGTGGGCTTGGGCGTGGGGGTGACCGGTGCAGGCGTTGGCTGTTGCGCGACTTGCACGGGTGTTGGGGTCGGCGCGGGGGTGGTCGTTGCGACCGGCGGCACTGCGACAGGCGTGGTGGTGGCCACCGGCGTCGGCGTGGTGGCGACAGGCGCTGCAGGAGTGGGTGTGGGCGTGGGTGTGGGTGTCGTGGTTTGCGCGAGCTGCTGCTGGCAATCCGCCAAGCCGCGATCCTGTTGCGATTTGAAGTCCTTGATCTTCGCCAGCACGGCGGCGTTATTGGCGCTGTCTTGCCAGTAGTTGATGGCACGATCACAGGCACCTTGCCGCCATGCGGCAAAGCCTGCCCAATACTGCGGCGCGTATTCGCGGAACACCACGCCTTCAAATCGCTTGCGCACATCCGGCGTGGGTTCCTCGCGGGCGGCTTGACGAAACAGCGCTTCTGCTTCAGCCCATTTGCCGTCCGCAATCGCTCGCTCGCCGCGCGCGTAGTCGCGCTTCCAATCCGCCAACGCCGGGCCACTGACCACGGTCAGCAGCAGCGCAAGCAGTGTTGCCAGCCGTGCAGAGCCGCTAGCGCGCATAACCTGCCCGCCGCAGATAATCATCCGCCTTGATGGTCGGGAAGCTGGCACTGACTTGCTGAGTTTTCTTCGCTTCCAGACCCGCGACGCGAACTACCGGTTGACGGGAATCAGGATGGCGGAACGTCACCCGATAAGTGCCGGCTGGCAATGGCAACGCCAGAGGTGTCGCCGAATCCGTTGGCAACTTGATTGGGCGTCCGCTGGCTTGCTCCACCACCGATTCGATATTGGCCCACGGAAATGCATTCAGCACCAACACGCCTTGACGAGCCAGTTGGGCTTCCGCCTCGCGCGCCTCGATGGCCGTCTTGCGCGCCGCAAAGTCGACCACCAGCTTGCGCACATCGGCGGCACCGGCACCCATGGATTTTTCAACCTGTTCGATCAGAGGCGCCAACGAGGTAATCCCCGCCACCGCGTCCACCGTTGCCACATCCAATGCCAAGCCTTTGACCAGTTGATCGCGTAACACCAGCGCCTCGGCATCCGCCGGATCCGCCTTCAGCAAAGTTTGCAAGCTGGTGCTGACGTCGCGCACATCGGTCACGGTCAGCGGCCGCTTGGCCAAGGTGCCGCGCAGGCTCACCAATTTCGCCGAGCGCGCTTCGACGACCCGCGCCTGATCTCGCGCCGCGCCCAGTTGCGAGGCCAGGCGACCGATTTCTGCGTCACTGCGATAGGCCTGCTGTGCAGCCGCGAGCAGGGCAATCGCATCATCGAGACGATTTTCGGCCGCCATCGCCTGCGCCGCCTCGCGAATCATCGCTGGCAGTTGCGCCTGCAATTGCAGAGCCTGGGCGTTGCGTGGGTCGAGTTGCAGTGCTGCCGCGATGTAAGTGCGTGCGCTTTGTGCTTGCGGGGTAAAGAAACGGCGCTCGGTGATCGCCGTGCGGGCATCCGTCAGTGCACGCGCGAGCTGGGTGACGCGTTCGCCCAGCGATTGCTCAAGTTGCTTGCGCGCGGCCGCATAGGTCGCATTGCCCGGCTCCGCCTGCAGGGCCTGCTCGTAGCGACTGAATGCACCACTGAGGTCACCCGCGCTCACCGCTTGTTTGGCGAGTGCCGCCAGTGCCGCCGCGCTTTGTGCACGAATCTTGGTCAATTCTGCGTTGCCCGGATCGATCTCGGCCACGCGCGCCAAGGTCTCCAAGGCGTTGTCTCCGGCAGGCTCCGCAGCACGGCCCGCCGCCAATTGCTTGCGCGCTTGCGCCAATAGCGCGTCGATGCGGGTTTTCTGCTCTGCCAACAGCCGCTGCTGGGCCAGTTGCGCGCTTAACTTCTGCCAGGTCGGGTCGGCCGCCAGGCGCGCCGAATTGGCCTGCAAGGCGCGATCTGCATCATCCAGGCGGCCGGCGCTCAGCGCGTCTTGCGCGGGCTTCAACAACACCGCTGCCAGCGCGTCAACCGCGCGCTTGACATCTGCGCTTTGTGCATCGATTTCTTGCGCTTGTTGCAGCAGCGCCCATGCATCGTCGCGGGTTTCGCCGACCAGTTTTCCCGCGCGCTGCGCCGCTTCGGCACGGCTCAACAAGTCACGCAACTTACCCTCGCGTTCGGCACCCACACGGGCATTGCCGATGGACGCCTGGATGGCCAGCAAGGCGGGATCCGTAGGCGCCACGGCCAAGGCCTCACCGATACGCACTTCGGCGACTTCGTAGTTCTTGGCCGTGACGGCGGCTTCCGCCTGCAGACGCAGCGCATCCACGATGGCGGTCAGTCGCTGCTGTGCCTCAGGCCACTCTGGTGCAACTTGCAACACTTCCTGCAGCTTGTCGTAAGCGCTCTCGCCGGCGGGCGTGACCAATCGACGTTCGCCGATGAGCTGATCGACCGTCTGCAGCTGGCTGCTGAGAATCTTGCGCAGTGCTGGATCCATGTCCGAGCCAGGCTCGCTGGGTCCAAATAGCATCCAACCACCAATCACCGCCAGCAACAGCACAGCCACCGCGGCGGCTGGAATCAGCCAGACAGGGCGACTCGGTGGCGGTGGCTTGGATTGCCCCATGCGCACGCCGGGACCGGTGCCGCTGCTGCGGTTCTTCTGCCCCGAGCCGGTGCTGCGCGCAGACGGCCATGAACTGGCCGCACCACCGCCTTGTGCTGGCGCGCGACGCGAACCCGTGTGGATCTGGCTATCGGAGAATCCGAGCGCCCGCAGTTGCTCGGAGGAGGAGGAATTGGGATCGATCTGCAGGCGTGCCAGCAGCGAACTGCTGCCCGTCACCATTGCCTTCAGTTCACGAATGAACTCGTGCAGATCGGGATAACGATGATCCTGCAACTTGGCCAGCATGCGATCCATGACTGGCTGAAAGAAGGAGAACTGGGGCGGCAGTGGCGGCGGTGGTTGGCTGACATGCGCGAGCGCCACTTGAATCGGCGACTCGCCCTCGAAGGGCGCGTGGCCTGTCAACATTTCGTAGAACAACACGCCCAGCGAATACTGGTCCGAGCGACCGTCCACTTCGCTGGCGGTGGCTTGCTCGGGACTCATGTAAGTCGGCGTGCCCAGCATCATGCCGGTCTGGGTCAAGCGGCTGGCACCGGCGCCCTGCGCCCGCGCGATGCCAAAGTCCGTCAGCACCGCGGTCATCTCGTCGCGGAACATGACGTTGGTGGGTTTCAGGTCGCGATGCACCACACCGTTGTCGTGTGCGAACTGCAGCGCGCCGGCGATCTGCACGATGATCGTGATCGCTTCACCCAGCGACAGACCTTCGCGCATCCGATCCGACAGCAGGCCGCCGTCGAGGAATTCCATCGCGATGTAGTTGATGCTGTCGTTCTGGACAATGTCGTAAACACCGACGATGTGCGCGTGCGGTAGCCGCGCCATGGTCCGGCCTTCATTGAGAAAGCGCTGCTCGGTGTTGGTGTCGGCCATGCCGCGACGCATGATCTTGATCGCGACTTTGCGATCCAGCGAACGCTGTACGGCCAGATACACCGTCGCCATGCCGCCAGAACCGAGTTCGCGGACAAAGTCATAGCCCGGAATGTCGAACGCCGGTACGGCCATTGGTGACAACGGTGTGATGCGGAATCGCGACCGGATCATAGCATCGGCCAGCGGCCTGTCGGCAGAGTCGCGGCAGCTTCGAATGGAATCGGCTTCTGCAACCAACGGCACTGCGACGGTTTTGCCGTAGCGCGCATCCTGTCATCCGTGAACAACTCATCCACATTTGCGATTGACCTGCCGGTCGGGCTGTTGGACAGCATCCGCGCTGGCGATCTTGCCGCCTTCGAGCGGCTATATCGCCTGTTCCAGCGTCCGGTTTACAGCTTGGCGGTGCGCATGCTGGGCGATCCGGACGAAGCCATGGAAACCACCCATGACGCCTTCTTGCGCATGCATGGCGCATTTGCCAGCTATCGCGGCGATGCGCCGTTCTGGGCATGGCTGCGCAAGATTGCCGTCAACGAAACCTTGATGCGCTTGCGACGGCGCAATTCGCAACCCCACGCAGACAGCATGGAAGACGACGACGCCATGCCCTGCAGCGGGCACTCGCCACTGCAACACGCGCAATCCGCCGAATTGGAGCGCGCCATGGCGGCCTTGCCCGAAATCACCCGCAGCGTGCTGTGGCTGTTTCATGGCGAAGGTTATACGCACGATGAAATCGCCCAATTGATGGGTCGCACCGCCAGCTTTTCGAAGTCGCAACTGGCGCGTGGCACGCAACGCCTGCGCATGGCCCTGGGCGAGCCCGAGCGTGCGCACAACTCGTCCAAGGAGAACTGCCATGTCAGTTATGCCAACTGATCGTCATGCACCGGCACTGGTCAACCAGGATTCGCCTGGGGACCAGGGCCTGAGCGCCGCACTCGCTGCGCTGCCCCTGCGGGATCCGCCCAATGATGGCTGGTTGCGCTTGCGCGCCAGCCTTGAGCAAACCGAGGCAGAAGACGATCAAGCGGGCAGCGCATCGTTCGCGGCAGCGACGCGCGCTTCAGGCGATGGTGCGGCGACGCGCAGCCTGCCAACAGGCCTGCCGACACACAGTTGGCAATCCGCTGCACGTTTCACGCGCAGACAACGTTGGCTGGCGGTTGCTGCGATTCTGGCCTTGGCCGCGTTGATCGTGGGCTCGCCCGACGCCTGGAGAGCGCCGCCGGCAGCGCCCAGTGAAGTCACCGAGGTGAACACGGATGCGCCAAGCGGTCGCGTGGCGCCACCCTCGGAGCTGGTCGCCACAGGTGAAGACAGTTCGCAGGCGGAAGCGCTGATGATCGAGTCGGCCCGACTGCAGTCGATTCTGAGCGGGTTCGGCTCCAACGGACGCGATGCACAAACCTTGGCGATCGAACTCGGCTTGGTCGACCGCATGCAGTGGATCGACTACCTGTTGGCCGACCCCGATGCCACTGCCGCCACCCGCGAAGTGTTGTGGCGGGAGCGCGTGCAGCTGCTGACTCAACGCGTGGCCTTGAGCCAACGCGACTCATTGATCGCCGCCAGTGATGCGGCAAACCGCGAAGTCACGTTGTGATGGCTTCGTATCCCCTGCATTGAAGGAGAGCCTCATGAAACGATGGTGGTTGGTGCCTATGTTGGCAATGCTCGTTGCTCCGGGCGCGATGGCAAGTGAACCGTTTGCGGTGACCGCAGAGCAAGCTCAGACTGCGCGCCGCAGCGAGCAAGACCGGGCGCTGGCCGAACGCGCGCGCGCGCGGGCAGACGCGGCTGTCGAACGCAGTGCCGATCTCGGCAAGGCGCAAGCCGAGCTGCGACGAGCGCAGGAAGAGTTGAATGCGTTGTCGAGTCGAGTCGCGGGTTTGTCCATGCAGATTGCGCGTGCCGATATCGAAGCGGCCTTGGCACGACCGGCGTTTGATCGACCGATGATCGGAGTGATTCTGCGTAGCGATCCACAGGCCGGCGTGGGTATTTCCGCAGTCACTCCCGACAGCCCGGCCGAGCGCGCGGGCTTGCGGCCTGGTGATCGCATTATCGAGATCAACGGCGACCGCATCAGCGATGGATCCGCGCAGGCACGCCTGAATGAAGCACGCGAGCGCTTGAGCGAACTGGAGGTTGGTCAGGTGCTGAGCCTCGATTACCTGCGCGACAAACAACGCACCCGAGTTGAAGTCACCGCCGACCTCTTGCCTGGCCTCGCCTGGTGGCGCGGCCGTGCGCTGGATGCCGACGCCGTGCGTGCGCAAATCGAACCCTTGATCGCGTTGCGCGGCCTGCTTGATATCGAACGCATCGCGCCGATGCCACCCTGTGTGGAAGACGGCGGCGAATGCATGACCGCCCAGCTCGCGTTCGCCGACAGCTTGCGCTGGCGTGGATTGCGGATGGCGGCGGTGGACAGTGAACTCGGCCGTTACTTCGCCACCGATCGCGGCGTGTTGGTGCTGAGCGCAGAGAAAAGCCCCTTGAAAGGCCTGCGGGCAGGCGACGTATTGCTCAGCATCGACGATCAGGATGTCAATGAACCGACGGATGTACTGCGGGCGCTGCGCGACGGACAACGCGGCGATGAGGCACAGCGCGATGGCCAGCAGGATCGCAAAACCGAAAAATCCTTGGTCGTGCGTCTGATGCGTGATCGCAAGGCACAGCAACTGGAACTGCAAGCCGCGGCGCTGCCATCGTTCCCCGCTTTCGCGCCGCCTGTGCCGCCGATACCGCCACTGCCGCCGACGCCAGCACTGGCGCCGCTGCCACCGATGCCGAGTGCCCTACCGACGATGCCTGCCGCGCCGGCTGCGCCAACGCCGCCCCCGGCACCGCCGCCGCCACCGTCACGCGGCGTTCTGGAAAGTGTGCTGATCTAGACATGATTCGCGCCGCAGCAGGTGTGTCACCAACTTGACGCCCATCATCCTCGCGCGGCGCCGGCGGAGATCCGGCCAGCTCGCGACAATAGGCATTCTGCTGAAGCTCCAGATCCCCGCCTGCGCGCGCTGCTGTCCGGGGAAAACCGAGTGTCACGCTTGCGTAAACGAACAACAAAGCGTCGTTCCCGCGAAGGCGGGAACCCAGTGACTTGCACGTCCCAAGGCGCTGGGCCCCTGCCTTCGCGGGGGCGACGGTTATTTCGAGTCAAGCACTTGGCATGACGCTTCTTTAGCGAAGCATTTGATCAACGATTCCCCGGACAGCAGTGCGCTTGCGCGGGGATGACGATCGCTTGAGCATCGTGTGGGCTATGCCCACGTCGGTGCCAGGACAGTCAGACCATCGATCGCAAGTTGCGCCTTGCCGCTGTCCTGACCTACGCTGCGGCCACTTCAGATTCGCGCAGTTGCGCCGAATCACCTCGGGGAAATGCGCATGGCGTCGATCTTGTTTGGCCTGTTCGGTCTCGCCTGCCTGATCGGCTTGGCGTTCATCTTTTCCAACAACAAGCGCGCCGTCGATTGGCGGCTGGTCGGAATCGGCATCAGTTTGCAGATCGCCTTTGCGACGCTGGTGTTGCTGGTGCCCGGCGGCAAGGACGTGTTCGACGCGTTGGGCAATGGCTTCGTGAAGGTGCTTGGATTCGTATCGGCAGGTTCGAACTTCATCTTCGGCAGCCTGATGGACACCTCGAAGTTCGGCTTCATTTTTGCGTTTCAGGTGCTTCCCACCATCATCTTTTTCGCCGCCCTGATGGGTGTGCTGTATCACCTGAACGTGATGCAGGCGGTGGTGCGTGGCATGGCGTGGGGGATCACCAAGGTCATGCGCGTATCCGGCGCGGAAACCACCTCAGTCTGCGCCAGCGTGTTCATCGGCCAGACCGAAGCACCGCTGACGGTACGCCCCTACATCGGCCGCATGACCGAGTCCGAACTGATCACCATGATGATCGGTGGCATGGCGCACATCGCTGGCGGCGTGTTGGCGGCCTACGTGGGCATGCTCAGCGGTGGCGATCCGGAACAGGCGGCGTTTTACGCCAAGCATCTGCTGGCGGCATCGATCATGGCGGCGCCGGCCACCTTGGTGATCGCCAAGATCCTGATTCCCGAAACCGGCGTTCCGCTAACCCGTGGCACCGTGCAGATGGAAGTCGAGAAGACTTCGAGCAACGTGATCGATGCCGCGGCGGCTGGCGCCGCGGATGGTCTGCGGCTGGCACTGAACATTGGTGCGATGTTACTGGCCTTCATCGCCTTGATTGCATTGTTGAATGCGCCGCTGACATGGTTTGGCGAGTTCAGCGGGTTGGCTGCCGCGCTGGGTCGCCCGACCGACATCGCCAACCTGTTGGGCCTGCTGCTGGCACCACTGGCCTGGGTGATCGGCGTGCCGTGGACGGACGCCACCGTGGTCGGCGGCTTGATTGGCCAGAAAGTCGTCATCAACGAGTTCGTGGCATACATGCAGCTAGCTGACATAGTCAATTGCAAAACCCAAGGCGTGGCATTGACCAATCAGGGCGCCTTGATCGCGACCTATGCGTTGTGCGGCTTTGCCAACTTCAGCTCAATCGCAATCCAGATCGGCGGCATCGGCGGCTTGGCTCCGGAGCGCCGCAGCGATCTGGCGAGACTCGGCCTGCGCGCCGTGTTGGGCGGCTCCATCGCCACCTTCATGACCGCCACCATCGCTGGCGTGTTGTACTTGTTGCAGCAAAGCAGCGAGACCGCTGCCGCTGTGGCTTGCGTCGCGACGCCATAAGGTCATGGCTGACGTCGTCGTCGTTGGTTCTTACAACCACGACTACGTCTGGCGCAGCACGCAGTTGCCGACCGCCGGCGAAACTCGGCTCGGGTCGTTTACGTCGGGGCCGGGCGGCAAGGGCTTCAACCAGGCCATCGCCGCCGCGCGACAAGGCGCACGTTGTGCGTTTATCGGTGCGCTTGGCGAAGACGCCGCGGGTCAGGCGGCGCTGGCGTTGGCGGCAAGCGAGGGCGTCAATGCCGTCATTGAAAGCAAACCCGACCTGGCCACCGGCAGCGCGGCGATCCTGCTGGATGCGGCGGGGCAGAACATGATCGTGGTCGGCCCGGGAGCAAATGCGGCACTCAGCGCTGCACACATCCGCCGACACGCCGGGTTGATGACCAAGGCCAAGGTGTTGGTCGTACAGAACGAGACCTCGCTTGCGGCTTGCGCCGAGGCGATGCAGATCGCCCGCGAGGCGGGCGTGTTGACGATGTACAACCCGGCGCCCGCCGCCGATTCGATGGCGCTGGCGTTATTGCCCTTGACCGACGTGTTGACGCCAAACGAAAGCGAATTCGTCGCCCTGCTAAAGCAAGCCGGCGTGAAGGTCGATGACCACGCCATCGACGGCCACGGTGATGAGGATTTACATGCGCTGTGTCGACGCCTGGGTGTACCCACCGTGGTGCTGACCCTGGGCGCGCGTGGTGCATTTGTTTCGCACGCTGCCAGCAACCTGCGGGGCGACTCGATCAATCACTATCGACATGCTGCTGAACCGGCGACTGTGCTCGACACCACGGGTGCCGGCGATGCCTTCAATGGTGGACTGGCGGCAGCACTGGCACGCGCGCCGCAGGCACCTTTTGCGAAAGCCGTACGCGACGCCGGTCGAGTCGCTGCGCTCGCCGTTGAGCGCGCTGGCGCGGCTTTGGCGATGCCGTTGCATCGCGAAGTCTTGGCTAGATTTACTGACTGATCGTCAATTGCATTCAACGCGGAGGCGCAGGGAAACGCACAGGACGCAAGACGCTGCTTGTCAAGCTGCAGTGGTGCGAGCGACGCCCTCGCTTGCTCCTGCCAGCGATTCCCTTGCGACTTCTGCGTTTCTCTGCGTCTCCGCGTTCAGTGTTTTGGCTTCAGCCCAACTCACTCTGGCGCCACCACCACATACCCGCGCGCCGCCAATGCCTGCAGGTAACCATCGTCACCCAACAACTGCCGCATGGGCATGGCGGCAAAAGTGATCGCATGCATCGTCAAGGCGCTGTCGACGGCTTCCAGCCATGCCTGTTTCGCGCGCTCAGGCAATTTATCGAAGCCGCGACTTTGCATCGCCGCCGAGCCAGTGATGGCCTGCAGGCAGGCGCGGCCGCGATCCTGACTGGGCAACTCGCGCAAGGCCTCCAGATCGCCGATGGCCCATGCGTTCGCACGTGCCCGCATGTGATCAAGCTCGATCTCAAGGCGATCCAGGGTGCTCTCAAAACATGCGATGTCATCCAGGCTGTTGCCGGATATCTCCTTCAACATGGTCTTGGGATCTTCGATGGTGATCACGATTTTCGGCTCAACCACTTCCACGTCATAGCGCTTGGCGGCTTTCGCAATAACCTTGTCGATCCGCGAGGAAGACTCGAGGCCGCTCTTGTCGATGGCCTTCTCGTACAGCTCGCCGGCGGCGATGATCGGCCGCCGTTTCTCCACTGAGCGGTTGCGCCGCATGTAGCGATCTTTCAGCGGCAGCCAGCGTTGATAAAGCTCCGCCGGTAGCACGTCGACCAATTTCTGCTCGTCCGGGTTGTTGCGAGCGCGCAGCGCGGACGGCAGCAGCATCGCCGTTCCGAACATCCCGAGACCGCTTTTGGCGGCCACCCTGGTCGGGTTGATCACTTGCTGCGCGCTGGCAATCAGCGCCTCGACCTCATCCGACTTCCATTGCATGCGCTTGGGCAAGGGGCTCAAGGTGCCGAGGATGTAAAGCACATTCTCACCATGCTCGACCCGCCACATGCCGGGGCCGGGCTGCTCGCCCGAGACCACCACTTCCGACAGGCGAGTAGGTGACGAATCAGCGCCTTTGCCCGCTTCCGCGGCTGGATCGGTAGTCGCACTGGCCTCTTCCGCAGCAAGAACATCCGCGAACGAATTTGTCGTAATCAGGACAAGCAGCAGCAAGCTACGCGGGATACCCAAGGAAACCTCCAACCGGCGACGGCGAATAGGAGGGCGCAGCGTAAGCAGTCGCAGCTGAATCAAGCAGTGGCAATCGTCATGTCTCCACTTGACTCCAGAGACCTCGCCGGCGGCAGCCTTTCTGGCGATTCGCTGCGGTTCGCCTGAGCACCTCTACAATGACCGCTGCATGCACATTGGCCCTATCTCACTCAAGTCACCGACCGTGCTCGCGCCGATGGCTGGGGTGACCGACAAGCCGTTTCGCCTGCTCTGCAAGCAACTGGGCGCGGGTTACGCGGTATCGGAGATGACCACCTCCGATCCACGCCTGTGGAAGACCAGGAAGAGCCTGTGGCGCATGGATCACAGCGGTGAGCCTGATCCCATTGGCGTGCAGATAGCCGGCGCCGACCCGGCAGTGCTGGCGGACGCGGCGCGCTACAACGTCGATCACGGCGCGCAGATCATCGACATCAACATGGGCTGTCCGGCGAAAAAAGTCTGCCATGCGTGGTGCGGTTCGGCGCTGATGCAGGACGAGGTGTTGGTCGCGAAAATTCTCGATGCCGTGGTGGCGGCGGTGGACGTTCCGGTCACCCTGAAAATTCGTACGGGCTGGAACGCAGCCAACAAGAACGGGGTGCGCATCGCTGGCCTGGCTGAAGATGCGGGCATCGCCATGCTGGCGGTGCATGGACGCACGCGCGAGATGATGTACACCGGCGATGCCGAGTACTCCACCGTCGCCCATATCAAGTCGCGGGTGCGCATTCCGGTGATCGTCAATGGCGATATCGACTCCCCGCAAAAGGCGCAACGCGTGTTGCAGGAAACCGGCGCCGACGCGGTGATGATCGGTCGTGCAGCGCAGGGGCGGCCGTGGTTGTTTCGCGAGATCAATCACCATCTGGCAACGGGTGAACTGCTGCCTGAGCCCACCCATGCCGAAATCCGCAGGATCTTGTGTGACCACCTGCTTCGGCTCTACGCCTTCTATGGAGAAGACACGGGGGTGCGCTTCGCGCGCAAGCATATGGGCTGGTATGCCAAGGGGCATGCCGACAACATTGCCTTTCGCGAGGTGTTCAACCGCGCCGACAATGCACAAGAACAGTTGCGGCTCGCAGGCGAGTATTTCGAACGCTTGGAGACAGCGGAAGTTGGCAGCGGAGTTGCAAGCGCTGCACTTCAGCGGTCGCGTGTGGAGCTAACCCGTGGGCCACAACCCGCGAATGGCGGCGATGCCTTGCGCGCCGTGGCTGCGGGCGATCGCGAGGTCGGCGATTTGCATGCCGCCGAGGGCGTAGATCGGTAACGCAACCCGCTCGCGCATGGCGCGGAATGCCGGCCAGCCCATGGCGGCGGCACCAGGATGGCTCAGTGTCACAGCCACCGGTCCGAGCACCACGAAATCGCAACCCAGCGCCTGTGCGTGTGCCAATTCGCGCGGATCGTGACAGGACGCGGCAACCAGCGATTCGGCGGGCAGGGGTCGGATTGCGGCTTGCATGAGATGTGCTGTTGTCAGATGCAGACCACACCCAAAATGCGCGGCGATCTGCCTCGCGTCCATGCATGCGCTGTTGATCAAACATTCGGCGCCGGCCTGCTGACATTGACCGAGTACGCTCTCGGCCAGTGCCCACATGGCGTCGCGCGCCAGGCCGGGAGCGCGCAGTTGCAGGCGCGTGATTCCAGTGGCCAAGGCAACTGTCAACGCACGCATGAACACGTCGTTTTTGTCACTTGGTTCGGGCGTGATCAGATAGCGGTCGGGTTGCGTCAACGCGGCGACCACCGGCTGATCGGCACTCGGCATCGGCATATTCGCCAACAACCCTGGGCTGAGCCACCGCAGCGCCTGCCCTTCGCAACCCACCGGCTCGCCAGACCACTCTGCGGCGAACACTTCCAGCACGATGCGCTTCTGCGGATAAGCGTGCGGAACTTCGATCAGCGGCTGGACCTCTTGCACGGCGATGCCCAGCTCTTCGCGCAACTCACGTCGCAGAGCCGTCGGCGAGTCTTCACCACGCTCGCGCTTTCCGCCGGGAAACTCCCACAACCCAGCCAAATCAGCTTTGGCGATGCGCTGACTCAGTAATACGCGGCCTTGCGCATCACGCAGGACCGCGGCGACGACGTGGGTTGGCTTTGAATGGAGCGGGGCTGGGGGCTGGGGGCTGGGGGTTGGGGCGCAGTTCGTCGGAACCGGGGAGGCTGCCGGCACCAGATCACAAGGAGCAGGCTCAATTCCTGTCACCCCAGCCCCCAGTCCCCAGTCTCCAGCCCCGCTTTTCCGGCTTCAGGCCAGCTGCCCATGACAGTGCTTGTACTTCTTGCCGCTGCCACATGGGCAAGCGTCATTGCGGCCAACCTTGGGCGCGTCGCGATGGACCGGCTGCCGAGGCGCCGCGCCGCCATCTGCAAGCTGTGCGCGCTCTACTTCAGCAGCTTCTTCATCCGCCCCGTAGCCACCGGCGTCTGCGTGCTGAAACTGCAGACGTGCAACTTCGGCTTGCTGTTTGCGACGTTCTTCCTCTTCCAGTCGCGCCACTTCTTCTTCGGTACGGATACGCACCCGCGCCAGCATCGCAATCAAGTCGCGTTTGACCTTGTCCAACAGTTCGCCGAACAGCTCGAAACTCTCGCGCTTGTATTCCTGCTTGGGTTGCTTCTGCGCGTAACCACGCAAATGGATGCCCTGGCGCAGGTAATCCATGCGCGCCAGATGTTCTTTCCACGCCTGATCCAGCACGTTCAACATCACGTGCTTTTCCAGGTGCCGCATCATCTCGTCGCCCACCTGGGCTTCCTTGTTCTCGAACACCTTGGCCGCAAGCTCCCGCACCCGCTCGGCGATCTGCTCGGCGGTGATTTCGGCTTGCGCATCGACCATCGCTTTCAGGTCGACGCGGATGCCGAAGTCGGCTTCCAAAACGCGCTCCAGGCCCGGCAGGTCCCATTGCTCGTCAATCGAGCCGGCGGGCACATGCTGCTGCACCAAGGCGATGAAGACATCGTCGCGGATGTTCTGCACGTTCTCGGCGATCGAGTCGGACTCCAGCAGCTCGTTGCGCTGCTGATAGATGACCTTGCGCTGATCGTTCGACACGTCGTCAAAGTCGAGCAGGTTCTTGCGGATATCGAAGTTGTGCGCCTCGACCTTGCGCTGCGCTTTTTCGATCTGCCGGCTGACCATGCGGTCTTCGATCGCATCCTCTTCCTTCATGCCCAGAAAGGCCATGGCTTTCTGCACCCAATCGGAGGCGAAAATCCGCATCAGATTGTCTTCCAGAGACAGATAGAAGCGCGAGGAACCCGGATCGCCCTGACGGCCGGAGCGGCCACGCAACTGATTGTCGATGCGGCGCGATTCATGTCGCTCGGTGCCGATGATGTGCAAGCCGCCGGCCGCGAGCACCTGATCGTGACGCACTTTCCACGCGCCCTTGGCGGCGTCGCGGGTGGCCGGATCGACATCGCTGCCCAGGGCTTCCAACTCGGCTTCCCAGTTGCCGCCGAGCACGATGTCGGTACCGCGTCCGGCCATATTGGTGGCGATGGTGACCACGCCCGGCCGACCCGCTTGCGCAATGATGTGCGCCTCACGCTCGTGTTGTTTGGCGTTCAACACTTCATGGGTGATCTTGGCCGCTTTCAACTGCTCGGCGATCAGTTCGGAAATCTCGATCGAGGTGGTACCCACCAGCACCGGCTGGCCGCGGCCGTTGCAATCGCGAATATCCTCGATCACCGCTTTGTATTTGGCGGCTTTCTTCAGGAACACCAGGTCGGGGTGATCCTTGCGCACCATGGGGCGATGCGTGGGGATGACCGCCACTTCGAGTCCGTAGATGCTCTCGAACTCGTAGGCCTCGGTGTCCGCGGTGCCGGTCATGCCGGACAACTTGCCGTACATGCGGAAGAAGTTTTGAAAGGTGATGCTGGCCAGCGTCTGGTTCTCGCGCTGAATGGGCACCCCTTCCTTGGCTTCGATGGCTTGGTGCAAACCATCCGACCAGCGCCGTCCGGCCAAGGTGCGGCCGGTGAATTCGTCGACGATGATGACTTCACCGTCGCGAACGATGTAATCGACGTCGCGAGCGAACAGGTTGTGGGCGCGCAAACCGGCGTTCAGATGGTGCACCACGGCCACATTCTGGCCGTCATACAGGCTGTCAGCCTCGTTGATGATGCCGGCCTCCTTGAGCAAGCGCTCAATGTTCTCCATGCCCGCTTCGGAGAGGTGGGCCTGCTTCTGCTTTTCATCGACAAAGAAGTCGCCTTCGCCGTCTTCCACGGTTTGCCGAACCAGCTTGGGAACGATGCGATTGATGCGGACGTAAAGCTCGGGTGATTCGTCTGCAGGGCCGGAAATGATCAGTGGCGTGCGCGCTTCGTCGATCAGGATGGAGTCGACTTCATCGACGATGGCGAAATTGAGGCCGCGCTGGAAGCGATCTTCCTTGCTCAAGGCCATGTTGTCGCGCAGGTAGTCGAACCCGTATTCGTTGTTGGTGCCGTAGGTGATGTCGGCGCCGTAGGCACCCTTCTTGTTGGCGTGCGGCATGCCGGGATACACCACACCGACGGTCAAGCCCAGCCATTCGTAGACGCGGCCCATCCAACCCGCATCGCGGCGCGCCAGGTAATCGTTGACGGTGACCACGTGCACGCCCTTGCCCGACAGCGCATTCAAGTACACCGCCAAGGTCGCGACCAGGGTTTTGCCCTCACCGGTACGCATTTCGGCGATCTTGCCGCCGTGCAACACCATGCCACCGATCAATTGGACATCGTAGTGGCGCATGCCGAGCACGCGGCTGGCGGCTTCACGCATGGTCGCAAACGCTTCGGGAAGCAGCACATCCAGGGTTTCGCCCTTTTCGACGCGGGCTTTGAATTCAGCGGTCTTGGCCTTCAGCTGATCGTCGCTCAGCGCCTTGAACTGCGGCTCAAGTGCGTTGATCTTGACGACGTTTTTTCCCATCTGCTTGAGCAAGCGCTCATTGCGGCTACCAAAGATGGACGTGAGAACCTTGTTCAGCATGGGAATTCCGAGATGTGACGCGAAGGCGGCGTCAGGCGAACAGACAAGAGGCCACTCGAACCCAAAAGCGCGGTGGCCAAACGCGGCATTCTAGCGTGGGGACGGCCCGGCGGCGATTCAAGCGGCCGAAGCCAAACTTTCAACCGACGGGCGTCGGCAGCCGCGTCGACGCGGCGGCTCGTCGGGGTCCGTGACCGTGAGTAATCGGCCGGCCAGCGACTAGCCGCGCTGGCCCTTGAGGAACTGGTGCGGATTGACCGCGCTGTCGTTGTTCCACACTTCAAAGTGAACGTGGGTGCCAGTCACCCGCCC
>JBQTGY010000020.1:0-13417 GCA_052390415.1 Pseudomarimonas sp. | reverse complement strand
CAATGCAGCGGCCCTGCTCGAGGTAGTGCCGGACTGCTAGCTCCTTGTTGGCCTGCGAGTACCTCGGCGGGCGCACGTAGCCGGCGGGCAGGTCAAGGCGCTCGGCGTACTCGCGATGCCATTTCTTGAGCGCGTTCTTGGTCGGATAACCGAGCTGACGAATGGTCAAGCCGATTCGCTTGCCCAGCTTGATGTAGAGCTGCACGGCTCGAAGCCGATCCTCGTATGAAAACATGAACTACCCTCCAGGTAGTCCAAGAAATCGTCCGCGCCCCCCCCATGGTCAATTTTCGGCGAGCAGCAACACCCAAGGACAAGGCGGCGGTCGAAGGCGCGGTGAAGGTCGTCGAGATGCGCATTCTGGCGACGGCACGCGACCGCGTGTTTGCCTCACTGGACGTGCTCAATGGGTGGCTGGCCGAGGCGCTGGTGGCGCTCAATGCGGCGCCGTTTCAGAAGCGCGTGGGCACGCGCCACAGCCAGTTGATCGAGGAGCGCAAGCAGCTCTCGCCGCTGCCGACGACGCGCTTCGAGATTGCCACCTATCCGGCGCGCAAGGTGGCACGCGACTATCACGTCGATGTCCAGCGCCAGTACTACATCGTGCCCCATATGCATGTCGGCCAGCATATCGAGGTGCGACTGACGCCCACGCACGTCGAGGTTCTGCAGCGCGAGACACGTATCGCACTGCACTGCCGCGTCAGCCCGAGCACGCGCTTCGTCACCGCTCCGGATGGTGAATCGCGGTAGAAACGCGCATTACTGCACGCCCCCCGCACAGATCCGAGCAGGCGCGATTCGCGCACTCGGCTCCCACCTTGGGTGTTTGACGTCGAAGCGTTGACCCGGCCACGGGTGCAGGATGCGCGCGCAACGCAGATAGTCTTTGACGAGTTTTGCGATCCGCCCCCAGGTCATCGACGCCTTCTGGCTGCGCCGCGATAGCGCACGTTTCCAGAGAACCGTAACGTGGTAGCGGAAGGCCGTGAGTGCCCGCACATTCGTGGGCACCGCGTGGTAGGCGAAGAAGCCCATCGTCACCTGCCGCAGCCAGCACCTCAGTTCCGGGATCGACTGATGCATGCGCCGGCGCAACTCGTCCTTCACTCGCCTGAGCGTCGCCCGCATGCGGTCCCGCCGGGTCTTGCGCTGAAGCTGGAAACGGCCCGTGCGCGTGGTCCCGCAGATCAGCGTGAAACCCAGGAAGGTAAAGCTCTCCGACTTGCCCCACCCAAGCTCGAGCTGCGCCTGAAGTCCGAGGCCGTGGCCCAACTGCCGGACGCACTTTCCGATGCCCTCGCCAAGGTGCGGGAAGGAACTCTAGTGGAACGTTCAGAGGATGAAGCTGGCTAATTCGATCGCGCATGTAGATTGCGGTTCGATGTCATGCGCCATCGGAAGTGGTGTGTGCTGGTGGCCATTGCTCCGTGATTCGCGAGGTCAGCGCGCAGCTACAGGACTGTAGGAAAATTCCTACAACAACGGCCTGCTTCGTCTGATACCGCTGCGCCGATCAGAGCGGCAATCTGATTGTGCCCACTGGAAAGCCAGTCCCCTCGAACGAGGTCCACGGCCCACCGGCGGCTACAAGGGCCGGAACGCTACTGGTGGGCACGCGTTTCTCAGGAGTTTTGCATGATCATTCGCTGGAACAGCCTGCACAAGGTAAGTCACCACTCGAAGCTGCGTGAGGAAAAGTCGCACGGCTCCCACGAGGCCGGCCAACCTGTGTTCGGAACTGCTCTCCTTGTGGCGAAAGTTGCGCAGACCGCCAGCGAATTGGAGGTCAAACATGGCCAAACCCTCCGCCACGTCGGGGTGGATCGTGTGCTGATGCCGACTTGCTGTGGCCGTCGCTGAGACTGCCGAATATCATGCTCAAGCCATGCCAACGTATGAAATCGCCTTACAGTGAAACCGTGAGCACCCTACTGGGTTGCCGGTAATCGTTACGCTCGCGGATGGCAGAGGCATCGCGGATCGCACAGCAAGCAGCGCGATTCAGTGGGGATCCATTGCACTAGTCACGCTGCGCGGCCGGCCGGGAATGTGGATGACGAGTATGCTCAGCGCGATGCCGGCGGAAGTCAGGTAGTGCACCCCTATCGAGCGGAGACCGATTTCGCGCAAATGAAGATGATCAAGAGGGCGCTCAGAGTATCAGACCGGGCATTTATCCCGTTCCAAACGGGCGTCATGGCAGTCGCTGTGTCGCCTGCATCGGTTGCAGTTGGTTACAAAGGACCTCAAGGAGCTGAGGACGCGGACATCAATCAAAATTGATTGGTCCCCCAATGTCGGACGGGGAGATCACGCCCACTGGCGCGGCAGGATGCGTAACGAAGCGCTTGCGCGATATCTTCAGCATCCAAGTAAGGGTAGTCGAGCAGAACTGTCCTCTACGGCCTCGTTAGCGAAACGTTTGACCCCATAGGAATAGAGGAGTGGGCAATGACATTGAAGCAATGGAGCTTCTTTGCTGTGCATATGGTTGCAGGCTTTCTCAACCTATGGCTTGGCTACGCTTATGTGAAGGCGTCGCTTGTCAATGAGTTAGAGAGTTCGGTGCCGCTAAGCGCGCTACTTGAGGCGGGCTTTCTGCTCACTGGGGTGGTTTGGGGAAACTTAGGGTGGGACGCGTTGAAGGAAGTTCGACAAGCAACAAACTGGTCGCACGTAATTTATCAAGTTGCGCGTTCAACTGCGCCGTTGGTCATTTGGCTGCCACTGTTCTTGATCGCAGTTGACGCCTACAAGTTCGGCATTACTACTGTATTTCGAACGGAACAGCTCGTTCTCCTCGCCGTATCATTTGGCGTCGGCGTCCTCGTAAATTCGTATTTTATGTGGCATGGCAATCAGCATAAGAACGCTTGACAATTCTCAGAGTGCATGGGACTCCACAAGAGATGGTGCGACTGACTTAGATGATGCAGTCTCGCTCGGTTCGCCTTTCCTAACCTCGCTTGTCGTCTTCTTCGGAACCTCGGGTGAACCGCCCCGGGATTTGAGGAGGCTCCAACTCTTGAGAAGATGGAGCCATGAACAAGACAATGAAGTTCTCCCCAGAGGTGCGTGAGCGGGCCGTTCGGATGGTGCAGGAACACCGCGGCGAGTACCCGTCGTTGTGGGCGGCAGTGGAGTCGATAGCGCCGAAGATCGGATGTGTTCCGCAAACGCTGCTGAGCTGGATTCAGCGCCGCGAGATTGATGCCGGTGTGCGCGATGGCGTGACCACGACGGAGGCCAAGCGCGTCAAGGAGTTGGAGCGCGAGGTCAAGGAGCTGCGGCGGGCCAACGAGATCCTGAAGCTGGCCAGCGCGTTTTTCGCCCAGGCGGAGCTCGACCGCCGTCTCAAGTCCTGAGGGACTTCGTCGACACCCATCGCGGCACCCACGGAGTCGAGCCGATCTGCAAGGTCTTGCAGATCGCTCCGTCGGGGTATTGGCGCCACGCAGCGCTGCAGCGCAATCCGCAACGACGTTGCAGGCGAGCCCAGCGCGACGAAGCGCTGATGCCGCAGATCGGGCGCGTCTGGGAGAAGAACATGCAGGTCTACGGTGCCGACAAGGTCTGGCGGCAGCTTGAGCGCGAAGGCATCACCGTGGCGCGCTGCACGGTGGAGCGCCTGATGCGGCGACAGGGCATGCGCGGTGTCATGCGTGGCAAGGTGGTGCGTACGACGATCAGCGACAGCAATGCGCCGTGCCCGCTGGACAAGGTCAACCGGCAGTTTCGGGCCGAGCGACCGAACCAGCTCTGGGTATCAGACTTCACCTACGTGTCGACGTGGCAGGGCTGGCTCTACGTGGCCTTCGTCGTCGACGTGTTCGCCCGCTGCATCGTTGGCTGGCGGGTCAGCACGTCGATGCGGACGGACTTCGTGCTCGACGCGCTGGAGCAGGCGCTGTACGCACGTCAGCCCGACGCTGACAGCAGCCTGATCCATCACAGCGATCGCGGATCGCAGTACGTGTCCATTCGCTACAGCGAACGCCTTGCAGAGGCGGGCATCGAGCCATCCGTCGGCAGCCGCGGCGACAGCTACGACAACGCGCTCGCGGAGACGATCAACGGGCTCTACAAGGCCGAGCTGATCCACCGCCGAGCACCGTGGAAAACACGGGAAGCCGTCGAGATGGCCACGCTGGAATGGGTGTCCTGGTTCAACACTCAGCGACTCCTCGAACCCATCGGTTACATCCCGCCGGCAGAAGCTGAGGCAAACTACTACCGGCAACTCGCCAGTCCCGTCGCAATGGCAGCGTGACTTAAACCAAACAGCCTTCACGAATCCCGGGGCGGTTCACTTTGACCAAATCCCGATGGCGGGGCTTGCCTTTCAAGACGGCATCTAACCCAATGCTCTGCGTGCTCTGTTACTCAGCCTGACGGCTTGAGCAAGAGCGTCGGGGAGCTACCGCCTACGCTGGCGTCACTGATGATTGCGTTCGTCGGCTTCGAGGAACAAATCCTGCAAATTACCGTTGATCTTTTGACTGTCCGAAACGGATGTTAGAACGAAGTCCTCACGCGGGCCTTCCAGCGTGCTTACACCGTCAAGGATAGCGAAGATGTTTGAGACTGTGTCAACTGAAGCTTGGCGCATGATCTCGAAAAGAACGAGCTGGTCAGCTTCATTGAGCGAGCGATACAAAGTCAGTGCTCGTTTCCAATACTGGTCATGGGCCGCATCTGGTGTAGTGGATTCAAACAGTCCCTTGTAAATTGCGACGTTCTCATCGACGACAGCACTTCGAACCTGAGTAACAAAGTTTTGGGGAGTCATGGCGGCCTATTTGTTCAAAATCGGATACATATCCTTATTCATCCGGATCAACTGTTGAAGTTGTGAGTTTGGCACTTCAGGGTAGACACGGCGCAGCTCCCGAATGTCTCGGGCGATTACATCACGACCGCTGGTAAATCCCTGTGTACTCCGCGACAAGATTCCATTCGGGCCTTTGATTGTGTGTCCAACTTTCGGAATCAAGATGGCTGGTGCCGTCGCGGGATTATAACCGGGCACAAGCTCACCCATTACTGCTTTCTGTCCGACATGGTGGGCATCCAAACCCGGCACCGTGCCCCTTATGTCCTCGTAAGCGCCAACTGTAAACTTACCTGGTGGCGTCTTCGCAGCACCGCCGGCCGCCTTCGCGACTTTCAAGACCCCAATTGCGTCGCCGACTAATGGAATTGCCGCCACGACCGTAATGCCAGCCGACAAGTAGTTTCCGCGGGCAACATGAATGCCGGCGTTGATCAGATCGGCGCCAATCCCGATCACCGGAAGCAACCCTGCGACGTCTAACGCTGTTTGGAACCGATTGAGCTGCTCAGCCTTGCTGGCCATGGATGCGGGCTGGCCATTGATGATCTCAATGTACAAGGCGGTCTCGCCATCCGTCTTCAGGAATTTGCCTGCCCAACCACCATTGGAAGAAAGTATCAGTCCGCCGATCCAGGCGATTCCATCAGATGGAAGCTCTGGCATTGGACGCGCGTACACTTCGGTCGTCGGCAACTGCGTCGGCGACTGCGCCGGCTGTGAGCTATACGCGCCCTGCACGCCGGTCGTTGCGGTCGTGCTGTTCGCTGCCGCCGCGTTGAACGCGGCCAGCGATCCAGCGGTCACGGCACCAGCAATCGCTATGCTGCTCGCGGACCATGCGGATGCGATGACCAACGTCGTCCCGAGGACTGGCTCATACCCACTCGGATCAACATTTGCCAGCGGGTTGTTGTAGACGTAGGCATAGGCATTCCAACTGGCCGGGACGAAGACGTATACGACCGGATCAGGCTGCATGAACCTGCCTAGGCGCGAGTCATAAATCCGCCCATTCATATGCACCACGTCAAGCCCATCGACCATCTCGTGGCCGGTGTAGCCGCGGGTGGTGGTGGGGCTGGCGGGTGGAATCCACGCGCTGGTCGGATTGACGTAGCCGCGGCGCTCGCCGAACGCACCAAAGTCCATGCCTTCCAGGAGTCCGCCACTCGCATTGGTGACCCGCACCACCGAGCCGAGGTGATCGTGGAACAGGTGCTTGGTGGTCTTGGCACCGTTGATCACGTCCTGCACCACCACGCCGGCGATATAGCGCTTCTGCGTGGTCACGCCGGCGTGAGTGATGATCTCGACGTTGCCGAGGAACAGCGTGCGTTTGACACTGCCGCTTTGGATGTCCTCGCGCTTGTAGCGCGCGCCATCACTGCCGTACCAGAAACGCGCGCGCTGGGTGGGACTCGACTGGCTGCCGCGGGCAATCTCATAGGCCTGGTTTTCGACCGTGTAGCGTGTGTAGCGGTGGTTGCCGGGGTTGGCCGCAAACGTCGCGCTGGTCTCGTTGCCGTGGCCGTCATAGGTGTAGGCGCCGCCTGCGGCGCTCTGCACCGCGTGCGGCAGGCCGTCGCTGAGTCCCTGTGCGTCCCCCGGTACGCCGTTCTGACCACAGCCGGCGCGACCGGCGTAAGTGTAGGTCTGCAGCGCGCCCGCAATCTGCTTGGCGCAGATGTTGCCAAGTTTGTCGTAGCTGATCTGTTCCGAATACGGTCGCGACGCGCCGCTGTAGGTCGTCGTCAGCACGCGCTCGAAGTAGCCCACCTGCAGGCGGTTCAGCGCATCGTACAGAAATGTCTCGCGGTACTGCCCGGCCTTGTCGCGCGCGGTGAGGTTACCGACCAGATTCCACTCATAGGTGTCGTTCTGGATGGCGTTGCCGCTGCCCGCACGCAGGGCGGTGACCCGGCCAGTGCGGGGGTCATACGTGCGACTTACCTCCATCGCCGCACTACCACCGCGGCGCTCGCGCACCGCATTGCCGCGGGCGTCGGTTTCCAGCGTCTCGACATGGGTATCGGCATTGCCGACGCACGCTGCCGTGCTGTCCGGCGAGTCGCACATCGCCTTGACGTGACCACGCGCCGTGAAGTCGCTGCGCGTCCACTGCCCGCTGGCGTCAAAACTGCGGAACGCGCGGCCCAGACGATCATATTCGCGACCGCTGCTGTAGTTCACCCCGTCGATCTGCGTGGTCTCGGCGCTGGCGCGGCCCAGCGCGTCATAGCTGTAGGTGCGCGAGAAGGCGTTCGCCACGCCGCTCTGCCCTGTCCAACCGGCATAGGTGCCGCTGACGCTCTCCGAGTGCAGCTTGCCGCGACCGAACGCGGCCGTGTCGAACACGTAGACGTGCGTGGCTTCGCGCACGCTCGGTGAGCTGTTGACGCGCTTTTCAAACACCCGCCCACGTGCGTCATACAGCTGCTCGATCTGCTGGCTCGTGCTGCCGCGCTGCGTGCGCAGCTCGCCGGCGGCGTTGTAGGTGTAGTCCCACGTGCCGGCGTCGGGATCGAGCGATTGAGTCCGCCGACCGAGGCGGTCATAGAAGTTTTCGTTGAAGATGCCTTCGCTGGCGCTGACGCGAGCATTGCGCCGCACAAAGCGCTGGTTGCCGGTGGCGTCGTACTCGTAGTGCACCACCAGACCGCCGGCATCGGTGACCTCGCTGATTTCACCGAACACGTTGCGCTCCTCAACTCGCTTGCGCGGCACCTGCTCGGTATGGAGTGGATCGGTGTAGGTGGTCTTGCGCTGGGCGTAGACGAATTCACTGACGCCGAGGTCCGGCGCAAACACCTTCGTCGGGCGATCCAACGCATCGAACTCGCTGCGGGTCCAGTGCAGGCTGCCGGCGGTACAGCTGGTGCCGGCCGGCTGCGGCTCACTGCCGCTTGCTGCCAGCGGCAGGAAGAACGCCTCGGATACTCGCGCGCTGCGCCCACGCGCATCGCTGAAGGTGCACACCGCCGAAAAATCCTTGCCAACGACGCCGGCATTGAAGGTCTCGCTCACCGCCATCAGCGGCCGGCCCAGCACGTCGAAGTAGGTCCACTGACTGGGCGCACCGGTGGTGCGCACCTCCTCGCGGTAGCGAGCACCGGTGGGGCAGGCCACCTGCGGTGTGTCTCCGGCGCCCGCGCACCAGCGGTAGGTGGTCCAGCGCTGCACGCCGCCAAGGGGGTCGCCCGCCGCTACCCCAGGCTTGGATTGGGTCCAAGTGTAGTAAGGCCGACCCAGCACACCGTACAGCGCGCTGGATCGGGCACCATTGAGATCGCTCGCAGCGGTGACATTGCCGAACGCATCGCGGCTGGTGATCGTGGCCACCGGAACACGCGTGGCGGCGCTGCCGTTCCAGAACGGCTCATAGGTCGTCGCGGCAAAGCGACCGCGGCTGTCGAGGGCGAGTTCCGCGTAGCGCTGCACTCTGTCGCCGGGGGACTGGAAGGTGATCGCCGTCGACTGGCAATCCGTCACGCTCAGGTCGCTGGAACAGGTGTGGGTGCGCAGGCGGTTGCCGTAGGCGTCGTGAACGTAAAACGTACGCAAGTCTTCGTTGATCGCGCCGCCGGGTTGGATCTGCTGCATCTCCATCAGGCCGGTGGTCGGGTTGTAGGCAAAGCGGGTCGTGCGGTCGATGTCCGGCCAACCGTGACGCTTGTACGTGACCGTACTGTCGGTCAAGCGGCCCAAATGCCACTTGGTGGCGTTGTTGCTGTACAAATTGACAGTGCTGATTTCACCCGCGTTGACAACCGCATTGCCAGGGTCAATCGTGGTGACTTTGGTGGAAGTCACGTTGAGCCAGCTGTCGTAACCAAAATCCGTCACCATGGTGGAGAGTTTGTTGCCGCTGACGAGGTCGTGGCTCTCGTCGATGGTGAACTTCAAACGCGGGCGCTGAGGGATGGGCGTGGCACCAAGCGTTGCGCCGTTTTCCCAGTCGCTGGAGGACCACGACACGCGAACACCCGTGTAGGGAGGAAACTCAGTGCCGGCCGACAAAAAACAGCCGTCGTTGCGGATCGGCCCCGTGCAACTCGCATTGGGCGCAAAGCTGCCTTCGTTCACAAAGCGGATGGTGGCATGCGGCATGCCGATGAAGGGGAAGTCGTCCCGATAGCCGGTCACAGTTACGACATGCTTGCCCGGATGGTTGGCGTCGATCGTATGAATCTCGCGAAAGCCGAGAAAGCCGCGCCCACCGGCCTGCAGCTTGCCGCCGACATAGCGGTAGTAAACGCTGGACAGCGCCGCCGGATTCTCGAAGGTCGGCGCACTGCTGCTGGCCTGCGAAACGAGGTATAGGGGTGCCGCGAGGTCACTGACCGGCGAGCCGCGACCGATCAGCAGCGCGTTGCGCGAGCCAAGGTCGCGCCGATGCACTTCCGTGTTGGTCTGCGGCAGGTACTTGATCTGGGTGATCGCGCCGAGGCCGTTGGTGATCGTCTGCAGGGTGTCACGCGGGCGATTGCGGGCGCTTGAGCGTCCGACGGTAGTCTTGACCGTTGCCTGCTGACCGGCACCCCAGTTGATGCGAATGTACTCAAGCACCCCGTCACCATCGTAGTCGCCGAACAGGTAGCTGCGTTGTCCCAGACACTGACGCACGGCGATAAACGCGATAGAGCCTTCACACTCTGTCAGCGGCTGTCCGCCGGTGAAGGGGGCCTCACCTGCGAAGACGGAGTTGTATTGCCCGAAAGGCGCACTCGGATTAACTTCGAGTGACATAACACCCTTGCCGCGGCGGGAGACGAACGCGGTGCTGTTCGAATTGGGATAGACAACATCGGCGCGTCCGTCGCCGTTGATGTCCAGTACCTGCAATTGACGGAGCGGCAGCGCACCGGAGGAAATGACGCTCCCAGTGCCAAATCCACGACCCGTGTTCAGAGACACAAATCCATTCGGAGTTCCGGAGCTGTGATTGATCAGGTCAGTCAGGCCATCGCCATTGATGTCGGCAAAGCTCAATCGGCTGAAGGTGCTTGGGTTCCATGCCCACATGCCTTGATTGCTCTGAGCAAGCGCGACGACACCGGCATCAATGCTCTGCACAGTGAGCGGATATACGGCATCGAAATTGCAGACTGAGGTGGATTGGTCGGGGCGTTGCGGATCGATCGGCGGGTCTCCCGGGCCTGGCCCTGGCCCACCACCACCACCACCCTTGCACGTTGGCAGCGTCCTCGTGACGCGCACTCTGGCCAATATGTCAGAGCGGCCATCACCGTTGAAGTCATTGAGCTGCTGATAGTTCTGCTTGCGGAACAGGCCCTCAAACCTCCAGCTGCAGTTTGCCTCACCGCGGCAAAGATCAGAATTCGGTCCTGCAGGAATGGTCACCACATTCTCACTACCCCAGCGATAGTGATTCTCGGGACCCTGCCGCTCCATCAAGCGTGCGTAGAGCAACTGGCCTTCTGTCTTGAAATACACAATATCCAACAAGCCGTCGCCATTGAGATCAGCCAACTGCGGTTGGTGCTTTACCTGAGATCCCGACAGGACTGACGACGATAACGAGGCGAGCAGGTTCTCGCTGCCCCAGTGACCGCCTGAGCCCACCGAGGCATAGCCAACCCACGCTGTCGAGCCACGCATCAACAGGTCTTCTTTGCCATCACCGGTGTAGTCGAGCAGCATCCAGCTCGCGTCCGCACCTTTGGTGATGACGTCATCCTCACTACTCATGTCGTCCGGTAACAGCTCAGTGGGCACACACTTGATGCCAGTAGCTTCGACAAAATGCGGCACACCGGCTGCGTTCAGTCGGCCGTAGGCGACCCGAACTTCGCCATGCGGACAGGCAGTCGAGTTGCCCTTGATCCAGACCATATCGGGTCGGCCGTCACCGTCGACATCGCCGAACTTGAGGCTCTTAAAGTGGACGAGGCCACCGACAGTCAGGCCCGGTAGGTTCTCGTGGGTATTCGAGAAGTCGTGAAATCCATTGCCATAGTTGAAAACGGTCGGCTTGAGACAGGTCGCGCCTGCCGTTTCGTCACGGCATTCGGTGATTTGATCGAGCAACATCGCGCCACCACCCGAAGGTGAGACCGTGTAGGCAAGCTTGTAGGCGCGCAGGGTAGTACCGTCCGAAACGGATGTGACCATGGCGAGACGCTGCGTGCGCCACAGCTGCGAACCGGCCAAGTAACCCATCGATTCGCCAAACTCAGCGCTATACGCCTCGTATACAAAATTGATGCTCGCATAGGGCATCGCGACAACCGAACCGTTTGCCACTTTGCCGGTGTAGTGAATTTTGGATATCAGGTGTTCGCCCAGCTTGCCCGTACCACTGGGGTTCTTCCGGTATTCATGGTCAACGAAGTTGCCCACCGAATCTTGCACCCGGGTCTGCGCCCACAGGAGCACCTTGCCGGCTTGACCCTCGGCGTTGCCTTCGAGCACGCCGTCCGTGTAGTCACCTGTGGCACCACCTGCGGTGGCGCGCCGATCACCGTACCAGCGGGTCGAACCATCCTTGCTCTCAACGGTGAAAAAGCGGGGGCCGTCGTTGACGGCGTAGGTGTAGGCGCATACCCGTTGGAAAGTTTCAATCTCGGTGCGGAATTGGTTCGCACTGGCGCCAGAAAGGGTTTTGCAGGCTTCGGCGGCGGGTGCCACATACGCGAGCAGGCGCTGCCCGTCGAGACAGAATTTGTCGGTGGTGGTGAAATTCACTGGCGGTGCGTTCACGCCATCGCCCGCCTCTTGGGTGCCGCGACAGCGGCTGATGCCGGAGGTACCGGAGATGGACCAGCCACGCCCTTGCGGGCCCTGGCCCACATGACTTGAATAGCTCAGCGCCACCTGTGGCGTGACCCCAGCGGTGCCTGGCGCCGCAAAGAACGGCACCTTGTACGTTGCCGCGCCGGACTCGTCGACGCGAAACTCGCCAACCGTGCCACCCACGGCATCCGAGGTCGCGTCGGGGCTGGTGGGTGCCGGCGGTACAACCTCCGGCGCCGAGACCACCAGGGTGATTGGCGTGGTGACGCGCGGTGCGTCCAGGTTGTCGGTGACGCGCACGCTGATGCTGTAGCTGCCGGCAGCGACGTTGTTCCATTGGAAACTGACGTTGGAGACCGACTGGCTGCTGAAGGCCTGTCCGTAGAGAACCGTGCCGCCGTTCAAAAACTCGATCCGCTTGATGGTGCCGTCGGCATCGTTGGCGTTGGCCGTGAGGGTGATCGAGGCCGGCGCGGCGAAGCTGTTGTTGCCGGGGCTGGGCGAGGTCAATTCGACGTTTGGCAGCTGATTGGCCGAGATTCTGACGATGGGCGTGACAGCGAGTACCGGCGCGTCCGCGCTATCGGCGTTGTGCAACTTGTATTGGACTTCGCGCCCTGCCGGCAACGCATCGGTGAATTCGCCGTGCTGGCCGCCATTCAACGCGACCGGCCAGTGGCCAGCAGGGACCAAGGTATGGCGGTACACCGTCGCTTGCGGGTAATCAATCGACGCGGCCCAGTTAATCCCGATGGCGCAGTTCGCGCCCGGCGTCGCCACAACACACAGGGTCTTGTTGACCGCGATCTGATTGACTGCGCTAAGTTTCTCGATGGTGACGCCGTAGTTTCCAAGCTCCGACAGCGCCGCACTTGGATCGAGATCGCCATCACCGTCACGATCTGAATTGCCAACGACGCCCACGGGCCGATCAAAGCGGGTGACGGCAGCGCCGCTGTAACCGCTGCCAAATCGCGCTCTCAGCCGAGGCTGCGTCAAGTTAAGCTCTAGTCCCGCACGACCAACTTGGGTAGATTCGTAGTTGCGTGTCCAGGTGCCCGCTTCGGTGATCAACTCCACACACGGGTCATCACGATCACAATCCGTGTTGGGCACACCATTTTGATAGCCCGGACCCGCAAAGCGCATGGTCAGCGCATGCACATCAGGCACGTTAACAGGGGCAGGCTCAGCCCGGCGCGTCAGTTCGCCCATCAGCCATACGGGGTTGCCCGCGTCGTCGAAGACCGTCAAGGCGGTGGTTTCAAGATACTTCAGGGCGCCATCGACGTGATCGAAATACACGTTAAGCGCGATGCCCCAGCCCTGGGCGGCGCGCTCGAACCAGGCACCATTGAAGGCGACGTTGACCGCGTTGGGACCCGGATCGGGTCGATTCAGCCCGGTCTGGCTGAAATCGCGCAAGCACTCGTCGCTGGCGGGATCTTGCCCGATCACGTCCCACTGCCAGCGGATAGCGGCGCGGGTGGCGTCGTTGGGATGAAATCGAATTGCGACGGAGCCAACGCGCTCTGGCGTGGCTGAACGCGCTCCCAAGGCCCCGTTGCTGCCGTAATTCCAAGTGTAGCGGTGCAGATTGCCCTGCCAGACGCGAAACGACGTAGGCACACCGTTGACGTTGTCGATCACCGTGGTGACAGGACCGTTTTCGCCGACCAGCCAGATCGGCCGCCGATCTGGTCCGTAGGTAAACCAGCCGAGCGACAGATTGCCATTGGCGTCGTAGATCATTTGCCAGCCGCTGCCGTCGCGCTGCGGATTCCACCAGGCACCGGGTGTGCTTTGTCCGGTGGCCGGCAGTGAGCC
>JBQTGY010000019.1:0-68036 GCA_052390415.1 Pseudomarimonas sp. | reverse complement strand
GGTCTGGAAACCGAAGGCTTCGATTTCGGTGCTTCGTATCGCTTTGATGCCAACGACTGGGGTGCGTTCCAGATCCGTTGGGACAATACCTATGTCAGCTATTTCGGTGACGTAGGCCAGCCGAATCGCGGCGAGCTGAACAGCGACGGCCGCATTTCCGCCGGCAACGTGGTCGGCCAGCTGCCCACTGGCTCCTCCACAGGTGCGCCACGCCATCGCTTGCGCTCGAACTTGACCACTGCCTGGCAGTACGGTGATTTCGCGGCGTCGGCGACAGTCGAGTACCGTAGCCGCGTTCGTGAGTCCTGCACGAACTTCTTCAACACGGCAACGGCGCTGGCAGCGGTGGATCCGCAGTTCGGACAACTGGTGAATCTGTGCTCGGATCCGACTTTCGTCATCGACCAGTTCGAGTTCATCCCTGGATCTGCTGACATCCGCGCGGTGCCCCGCCTGACTCCGGTCAATCAGCTGGGTGGAACTACCTACACCCACATGCAGGGTTCATGGTCGGCGCCGTGGAATGCCAAGGTGACCTTGGGCGTGCGCAATCTGTTCGACAAGGATCCGCCGCTGTCGTCGAATGCGTTCGCGAACACGTATGACGCCCAGTATCTGATTCCTGGCCGGTTCTACTACTTCAGCTACGAGCAGAACTTCTAGTAGCCAGTGGTGAGTTGCAATTGAAATGAGCTTCGGCCCCGGAAACGGGGCCGAAACTTTTTTGGAAGACTGAAAACCGATCACCCGTTGATCAACATGTACTGCAACAACCGAATTCGCGCGTGAGGCAGACTCACATGCGCTTCGCGCGGGTGCCCTGCACAGCGAATCGCCACAGGTTCCCCTCTGCGACGTACTTGCAGGCATCGACGTACTTGCAGGCATCGATGAACGTCTGCAATCGACACTCGTCAAGCTTCTGCGTGCCCACTACCGGGCAGTCGAGTTGGCCTAAGACTGGAAGGTTTACGTTGGCAACTATCTCGATGGTTATCACCTCCCTCACATCCACTCTGGCCTCATCCGGCTGCTCGACGACCGCAGCCATGTCACTGGCACCCTGGAATTTCCTGCAGTCCAGCCCGTTGGCAAGTGCGGACGCCCTGTTTGGCAGCGGCGAAGGGCTGTACTACCAGGCTTAGCCCGCGAGTTCGTCGCGAGGGATTCCGCGAGACAAAATGCCGGACGCAATTCGTTCAGAGCAGCGGAGCAAGCGGCGTCGAATCTACCTGACTGCATCGCGACGCGCGTGACTCCGCCAGATCAGCCACCCGATCACGGTACTGATGGCGGCGACGATGGCCAAGGCCAGGCTTGATTGACTCACAAAGGGCGAAATCAGCCCAGCGACCGTGGCATTGACGGCCAAGCTGATCACCGCCTGCAAAGACGAAACCGCCCCACGCTGACGCGGATACATATCCAGCAAGGCCAATGTGAGCATGGGAAAGACAATGGCGATGCCGAATGCATTGATCGCCATGGGCAGCACGGCCCAAGGCAAAACAGCCACATCGACCCAAGCGTTGTAGGCGACGTTGACCAGCGCCGACGCGCCGCAGATTGCGAAGCCTAGCCGTATGGTTGCCGTTGCATTCAAGCGTCCCGCCAAGCGCCCGGAGGCGAACGCACCCAGACTCATTCCCGCGATGGTCGGCACGAAGAACCAGCCGAACTGCTGCGCATTCAGCTTGAGGATGTCGAGCACAAATGCAGGTGCCGATGCGATGTACAGGAACAAGGCCGCAAAGTTGAATCCGCCGGCCAAAGCCAGGCGCACGAACTGCGCATTGCCCAGCATTACCCGGTTTGTCGACCACAGACCGCCAGGACGAAATGGGAGTCGCTGTGATGGCGGATGTGTTTCGGGCAGCCACAGTGCCGTCATCACCAGCAGCAGCCCGGCAAATAGCGTCAGAAACCAGAAGATGGCTGGCCATTCTGTCCACGCGATGATCCAGCCGCCGACAATCGGCGCGACCGCAGGAGCGACACTGAAGATCATGGAAACACCAGACAGCAAACGCTGCGCGGCATCGCCATCAAAACAATCGCGGATCACCGCCCTACCCACGATCAACCCGACTCCCGCCGACATTCCCTGCATCGCTCGAAAAGCAAGCAGTTGTTCGATGCTGGTGGAAAGCGCGCAACCCACCGAAGCCAGGGCGAACAGGCCTGTACCCGCCAGTATCAGCGGTTTGCGGCCCCATGCATCCGACAGTGGCCCGTGAAAAATGCTCATCAACGCGTACGCAATCAAGTACACGGTGATGGTCTGCTGCATCACAAACGGGCTGATCGCAAAATCGGCCGCGACTGCGGGAAATGCTGGAAACAAGGTATCAATGGCGAACGGCCCGAACATCGCCAGCGCACCGAGAATGAGAGTGAGTCGGCGCGTCGAAATCGGCAGTGCGTGGGTCATGCGGACAGAATACCAGCGGTGCACAGTGCAACTCGCGCAAGGCAACGACGGAAAGTGCACCCAAAGCGCCTACCGGCGTTGCCACCGGGTCTACCAAGCATTGCTGGAGGCAGCGTGTAGCTGACTTACAGCTCGCGATTCGCAGTACCGCGTTAGTCGGCCATGTCCTGTCGCCCTGCAATGGATGATGGCGCAAGCACCGCCGGATCACATCCTGCGCGCATGGCGTGTCCGGGCAGCATTACCGCAACTGGGGACGCCTGCCGGTCGGATTGGTTGACCTCATGGGCGTCAGCTGGTTGTTGCGACGGCGGCTCGTGGTAGCGAGCAGCGAGCTTTCGCGCAGAACCACTTGCGCAGTCGCTTTCAGCCACAACCAGGAGATTGCTCGAAGAACGAAACCACCGTTTGGATTGCGATCGGCTTGGCTGGCCAAGCCTTGTTCTCCCCGCGCTTCATCTTGCAGTGGATCGCCTCGGAAAAGGCACGCCGCAGCGTGGTGCCGAACGCATTCTGCTATTTCAGCCTCGGCGGCAGCGCCGTGCTGCTGGCTTACGCGCTGCACCGCGCCGACCCCGTGTTTGTACTCGGCCAAGCGGCAGGCTTTGCCATTTACTTGCGCAATCTCTGGTTGATTCAAGCCAACCAAGCACCGGCCGATAAACTGCAGTCCCGCAGTCGCTGAGTCCTTCACTCGCCGCCTTGCGGTCTGCGCACGTCGCACCGCCGCTCGTCTCAACGTCGAAGCGGCCATTCAAACTGTCATTGCCCAACGGCTAGCCATTGCAGGCGACTGCGTCGGGCCCCATCTTTCGCCGATGACCAAAGACGCTGGCGATACTGTCATTCCGGTTGCTCGCGATACCAAGGCGCGCAGCGAGCTTGCCGTCATCCGTGAACTGCTGCCGTTCTTGCGGCCCTTCCTGGGCCGGATCTTGCTCGCGCTGGCTTGCCTGTTGCTTGCGAAAGCAGCCGGCCTCACCGTGCCGCTGGTGCTCAAACGCCTGATCGATGGCCTCAATGTCGAGGTTGGCTTGGCCCTGGTTCCGGTAGCCCTGCTGCTGGCTTACGGCGCGGCGCGTTTGTCCGAGAAAGTGTTCACCGAGTTGCGCCAGATCATTTTTGCGCGGGTGATGGCGCGCACCTCGCGCACGGTGATGCTGCGCGTGTTTCGTCACTTGCACGCCTTGAGTCTGAAGTTTCATCTGGCCCGACGCACCGGGGGCGTGGCGCGTGATGTCGAACGCGGCGGCTCGGCCATCAGCGATCTGCTCGACTGGACCATCTACACCATCCTGCCGACGATCATCGAAGTGGTCGCGGTCACCTGCATCCTGGTCTGGCTGTTCGATATCGGCTTTGCGGTGATCGTGATGATCACGCTGACGGCCTACATCATCTGGACTATCGTCGTCACCGAATGGCGGACCAAGTATTACCGCGCTTCGGTCGAAGCCGACACGCGCGCATCGGCGCGCTCGGTCGATTCGTTGCTCAACTACGAGACGGTCAAATACTTCAACAACGAAGAACACGAAGCGCAACGATACGATCAGAACCTGCAGGCGATGGAGGCCGCGCAGGTGCTGAGCTACAAGACTCGCGCATTATTGAATGTGGGGCAAAACGCCATCGTCACGTTGGGAGTCACGGCGCTGATGTGGCGCGCGGCCGCTGGCGTTGTGGCGGGCACGCTGACGGTGGGCGACCTGGTACTGGTCAATGCCTATCTTTTGCAGTTGGCGATACCGCTCAACTTCCTCGGCATGATGTATCGCGAGGTCAAGCAGGCTTTGACCAATCTGGAACGCCTGTTTGGCCTGCTCGACGAGAACCTCGAAGTGCGTGATCGCGACGGCGCGCGTGAATTGGTGACGCAGCAGCCAAGCCTGCGCTTTGTGTCTGTCGCGTTTGGCTATGACAGCCGCCGCGAAATCCTGCATGGCATTCACTTTGAAGTCGCACCGGGCGGCACGGTCGCCGTGGTTGGCCATTCGGGAGCGGGCAAATCGACGCTGTCGCGATTGCTGTATCGCTTCTATGACGTGAGCGACGGCAGCATTCGCATCGATGACTGCGACATTCGGGACCTCACCCAACAATCCTTGCGCCGCGCCATCGCCATCGTTCCGCAGGACACTGTGCTGTTCAATGACAGCATCTACTACAACATTCTTTACGGGCGGCCGGACGCCCGACGCGACGAGGTCGAAGATGCAGCGCGTGCGGCGCATATCCATGAGTTCATCGTCGCCCTTCCCGATGGTTACGAAACCAGCGTTGGCGAGCGTGGGCTGAAATTGTCAGGCGGCGAAAAGCAGCGCGTGGCGATTGCGCGCGCACTGCTGAAGAATCCGGCGATCCTGATTTTTGATGAAGCCACTTCGGCGCTGGATTCAAAATCCGAGAAGGCCATCCAGTCCGAACTGGATCGGATCGCGGTGGGTCGGACCACGCTGGTCATTGCGCATCGGCTTTCCACAGTGATGCATGCGGATCAGATCCTGGTACTTGATCAAGGCCACATCGTCGAACGCGGCACGCATGCAGAACTGCTGGCAGCAAACGCACATTACGCGCAGATGTGGCGCCTGCAACAACAAAGCGAACCGCTGGTCAGCCCGCTCAAAGTGGACTAGACCGCGCGTGCCGCAGCTGTTGTGAATTTGCGTTAATCGCCAACCAGTCGACGTGTTTCAAATGCGTGGCGGGCATACTTCAAAGATGCTCTGCCCACCCACAACTATTTCGATTTTCGCTCACGCGATCATCACGTTATTCGAGAAAGTGAAGGGCGTGTCGAAGCGTTCAGCTGCGGCATTTCTGCTACTTCCGATTGCGCTCTCGGCGAGTACCGCGCAGGCCGCCGATTCCTGCGAGTTCATACCGACTCAATACTCGGTGCGCGCAGAGGCAGACGCGGGATTCGAGCCGCTGGGCGATCACTTGAGCCTACCGCCACGCCTGCGACCCACGCGCTCTGAGGTGCGTTTCACCTTGCCGCCGGTGGATCGCGAATGCGTGCTGCTGATTGATCGGGTATCTCTGTATGCGTTGAGTGTCGAGGTCGACCAACAACCACCAGTCAGCTTTGATTTCTTCCGTCCCGGCGCGACCGACCGCTTCGCCGCCGCAGGCTTCACGGTGATGCTGGACCCGCACAGTGAGCCTCGCACGGTGACCTTGGCGATCACCCAACTGGGCGTGCTTTCCACCCAGATCCAGCGCACCGACATCGCCAGTCTGTTGGCATTGGAGCGCCGTATCAGCGCCATGCATGCACTGTCGATCATTGCGCCACTGATGATGGCCGTCCTGGTCGGATTGTTCTGGTTGCGCCTGCGTGATCGCGCATTGGCGGCCTACGTCGGCATGCTGGCAGGGCTGGTGTTGGTCACCGCCAGCATCGATGGCACGCTGTATTTTTTTCCACTCGGCGAGCTGTTTGCCGGCCTGCGCAGCATGGCGCACATCCTGTTGCTCAGCGTGTTTGGACTCGCCGTCTGCGTATTCTTTCGCGAATTCCTGGCGCCGCTGGATCGCAGCGGCCAACGCACCTTTCTGGCGCTGGCGACGGCGTTCACATTTACCGGCGTGTCCTCGCTGCTGGGCATTCCGATCTACAACGCGATCATCCAGCACCTCACCACCTTCAGCCTGATCGTGGCGACGCCGTTGTTGATCTGGCAAGGCATCCGCAGTTATCGCGCCGGCCATCCATCCGCCATCTATTTCCTGATTGGCTGGACCTTGCCGCTGGGCGCCATCCCCCTGCGCTTGATGGCCGAGTACGGCGTGATCGACTGGAATTTCTGGATTCGCTATGCACCGCGGACGGGATTCCTGATCGAGGCCATGGTGTTCGCATTGGGACTCACTGACCGCATCCTGCGCGTGCGCATCGAGCGCGACCGCGCCGAGCAGGCACGCGTGCGCACCGAGCGATCCTTGATCAGCTATCGGCAACTCGCCGAAGCCGATTCGCTGACTGGTCTCGCTTCGCGGCGCGCACTGGAAACCGAACTCGGTCGTTGGGACGCCGAGGCCATCAACGGCGCATGTCTGTTCATTGATCTGGACCGCTTCAAGGATTTCAATGACCGCTTCGGACATGCACAAGGCGACGAGGCGCTGCGCAGCGTGGCCACACGTCTGCTGGAACTGATGCCAACCGATGCCCAGTTGGCACGTTACGGTGGCGAAGAAATCGTCGCCCTGTTGCCGGCGATGAGCTTGGATAGCGCGCGTGAGCTTGCCGAGCGAGCGCGAGCGTTGGTGGAGACCAGCGTCGCAGGACCCGACCACTGCACGGTTACGGTGAGCATCGGCGCCGCCGAACGACGCGCGCAGGAACCGATGGCACAAACGCTCGCGGGCGCCGATGCCGCGTTGTATCGCGCCAAGTCAGCGGGCCGCAATCGCGTGGAAATCCGCGCATAAGTCATCGCGAGCGGTCGCCAATTCCACCGTTGCGTATTGACAAATGCACGCCCCGCCGTGCGCCGCCGTATGGGCGGTTGACAAACACTCACTTGAAACGTACGTTTGAATCCAAGGGAAAACGCGAATGGATTCGACGGTCTTCGCTGCAGGCGAAAGACTCCTTCACAAATCACGCTTGGGGAGAAGCATGATGCGTCGTTTCATTTGCCGCGCTTTTTTGAGTCGCGTCGTTGCGGTCGTAATGTTGTGTGGCTTGCCGCTGGTGTCGATGGCCCAGGCGGGCTACACCCAGACCCGCCATCCCATCGTGCTGGTGCACGGACTGCTGGGATTCGATTCACTGCTCGGTGTTTACGATTATTGGTACGGCGTGCCAGGCAATCTCACGTCTGGCGGCGCGCGTGTGTATGTGGCCAACGTGTCTTCGAGCAACTTTTCGGAAGTTCGTGGCGAGCAGTTGATTCGCGAGCTGGACACCCTGCGCGCGATTCATGGCCACACCAAATTCAACTTGATCGGCCACAGCCATGGTGGGCCAACCATTCGTTACGTCGCCTCGGTGCGTCGTGACCTGGTCGCCTCGGTAACCACCGTCGGCAGCCCACACACCGGCAGCAAGGTGGCCGATGGTCTCAATGCCACCCTGCCGCCTGGATCGGCGCTGCGGCCTGTAGTCGCTGGATTTGTCAACGCATTGTCGGTGCTGATCGAAGTGCTCTCGGGCGACAACGATCCGCAGGATGCCTTGGCTGCCTTGACTTCACTGTCCTCCAGCGGCGCGGCAGCCTTTAATGCGCGGCACCCCCAAGGGAAACCCAGCAGTGCCTGCGGGCAAGGCGCGGCGACCGTCAACGGCGTGCGTTATTACTCCTGGGGCGGCACGTCGGTGCTGACGCATGTGCTGGATCCCAGCGATGCGCTGATGGGTGCGGGCAGTCTGTTCTTTGGTTTCGAGCAGAACGACGGCCTGGTCGGCAAGTGTTCCTCGCATTGGGGCGTCGTATTGCGTGACGACTACGGCTGGAATCACCTGGATGAAGTGAACCAGGTGTTTGGGCTGACCAGCTGGTTTGCCTCCAGCCCGGTGTCGGTGATTCGCAGTCACGCCAACCGGCTGAAAGTCGCCGGGTTGTAAGCAACGATCACAGGTACTGAAGTGAATCCGTTGCGCAGGCGGATTGCTGCCGGACTGGGGATCGCATGCGTGGTGGGCTCGGTCGTGTTGCTGATGCAACAGGACCGAGTGCCACCGCCAGCGCTCGAAGAACAAGCGCGCACGGATCAGCCAATCAACTCGCTGCCCGCGTCCGAGACTCCGGTTGCAGCGATGACTACGGTCACCGCGGCATCGGCTCAACAGGCAGCCGACCAGGCCCTGATAACGCGCTGGCAGGCAAGCTCCTTGCGCGGCACTGAAGTCGATGGCGTGATCCGTTTCAGCGCGGACGGCAGGCTGATTCGCGATTACGGTTTGCGCCAACTGATCGAACACTTCCTCAGCCTGACCGGCGAGTTCAGCGACGCTGATATCCGTCGCCTGTTGGCTCTGCATGTGCAATCCAAACACGGCGATGCCGCCACTGACGCCGTGCTGGCGACGTTCGACCAGTACCTTGCCATGCGCAACGAGCTTGCGAGTATTCCCGCCAATGGTGACCTGGGGGAGCGTTTTGCGGCCATTCGAAGCATTCGCGAACGCTGGTTCGGGGCAGACAGTGAAGCCATGTTCGGAAGTGAGCACGCGCAGGTAGCACAGACGCTTGAGCGCCAAGCAATAGCCAAGGACACCACGCTGACGCTGGAAGAACGCGAGCAGCGTTTGGCCGAATGGGATGCCGCCCGGCCGCCGATTCAACGCGCTGCGGAGGCCAATGCGTTGAGTGCTCAACTTGCCGAACAGCAGACCGAACAAATGGAGGCGCTGCAAATCGATGCGAATGCTCGCTTCGCCGAACGCAGTGAGGTGTGGGGCGAAGACGCGGCACATCGTTTGGCCGCCCTGGATCAAGCGCGGCAGCAGTGGGATCAGAGACTGATTGACTACAGCAGGGCGCGTGATCGCATTCGCAACGACCCAAGCCTAAATTCTGCGCAACGACAGATGGCTATCGATGCCCTTCGTCGAACGGCATTCAGTGCTGACGAGCAGGTGCGTATCGAATCGCTGGAGGCGATCGAGCAACTGCCGGGCGGTGGCTGAGACTCAGCCCATGTAGAGCAGCCGCGCGGGAGCGCGGCCTTCCAGATCCTTGGCGCCTCACGCATCATCGTCGAGCACATCTGTGCGCTCTGTGGAGGGCGCCGCTCCTGCGGCGCTGCTTTTCCCAATCCAGATGCGCAAAAGCAGCCGCGCGGCCTTCCAATACAGCGAGTGCTGACAACTAGCGCCCCATGCGCCGACGCGGCAGCTCATCAATCTCAACCGCACCATCCTCGTTGCGATCCAGGTAGGTAAACAGGCGCAGCTTGTTGGCCGAGACTTCAGCGGTAGTGACGATGCCGTTGCCATCGCGGTCCAAGCGTGCAAACCGCTCGCGGGCACGTGCCTCGCGTTGTGTTTCGCGGAACGCGCGGGCTTCTTCGAACGTCACCGCGCCATCGTTGTTGCCATCAAGCCCCGCTTGGCGGGCAGCCAGTTCAGCATCGAATTCGGCGCGTGTCACGACGCCATCCGCATCGGCATCGATGCGCTCAAACGCGTGCAGGAAACCGCCGCCGTGACGGCCTTGACCACGATCACGCGGGCCGGCGCTGGCGACGATGGAAACACTGCCTGCCACCAGCGCGGCGATGGCCAACCACTTCCACTTGGTTGATGTGTTGACGTTCGAGGATTGCATGTTCGATTCCTTGGCGTGAATGAAGGACGGGGAGATTCGAGCGACGCCAGCGGCGCCCTCGAAAGCCAATAACGCGAGCGGATTGAATCGGTTGGCAGCGCACCTCGGCGTGTTCACATACGAGCAAGCTGACGGGCGCGAAAGCTGCGCAAATCCGACCGGTAGAATGGCGGCCCCGATTGCAGTCCACGCCAAGCTACCCAACGCATGCCCGACCTTATTCGCCCCAGTTTTCATGGCTTTGAACAAATCCCGCTGCACGAATACGCCGAGCGTGCGTATCTCGACTATTCGATGTACGTGGTGCTGGATCGTGCCCTGCCCTTTTTGGGCGATGGCCTGAAGCCGGTCCAGCGTCGAATCATTTATGCGATGAGTGAATTGGGCCTGGCCTCCACTGCCAAACCGAAAAAATCCGCGCGCACCGTCGGTGACGTGATTGGCAAATTTCATCCGCATGGCGACAGCGCTTGTTATGAAGCCCTGGTGCTGATGGCGCAGTCGTTTTCGTATCGCTATCCGCTGATCAACGGTCAAGGCAATTTCGGCTCCAGCGACGATCCAAAATCGTTCGCAGCGATGCGTTACACCGAGTCCAAGCTCACGCCCATCGCGGAAGTGTTGCTTGGCGAACTCGGTCAAGGCACGGTTGATTGGTCCGACAATTTCGACGGCACCCTGCAAGAGCCGACGTGGTTGCCAGCACGCTTGCCGCATCTGCTGTTGAACGGAACGACCGGCATCGCGGTCGGCATGGCAACCGACATCCCGCCGCACAACTTGAACGAAGTGGTCAGCGCCTGCATCCGTTTGCTGGATGACCCACAAGCCACCACGCGCGATCTCTGCGAGCACTTGCGCGGCCCGGATTACCCCACCGAAGCCGAAATCATCACGCCTGCTGCCGATCTGCTGAAGATCTACGAAACCGGCGGTGGCAGCGTGCGTGCGCGGGCGACGTTCACCCGCGAGGGCCAGAACATCATCATCAATCACCTGCCGTATCAGGTCAGCCCGAGCAAGGTGATCGAGCAGATCGCGCAGCAGATGCGGGCCAAGAAGCTGCCATGGCTGGAGGATATTCGTGACGAATCCGACCACGCCAACCCTACCCGCATCGTGTTGGTCCCGCGCTCCAATCGCGTCGATGTCGACGGTCTGATGGGGCATTTGTTTGCGACCACCGATCTTGAGCGCAGCTTCCGCGTCAACTTCAACGTGATCGGCTTGGGCGGCAAGCCGCAGGTCAAACCGCTGAAGGCGTTCCTGGCCGAATGGTTGCTGTTCCGCATCGACACCGTACGCCGACGCCTGAGTCATAGGCTGGAGCGCGTCGAACGCCGCCTGCACTTGTTGGAAGGACTGCTGGTCGCGTTCCTCAATCTGGATGAAGTGATCCGGATCATCCGCACCGAGGACGAGCCCAAAACTGTGCTGATGCAGCGTTTCGTGCTCAGCGATACACAGGCCGAGTACATCCTTGAGACCAAGCTCAAGCAACTGGCGCGGCTGGAGGAAATGAAGATTCGCGGCGAGCAGACCGAACTGGATGCGGAGCGCGAACAACTGATCTCCGTGCTGGCGTCACCCGCCAAACTCAAGCGCAAGGTCAAGGACGAGTTGTTGGCCGATGCCAGGAAATTCGGCGACCCACGACGCTCGCCTCTGATCGCCCGTGGCGCCGCCCAAGCGATGTCGGAAACCGAACTGCTGCCCAGCGAGCCAATAACCATAGTGATCTCCAGCAAGGGCTGGATCCGCGCCGCCAAGGGCCACGATGTCGACCCTGCCGCACTCACCTATCGTGATGGCGACAGCCTGTGCCACTTCGCTCGTGGACGCAGTTCGCAGCAAGCCGCGTTCCTGGACAGTCAGGGTCGTGCCTACTCGACTCCCGCCCACAGCCTGCCCTCGGCTCGCGGCGCCGGCGAGCCACTCAGCAGTCGTTTCTCGCCCGCTGCGGGAGCACGCTTTGTCTCCGCCGTGATAGCCGAACCCGACGTGCGCTTGGTCATCGCATCGAGCTTCGGCTACGGCTTCGTCACCCGCTTCGAGAGCCTGGTCGGCCGGCAAAAGGCTGGCAAGGTGCTGCTCAACTTGACCGACGGCGCCGAGGTGCTGCATCCCGCGCTGGTCACGAATGTCAGCACCGACATGCTGGTTGCAGTGACTTCCAGCGGTCACCTGCTCGCTTTCCCGCTGACCGAGTTGCCCGAGTTGGACAAAGGCAAAGGCAACAAACTGATCCAGATTCCACCGGCCAAACTCAAATCCGGCGATGAACGCGTCCTGGCCGTCGTCAGCCTGCGCAGCGGTGCCGAACTTACCCTGCACTGTGGGCAACGCAAGCTGGGTATCAGTTGGCGGGATTTGCAGGCGTATGCGGGGTCGCGGGCAAGTCGCGGCAATCAGTTGCCGCGCGGATTTCAGAGGGTGGATCGAGTGGAGGTGGGGTGATTCGGGGTTCTATTTTTTTGGTGTTGGGTTGACTGACGTCATTCAGGCGTAGGCCGGAATCCAGCTTTTCGCTTCTCTCGCTCGCTGTTGGCGCTCCGCAGGGTTTTGTCGGCTTCAGCGGCCGCCGAGGTGGACGAAACGGTGCGGCATGCCAACATCAAGCGAGCGAAGCCAGAAAACCCAAAACCCGGCAGTCGCCGAAACCCCCAATCTCCCGCATGCTTTCCACCGCCATGCACCTCTCACAAAAATCAGCGTCCGCTGGCGCGGTCACCCGCACGGTGCATCGCCTACGTGACGCCAATCACCAAGTCGCGCACGACGATGTCGCAGACGAAGTCCCAATCGCGTTCGAGTACAACGACACACCCTTCGCGGTGATGATGGCGACGCCGCACGATCTGGCTGACTTCGCACTTGGTTTCTCGCTAAGCGAAGGCATCGTGGCGACGCCTGACGAGCTGACTACCGAGTCCATCGACATCTGGATCGATGGCGCAGTCCTCCGCTTGCGCATACCCACCGCCGCCACCGAAGCTCTGCAGAATCGGCGTCGCAATCTGCAGGGCCGCAGCGGTTGTGGCGTTTGTGGCAGCGAGTCGATTGAAGCCGTTTTGCAGCCACCAGCACCGGTGAGCAATGCGCTACGGATTGAAGCGCAGGCGCTGCAGCGCGCCATGCAACAACTACGCGAGCGGCAACCCTTGAACGCGGCGACCGGTGCCACCCACGCAGCCGCTTGGGCCACGTCCGGTGGCGTGGTTGCGTGCGTGCGTGAGGACATCGGCCGCCACAACGCTCTCGACAAATTGATTGGTGCGCTGCATCACTCGGATCTCGATCCGGCCTCCGGATTTGCCGTCATCACCAGTCGTGCCAGCTATGAAATGACGTTGAAGGCGGCGCGCGCTGGCATCGAACTGATTGCCGCCATCTCAGCACCCACAGCGCTTGCCATCGCATTGGCGGATAGTGCCGGTCAGACCCTGATCGGCTTCGCCCGCGGGGCGGATTGCGTGATCTACACGCATCCTCACCGCTTGCTCGAAGCCGGCGTGCAGGAGACCCCGGCATGAGCAAGAACCCGATTCATCCCAATGACAATCCGGCCGGCGGCTGGGGCGCTCTGCGCAGTGTTGCACGGCATCTGCTCGAACAAGGCGTGCCGGCGCATGGCGCCAAGACGCTGCTTTCGGCCAATCAACCCGATGGCTTCGATTGCCCCGGTTGCGCGTGGCCGGATCGCGATCACACGTCGACGTTTGAGTTTTGCGAAAACGGCGCCAAAGCGGTGGCTGCCGAAGCGACCCGCCATCGTGCGACGCCGGACTTGTTTGCGAAGTACAGCGTGGCTGCGTTGGCCAAACACAGCGATCACTGGTTGGAGAATCAAGGCCGTCTCACCCATCCGCTGCGTTGGGACAGCGCGTCCGACCACTACCTGCCTGTGAGTTGGGACGAAGCGTTCGGCCTCATCGCCTCGCACTTGAATGGCCTCGCTTCTCCCAATGAGGCGATTTTCTACACCTCCGGCCGCACCAGCAACGAGGCCGCGTTTCTGTATCAGTTGTTCGTGCGCGAGTTCGGCACCAACAATTTTCCGGACTGCTCGAACATGTGTCACGAGCCGTCCGGCGTGGCGCTGAAGGCGCAGATCGGGGTCGGCAAGGGCACCGTATCGCTGCATGATTTCGAACTGGCCGACGCCATTTTGATCTTCGGCCAGAACCCGGGCACCAATCATCCGCGCATGCTCGGCGAACTACGGCAGGCGGCCAAACGCGGCGCTGCCATCGTCTCGTTCAATCCCCTGCGCGAGCGCGGGCTGGAGAAATTTGCCGATCCGCAGAACACGCGCGAAATGCTGACCGGTGGTTCCACGCAGATCGCGTCGGACTTCTTCCAGCTGCGCATCGGCGGCGACCTGGCCGCGGTCAAGGGCATCATCAAGTACGTGCTGGAGGTCGACGCCCAGCGCCAGCGCGATGGCCAGCCACGCGTGTTGGATCTCGCCTTCATCACCGAGCACACGGTCGGCTTTGCAGCGTTCGCTGCCGACGTCGGGGAAGAACTGTGGGCAACGATCGAGGCCGAATCCGGGCTAAGCCTGGATGAGATCAAGCGCGCCGGCGAAATCTATCTGCGTGCGGAGCGCACCATCTGCTGCTGGGGCATGGGCATCACCCAGCACAAACATTCGGTCGCGACGATCCAGATGATCTCCAATCTGTTGCTTCTACGCGGCAATCTCGGTCGCCCCGGTGCCGGCGCGTGCCCGGTGCGTGGCCACAGCAACGTGCAAGGCGACCGCACGATGATGATCTTCGAGAAACCCGATGCCGGCTTTCTTGATCGTCTTGGAGCGGTCTTCCATTTTTCACCGCCACGCGAGCCGGGCTTTGACACCATCGGCGCAATTGAGGCCATGCGCGATGGCCGTGCGCGGACTTTCTTCGGAATGGGTGGCAACTTCGCCACCGCGACACCGGACACCGAGGCCACGCATGCCGCGTTGCGGCGCTGCGACCTGACCGTGCACGTCACCACCAAACTCAACCGCAGCCATCTGGTGCATGGGCGTGATGCACTGATCCTGCCGTGCCTGGGTCGCACCGAAATCGACATGCAGGTGTGCGGGCCGCAGGGCGTCTCGGTCGAAGACTCGATGAGCATGGTGCACCTGTCGGCCGGCATCAACGCACCGGCCGCGCCGATGTTGCTGTCCGAACCCGCCATCGTTGCGCGCCTCGCCGCCATCACCCTCGGCACCCGCAGCAAGACGCCATGGCTGTGGTTGATCGAAGACTACGACCGCATCCGCGACCGCATCGCCGCGGTGTTCGATGAGTTCCACGACTTCAATTCCCGCGTGCGCGTGCCGGGCGGCTTTCGCTTACCCAATACGGCTGCCGAACGCCGATGGCGCAATCCCGAGGGCAAGGCCGTATTCAAGCTGCACGCCGTGCCCACCGACACGCCCGTGCATCGCGCCCGCGCCGGTCGCAAGCAACCCGTGTTCCTGCTCGCCACCACTCGCTCGCACGATCAATACAACACCACCATCTATGGCATGAACGACCGCTATCGCGGCGTGTTCGGCGAACGCCGCGTGCTGTTCATCAATGGCGCTGATATCGAACAGTTGGGGATGAACGCGGGTGACTGGGTCGATCTGGAAAGCATCTGCGACGACGGCGTGCGCCGCCAGGCCAAGCGCTTTCTGCTGGTCGACTACAACATTCCGCGCGGCTGTCTGGTTGCCTATTACCCGGAAACCAACACCCTGGTCCCGCTATCGAGTTTTGCCGATGAAGCACGCACGCCTACCTCGAAATCCATCCCGGTGATCCTCGCCGCGCATGTGCCCGACCCTGTTGCCGAAGCGCTGGTGTCTCGCCGCATCGACAGCACCCTAGTTCCGTGAGCGACGAATCGCCTGAGGTGTGTTTGCGCGATGCATTGCTGCGCGAACTCGCAGCATCACCCGAAGGCGTGTCGCTGCCGCGCCTGTGCAAGCGCCTGAACGTGCGCATGAGTGTGTTGCTACGGACCTTGGCGTGGCTGGGCGATGAAGCGATTGGCGAGCTGCGCGGATCGGGGTTGGTGCGGGTTGAGCAGCGGGGTGAGGTGCAGGTTGTAGTGTTGACGAGTTCCGAACACGAAACGGCGATTGAAATGCGGCTGCCCGATTAAAATTGTTTGCTTAGTGCGAGCCCTGCATTGACAGTAACTGATTAGCCCCGATCCTCAGCCAGTGTCGATGATGAGCCCCTCTCCCTCCGGGATCGAAGTCGCGGCGAGCGACTGAGGGTGGCGCGAAGCGCCGGATGAGGGCTCGAGGCGGTTGTGAAGCCCCAAACTGGTACCGAACCCTCACCCCCAACCCCTCTCCCGAAAGGCGAGGAGCTCAACAGCTGAGAATGGGGGCTAATCAGTTGACAGTATCAATAGCGATACTAAACTGACCCCCATGGCGTCGATAACTGACTTAGTCCGCCGCTTGCGAGACTGCCCGCAAAACGCTCGTTTTTCAGAGCTTTGTCGAGTCTGCGACCACTATTTCGGTGCGCCTCGCCAGCAAGGCACAAGCCACCGCGTTTATCGCACGCCATGGACAGGCGACCCACGGGTGAATGTGCAGACCGGCTCCAATGGCAAAGCCAAACCCTATCAGATCAAACAAGTACTAGCGGCCATCGCCAAAATGGAGGGATAGCATGAACTTCAAACACTACACCTACCGGGTGGTCTGGTCGGCCGAGGATGCTGAGTTCGTTGGCCTATGTGCCGAATTTCCCAGCCTGTCGTGGCTGGACACCAGCATGGAAGCTGCCTTGGCAGGGGTCGCAGGCTTGGTTGAAGGCGTGGTTGCAGACATGCAGGCAAACGCCGAGTCTGTCCCTGAACCCATCAGCGCCCGGCAGTTCTCCGGCAAGTTTCAAATCCGCACGACCCCGGAGCGACATCGCGCTTTGGCCACTCAAGCCGCTGAGGCAGGAGTCAGCATCAACCGCTGGGTGAATGACCGATTGGCGGGATAGATCTGATCCGTAGCGTCCCGCCGACAATGATCTTCGCCCGCAGTCCGCCTTTGCCCGCCAGCGCAAGCAAGGCTCCTGGGCCGACCGCCTCTTCCATCCAGAAACACGGCCTCGCCTCTTCGGTGCCGAGAAAACGCAGCCCCTGCAGCTCAAACTCCTTGCCGATGAGTTGATTGAGGTCTTGCCCGCGGACGATGACATTGCGCCGATAGACGTCCGCGCCTTTGTCGACGATGCCTAGCAGTTCGCAGATTCGCTGGTGGGTTTCGATCTCGAAGAAGGTGATCTGCCCTTTGAAATCGGGCTTGAACTCGAAATAGCGATCCCCGCGAATGCCACTACCGGCGACGCATTCGATCTGTTCGACCTCGATGATCGGTGCGGTCCCTGCGGGACCGCCGTAGTGGCCGACGTAGGTGTGTTCCGGGGAGATGAAGAGATGCAGGATTTCCACTCGCTCAGGGTAGTCATCATTGCTTGGGTCGGCAATGAGGAACCTTTACCCACGTCAGCCGCATCACGCCTCGCATTCGCGGCTTTGACTGGGTGCACAGGAGATCACGATGCCTGCGCGAGCGTCACGGTATCCACCGGTCTGCTAGCGCAAGGTCGATTGCGGGGCCTTCCGCTCTTGCGCGACGGCGGTCGACACTGACTCATTGCGAATGCGAGCGACCAGGAACTCCCCGAGTCGTTGCGCAAGCACGGCCCACGCCGTGGCGAGCACGGTAAGCACAGAAAAAAGCACAGCTGGAAACACGTTTTCAAAGCCCGACTTGGCGGTCGGCCAAAACGCAATCAGGTAGCCGGACAGTGCTATCGCGCCGGATGCCAGAGCAATCCGCCACAGCGCGACTGGCTTGCGCTCACCGCGGACTCCTCGAATAGCCGCGTCGATCAAGTACACCACCAGCGACAGCTTGGCCCAGACAACCATCATCAGAGTCCCATCGCCCCGACCATTTTCGTCGACACCACCCAGCCAGGCATAGGCGCGAACAAGGGCCCGACTCACCGTGGCGGTCGAACTGTCTGGTCCCGCCTCGAATCCCCAGGTCGCCAGCGCCAGCAGGATCCAGCCACCATGGAAAGTCACCATGCCGAAGGCTTGCGTGCCAGCGAGAAAGCGAATGGCCTGGATGCCGATGTAATTGGCAATGGATTTCTGCACTTGATCTCCGCTGAGCGCCCGCCGCCACAGCGACGCCGCACAGTATCAAGCGTGACCGGCAACGGGATAGCGACCTCAAGTCCCAACGGCGCGCTGCTTGTCAATTTGCGGTTTTCGCCGTCCAACAACACCAAGGCGCTGGTGCGATTGAACTCGCCGTCTTGCAGCGCCCGATGGCGGACGTCGAGCAAGGCGGCGGGAAACGAGGGGTCTGGCGTCTGAGCGCTGGTGGGAGTGGCGGAAGCCGCGAAAGTGACGCCTTATGGCAGCAACATCGCGGCTTCCGCCGCTTCCACGGGATTCGCGCTCCGAGTTTCGAGTCCCCAGCTCCCGAAAACTACATCGTCCCGTCCCGCTTCAACTCCAGATAGCGATTCACCAGCGCCATCGGCAGTTCAGTCGGTTCCACGTCGAGGCAGATGGCAACGTGTTGGAAGCGGGCAAAACTCTTCTTGCGGCGGGCCAGGTATTCAGCGCTGGCGGCGTGGGCAAGCGCGGGCTCAAGCGCGTCGACAGGAGCATGCAGGGCGTCTTCGATGATCGGTTCGCGCAGGCTGGCCAGTACCACGCGATGACGACGGCGCAGCAGGGACAAGGCGTCGCGCAGATCGTCATCGTCTTCATCGCGCACGTTCGACAACAGCACGACCAGCGCGCGTCGCGTCTGCCGTTTCAACAAGTTCGTGGCGCAGGCGCGGTAATCGGGGCTGGCGAGGGTCTCGTGCAGGTCAAAACAGCCTTCCAACAAACCATCCAGCGCAGCACGTGACTTGCGCGGTGCCATCCAGCGTTCGACACCACCCATGGTCATCAACCCCACTGCATCGCCCTGTCGCAGGGCCACAAAGGCCAACAACAGGGCGGCGTTGAGGGCGTGATCGAGATGCGACAGCGGCCCATCCTTGGCCGCCATGCGACGCCCACAATCCACCAGCAGGATGATCTGTTGATCGCGCTCCTCGCGGTATTCGCGCGAGATCACCTTGCGCATCCGTGAGCTTGCTTTCCAGTCGATCTGGCGCGGCGAATCGCCTTCGCGGTACTCGCGCAATTGATGGAAGTCCAGTCCCTCACCGCGGCGCCGACGCAGCAGCACGCCGAGCTGCGACAGCCGATGGTCCGTCGCCATCAAGGCAAATCGGGTCAGCGCGGCGAAGTTGGGGTACACCCGCACCTGATTGTTCAACGCCACGAAGACGCGGCGTTGCCACAGACCCCATGCCGAGTGCAGACGCAATTCGCAACGCAGGAAGTGGTGCTCGCCACGCATTTGCGCGCGCACCTTGTACATGACGCTGGCGACTTGCCCGGCCGGCAATTGCAGCGTTTGTGGCAAGCCGCCGAAGCTCAAGCCATCGGCGACGTGATCAAACACCTGCATCGTCAGCGCGCGAGCGCTGCTGTTCTCCACATCCAGCGTGATCGCTGTTTCAGCGCCCAAGGCCAGGGCATGTGGAAGCTTGCGGCGCAACGGCGGCACCGGCGTACGCCACAGACTCAGGCCATCCAGCAGAGCGGCCAAAAACGCCACCACCGCAGTCGCTGCCAACACGCGGTCCAATGCGGTTGCGAACGAGGCGGCAATCGCCAGCAGCAGCAGCGCTGCCATCGCGATCAGCAAGGGGCGCGCAGGGATCAGCATGGGTGACGTCGAAGGCCCGGCTCGGTTCGAATCACGACGCGGCGTCGCATCAAAGCCGTGGCGCTTCGATGGTCTCCAGCAGTTCACGGACCAGCATGTCCGGGCTACGGCCCTCGATCGCATAATCGGGCGTTGCAACGATGCGGTGACGCAGCGCAGCGGTGGCCAGTTGTTTGATGTCGTCAGGAGTGACGAAGTCGCGCCCGTTCAGAAGCGCACGCGCACGTCCACCGCGCACCATCGCGATCGCCCCACGGGTACTCGCACCCACCGCGATTCCGGGGAAATCGCGGGTCGCGCGCACCACCCGCAGGGCGTAGTCGAGTACACGCTCATCCACGGCAATGGCGGCGGAAAGGGCACGCAACTTGATCAGCGTTTCGATGGAGAGAATGTTGCGCACACCGTCCAGTTGCAGTCGCTCATCGCTGCGTCCGCCCGTGGCGAAGCGGACGATGTCAGATTCTTCGTTGGCTGCCGGATAGTCGATCAATACTTTGATCAGGAAGCGGTCCAACTGTGCCTCAGGCAGTGCATAGGTGCCCTCCTGTTCGACCGGATTCTGCGTCGCCAGCACCATGAAGGGCGGCTCCAGCCGATGCGGCGTGCCATCGATGGTGACCTGTCCTTCCTGCATGACTTCCAGCAAGGCGGCTTGAGTTTTCGCTGGCGCGCGGTTGATTTCGTCGGCGAGCAGCAAGTTGGCAAACACGGGTCCGCGGCGGGTAGTGAACTGGCCACTGGCCGGGTCGTACAAGGTGTGGCCGGTGACATCGGCGGGCATCAGATCAGGGGTGAACTGGATGCGCGCGTAACGGCCACCCATCGCCTGCGCCAACGCCTGCACCAGCAGGGTCTTGCCGAGTCCAGGCACACCTTCGATCAGCACGTGACCGCCGGCCAGCAGGGCGATCAAGATTTCATCAACCACCGCGCGTTGCCCGATGAAAGCGTTGCCAACCTCGCCACGCAACGCGTCGAGGATGCTCTGCGCGCGACTCAAGGTTTCCGCAGATATCGCCAGCGCGGCGGTGGGCGCGGTCGGCTCGGCGGCATGTGAAGCGGACGGGCTGGCGTCGGACGAAGTGGTGTCAGGTGGAGTCGGGACAGTCGTGTTCATGGTTGTCTCAGCAATCGTAAAGTGGGTTGACCGAGCGCGCGCTGCGACGCGGCGCCAGTTCGGTATGGATGCGCTGACAGGCGCGCACCAGGGCGGTCAGGCTGGCAGGATGACGCACGTGTTGCGGTGCCAGCAGCAGTGCGACCACGGCTGCATCCAGCGCAAATCGGCGTTGCAGAAACTGTGTGAGGTCAGCGGCTGCCAGCCAGCGCGTGTGTGGATACTCGCCGCGCACTCGATCCAGCGCACTGCTGGCGGCGGCAGTGGCCAACACGCCGCCTTGACCGTTGGACCATAACAAGCGTCCGCTGGCCAGCAGGTGATCGAGCAGGCGGCGGCGCTGCGGCAGCAGCTCAGGCAACAGCGGTCCAAATCGCGGCATCGCCGCCCATAGCAGCAGCACCAGCAATACGCTGCCCACCGCGATCACGCGCCAGCCGTACTCCAGCAGCCAGTCGGCCAAGCCGCCAACGCGCGCATGCACGAACAGCACGCGTTGCGCAGGGCCCGGCAGATTGAGCAAGCGCAGCAGCGCCTCGGCGTTGTCGGCGTCACCCAGATGATCGTTTTCGAACGGGTGCAAGCCAACGATCACGGTGACCCGACCGGCACCGTGTTCGAGATGCAGCAGCTGCGGTGTCTCCGCCGCGCCGATCGTGCCCAACACCTTGCCGGTGGTGCTCAGCCAGTCGTCGTCGTGGACGACCAGTCGCAGCTCGGGCTCGCCCAGCAAGTCACCGCTGCGCAAATAGTCCGCGTAATTGGCCTCGCCATCGCTGCTGCACCCGCAGTCGGCCGTGGCGACGGGCAATTCGTCTTCTTCGCCATTGGCATCAGTGACATCGACGGGTGCGATGACCGAATCCGCGCGCTTGTTCTGTTTGCCGTCGCTGGCACCAGCCTTGACGCTGTCCTGTGCGGCTATCGGGTCAGTATCGGCGTTGGCGTCGTCCGCATCTACTTCGACGTCGGCTCCTTCGTCTTCTGCAGCCAACTCCTCATCCTCGTCCCAGTCGTCCTCGTCTTCGTCGTACGAATATTCCGGACTCACTGCAAACCGGGCCAACAAGGTGTCTTCACCCCACCAACCCGCTTCGGTAATGAGATGGCCGCCGGAGTTGACGAACTCTTCGATCACATCCAGGGACAAGTCATTCAGGCGGCTGCCAGCGTTGGGCAGGATGACTGCGACACCCTCGCCTTTCGGCAAGTTGGTGACCACGCCTTGCACGATCTCCCACTTCACGCCCAACTGATCCAGGGTGCGCTGCGCGGCGAGGAAATCGTTGCGAAGTGCCTCCTCCGACGGCGGCTGCTCTTCTTCCACCGGCACCCGCTCGAGCAGCCGCAGCAATGCAATGCCCACCAGCGCGAGGACGCAGAACATGCCAAACAGCAGCTTCCAGTTCTGCTTCATGCGGCCCCTGCCGTGGCCAGATCGCTGCGTGCGACTTCACCCGCCGACGGTGTTGCAGTGAACAGATTACGTTGGGCGTGACACAAGGCGCGCAGCTGTTCGGCGTTACCGGGGCGATGGCCATAGGCGATCTCGATCCACGCCGCCACCAGACGTTGAAAGTGTGCGAAGGCAGTAGCTGACAACAACGGTTGCGCAATCCGCAGCACTTCGCCTTCGGTGCTGCCCTCGCCGATTCGCATCTCGCAGTCGTGCACCAGATACGACAGCGCACCGCGGTACAACAGCGACACCGCTTCACGCAGATGCCCGTCAGCAATCGCAGCCAAAGCGGCGGCGACCACATCGTCAGGCAACGAATCCGGACTGATGGCCAGTCCAAACATCTGCTGCGGTGGCAGATCAAGTGGTGCATCCGCGCGGCCGCCGCCAGTGCGTTTTGCCACCAGCCAGACCACCGCCATCGCCAGAATCGCCAGCAGCACCCACATGGTCACGCGCACGCCGGCCGCCACCCAGTCGCCGACATCACGCAGCCAGTCCAGGTCGGTCGAACTGGGGTCCTTTTTCTTCTCATCGCCAAGGTCCAGCCGCCAACGCATGCGTTCGATCTTGCGACCAAAATCGGGATGCTTCAGGACTTCGAGCGCGGCACGTCGGGCCGGCGTATCCAGCGGTGGTGGTGGTGGTGGCGGCAGATCATCGTCAAACTGCGAGGCCGACAATTGGCCCTTGTTGACCGCAACGTCAGCCAGCGCTGGCGGTGCCGTAGCCACCGCAAAACCAGCCACAACGGCGATGGCCACTGCGCTCAACGGATTCAATTTGGGTGGTCCGACGCGCGTCGTCGCCATCGGCTTTTGATCGCTTGCTTCGACGGCGGCGCGACGCAGGGCAAGTTCGATATCCCAGCCCTCCAGTTGCGTGCGGCGAACCAGATACATCGCAAATCCAGCGGCGACAAAAAAGGGCTCGACCACGGCGATTGCCACCACGTAGGCCAAGGTCACACCCATGCCCCACCAATCGATGCCCAACGCCTCCACCAAATCGGATGAGACTGCCGCGCCGCCGACTTCCGCGGCTGGCGTCAACAGGCTGCCGAACATGGCCAAGGAAATCATCACCACCAGTTCAAAGCACAAACACACCATTGCCAGCGCCATCGCATGGCCGCCCAATCGACGACCCAACAACGCCGCTCGACGTCGCGCCGCCACGCCGCGCTGGCGCTCCAACAAGGGAATGGGTTGCAAGAAACTGCGATCCCAGCCGAAGGGACGCAACAGCAAAGCACGCACCAAACCCGGGCTGAGTACGCTGCGCCAACTTGCCAGCGTCTGCGCCAAGGTCGCGGGATCGCCAAACACGCGCCGACTCAGCACAAACAGTGCAAAACGGTCGGCGATGGGTTTGCTCCACCAGATGGCGAGCGCCGCCGCCATCGGCTCGGTGTACAGCGCAGCGAGCAAGGCCAGGGTCAGCGGCAGATACACCGCCAGCCATGCGATCCATAACGGTCGCGCCCAATGGGTCGCCATGCGAAAACCCAGATCGATGGCTTCCCAGCCTTGCCGCGCGCGCAGGGCAATGGCCAATGCGTCAACGCGCATGCCGACCTACCCTCAACAAATAGGTACCCAGCAACACCCAGCCCAATACGCCGACCCAGTACTTGATCGTGTTGTCGAACATCATCAGTGGCGACCAGAACGCCTCGACGCCTGCTGCCGCGACAAACATCAGTCCTGCGCCGGCGGCCAACAGCAAGGCAATGCGTCCTTCCTCCACCAAAGCACGACGACGCGAGCGCCGGCCCGGCCGCAGCAACGCGCCGCCCAGCTTCAAACCGGCACCGCCCGAGATCGCAATGGCGGTGAGCTCCAGCGCGCTGTGGCCGGCGACGAAAGACCAGATCTGCGGACCCAAACCCACTGCCGTGAGATGACCGATCACCGTGCCGAGCACCACGCCGTTGAAGATCAGAAAGAACAGACTGCCGATACCCATCAACACACCGCCGGCAAAGGTCTGGAAGCCGATGCGCGCGTTGTTGAAAACGTAAAAACCGAACATCTCAGTCGCCGAACTGGCCGGCCGATCACCCAGACGCTTGGCGTCGGGTTGGTACATGGCCTCCGCTTCGGCGAGCTGTTCAGGGCTGACGATGATCCCCGCCAAGGGCGGATACAGCTGGATCGCAATCAGCAGCCCCAACAGCGGTCCGAAGAACAGCAGCGCCGCCAAGCCGATTGGCCGCCACTGCTGCCGAAACAGGCGCGAAAAGCCGCCGCTCAGAAACTCGCCAACATGCAGGCCTTGCCCCGACTGCGCGCCATAGAGCACGTGATGACCAGCCTGCACCAGCGCATGCAGGCGTTCGAGCAAGGCCGGCGCATAACGACGCTCACGGGCCAACGAAAGCTGTGCACACAGGGCGCGATAGCGGGCAGGAATCTCGCTGATCGGCAAGGTCTCGGAACTCTCCTCGCCCAGTCGCAATGCCAACGCCGCGCGCGCGCCGGGACGCAGCGAGCGTCGCTGCAACCACAGCTCGAAGCGCGTCCAGTCCAGCCGATAACGGCGCTCAAACTCAGCTTGGCGCACGCGACTGCTCCGCCGAAGCTACGGTGAGAGGAGAGCCAATGCAAGGCGGTGCAATCAGGGCTGAGCCAATCAAGTAGTGCGCGATACCCGCCAAGTTGGTTCCGGTGACGGGACCGCCAAGCATGGGTTGCGCCAAAACGAGCAACTCCTCGGTGCGTTCGGGCCCCAGTTCGGATGCCCGCTCAGCCAGGTCGACCACCGTGCGCGCGTCCTCGGGCGACAGCGCGCGTCGTGGCGCCTGTGCAGGCACTTCGCCCAATGAGCGCCGCGTCAGCGGTGGGTCGACATGAATCACCAAGGTGCCAGCCACCATGTCTCCCAGGCGTTGAAAGCGTTGGTTGCAAACCATCGTCAGCAAGCCGAAGAAATACATCGCCGGCAAGAAGTCGGCAAAACGCAGCAGGTTGCGCGACAGGGCCGCATTCCAGCCAATCGGTGCGCCGCTTTCGGCGATCACGCGGATCCCCAAGGCCCGCTTGCCCGGTGTGGCGCCATCCCAATACGCCTCAAACCAGGCCGGCACCAACCATTCCAGGGCAAACCAGGCCAGCAGCATGATGCCGGTGCCGAAGTTGCCGAAATAGCCCAAGGTCATACCCAGCACCACCATGACCGCGGCGCGCCATAACAAGTCGACCAGCCACGCCAGTGCGCGCGGCACCGGACCAGCGGGTCGAATCTCAAGCTCGATGCCTTCGGGCGTCGCCGCCCGGAATGTGGTGTCCAGCATGTGCAGCGGGATGCTCTACGGTTCGCCGAAATATACGCAAGAGTCGTGCAGACTCGACCCTCGAATGTCTAACCCGATGTTCGGGGGCGATTCCCTGCAGCTTGCAGGCCGCAGGCCTGCGCAGGGATGAGCGCGCATCGCGCCGGACGGGTTGGGGAGGGGTTAGGAAGCGCGACGCGCTTGCCGACGGTCATGGCGGCGGAAACTTCCAACATGCACTGAGGGGCAGCGCCAAGATCGTCAAGCCCGATAATAGATTTCTCGATAGGCGCAGTAGTTGGATGCCGCAATCCACGGCATCAACACCAGCAGACCGAGAAACAGCGTCAAGATCGACAAAAAGCACAGGCCAAGCACCGCCAAGCTCCACAGCAGAAACGGCAACACGTTTTTCAGACACCCATAAAAGCTCATTTTCATGGCGTCCAGCGCGGGCACGTCGTTCAAGATCACCAGGGTCGGCGCGAACCACATGGCCATCACCACGGGCATCAGCAAGGCAAAGTAGATCAGCATGCCGATCACGATCGGGAAGCCCATCAGGGAGGCCAGGGCTTCGGGATCGCCCTGGCCCATGAACGCCATGCCGCCGACCAGACCGATGGTCGGTACGAAAGCGATCACCATCACGACGATGATGCCGACCAGATAAATGCCGCCGACCATCATCAATTGCGTGCTGTTGCGCGAGAAGCCGGCGAACAGGTGGCTGAACTCCAACGGTTGACCGCGCCGCAAATGGTCACAACCCAGCGCGATGCCTGCCATCAGCACCGGCGACAAAACGCTTTGCGCAATGAAGCCCAGGATCGGAACAAAGGCGGCCGCCATCATGACGCCCATGAAAACCAGATAGATGCCGATCCACAGCCCGGGGCTTTGCGCGAACATTGCCCAGCTTTGTTTGATCCAATCGATGCCGCGCCCGGCGGGCAGCGATAGTGGCTGCGAATTGAAGCCCAAATTGGCGCCATCGTCTTGCTGATAGTCGGCCACGATGGCGCGGGGTGCTTCGTAGGGATTGTTGCTCATGAGAGGCCTGGTCGCAGGGGAAGTCAGAGTGTGAAGTCTACGTCAGTGCTGACATCGGCGACTGTTTGGCCCTTGCGTGGCGAGTGTGCGGCAACGCCTGCACGGGAGGCGCAAATGAGGCGACAATCGCCCTCGGTCTGGCAGCCTGCCGGATTTGCAGGAGAGCTTCAGCATGAAATGGGAAAAAGGACGCCGCAGCAGCAACGTCGAGGATCGCCGCGGCGTATCCGGTGGCGGTGGCATGGGCGCGGGCGTGGGCAAGCTCGGCTTTGGCGGCGTTGCCATTGTCATGGTGATCGGCTTGTTGCTGGGCAAGAACCCGTTGGAAATGCTGGGCTTGCTGGCACAAATGCAGGGCGATCCCGGTGCAACGGGGCAAAGCCAGCAGGGCCCAACCTCGGCGCCGGTGGATGACGAGGCCTCGCAATTTGTTGCCGCCATTCTGGGCGACACCGAAGACGTGTGGACCACGCAGTTCGCGGCCAGCGGTTCCAAGTACCAACCGCCTGCGCTGGTGCTGTTCAGCGGCAGCGTGCAGTCGGCTTGCGGCGGCGCTACCGCCGCAGTGGGACCGTTTTATTGCCCCGCCGACCGCAAGGTGTATCTCGACACCAGCTTTTTCTCGCAGATGCGCAGCCAGCTCGGTGGCGGCGGTGATTTCGCCGAGGCCTACGTGATCGCGCATGAAGTCGGCCATCACATCCAGACCCTGACCGGCGTGTCGGCCAAGGTCAACGCCGAACGGCAACGCGGCTCGGTCAAGGGCGCCGAAGGCTTGTTGGTGAGACAGGAGTTGCAGGCCGATTGTTACGCCGGTGTGTGGGCGCATCACGGTCAAAAACGCAATGCGTGGATGGAGCCTGGCGACATCGAAGAGGCGCTCAGCACGGCCAGCGCCATCGGCGACGACCGCTTGCAGAAGCAGGCTACCGGCACCGTGGTGCCCGACAGTTTCAGTCACGGCAGCTCGGAACAACGCGTGCGCTGGTTCCGCCGTGGCTTTGACGGCGGTGATGCCAGCCAATGCGACACCTTCAGCGAGCGGCGCCTGTAGTCAGTGGCCGAGATCCGCCAAGCGCAGCGCCGCAGCAGCCTGATCATTGGGCTGGTCGCGGCGCTGCTGGCGGTGGCTTCGCTGCCGTTTGGGCTGGCGGCATACCAGATTCATCTTGCCCGCGAATCGCTGGTCGATCAGGCGCAACGCACCCACCTGATTGCGGCGCGCGCGTCGGCCGACCGCGTCGGCGCCCTGCTCTCCGCGCTGCAATCGGCCGCGGACAGCGCCGCGCAGAACCCGCAGTTGTACAGCGAGCCCGCTTCGGATGCGGCGCGTGAAGTGCTGGCGGGCATTCTGGTGGGTCAAGCCAATGTGTTGGCGGCAGCGACTTTCTATCGCGACGGCGAACAAGACGTACTGGTGCAGTTGGCGCGACGGCCGGACGCTGACGTCATCGAAGCCGACGATTTGCAAACGCTGGAAGACGCAGTCTTGCTGCGGCAAGCCGGCGAACAACGGCAATGGGGCTTGAGTCGCGAGACCGGGCGCGAGGGTCTGCGCATCGCGATACTCGCCGATGCAACGGCCTTGGCGGCAACCTTGTCACCGCAGGAACTCGGCGACTCCGCGCATCTGTTGTTGCTGCAAGGCACTACCGCGCATCCGGCGTTCGCCGATTCGACCGCGCTTTCGACCACTTTGCTCGAGGCGATCGCGCAACCGCAGCTGTTGGCGTTGGCAACCCGTGTGGACGGCGAAGCCGGCATCGAAGTGTCTGCGTTTGCGCGCGTCACGGGCACCAATTGGTCGGTGGTTTCGCTGCAACTGGCGGCCGAAGCCGAATCGGCAGCGGCGAGCATGCGGCAAGGGGCATTCGCCGCCATGGCCGCGGTGTTGCTGTTGGTCGCCGCGCTCAGCGTGTTTGCGTGGCGCAGCGTGGTGCAGCCCGTGCGCGCATTGCTCGATTGGCAACGCGGCATGTTGGCCGGCGGTGCCAACAGTGGCGGCGACCTTGCCAGCCTGAAAGCGGCGTTCACCCAGATCAAGCGTCATCAGCGCAACCGCGAAGCCATGAGCGAAGTGTTTCTGGGGCGCTACAAGTTGCTGAGCACGCTGGGACAAGGCGCGATGGGCTCGGTCTTCCTGGCTTGGGATCCACGCCTGAAACGGCATGTGGCGATCAAGACCATCCACATCGAAGCGCTGGATCCGCAGATGCAAAAGGCGCTGGCGCAGACCTTGGAGAACGAGGCCGTGGCGGTCGCCAATCTGCGGCATCCGAACATCGTCGGCGTGTTCGATCTGGTCGCCGCCGGCGAGTTCGCCTTCGTGGTGATGGAGTACGTGGACGGCGGCAATTTGCGCACCGTGGTCAGTCGCAATGGGGCTCTCGATGCGGGCGAGGTCGTGCTCATCGCACGCTCCATGCTGAAGGCCCTCAGCGCCGCGCACGGCGCTGGCTTGCTGCATCTGGATATCAAACCCGCCAACGTGCTGGTGCCGCCGACCGGCGAGCTCAAGCTCACTGACTTTGGCGTGTCGACCTGGCGCTTCGAGATTCCGGCCTTGGTTGCTCGCGGTGGCCTCGCGGGAACACCCGGTTTCATCGCCCCGGAATATGTCAACGGCGCGCCACCCAGCGAGCGCTCGGACCTGTACTCACTGGGCCGGCTGCTGGTGGAGTGCATGACCGGCGCGCAGCAGAACATCGGTGGCGCCAAGACCAACGACCTGCGCCGCGCCGCCATGCGCCCCTTGGAGCTGCCAGAGCGACTGCGACGCGAGCAGCCTGAGCTTTGCGCCGCCGTGATGGCGCTGTGCGAACTCGACCCGGCCAAGCGGGTGCAAAGCGCCGAACTGGCCTTGGCCATGTTCGCGTCCATGCCTGAGAGCGACGCGGCCGAGCGCCTTGCCGAGCGCGCGCGCGAATTGGCCGGCGAAATGCGCCTGGAGGCAGTGGACTCACCCAGCGCCATCGCGGCGCGTTTGAGCGCCGATACCACCATGCCTCCGCCTGCAGTCGGCGACGCGACCCGCCCCGCGCCTGTTCGCGTCGGTGCGGCGGTCGATTCCAACCCACCGCCATCTGGAAGCCCCAGCGGTAGCGAATCGACGGCGGACGCCACCCGCCCTCCACCGGTGCGGGTGGCGCTTGACGCCACTCTGCCACCACCGTGGGCGAGCATCGACGCTTCAGACTCCACGCAGCGTGCGCTGGATGTCACCCGGCCAAGCATCGCTCACGACGCGACCAAACCGTTGCCTTTGCCCAACCAACCACCCAACCAACCCCCAAAGTAGCCGCCATGAAGCACCGCACTCACCGCATGCTTGTGCTCGCCTTTGCGCTGTCCTCAGCGCCGGCCTTTGCCTCCGCGGTACTTGCTCCCGGCGCCAGTCTCGATAGCGTGGCCACGCCATCCAGCGAGCATCGTTACAGCATCAATGGCGCGCCGTCCGGCGCCTTTGGTGTGCTTCCCAACGCGCCGAGCTTGCCTGGCAAACATTGGCTGGTGACTTACGGTAGCGACCAGCGGGTGCTGGCGTGGACGCGCTTCGAAGTGGCTGGTGAAGCTGCTGACGCCGCATTGCAAGCCTCAGCCGCACGCCGCTCCATTCAACTGCGGATAGATGCCGAGCCACCGACAGCGACGATCACCTTTGCCGGCGCGGCGATAACCAGCAATGCTGCCGCCGATATCGATCCTGAGTCCGTCAGCCACGTGCTCGGTCCGTTGGCCAGCTTTGACATCGAAGCCACCGATCTCAGCGGCGGCATTACCACGCAACTTTTGGTTGACGGAAAGCCGCTGCCTGCTGGCGCGCGCCTGCAACAGGATCGCCCCGACGGTCGTTATCACCTCGCACTGCGCACGCGTGACGCGCTCGGCAATGAGGGCGAGCGTGCTTCCACCCACGTGCAACTCGACAGCACGCCACCCACCCTGACCTGGCAGCGTCTGGATGCCGATGACGGACTGCCCACCGACGTGTTCGATGGGAAACGTGCGCGTCTGTCGGTTCGTGTCAGCGACGCCGGCGCCGGCGTGTCATCGCTGCGCGTGGGTGAGCAGGCGTTTGACCAGCAACTCATCGACAACGCCCCGCTGGAACTCAAGCTGGGCGCGGATTCGCTGGGTTATGAACTCAGCGATCGCGTCGGCAACACCGGCAGTGGCCAGATCGCATTGCGCGCCGATACCGAAGGCCCGCAACTAAGCGCCAGACTCAATGGCGAGCCCATCAATCTGGAATCGGCCACGATCACCCACGCCGACACCTTGCAGCTCGACGCCGAGGACCGCTTGGCGGGTGTGGCCCGCGCCTGTGTCGAATTCTCCAGGGGTATTCACAGTTGCAGATCCCTGCCGTTCCAGACTTCCGGCATGACACCCGGTGACTACGTCGTGGAATTTCGTGCCGTCGACCGGTTGGGCAATGGCAACGTGCAATGGCTGAGCTTCGAGGTGCTGCCATGAGCGCGCGCCATCATTCGAAGTTGTGGTTGGCGTGCGTGCTGCTCGGGTTTGGAGCGTCTGCACTGGCGCGACCGGTGTATGAAGATCGCGTCGACGACTACATCGTGGTCGCCGGCGACACCATCAGTGACATCACCGAGGACATTCTCGGCGACGAGACGTTCTGGGAAGACAACTGGAAACTCAACCCGCAAGTGCGCGATCCCGACATGCTGCGCATCGGCCAGCGCCTGCGCATCATCATGTCGCGCAAGGTCATCGCCGAGGCCGCAGAGGTGATCGAAGCGGTCAATCGCACCGAAAAAATGATCACCCAACCACGCTGGCAACCCGCCGCTGCGGGTGACACGCTGGGCTCCGGACAAGGCTTGCGCACTCGCGAAAAGTCCACCGCCGAGCTGCGCTTCAATGCCGAATCCAGTCTGCGGCTGGGCGAGTTCAGCCAGGTGTTTCTGGCCAAGAAAGAAACCACCCTGCGCGGCGTGGATCGTGGCAGCATCGAAGTCAAACGTGGTGATGTCGATCTGGTATTCGCGCCGATTGCCAAACCCAAGACCCGCATCGAGATCATCGCCGGCACGTCCACCACCACACCCACCATCACCGCCGGCAAACCTACCGAACTTCGCACCGGCGCCACCGACGACGGTGGAGCGCGCGTGATGATGTTTGCTGGCCAGTCCGACGTCTCCGCCGGCGGCGCGGCGGTCGCGGTCAAACAAGGCATGGGCACCCGCGTTCCCGACGCCGGCCCACCGATGACACCCGAGAAACTGTTGGTCGCGCCGACGATTGCAGCGACCACCCAGACCTGGAACTACAGCAACGGCATCCTGCGCTGGAGCGTCGTGCCAACCGCCGCCAGTTACGTAGTGCAAGTGTGTGCCGACGCGTCATGCACGCAGATCAGGCAGCGACAGCAAGTGGATGCGGCGACACCATCCGCCCAATCTGCAACCGCAGCGACTTCGACCCCTCCGCCGGTCGTACACCTGCAAGTCGACCCGCTACCCGCCGGAACCAGCTACTGGCGCGTGCACGCTGTCAGCAGCAATCAACTGGACGGCTACACCAGCGCGACCGCCCGCATCGAAGTTACCGACCCCCGCCCCGACCTCGACCCGCCGATGCTCGCCCTGCAACCGCTAAGTGGCTTTGTCGAAGCCAGCGACGGCAGCATCCGCCTCGGCCCCAACGCCGTCCTGCAACTGGTTACCCACGATGAGCAGAGTGGCGTGGAGAGCGTCGAAATGCAGACGGCCGAGGGCGGGTGGCAGCCTTGGACGGATGCCAACGTGGACGTTGCCAAACTGCGCGACGCGCCACTCCACTTGCGTGCTCGCGACAAACTGGGGCAACTATCACCCATTGTTCTTATTGGCGCGCAAAAGGAAGTTGCTCAATAGCTTTAGCCATGCGCCTTCGAGGTCATTCTTCCCTGGGTCGGCAAACAAAAGGCGACCGTTAAATCATTCCAAGGGTCGACCATGCAACAGCTCCCTGAGAGAACGGAAAGTGGTCTCGCCTTGGTCCAGCGTGCCGTCCGCCAGTTATCCGACAATCAACACAAGTTTCCAGTTTGCTTCCTTGCCAGCCGACGCCGACGCTGCCTTGCAAGGTGTGATCGGCCAACTGGGTGGCGCGGCGGCCGCGTTGCGCCGCGAGGATGACCCGGCGTTGGCTATCGAGAAAGCGGACGCGGTGCTCGCACGCTACACGCAATTGTTTGACGAGTCCGACTTACCCTGAAAACTCTCGACGCGAGGTAGCGAGGGTCGCGAAGGAGTGGCTGCGACGCAGCCTGGCGGCGGTAATCCGGACTGAGGTCGGGGGTACAAAGCGCGCTGGCGCACAGACGTTCGATGCGTCGCAGGACATATATGTCAGGCCTGTTTTCCCACGCGTGTAATCGGCGCGCACCCGCGTTAGCAGCTACTCCACTTGAAAGGGATTTCATGCCTCGTTTCCTGATTTCCGCCATCGCGGTGGCGCTGGCCGGCGCTCCGCTCGCGATCGCCGCAGCGCCGTCATCGACCTTGCCTGCGTCGGCAGCTGCATCGACCACGCTCGCGACCACGCAGCTGCCACGCAACGTGCGGCCCACGCACTACGACATCGCGGTGGTGCCGCATGCGCAAACCCTGACCATCGATGCTCAGGTCATGATCAGCATCGAGGTGCTGGAAGCGACTGACCGCATCACCCTCAACGCGACCGATCTCGTATTCTCGTCCGTGCAGCTGGTTCCAGTGACCGGCGAGGTGAAATGGGCGGCGCCTCGGGTCGGATTTGACACCGCCGCGCAGACGGCGACCTTTACCTTCACCCAGCCGATCACGCCTGGCAAGTACCGGCTCGCGATCAGCTACACCGGCAAGATCGGCACCCAATCCAGCGGCTTGTTCGCGCTCGATTACGACACCGTCGCTGGCAAGCAGCGCGGGCTGTTCACCCAGTTTGCGGTCGCGGAAGCGCGCACGTTTGTGCCGTCGTGGGACGAACCGGCGTACAAGGCCACGTTTGCGCTGCAGGCCATCGTGCCAAGCGACCAGATGGCAGTCAGCAACATGCCTGCGATCACTACCGATGACCTCGGCAACGGCCTCACACGGGTGCGCTTTGCGCCGTCACCGGTGATGTCGACTTACCTGTTGTTCTTTTCGTTGGGCGACTTCGAGCGCGCCACTTCACAGGCGGGTGAAACCGAGGTCGGCGTAGTCACTCGCCGCGGCGCGCTGCCGCAGGCGGCCTTTGCGCTGGAGACTTCGCGCAAGGTGCTGCACGAGTTCACCGACTATTTCGGCGTGCCCTACCCGCTGCCCAAGTTGGACAACATTGCCGCGCCCGGTCGCGGTGGCTTTTGGGCGATGGAGAACTGGGGCGCCATCCTCACGTTCGAGCACGCGCTGCTACTGGACCCCGCCATCTCCACGCACACCGACAAGCAGAACGTGTTCGCGATCACCGCCCACGAGATCGCGCACATGTGGTTTGGCAACCTGGTGACCATGCGGTGGTGGGACGATGTGTGGCTCAACGAGGGCTTCGCGAGTTGGCTGGGCAGCCGCACTGTCGTCAAGCTGCACCCGGAATGGAATACCGCGCTGTCAGCAGTCAATGATCGCGAAAGCGCGATGGCGCTGGATGCGGTCGCCAGCACCCACCCGGTGGTGCTGCGCATTGACACGGTGGAGCAAGCGAGCCAAGCCTTCGATGCGATCAGCTATCTGAAAGGCGAGGCGGTGATCCGCATGCTCGAGGGCTACGTCGGCGCCGACGTCTGGCGTGACGGCGTGCGCCGATACATCAAGGCGCACACCTACGGCAGCACCGTGTCCGACGACCTGTGGCGCCATGTTGAAGCGGCGGCGAACAAACCCATCACCGCGGTCGCGCACGATTTCACCCTGCAGCCCGGCGTGCCGATGATCCGCGTGGGTGCGGCCAGTTGCGCCGACGACACCACGACGCTGCAGCTGACTCAGGACGAGTTCACCAAGGACCGTCCCGGCAAGGCGCCGCTCGCGTGGCAGGTGCCGGTGATCGCGCAGGTGGTAGGCAACCCGAATCCGGTGCGCACGCTGGTGAGCGACGGCAAAGCGACGATGACCCTGCCCGGCTGCGGACCGGTGCTGGTCAATGCCGGTCAGAGCGGCTACTTCCGCACGCTTTACCCGGAAGCTCAATTCGCCGCGCTGCGCGACCCGTTCGTGAATCTGTCTTCGCTCGATCAACTGGGGCTGATGAGTGACACCTGGGCGCTTGGCTTGGCCGGACTGCAGCCGGCGTCCGACTATCTCGACCTGGCTGTCGCGACGCCGCTTGGTGCCGACCCGCAGATCTGGGGCAACATCGCTGATCGTCTGAACATCCTGGACGATTATTACCGCGGTGATGCGGCGCGACAGGCGACCTTTCGCGCATTCGCGACCAAGCACCTGACGCCGGTGCTCGCGCGCGTGGGCTGGGACACGCTGGACGGCGAGTCTGACCCGGTGGCGATCCTGCGGCTGCAACTTATCAGCACCCTTGCCCGCCTTGGCGATGCGGACGTGATCGCCGAAGCGCGACGCCGTTACGCGGCGCAGGCAACCGACCCGACCGCACTGCCGGTGCCACTGCGCAAAACCTTACTGGCCGTGGTCGCGAGGCATGCCGATGCAGCCACCTGGGAACAACTGCACACCGCGGCTTTGGGAGAGAAAACGCCGCTGGTGAAAGACGAGCTGTACCGCCTGCTCGCCTCCACCCGCGACGAAGTGCTGGCAAAGCGCGCGCTGGAGCTGGCGATCACCGACGAGCCCGGCCCCGCCAACAGCACGCGCATGATCAGCGTCGTTGCCGGCCAGCACCCGGACCTCGCGTTCGACTTCGCCATCGTCCACATCGCCGAGGTGAACAGCATGCTTAACGCCATGCGGCGCACCAGCTACTACGCGTACCTCGGCAGCGGCTCGCTGGACCCGGCGATGGTCAGCAAGCTTCGCGCCTACGCTGACGCCCACCTCGCCGCCGGTTCACGCCGCGATACCGAAACGGCAATCGCCAATGTGATCTACAGCCAAAGCGTGCGCGATCTGCGCTTGCCGGTGATCGATGTTTGGCTGGCAAAACAGGGTGGCTGAGAGGGGGACGCGGCCGCGTGACTGAACTGGTCAACGGAGCGAGAGAGAGTGGCGTGACGAGCCACCCATGACCTGCGGTGTATGTAGTGTTTGCCGCACCGATAGGTCGAGCGATGACGGTGTGGGCTGGTGGCAGCCTTTGGTGATTGGAAAGTTGGTCCGGCTTCTTTCCGTTGCCTTGGCGACGACGGCCTTGTCTCAAAAGGGCTGCTGCGTCTCTCCGTTCGGCCAAGTGCCATCATTCGCACTCTGCTGTGAGGCAGCGCCGCAATTCGGACTCCGATCAATGGGCAACCAGTGTTCATTTGCTCGCGATGCACAGCAACCTGGTGGCCGGTTGGATCACTCAAAACAGCCACTCCGAAAGCCGTGGCGAACTTCTGCGCTGGACTGCATTACCGCAACCTGTGTATCGACCGAAGCGCTGGCGCTCAGCTGCCAATAACGATTGCACCGAGCGCTGTGCCAGAGCGGAACGCAGGCCCCGCGACGCGGAGCATGCGTCGTGATGCGTCCGTCCTACTTGTTCAGTGCCTTGCTCAGGTCAGCCTTGGCATCGCCAAACGCAGACTGGGCTTGACCCACTGCGTTCTGCACCTTGCCCTTGTTTTCCAGCTTTTTGTCGCCGGTGATGCGGCCTGCGACTTCCTTGACCTTTCCCTTGACTTCCTTGATGCGACCGTCTTTCTGATCTTTGTTCATGGTGGATCCCAGCTTGTGATCTCGCGGGTGCGCGAGCGCAACGCGAGTCGAAATCACCGCGCCCAACGAGACTGATGTTGATTCGGCTCTCTGTCTGTTCGAAAGCAAACGCAAATTTGCCTCGCCAACCGTTGCGTTCAGGCAGAGCGCGTATCGCCAACTGCCCTGCACGCCTTCGAATTCAGGGGTTGGGTCGCATGGTGCCGCTCGCCGTAAGCGTTCACGCCGTGATTGAAGTCAGCGCAGCGAACCCCAACAAACTCTTGGGATGACGTGCGTCGGGTATGTCGATCAACTCATGTTGGGGTTCACTGCGCTCACCACCAAGCCAACGCAAGCTGACCCCAGCGCAGGCAGCCCTCCATCTCACGGGTTGCGCTTTGCGGAGCGCACCGCCGTGGGCGAGAACTGCTCACCGACTTCGAGAAACTGCATTTCTTCGGCTTCGCTCAACTCCCCCAACCAGCCGCGAAGGCGCTCCAGGACCCATCGACGGTTCACTGCCTGCGAACTGGTACAACGGTCCGCCGTGCAGATTTGGTCAGGCAATGGCAGCGAGACTTGCTCGAACCGCAGGTGCGGTGTGGGCGACAGCTTCATGTCGGTGATCGCCTTCAGCATGCGCTTGCGGAGTCCGGCCTCTCCGTAGGCGGCGCGCAACGCCGCAATCAGGTCTTCTTCAGAATCCGCATGACCCAGCAGCGAAGGCAACCAGTGGCTACGCAAGTGCCGTCGGGCAACCGCTTCGGCGCCGCCCAAGCCGTAGATCACGTCGACCACGCGCACGCCGTCCAGCCGCTGCGTTCGCTGATATGGCAGGCGAGCCCACACTGCCTTTTCACTGCTCGACACGCCGTGGATCCAAGGTCGTGGGATGGCGGCCTGCGGCAGGGTCGCGTCAAGATTGGCACCTTCGAGCCCGGCCCGAAGTTGGCTGATGCGCCGCGCGCGATCCAGATCTGACAAGCGTTCCTGGGCCAGCTCGAGTTGGACCAAGCCATCCTGCGGTCGGCCATTGCGCAGCAGCAAAACCGCGAGCAAATCACCTGCTGAGGGAGACTGCTGCATCTCGATGGGCGCAGCAGCGATCCATTCTGTTGTCAATTGCAACGTGTCCGCCGCCAACTGACGGTCCGTTCGGGCCAGATCCGTCATCAGTTCGGCAATTTCAAAGGGCACATCGGTTGCCCACATCCTGGCGAAGGCCTGATCGTGAAGCAGGTCACGCAAGGGCAGCAGAACTTCGGTCGCCTGCAGATCGTCGATGCTGGCCAGCGCCGCACGCATGGCTCGCTGCTTGTCGTTGCTGAATGGCTCGCCGGGGCCCGAGCAATTGGCAGGACCGCTGAAGCGGCGGCTGGCACTGCGCACGCTGGCCAGCAGCATGCGAATCCCGTCGCGCGTCAAAGGCTTGTACGCGGATCGACAGTCAGGGTCATGCGTGAAATCGCATTCCTGCGCCGGCAGCGGCAAGTCCTGACCCAGAAATCGAAGGTGCGGATCACCTTGGTCGGGACTGGGCAACGCCCGCAGGGAGACTTCCAGAGCGCGCCAAGCCTGCTCCAGCTCGAAGCCTGAATAATGCTCTTTCAGCGCCTGAGTCAAGCTCAAGGGCGCGCCACGATTGCAGCCGCGCAAGCTCGCCGCCCATTGCTCGCGCAGTAGCCAAGCGACCTGGCTGCGACCGCTGAGCACGGCACCGACCAGATCATCGGGTGGGATGGCCCACGCCAAGCGCTCGGGTTGCAGCGAATCAGGCGCCGACTCGCAATCGACGCTGGCGGGGTTGAAGACCGCAGGTGCAACCAGTTCTGGCCAGGCCTGAGGCCCCGGGACCGTGCCGCTTTGCAACCAGGCCAGGAGCAATGGCGAGCAGTCCTCCGCGCACAGTCGTCCATCCAGCTTCCATGCCCGTCGCGCACTGATCAACGCGGCATCCACTTCGCCTGCATCCAGCTGCGCGCGAGCCAGCAGCGATTGCCATGGCGCCTGCTCGCGCATCGCGGGAACCCGCCGCAGTGCAGCCTGCAGAGGCGCAAGATACACGTCGAGTTGTTTGCGAAAGCTGTAGTCCGAGAGAAACAGGTCGTAAAGCTTGGGTTGACTGCCGAACCGCGTCCAACCCTGCTGGCCTACGCCGAGCAGCGCGATCTCTTCATCGCTGGCCTGGGCGATCCAGCGACTGAGGAAAACCGCCATCGATTCACGTGCCTCGCGCGCTGCTTTGAGCTCAACGTCAAATTGCGCATGCACGCTACGGGGGTCAATGGGAGTCGAGGGACCGAAGGCGCATGCCGTCGCCAAGCACAGGACGGCGCTCAACATGGCAAACCGGCAGAGCTGAGCAACCCGCATTACTGACATCCGAGTTTTCGTGGGAGGGCCGTGGGTAGTTTGGCAACTTCACGTCGTCAAACGTAGGCTCGTGCGTTTGTTGGTGGATTGCCGCGTCAGACTCAATCGACAACCACCCGCAGCGGCGGTGTCTGTGGCGCTGCATCGGGCAGGAATCGGCGCGCCGTTGCGACGATGCGATAGCGGCCGCGGGCTGGCAGCGGATAAAAATGGAAGTCGAAGTCTTCTTTGTAGCCCCAGCCTGCGCGGGCGGAGTTGATGGATTCCATGGGCAAAAACGTGGTCTGCCCGGGCTCCAAGGTGAACGTTTTCACCTCGCTTTGGTGCGCGAAGAATTCCTCGAAACTGCGCTCCGTCAGGGCGGGATGCGGCTGCGCAGCGACCTTCACGCCGCGCGGGCCGACGATGTCGAGCGTGGTGTGCGAGCGTTGTTTGCGGGTGCCGCCGAAATGCAGCTGAATCGGGGCATCGCCCATATTCCTGAGGCCAAGTGACAGTTCGATGTCCTCACCTTGCGCCGCGCGCGGGGTGTCCGTGACGATCAGTGCCGCCAGGCCCCGAGTGGGTGGGCCCCACGGCGGCACATGCGGCAACAGCTGGCGAAGTGTGCGCAAACGCTGGCGGTCGTGGGTGGCAAAGGCCCGCTGCAGTTTGTATTCGCTACCCGGTTGAACCCCGAGAAACAAGACATAGCGCTCACCGCAGCGGATTCCCGGTGCGCTGCCCCCGATAACCTGAATCCGCTCCAGCTCATGGGCCTCGTCCTCTGCGACGTTGTCTTCCACTGGTTGCGCACAACGTTTTGTTGCGGACGCACCGGGGCGCTCCTCAAGTTCGCCACCCCACGGCAGACTCACCAGCACCTCTTTCAGCGGTCCGGAACCTCGCAAGTAACGATGCACGGCAAAAGTGACCTGGTGTGGCTCCGAGGTGCCACCAGCATGGAATTGATTGGCGGTGCCGATCACGATGGCATCCGCCATCCCGATCTCCACACTGGCTGGCAGCACCCGGATTCTGGCCTGCACAGCCGTCGCTTGCAGCAGCGCGGCCAGCACCATCCAGGTGAGCAAAAGGGGTGCACGGGTCAGAACTGAAATGAGCGAATTGATGATCAGAACCCTCGACTTTCGAGCAAGACGGCATCTTAATCGGTGGCGTTCCGAGGTACGACTCGATCGACGGCCTGGTGCACGGCAAGAAGGGCCTGTTGCAGCCCGCCATCAAGTGCCGTGGCCGCGAGTACCTGCGCATCATCTACGGGCCCACCTATACGGAGCCAGCGAACCTCGTCCGCCTGCGCCATCGCGCGCTGGCTCCGAAGCGAGCCTTGGCGCTCCGCGAATTCGCGCTCGGCTTTGAAGCGCTGCATCGCTTCGTCGAACGCGAACCTCTGTATCGCGTGCATGAGTGCGTGTTCGGGGTGCTGGCTCTGGAGAGCGAGCCGATTGATCCGCGGCTGTGAAGGCATCGTGGGTGCAGAGCGCTGGACGCAAATTGCCAACGTCCTGACCATCCCTTCTCCTGATTGGCCCTGCTCTGGTCTGCGGTCTGCGGTCTGCGGTCTGCGGTCATGCAATTTACATAAATATGCAAACAAAGGCACTTTAGGTATATAAATGTACAGATGAAGGGCAAGGGCACCAGCATCATTACCCCGCGAGGGCAGCGCGCGACCAAGCAGTTGGCGGGCCTCGTTCAGCGCGCGCGTCTGGCCCGCAACATGACTCAGGCCGACCTCGCCGAACGGGCGCGGGTGAGTCCCGGCAGCATCCATCGGCTCGAACGCGGCGAGCCTGGCGTGGCGCTGTGGGTGTGGCTCAACGCCATGGAGGCGCTCGGCCAATTGGAACTGCTGGAGGCGCTGCGAGACCCGCTCACTGAGGCCCTCTTGAGGGAAGCGGCACCGAAGAGAGCGGGCAGCACCCGCGCGCCAGATTTGGATTTCTAGCTTGAACCTTTTGCGATGACCGACGTTCTCCGCTATGTGTTTGCGCACCTGCCGGGCGAGCGGGAGGCCGTGCCGGCGGGTGCCCTGACGCTTGTGGAAGAGGGGCGTGAGACGCTGGCGTCACGGTTCGCGTACGGGCGCAACTATCTCGCGCGGCCCAAGCGCATCCCGGTCGATCCCAAGTCGCTGCCGCTGGATGCCAGCGCACGGCGAACAACGATCACGCCGGCGAACGGACTGGTCCTGTTCGGGGCACTGCGAGACGCGAGCCCTGACCTGTGGGGCAGGCGGGTCATTGAGAACAAGCTGAGGGCTCCGCCGGACAGTCTCCCGGAGTCGGCGTATCTCGACCACGCGGGCGACAATCGAACCGGCGCGCTGGATGTTCGAACGGCGGTGAACGCGCGCGCCATGCCCGGGCCACTGCCCGGCAGTGTCGATCTCGATCACCTGGTGCAGGCCGCCGACCGCATCGCAGATGGCGAGCCGGTACCCGCCCACCTGGAGATGATTTTTCTAGGTGCGCCGACCCTGGGCGGCGCGCGGCCGAAGTCGGCGATACGGCATGACGGCCGCCAGTGGGTGGCGAAGTTCCCGGCTCGCAACGACGGGTTCAATGTTCCGGTGATCGAACGCGCCAGCCTCGAGCTGGCGCGACAGGCCGGGATACAGGTGCCGCGTACGCAGCACGTGAAACTTGGCGACGGTCGCGATGTGATGCTGATCGAACGCTTCGACCGCGGCGACGAAGCAGAGGGCTACCCGAAGACGCACATGGTCAGCGCCCTCACCATGCTGGGTCTGCACGAGCTGGATAGAAACGCTAGCTATGTCGACCTTTGCCGCGTCATCGAACAGTTCGGTGTCAGTGGTCAGATTCAAGCTGACCGGACAGAGCTGTATCGGCGAATGGTGTTCAACATCCTGATCACCAACGATGACGATCACCTGCGCAATCACGCATTCTTGTACGACGCGACCGGCGGTGGCTGGCGACTGAGCCCGCTCTACGATGTGGTGCCGCGTCCGATGCTGGGAACAGAGCGCTTCCTCGCGATCAGCATCGGTGCGCAGGGTCGCCTGGCGACCCTCGACAATGCACTCAGTCAATGCGCACAATTTGGGCTCTCGAAGCCCGCGGCCGTTGAGATCATCACCTCGATAGTCGCTGTAGTCCGGTCTTGGCGGGTCGCCTTTGAAGCCCTAGGCGTGGCTACGCGCGAATGTGATCGCGTGGCGACGGCGTTTCGTCGAGCTGCCGATATTGGGATGAAGCAGGTGGAGGCGGCACGACCCTGAGGCACCCGCGTCGGCGACGCCTAGTCCTCCGCAAGGTGCTTGCAATGCGTAGACATCGCCAAAGGCGCGGGCGCTTTCGTACCCGACGGTTGCATTATTCCAAGAGTGCGCGCGACACCATTGCCGCCAGCGTCATGCGGCAGATCATGAAGGAGATATGACATGCCATTGAGCGAGCAGGAACTGCTGGAACGCGACGCCAAGCGCGACATCGGCGCCTTGCCATCGCGTAACGGCGAATCCGTGGGGGCGGAGCATTCGCCCTTAGCCGAGTTGCGCCAGGAACTGCCTCAATGTCGTCAGGTTCGAGCTAACACCGGACGTTGCGCTGACCAGTGTGGAGCAACGATTCACCGGTAGAATCCAACGGCCGTATTCAGCTCATTCAACGCCGCAATGAAGGACATCCCCGGCTGGACCAATGATTACCACATCACCGTGTACGATGATGACGACTCGCCGTTCGACGGGGTTGTGGAACTGCTGCGTCGATGCGTCGGGTTTGGACGGGACAACGCACAGGGTTGGGCGCGACATATCGGGCGAAATGGAAGTGCGCAGCTGGGCCCGTGGACATCGGTGATCGCGCAGTCCATACATGACGAGATGATGCGGCTGGCACCTGCCTACGGGTGTCACCGACTTCGCGTCGAGTTGGAAGCCCCGACAGAGCAGGCGGCACCAGTGGCACCTCGCGTGGTCAGGAAGGCGCATCACGTCCTGAGCGAGCACTTTGGCGCTTGGTCCGCAGATTCTCTCGTTATCGTCAAACGCGAATTTCCGGCCTATCTGCGTGTGGATGTGCAAACGGCGCTCGACGCATTGACGAACGGCGCGCGTCGCGTGGGGATCCACAGTCGCAGTCGCTATGAAGCTTCAGACATGGCTTCGCTGATCTCTGAGCGCGATCAAGCGAAGTTGATCGGTGCCCTGCAATTCGAGGATATCGACATCGGGGAGGGGCAACCCGTGCGCCTCGCGACCAATTGCCTTTCGCTGATTGACGATGCGAGATCACCTTTGGCGGTGTGGGTCAATCTTCGCTCGGACCACACGGAGAGCCTGCAGCTCAGCGTGGAGTTGCTTGCGCCTCCAGGCGAAGAAGCCGCCTCACAAACGGGCGCCATGCTTGATGCAATCGAGAAGGCAGTTGCGCAGGGCCGGAGCTATCGCGGCAAAGTGCTGTCGCTGGAGGCGAGCGAATCATTTCGCGGTACCGCCGCGAACTCCTTGACTGTCCACTTCCGGACGCCAGTCGCCGAGCATGAACTTGTTCTTCCGGATTCTGTGAAGGAGTCACTGGAGCGTCACCTGATCCGCTTTGCGGCCGAACGCGCTACCCTCAAGGGGCTGGGCCAGTCCGGTCGAAAAGGCGTGCTGCTGTATGGGCCACCCGGCACCGGCAAGACCCACACGATCCGCTATCTGGCAGAGCGGCTGAGCGACCACACAACGTTTCTGGTGACGGCCGAGCAGATCGGGCTGATCGCGATCTACTTTCGACTCGCAAGGCTGTTCGCGCCGTCCATCATCGTGATCGAAGATGCCGATCTGATCGCTCGCCAACGTGACGACATGAATTCGGCTTGCGATGAAGTGATGCTCAATCGACTGCTCAACGAAATGGACGGACTGCGGCCTGACGCCGAGATCTTCGTCATCATGACCACCAATCGTCCGCACACTCTTGAAGCCGCCTTGATTCAGCGACCCGGCCGAATCGACCATGCCATCGAAGTGCCGGTGCCAGACGCGAACTGCCGAGGGCGCCTGCTTCGGCTGTATGGCGGCACGTTGACCATCGACCAGGCAAGCTTCGACAAGCTGGTTGAACGCACTGCGGGCGTCAGCGCGGCCTTCATCAAGGAGATTGCGCGTCGCCTCGCCCAGCAATCGATCAGCGCTTGTCATCCCCGCCAAGTCACCGCGGAGGATCTGGATGTTGTGCTCGAGGAAATGCTCTCCGAACGCGATGGTCTGAGCTTGCGTTTGCTGGGAGGTGGAGCGGCTGCTGGAGAGTGAAGGCCAGCCTTCAGGCGTCTTCTTCCGCATTGAACAGGTGTCGAAAATAGCGCTCCGGCGCGTTCAGGAAGTCCTTCGTGAGCTGAAAATGCTCGGTGTCCCGATAGTCGACCTCCTCAATCCCAGCACTATCGCAGTGCAACACTCGCGCGCCTGGCAGCGTCAGCAGAATCGGCGAATGGGTAGCAATGATCAGCTGCGCGGCGCGGCTCTGCGCCAGGTCATGCAGCACGGACAGAAACGTGAGCTGGCGACTCGGGGAAAGTGCGGCCTCGGGTTCGTCTAGCAGGTAGGTTCCGTCCTCGAACCGATTCTGGAAAAGCGCCAGGAACGCTTCACCGTGTGAGCGTTGGTTTAGCGGCACGCCCTCGTAGAGCTGGAACGAACTTCCTAGGTCTTCCAGATGGCGGGCGTAGTTGAAGAACGTCTCCGCCCGCAAGAAGAACCCGCCACTGACGCGCTTGCGCCAGCCGAGAGCAAGCGCCCGTCCCAACGCGTGGCCGTCGGCGCCTTCGGCATAGGCATTGCTGCGGTCACCGCCTTGGTCACTGAACCCAAGTGCCCAAGCCAACGCCTCAAGCAAGGTGGACTTGCCGGAGCCATTTTCGCCCACTAGGAATGTGACCGGCGTGCTCAGAGTCAGCGGCAGTCCGCGCATGATCGACGGGATGGTGAAAGGATACTTACCGTCCAGGATCCGATCTTCGCGCAGCTCGATGTGACTGAGAAACGGGCTGCCAATGACGGAGGCTTTGAGCGGGCGCGCCATTGTTTGGTCAAAGACAACAGTCTGGGGATGCCCCTGAGAGTATGCGAAGCACTTTGGGGCCGCCAGCGCGAAATCCAGGACAACGCAGCAATGGCTCCCTCAGGTGCGAGCCATCAGCAGTCTGGCTCCGCAGCGATGCTGCCTCTTGCAGCTCGCCTGCGAAACCAGTGCAAGCATTCCTGCGCAGCTGCACAAACTCCGCGTAGTCCTCCACTCGATGGCGTAATGAACTTCAGTCCCGCACGCGCTCCTCGTCGAGCACAGCGTGGAACACCTCGTTCAAGCATGGCAGCACATCCCCGCGCCGGATCTCAGGCGGCTTGAGTGCCTCCAGCCTGTCGAGCTCCCGCTCTATGAACGCGTTGATGCAGGGAACAGCCGGTGCCAGTCCCAACTCCGGCGTCTGGCGCTTCTGCGTCAGTAACTCGTGGATGGCATCCAGCAACGCATGCTCGCCGTCGATGAGGTGCAGCAGCTTCTCGAACTCGATCGGCGCGGCGTGCTGGTAGCGCTCCAGCCAACGCACCGACAGCAGCGGTCGCAGGACATAGAAGTACTTTTTCAACGGCACCAACTCGCCTCTGAGATAGCCGCGATAGTTGGTCTTCGCCATGCTTCGGTAGTGGTACACGCCGCGCTCACAGGAATAGACCTGCGGCAACAGCTGGCGCACGCGCTCGGCGAAACAACCGTGCTGGCCGTAGATGATGGGCGACTGGATCCATTCGACGAAGGCTGGGTTGGACTTCCAGAACAGGCGCAAGGCCTTGCGCACGTCCCAGCCGTTCAGGTCGATGTCGTCAACGATGGGGTACTCGATGACGTCGCGCTGCTCTTCCAACCCGACCGAAACGTACCACTGCTTCGGGTGGGCGTAGATGAAGCGGGCATCGAAGTCGCTGTTGGGCGACTCAAAACCCCATGCGCGGCTGCCCGACTCGACGGCCAGCAGAATGCGCACGCCGTGCTCCTGCTCGGCACGGCGCATGCGCGTGAGAATCTCGGCTCGGACGTCAGTTGGAATGCTCATGGGGCAATCCTAACCTTGGATGCCGATGCAGCCGGAATCAGCGACCGAGCGACCTCATCAGACAGCGTCATTGTCCGTTTGCAAGGTGCCCAAACATCTCGCATCGGCTGGCATCCGCGCCAGCTGCTTGCACCCCCAAACCGCTTTCCTCATGCGCAATCCAAGGCGCCAACAAGGCTCAAGCCAACAAACGCTGCAGCACGCTTCGATAAAGCATGGGCAACTTCAGCAGATCCTCAACTGACACCCGCTCATCCACCTTGTGGATGCTGGCATTGATCGGGCCCAGCTCAACCACTTGTGCTCCAAGCGGGGCGATGAAACGGCCGTCGGAAGTGCCGCCACCAGTGTTTTCAAGCGGGATCACGCCGAGCACGTCTGCCATTGCATCGCGGACGGCATCGCGTAGTTTGCCGGGGGCGGTGTAGAAGGGCTCGCCCGAGCGATGCCAGTCGATGTGCGCGTCGACTTTGTGCTCGACCAAGCACGCTTCGATCTCAGCCATCAGAGCATCCGCAGTCCAGTGCGGCGAGTAGCGTAGGTTGAACTGCACCTTGGCGCTGCCGGGGATCACATTGCTGGCACCGGTGCCGGCATTGAAGTTGGCGATCTGCAAACTGGTGGGTGGGAAGTCGGGATAGGGCTCGCTGTCCCACTGACGTTGGACCAGCGACAGCAGCGCGGGCAGTGCACGGTGGATCGGATTGATCGCCGCATCGGGATAGGCGACGTGACCCTGCACACCGCGCACTGTCACCGTTGCGGTCAGGGAGCCGCGGCGACCGACGCGAACCACATCGCCCAACTGTTGATCGGAGGAAGGCTCGCCGACGAGGCAGTAATCGATGGCCTGACCGCGCTCGCGAAAGGCTGAGGCCACCCGGCGTACGCCGTCGATGGCATCGCCTTCTTCATCGGAGGTAAGCAGCAGCGCCAGCGTGCCGACATGGTCGCGCGTCGCGGCCACCTCTTGTTCGAGCGCAATGACGAAAGCGGCGACGCTGCCCTTCATGTCAGCCGCACCACGACCATAGAGATGCCCATCGCGGATCGTCGGTTGGAACGGATCGCTGGCCCATGCTTCGACCGGGCCAGTCGGCACCACATCGGTATGACCGAGCAAGCAGATCACCGGGGCACCGCTGCCATGCGTCGCCCACAGATTCTTGACCACGCCAAAATCGAGCTGCTCGATGGTGAAGCCCGCGGCGCGCAAGCGTTCGGCTATATGCGCTTGGCAGCCGGCATCGTCGGGCGTCAGCGACGCCCTTGCGATCAGTTCCTGGGTGAGAGCGAGGACGTCGGAGTCGTTGGCCATCTCAGCAATGCTCGCTCAAAATCAGAACTGGACTTCTACTTTGCTGCGAAACGCAGCGCGTATTGCTTGTCGGTGAAGCCAACGCTGACGCTGCCGTCGTCCAACACGGTCACCGGCCGCCGGATCAGCGCCGGATATTCCTTGATCAACAGGGTCCATTCGGGATCACTGGCGGGCTCCTTACGCGCCAGCGGCAAATTGCGCCAGGTCATGGATGATCGATTGACCAGCTTCTCCCATCCACCAAGCTGCTGTGCCCATGCTTTGAGCGTGGCCGCAGCAATGGGTTGCTCGCGATAGTCGATGAAAGTGTGTTCGATCTTGTGGCGCAGAAGCCAGTTTTTGGCTTTGTCGCAGGTGCCGCATTTGGTCAGGCCGTAGAGGGTCATTTTTTTTGGGTTGGGATTTGAGATTTGGGATTCGACGAAACATGGAACATCCGGCGCTCTTGTAGGACCGAGCGTAGCGAAGGCGTGGCTGCGAAGCGGCCGAACGGCGGAAGCCGCGATACTTGGGGACGTCCGGCACGCATGATCACGGCTTCCGCTCCGTCAACCATGGCACGGGGTGCGTCTTGACGCACCCGCACTGGGCTTGAACCGAAGCCGGTGCGTCAAGACGCACCCTACCTCGCTCCGACCACACCGAATCGCGGCTTCCGCCGCTCCTACATGCATCACACTCGCCGCTCTCTCCTTTGACCTATGCCCGCAACAACTCATTGATCGAGGTCTTGCTGCGCGTGCGCTCGTCCACTTGCTTGACGATGACGGCGGCGTAAAGGGAATGGCTGCCGTCGGCGGCGGGCAAGCTGCCGGCGACGACGACGCTGCCGGCGGGCACGCGCCCATAACTCACTTCTCCGGTCGCGCGATTGAAGATCTTGGTGGACTGGCCGAGGAACACGCCCATGCCGATCACGCTGCCGCGTTCGACGATCACGCCTTCGACCACCTCCGAGCGCGCGCCGACGAAGCAATTGTCTTCGATGATGGTTGGCGACGCCTGCAGAGGTTCGAGCACGCCACCGATGCCGACGCCACCGGACAAATGACAGTCGGCACCGATCTGTGCACAGGAACCGACGGTGGCCCAGGTATCGACCATGGTGCGTGCACCCACAAACGCGCCGATATTGACGAAACTGGGCATCAACACGCTGTCACGGCCCAGGTGTGCGCCGCGCCTGACCACTGCACCCGGCACGATGCGCGCGCCAACATCGACAAACTTCGCCGCGTCTGCATGGTGAAAACGCAGAGGCACCTTGTCCCAATACGGGGCGGGCGCGCCGTCCATGCGTTGCATCTCGCTGACGCGGAAATACAACAGCACCGCCTTTTTCAGCCAATCATTGACCTGCCATCCGCCTGCCTGGTCAGCGCCGATAGAATCAGCGCCGTTCCCACCGGCCTCTCCACCGATGGGTTGGGCCACGCGCACGCGGCCCGCCTCCAGATCATCCAGCACTCGTTCGACCGCAGGCCTGACACGCGTTTCAATTTCGCTGGCTTCGAGGCTGCTGCGACGCTCGAAGGCGTCTTCGATGATCCAACGCAGGGTTTCAACATCAGCTGGCGATGACATGCGGCTCCGCAGAAGTGGTCAGGTCGAGACTGGCGAGCAAGGCATCCTTCAGCGCGTTGGCCGCTTCGTCGGTCAATGGTGCGTCGTGTTCGTCGCTGATCAGGAAGAAGTCCTCCACGCGCTCGCCAAAGGTGGCGATGCGGGCGTCGTGTACGCGCAAACCCTGGCTGCGCAGTACGGCCGAAACGATGGCCAACAAGCCGGGCCGATCCGTGCAGACCAAACTCATCTCGGTCCGGCTGCTGTTGGTCAGCGAAAACTCGACCCGCGTCGCTACTCGAAAGTGTTTGAGTTGTCGCGACATCGAACGCCGCGCCGTCGGCGTGCGCAGCGGCGAACGACTCAAGGTTTCGTAGATCGCTTCGGCCACCGTGCGGGCACGGCGCTCGGGCGAGATGAACTCGCTGCCGGCATCCAGGACCTGGAAGGTATCCAGACTGTTGCCACGTTTGGAGGTCACGATGCGCGCTTCCATCACGTTCAGACCCAAGCGATCCAGGGTCGCGGCGACGGCGGCAAACAGGCCATCGCGATCCGGCGAATAAACGAATACTTCAAGCGCGCCGGGGCGCTCGTGCGCACGCGCCAACACCCGCGGCTCGCCCGGATGTGCATCGGCGATACCCAGCGTTTGCCAGGCGATTTGCTGCGGTCGATAGCGTAGAAAACTCTCGTCGGGAAACTCTTCCCAGATGCGCGCAATTTCCTCGCCACCCATGCCATGGGCGTAGATCATTGCCTCGGCTTCGTTGCGGGTCTCGAAGATGCGCTCGATGGCATGCGTGCGATGCTCCAGGCCACGGCGCAGGGCGAAGCGGGTCGCGCCGTACAAGTCAGCCAGAAGCCGATCCTTCCACGCATTCCACAATTTGGGGCTGGTGCCGGCGATGTCGGCCACGGTCAACAGGTACAGGTAATCGAGGCGCTCACGCTCGCTGACGATGCCGGCAAAACGGCGGATGACATCGGGATCGGCGATGTCCTGGCGTTGCGCGGTGATGCTCATGGTCAGGTGCTGGCGCACCAGCCAGCCAACCAGATCGGCGTCGGCATCCGACAATCCATGATCACAGCAGAAACTCATCGCGTCTTGCGCGCCAAGTGCCGAGTGATCACCACCACGGCCTTTGCCGATGTCGTGAAACAGTCCGGCAAGCAGCAACAGCTCCGGTTTGCGTAATCGCGGCCACACTTCGTAGGCCAGACTGAACCGGTTGCGCGAGGCTTCTTCACGAAAACTGGCGATGTTGCGCAGCACCGTGAGCGTGTGTTCGTCGACCGTGTAGACATGGAACAGGTCGTACTGCATGCGTCCGGCGACTTTTCCGAACGGCGGCACATAACGTCCCAACACGCCGAGTTTCGCCATCCGACCGAGGGTGATGGCCGCGGCCGGATGCCGCACCAGCTGCATGAAACGTTTGCGCGCTTCGGGATCGGCACGCAGTTGCGCGTCGACGCGTGGCAGCGCCTCACCCAAGGCCCGGGCTGCCGTGGAGTGCAGGCCGCGCACTTCCGGCGTGGTCTGCCAGACATCGAACAGGTCGATGATCGCCAGTGGCCGCTCGCTCAACAAACGATCATCACGCAGCCGCAGATAGCCGCCATCGAGCGCAAATTGTTCGTCCAGCACCACCCTCGCCTGCGCGCCACCGAGGCTTTCTTCAAAGCGCTGCATCAAGCGCTCAGACAAGCGCAACACCACCGCCGCGCTGCGGAAATAGCCTTGCATCAACTGCTCCACAGCGAGATTTTCGCGGTGTTCGTCGCGCAACTGGAAGCGTTTGGCCAGGGCGGTCTGATGTTCGAACACCAGCCGCTCTTCGCGGCGACCCGCGACCGAATGCAAGGCAAACCGCAATCGCGACAGGGCTGCATATTCCCGATGCAGAGCGTCTTCTTCACCCTCGCCCAACACATCCAACGGACGCAGTCCGGCCAGGTCACTGACCCCGAACAAACGTTGCGCCATCCACGCCAAGGTGTGCAGATCGCGCAGTCCGCCGGGACCTTCCTTGAGGTTGGGTTCGAGGTTGTAGGCGGTATCGTTGTAACGCGCATGGCGGGCGCGCAATTCCGCGCGTTTGCCGGCAAAGAATTCAGCGGGCGGCCAAACGCCGGGTGCGTTGGAGGCCACTTCAAGCGCACGCATCACACTGTCTCCGGCGCGCAAGGCACGCAGGTCGAGCAATGCGGTGGCTACGGTGATGTCGGCGCAGGCGGCTTCGACGCACTGGGCAATGCTGCGCACCGCATGGCCAGGCTCCAGACCCACGTCCCACAGCGCGGTGAAGAATCGCTGTAACGCCGATTGCGCGGCCTCTTGAGCGGCGAGTTCGCCCAGCACCAGCAAATCCACATCCGAATGCGGGAACAGCTCGCCACGACCGTAACCACCGGTGGCCAACAGGCTAAGACCTGCCGGTTCGCATGCAATGGTCTTCCAAGCACTCAGGCACACCGCGTCGACCGCAGCACAGCGTCCGCGCAACAACTCGCCGACATCGACCCCCGCATCAAACTCGACATCCAGCCGCGCCCGCGTTGTCGCCAACACTTCGCGTGCGGCGTCGCGCCAGCCATCCTTGCCGACGGCGGTCAGCCGTTCAAGCAAGGAGACATGGGGCGAACTTGTGGTCACAACCAGCCGGCGTCATCGCTGCGAGGCGTCAGTACCTCATAGCCCGTCTCCGTGACGGCAATCGTATGCTCCCACTGCGCCGACAACGAACGATCACGGGTTACCACGGTCCAACCATCCGGCAGCAAACGGGTGTGTCGCTGACCAGCGTTGATCATTGGCTCGACGGTGAAGGTCATGCCCGGCAACAAACGCATGCCGGTACCCGGCTGACCGTAATGCAGAACTTGCGGGTCTTCGTGATACACGCGCCCGATGCCGTGCCCACAATATTCGCGCACCACCGAAAAACGCTGACTCTCGGCGTACGCCTGAATGGCGTGGCCGACGTCGCCCAAAGTGGCACCGGGTTTGACCGCGCGAATGCCGCGATACATCGCTTCGCGCGTCGTCTCGACCAGACGTTTGGCCAGCACCGTGCCCTCGCCGACGATGAACATTCGACTGGTATCGCCGTGCCAACCATCCTTGATGACGGTCACGTCGATGTTGACGATGTCGCCGTCTTTCAGCACTTTGGCCGGGCTGGGCACACCGTGACAGATGACATTGTTGACCGAGGCGCAAATGGTGGCCGGAAAAGGAATCCGCCCTGGCGCGCCGCCATAACCGACATTGGCGGGGATGGCTTTTTGTTCGTTGACGATGTGGGCGTGGCAGCGTTCGTCCAACTCAGCGGTCGTGACGCCAGGCACCACGTATGGCGTGATCATCTCCAGCACTTGTGCAGCCAGCCGTCCGGCTACACGCATGCCTTCGACATCTGCCGCTGATTTGATCGTGATTGACATAGGCTAGATGTTCCCATAGTTGCGGCCAAGCTAACCAGCCGCTATCCTTCGTCGGCTTTGTCGAACGCGCAGCGCTTGTGCTCTGCGTATTTTGCATCCCGCCCACGCCGGGCGTCACCGGTGAATTCGCACCCGCGTCGAACTGCCATGGCGGGGTGTCCGAGGGGCCTTTTCAGGTCTTTCGGATTCGTCATGGAGCCGCGGGGAGGTCAAACCCGGAGCCACTTGCCGCCCAACATTGAGGGCGACTTGGCTTCATATTGTCATCCAAGGAACTCCCATGCCCCAAGTCACCATGCGTCAGATGCTGGAAGCCGGCGTCCATTTCGGCCACCAGACCCGTTACTGGAACCCGAAGATGGGCCAATTCATCTTCGGCGCACGCGGCAAGATTCACATCATCAATCTCGAAAAGACCCTGCCGCTGTTCAACGACGCGATGAATTTCGTCTCCGGCGTGGCGCAAAAGCGCGGCAGCATCCTGTTTGTCGGCACCAAGCGTTCGGCGCGTGAGTCGATGAAAGAAGAGGCCGTGCGCTGCAACATGCCGTACGTTGCGCAGCGCTGGTTGGGCGGCATGCTGACCAACTTCCGCACCGTGAAACAGTCGATCGCGCGCTTGAAAGAGCTGGACGCGATGGCCGTTGATGGCAATTACGGCAAGCTGGTCAAGCACGAAGTGCTGGGCTTGCACCGTGAACGCGAGAAGCTGGAAGCGACCCTGGGCGGCATCAAGAACATGAATCGCCTGCCCGACGCGCTGTTCGTGATCGACATCGGCCACGAGAACATCGCCGTGCAGGAAGCCAAGAAGTTGGGCATTCCGGTGATCGCTGTGGTCGATACCAACTATGACCCGGCGCTGGTCGATTACGCGATTCCGGGCAACGACGACGCCATTCGTGCGGTGCAGTTGTATGCACGTGCGGCATCGGACGCCGTGCTGGAAGGCAAGGCCGCTGCGCCGATCATCGGTGGTGCCGACGATGAGTTCGTTGAACTCGACGCCGAAGGCAACCCGGTCGCCATGCGCGACAACGAGCGCGCCAAGCCGGCGCCACGTCGTGACCGTGATCGTCCGGACCGCGCCCCGGGCAACAAGCGCCCAGGCCCGGGTGCTGGCCCGCGCCGCGCCGCTGCGCCGCGTCCTGCTGACGGCTGATCACCCCGCTGCAACGCTGCGCAAGATGATCGTCATGCGCAGCGTTCAAGCTACGGAGCGCCTGAAGCCAGCCGCTGCGATGGTCTGGGTACATTGATCGATTCGCAGGGCGGGTCTTGACCCGTCATGCCATTGATCGCAACTCGCAGACCGGCACTTCGCGACGTCCACCGACGGCGACGGGCGTGCGACTGGCAACACCTCGAAACCCGTTCGAATCGGCATTGATCCATTCAATTCAGCCACTCGAACCAAAACCCGCCTCAAGGACTCTCATGGAAATTACTGCAAGCCTGGTCAAGGAACTGCGCGAGCGCTCTGGCGCCGGCATGATGGAGTGCAAGAAGGCACTCACTGAAAACAGCGGCAACATCGACAGCGCGATGGAATATCTGCGCAAGTCAGGTCTCGCCAAGGCCGACAAGAAGTCCGGCCGCGTGGCCGCTGAAGGCCGCATCATCAGCGCTCAGGAAGGCGGCAACGCGGTCCTGGTCGAAATCAACTCCGAGACAGACTTTGTCGCCAAGGACGAAAACTTCCTCGGCTTTGCCGCGGCTGTCGCTCCGGCCGCGCTGGCCTCAGGTGCAAACGATGCCGAAGCGCTGAAGACCGTCGCACTGGCTTCCGGCGAAACCATCGAAGGCGCGCGCCTTGCCTTGGTTGCCAAGGTCGGCGAGAACGTGCAAGTGCGCCGGCTGAGCCGCGTCTCCGGCAACAACGTGGTTGCCGCTTACGTGCACGGCGGCCGCATCGGCGTGCTGGTCGAGTTGAACGGTGGCGATGTCGAGTTGGCGCGGGGCATTGCCATGCATGTGGCCGCGATGAACCCGCCCTACAACAAGGCTGCCGATGTTCCGGCCGACTTCATTGCCAAGGAAAAGGAAATCGAGCTGGCGAAAATGTCCGACAAGGACCGTTCGAAGCCGGCCGAGATCCTCGAGAAAATCATCAGCGGCAAGATGAGCAAGATCGTCAACGAGGTCACCCTCTACGGTCAGCCGTACGTTCTCAACACCGACCAGACCGTTGAAGTGGCCCTGAAGGCCGCCGGCGCCGACGTGATCGGTTTCCAGCGTCTGGCCGTGGGTGAAGGCATCGAGAAGGTGGTGGAAGACTACGCCGCCGAAGTCATGAAGCAGGCCGGCTTGGCGTAAGCCAGTCACGCAAATGGATACCGACGTGGCCGCGGGAAACCGCGGCCTCGTCGTATCTGCGACCAGTAAAGCCTGAACGTTGAGATGCAGCCCGCATGGGCGACTCACATGCCTTTCGCTACACTGCCGCCGCTTTGATATCCGCTTCGCCCGCCGCCGTGGCCGCCCGCTGTAACCGCCCGCCGTGAATGTCAATTTGCCTGCTGGATAAACAATCGTGAACGCCACCGTGCCATTGAGCATCGATCCCATGAGTGTCGACACCCCAAACATCGTCATGAACCCCTGCCCGCCCGGCACGCCCAGGTACAAGCGCATCCTGCTCAAGTTGAGCGGCGAGGCGCTGATGGGGCGTGAGGACTACGGCATCGACCCGGAAGTGCTGTTTCGGCTCGGTCGCGAAGTGCTGGATGTCAGCCGAATGGGCGTCCAGGTAGGCGTGGTCATCGGCGGCGGCAACATTTTTCGCGGTGCGGGGCTCGCCGCGGCAGGCATGGATCGGGTCACCGGTGACCACATGGGCATGTTGGCCACGGTGATGAACGCGCTGGCGCTGCAGGACGCCATCGAGCAACTCGGCGGCGTTGCGCGAACCATGAGCGCGCTGAAGATCAACGAGGTGTGCGAGGACTTCATCCGGCGACGTGCAATTCGCCATCTGGAAAAAAACCGTATCGCCATCTTTGCCGCCGGTACGGGCAATCCGTTCTTCACCACCGACTCTGCCGCCGCCTTGCGCGCGATCGAGATCGGCGCGGGCTTGTTGCTGAAAGCGACCAAGGTCGATGGCATTTATGACCGCGACCCCAAGCATCACGCGGACGCCCAGCGCTTTGAATCGTTGACTTACAACGACGTGATCGCCCGCGATCTGAAGGTCATGGACACTGCTGCTTTCGCGTTGTGCCGGGACTACAGCATCCCGCTGCGCATTTACGACATGAGCCGGCCCGGCAGTCTGATGCGGATCGTCTGCGGCGAATCCATCGGCACCTTGGTGAGCTGATTGATTGCGCGACTGCCGCCAGCACGAATGAAACGCCTGGCTGCTGCTGTTTGAGGGAGCCGTTGGCTCGCTGGTTGCCAAGTGCGTGCTCGTGCTGGCATCAATCGCGCGCCTATAATTCTTGTCTTGTTCACCGTTTCTGGAGCACACCATGGCCGAACCCCTCAGGCTCGATACCGTCAAATCCGACGCGCAGACGCGCATGCAGAAAAGCGTTGAAGCACTGCGTCACGATCTGACCAAACTGCGCACTGGCCGTGCCAGCACTGCCTTGGTCGATCATCTGAAGGTGAATTACTACGGCTCCGATGTGCCGCTGTCGCAGGTCGCCAGCGTGACCATTGCCGACGCCCGCACGCTCAATATCGCGCCGTGGGAGAAGAACATGGTCAGCGCAGTGGAGAAAGCCATCCTTGCCTCCGATTTGGGCCTGACTCCCAACACTTCCGGGCAGATGATTCGCATCAATCTGCCGGCATTGACCGAAGACCGTCGCCGCGAGTTATCCAAACACGTCTCGCACGAAGGTGAAAACGCCAAAGTGGCAATTCGCAACATTCGTCGCGACGCCATGCAGCAAGTCAAAGAGCTGTTGAAGACCAAGCAGATCACCGAAGACGAAGAAAGCCGGGCTGAGCTGGACGTGCAGAAGCTCACTGATCGTCACGTGAAAGAGGTCGATGGCGTGGTCAAACACAAAGAAGACGAGTTGATGTCCGTCTGAGCACGCGATCTGAAACCCGCGTGAGCGCAGTCACCCCCGTTTCACCGGCCGAACAACGCAGCGGCCCGCGCCACATTGCCATCGTCATGGATGGCAACGGGCGCTGGGCCAAGGCCCGCATGCGCCCGCGCACCATCGGCCATCGCGCCGGCGCGCGCGCGGTGAATCGCTGCATTGACTGGTGCCTCGCCCAAGGCGTCGAAGCGCTGACCTTGTTTGCGTTCTCAAGTGAGAATTGGCGGCGCCCGGCCGATGAAGTCAGCGCCCTGATGCAGCTGTTCATGCGTGCGTTGGACCGCGAAGTCGATGAACTGGCGCGTCGCGGGGTTCGGCTGCGTTTCATTGGAGATCGCAAGGCTTTCAGCACCGATTTGCAGCAACGGATGTTACGCGGCGAAAAAGTGACGGAGGCAGGCCTTCGGCTCAGCTTGACCATTGCCGCCAACTACGGTGGCCGCTGGGATATCGCCCAAGCCTGCCGCCGAGTCGCGTTGGCGGTCGCTGGTGCCGAAATGAGCATCGACAGCATTGACGAGACCAGCTTGGCACCCTACTTGGCATTGGCCGATCTACCTGCGGCCGATTTGTTCATTCGCACTGGCGGCGAGCAGCGAATCAGCAACTTTCTGCTCTGGCAACTGGCTTACTGCGAGCTGTATTTCACCGACACGCTGTGGCCCGATGTGGATGAGGCCACCATGGATGCGGCGGTGGCTGAGTACAGCCGCCGCGAGCGCCGTTTTGGACTGACCAGCGAGCAACTCCGTGCAAGGTCAGCCCCATGAGCCAGGTTCGATGAGGTCGGCACATTGAAACAGCGCGTGATTACGGCGCTGGTAATGGCGCCACTGGCCATTGCACTGATCCTGATGGCGCCAACCGTCTGGTTCATGGCGGTGCTTACCATCGCCTTGCTGCTAGGCCTGTGGGAGTGGACCCGGCTGATCGACATCCGCACGCGTCCGGCGCGGGCAGCGGTGCTGTTGCTCAACATCGGCTTGATGGCGATGCTTGCTCTGCACGGCTGGCCGCAGGCGTTCATGGTCGTCACGGCGGTGGGCGCCGCGAGCTGGTTATTGGTGTGTTTGTGGCTGTTCCAGCCCCGCTTTGCGAGCAGCCCGGCGGGACAGCCGCTCAAATTGCTCGCTGGCAGCATGATGATCATTCCGACCTGGTGCGCGATTGCCCTGTTGCACGCTGATGCGCCTCTGGGGCCAGGATGGGCGTTGTTCGGACTGATGTTGGTGTGGGCCGCGGACACCTTTGCCTACTTTGCTGGCAGTCGGATTGGCGGGCCGAAGTTGGCGCCGCGCATCAGCCCAGGGAAGACGTGGGCGGGGTTCTGGGGCGGCCTGGTGGGCGCGTGCGTGATTTGTGTTCCGGCCGTGCCGCTGCTGGGTCTGGCGTGGTCACGCTTGCCGGTACTGATGGGATTGGCTCTGGTCGTCGCACTGGCTTCGGTGGTCGGTGATTTGTTCGAGAGTTTGATCAAACGTCAAGCGGGCGCCAAGGATTCAGGCACCCTGATTCCGGGTCACGGCGGTGTGCTGGATCGGATCGACAGCGTGGTGGCTGCCTTGCCGGTGTTCGTGGTCGGCAAGCTGCTGCTGGGGCTATGAAGGTGATGCCTGCTCAATCGGCGCATACGTCATGAGAACGGTTGCCGTATTGGGTGCCACCGGCTCGATTGGGGCCAGCGCGCTGGACGTCATTGGACGCCATCCCGAGCGCTTTCGGGTCGGCGCGCTCAGCGCGCATTCACAGGTCGAGTCGTTGCTCGCGCTGTGCCGCAAACACCGGCCGGATGATGCGGTCATCGCCGACCCCGCTGGTTATCGCGCCTTGGCCGATGGCTTGCGCGAGGCGGGTTTGCCGACCCGCGCGCATGCCGGCCCGCAGGCATTGATCGAGATTGCTGCAGCCAGCCAGTTCGACACTGTCATTGCCGCCATCGTCGGCGCCGCTGGCGTGCCCGCGGTGCTTGCAGCGGCAAGCGCTGGCAAACGCCTGCTGCTCGCCAACAAGGAAGCCGTCGTCGTGGCGGGTGACCTGTTGATGCAGGCAGTGTTGGCCAACGGCTGCGAACTGCTGCCCATCGACAGCGAGCACAACGCGATTTACCAATGCCTTCCGGCACCCGCGCTCAATGCGGTTGCACGCGGCGGCGTCAGGCGAATCCAGCTCACCGCCTCGGGTGGGCCGTTTCGTGGCTGGTCGCGCGAGGCGCTGGCCAGCGTCACGCCGGCGCAGGCCTGCAAACATCCGCGCTGGTCGATGGGGCAAAAGATATCGGTGGATTCCGCCACGCTGATGAACAAGGGGCTGGAAGTCATCGAAGCACACTGGCTGTTTGCGGCGCCGGCCGAGGCCATCGAAGTTGTCGTGCATCCGCAGAGCACCGTGCATTCGTTGGTTGACTACGCCGATGGCTCATCGCTGGCTCAGCTCGGCTTGCCTGACATGCGCACGGCCTTGGCTTGCGGCCTGGCCTGGCCTGAGCGCATCGACGCCGGCGTCGGGTCATTGTCACTGATCGAACTGGGTCGGCTGGACTTCGAAGCGCCCGACCGCGTCGCCTTCCCCTGCCTGGACCTCGCCTATCGCGCATTACGTTCCGGCGTCGCCGCCTGCACGGTGTTGAACGCCGCCAACGAAGAGGCCGTTTCAGCATTCCTTCAGGGCCAAATCGCTTTCCTCGACATCCCGCGCGTGGTGGAAGGGTGCCTGGACATGGAAGCTGGCGTCGCCTCAAGCAGCCTCGCTGATCGGCTGGCACTCGACACGCAGACGCGACAGCAGGCGAAACAATGGATCGTTCGGTGCCCTGCTCCAGCAGCGACCATGGCCCGCGCATGACCCAACGTCGATTACCTCCGCGCTTTGAATCAAGGACTCGCCGTCATGGCTGACGTGGTTGGCTCCATCTGGTGGCTCATCGTTGCCCTCGGCGTGTTGGTGACATTCCACGAGTTCGGCCACTTCTGGGTGGCACGCCGTTGCGGTGTGCGCGTACTGCGGTTTTCAGTCGGCTTCGGCAAGCCGCTGTGGAAGCGCATCGGCAAGGATGGCACCGAGTATGTCGTCGCCGCGATTCCGTTGGGCGGCTACGTCAAGATGCTCGACGAACGCGAGGTCGATGTGTTGCCGGAAGACCGACATCAGGCGTTCAACACCAAGCCCGTGTCGCAACGCATCGCCATTGTCGCGGCGGGCCCGATTTTCAACCTGTTGCTGGCACTGCTGTTGCTGTGGGGAATGTTCGTCATTGGCAAGGGCGACTTTGCACCCATCGTCGGGCGTGCCACCGGAGTCGCCGCTGAAGCCGGATTGCGCACTGACGACCGGCTGTTGAGCATCGATGGCGTCAGCATGGATACGTGGACGCATGCAGGCATCAGCCTGTCGGCGGCGGCGCTGGACAGGCGCGCCGTGCTGCTGAAGGTCAGCGATCCATCCCACATGGTGCGCGAGGTGCGCCTTGATCTGGCGGGGCTCGGAGATTCGTTCAATGAAGAAACGGCAATACGCGATATTGGCCTGCTGCCGCGCCAGGTGCTGCTCGATCCGGTGATCGGTGGCTTGAGTGCCGATGGAGCGGCCGTTGCAGCGGGCCTGATGGTGGGTGATCGGATCTTGAGCCTGGACGGCGAAATGGTGGACTTCTGGGACGCAGTGCCGCGCATCCTGCAAGCCAGAAAAGAACCCAGCGCGCCGCTGCAGGTGATGGTGGAGCGCGGTGCCGATCGCCTCAGGTTTGAAATCAGCCCACAGTCACAGGAGATAGACGGGGTCACCCGCTGGCGCATCGGCATCGAGGCCACGCGCACCGAAGTGGCGCATGACGCGCTGTTGAAGTTCGGGCCAGTCGACGCCATCGGCGCATCGCTGAGAGAAACCTGGCGCTTGACTGAAGCCACCGTCGGGATGTTGTGGCGGATGGTGAAAGGCGCCGCATCGCTGCAGAACATTTCCGGGCCGATCACCATTGCCCAGTACGCCAATGCGTCTGCACAAATGGGACCGGCGTGGTTTCTGTTTTTCCTCGCCGTGCTCAGCTTGAGCCTGTGCATCATGAACCTGCTGCCGATCCCGATCTTGGACGGCGGACACCTGCTGTATTACCTTATCGAGGTTATCAAGGGCAGTCCGGTAAGCGAGCGAGCGCTGGCCACCGGGCAATTTGTCGGGCTGGCGATGCTTGGTTGCTTGATGAGTCTGGCTTTTTACAACGACTTCCTGCGCTTGGTGAACTGACGGTCATGGCGATGAGACATCCCGAGATAGGCAAGTTCGGCCCGCCACGGCCATCAGCAGGAGCGCTGTGCTTCCCAACCCCTCCCCAACCCTCCCCGAACATCGGGGAGGGAGCGAAGAACTGAACCTGACCTATTTACACGGTAACCCCACCCTGCTTTCTCGCACGCATCCGCCCTCCGGCTATGCGTGTCTCGCGCTTCTCTTTTTGCTTTCGGACGTGACGATGAAACGTATCGCCGCCTTGGTTTTGCTTGCATCGCTGACCACCTCTCCATTGGTCATAGCGCAGGGACTTGCACCGCAAGTCGCCGGCTTTGAATCTTTTACTGTCGCCGACATCCGCGTTGACGGCTTGCAGCGCATTTCATCGGGTACGGTGTTTACCTATTTGCCCATCGAACGTGGCGACCGGATGGACCGCAGCCGCGCCCAGCAAGCCATCCGCGCGCTGTTCAAGACCGGCTTTTTCAGCGATGTGGCGTTGTCACGGCAAGGCAACATCCTCGTAATCACGGTCGTCGAGCGGCCGGCCATCAATACCCTGACCCTGGCCGGCAACAAGGATCTGAAGACCGAGGACTTGACCAAGGGATTGGCCGACATCGGCTTGGCCGAAGGCGAGACGTTTGATCGCCTCAACCTGCAACGGGTTACCCAGGAGCTCGTGCGCCAGTACAACAATCGCGGCAAGTACAACGTCAAGATCACCCCACAGGTCACCGAACTGGACCGCAACCGCGTCGACCTGACGATCACGGTCGCCGAGGGCAAGGCGGCCAAGATCAAGCACATCAACGTGGTCGGCAACGAGATCTTCGAAGACGAGGAAATTCTCGAAGGATGGGAGTCGTCCGAGACCAATTGGTTGTCTTGGTACCGCCGCGACGACCAATACTCCCGCGAGAAACTTTCCGGTGATCTGGAAAAGCTGGGCGCGTTTTACCTTGACCGCGGCTACGTCGACTTCAACATCGAGAGCACCCAGGTGTCGATCACGCCTGACCGGCGCGACATGTTTCTCACCGCCAACGTCACCGAAGGTCCGGTCTACAGCATCAATGACGTGAAGGTCACTGGCGACACCATCGTGCCGGTTGAGCAAATTGAAGCCTTGGTGTTGGTGCGCAAGGATCAGACGTTTTCGCGGCGCTTGCTGGAGTTGACTTCCGAGTCAGTGATGGCGGTGTTGAGCAATGTCGGTTATGCGTTTGCCAACGTGACCCCGATCCCCACCATCGACCGCGAAAACAAGCGCGTCGACGTCAACTTCTTCGTTGAGCCCGGCAAGCGCGTGTACGTTCGCCGCATCATTTACAAGGGCAATACGAAGACATCCGATGAGGTGATTCGTCGCGAGATGCGCCAATTCGAAGGCAGCTGGTATTCGCAGGCGGCGATCGATCGCTCGAAAGTGCGTTTGCAGCGGCTCGGCTTCTTTGAGGAAATCGAGATCGAGACGCCGGAAGTCGCGGGCACCGAAGATCAGGTGGACGTGGTCATCAGCATGAAGGAGCGTTCCTCGGGCAGCTTCACTTTCGGCTTGGGTTATTCGCAGCTGTCGGGCCTGATTACCTCGGTGTCCGTCACCCAGAACAACTTCTTCGGCACCGGCAATCGCGTGGGCTTCACGGTGCAAAACAACGATTTCGTCAAACGTATCGATTTCTCCTACCTCGATCCGTACTTCACCGACGATGGTATATCGCTGGGCTACAACCTGATTTACCGCGAACTGGACCAAGGCCAGGCCAACATCGCCAGCTTTACCACCAACAACGGCGCCGTGCAGGCGGTGTTCGGTGTGCCTTTGACCGAGTCGGATACGGTCGGCTTGGTGCTCGGACTTGATCGGAATCAGATCGACACGTTCGCCGGCCTTACCCCCGATCCATTCGTTGATTACATCGACGCGTTGGGCAAGCGCACCTTCAACGCATGGCGCGCCGAAGTGTCATGGGCTCGCGACACCCGCAACGCCTTTTTCAATCCCACCAGCGGTACCTATCAGCGCGTCTCAGCTGAACTCACCTTGCCCGGCTCGACAGTCGAGTACTACAAACTGAACTACCAATTCGCCCGCTACTGGGCGCTGCATCGCAATGTGGTTCTATTGAGCGCCGCTGAAATCGGTTACGGCGACTCGTACGGTGATGAGTCGGTGCGTGACCTTCCGCTGTTGATGGTCAATCCGGCGGCGCCCGACGGTCCGCTGATCCCACAAGTGGGTGCAGACGGCAATCCCTTGTTCCGCCGTGTAGTGGCCGACGGCCTGCCTTTCTTCGAGAACTTCTACGCGGGCGGCGTACGCTCCATCCGCGGTTTTGAAGACAACACCCTGGGACCGGTATTTGTCTCCGAGTTCAATCCTACGTTCCGGCAACCCCTGGGCGGATCGCTCAAGACCACCGGCACCCTGGAATTGATTTTCCCGAACCTGTTGGACACATCGACTGCACGGGTGTCGACCTTCATGGACTTCGGCAACGTATTTGCATCGACCGACGATTTCTCGGCCAGTGAGTTCCGCGCCTCCGTCGGCGTAGCCTTGCAGTGGCAGGCACCGATCGGCCCGATTATTCTCAACCTCTCCACGCCAGTGAAGCGCAAAGATGGCGACGAGGTCGAGCGCCTGCAGTTCACCTTCGGTACGCAGTTCTAAGCGGCGCCTCGCGGCCCACGGCCAAGCGGCGGCTACCCGCATGAACCACGGTTACCTGCGAGGCGAAGGCTGGCCGCAGGCCCGCCCACTGCGGGCGGTCGCGTGGCTGCTGTTGTCTCTGCTGTTGGCAGCGAGCCTGGCCCACGCCCAGCAGCCGACGGCCGCGGCGATCGTCTACGTTGACATGCAGCGTTTGATTGATAGCGCGCCGCAAGTCGTGCAAGGGCGCGCGCGTCTGGCGCAAGAGTTTGCCGCGGCCGATGCCAAGTTGAAGCAAGACCAGCAGCGGCTTGATCGCCTGGAAGGCAGTGTGGACGGTGTCGCCGCAGAGGCCTCTGAAGAAGCCAAGGTCGAAGCCCAGGCCTTGCGCCGATCAATCGAACGGAGTCGCGCGCGTTTGAACGATGAACTCGCCACGCGCGTGCAGCAGGAAACCGACAAGGCGTGGCCGCTGATCGAGGAAGCCGTGGCCGACTACGCGCGCGAGCAAGGCTTCGATCTCGTATTGCCCGGCCCCGTGCTATATGCCTCGGGCCGGATCGACATCACCGACCGCGTGCTCGACCGCTTGCGGCAAACGGACGAGAGCGCCCCTCCGTGAGCGCCCCCATGCCCAGTCTTGGCGAACTGGCGCAGCGCTTTGGTCTTGAAGTGCGGGGCAATCTCGACCTTCGTTTCGACGGCGTCGGCACGCTCGAAGCCGGTCGAGCCAGCCAGCTCGGATTTCTTGCCAACCCGCGCTATCGCGGCGCGCTCGCCAGCACGCGACTGGGCGCCGTGGTGTTGGCGGTGGCGGATGTTGAGCACTGCCCTACCGCTGCCTTGATCGCCAAGAATCCATACGCCGCGTATTCACGCATCGCGGCGCTGTTTGAGCGTCCCCGGTCGCCAATGGCAGGTGTGCATCCGACCGCCGTCATCGATGCCACGGCGCAGATTGACCCTGCTGCCAGCATCGGCCCGCTGTGCGTAGTGGGTGCGCGGTGCAAAATCGAAGCGGGTGCCGAGTTGGGTCCCGGCTGCATCGTCGGCGAGGATTGCTGCATCGGTGCCGATTGCCGGCTGGTGGCACGTGTGACGCTGGTAATGCGTGTCACCCTCGGCAAGCGCGTCTTGATTCATCCCGGCGCAGTGCTGGGTGCCGACGGATTCGGCTTGGCCTTCGATCAGGGCACGTGGCTGAAGGTGCCCCAATTAGGCGGTGTGGTTATCGGCGACGATTGCGAAATCGGCGCCAACACCACGATTGATCGCGGCGCGTTGGAGGACACCGTGCTGGAGGACGACGTGCGCTTGGATAACCAGATCCAGATCGGCCACAACGTGCGCATCGGCGCACATACGGCGATGGCCGGTTGCTGCGCGGTGGCCGGCTCGGTACGCATTGGCAGCCACTGTCTGATCGCGGGTGGCGTCGGCATCGCCGGTCACCTCAGCATCGACGACCGTGTCACCGTGCAGGCGATGAGCCTCGTCAGCCACTCATTGCGCGGCCCGGCGGAGTACGCTTCCGGCATTCCGGTGCAGGAAAGCCGTCTCTGGCGACGCACCGTGGCGCGGCTCAGACGGCTTGACGCCGGCGCCCGCCGAATCAATCAATCACATCAGGAAGATGACAACCCATGAGCACCGAGCACACCATTCCTGAGCAAGCCATTCGGCTGCCGGTCGATGTGGTCCGAATTCAGGCCATGTTGCCGCACCGCTATCCATTTCTGCTGGTAGATCGCGTGGTCGAGATCGTGCCGCACTCCAGCATCCGTGCGATCAAGAACGTGACTTTCAACGAGCCGTTCTTTCAGGGCCACTTCCCCGGTCATCCGGTGATGCCGGGTGTACTGGTGATCGAGGCCATGGCGCAAGCCGCCGGGCTGCTGACGCAGCTGTCTGAAGGCGAGAAAACCGACGGCGAACGACCCATGTTTTATCTGGTCAAGGTCGACAACGCGCGCTTTTCGCGCACCGTCGTACCGGGTGATCAGTTGAGCCTGGAGGTGAAGCTGTTGCGCATGCGCCGCAACATGGGCCAATACGCCTGCGCGGCCAAGGTCGAGGGCGTGGAAGTCGCCAGCGCGGAGATTTTGTGCGCGAAGCGCAGCGGGTCTGACCCGCGTGGCGAATCAAGTGAGCGAAGCGGATCGGCAGAATCAAGCGGAGCGACCGAGCGGAGCGGCGCGTGATCGGCGCGGGCGCGGGCATTCATCCAAGCGCAGCCGTCGATTCCACGGCACGGATCGGCGTTGGCGTCAGTGTCGGCCCGTTCGCGGTGATTGGCGCGGATGTCGAAATCGGCGATGGCTGCAGCATCGGGCCGCACGTCGTCATCGAAGGCCCCACCAGGCTGGGACGCAACAACCGGGTGCATGCATTTGCCGCACTGGGAGGCGAACCGCAAGACAAGAAATACGCCGAGCAGCCCACCCGTCTGGTGATCGGCGATGGCAACACCATTCGCGAGTTCGTCAGCATCAATCGAGGCACGGTGGAAGACAACAGCCTCACCCAATTGGGCGATGACAACTGGATCATGGCCTACGTGCACATTGCGCACGATTGCGTGGTCGGCAACCACACGATTTTTGCCAATGCAGCGTCGCTGGCGGGTCACTGTCGGGTTGAGGATTACGCCATCCTGGGCGGTTTTTCGTTGATCCACCAGTTTTGCCAGATTGGCGCACATGCGTTCACCGCGATGGGCAGCGTCATCAATCGCGATGTGCCCCCATTTGTCACCGTTGCCGGCACCTACGCCGAGCCACACGGGATCAATTCCGAAGGCCTGAAGCGCCGCGGTTACGACAGCAAGCGGATCATGGCAATCAAGCGCGCCTACAAGACCCTGTACAAATCGGGGCTGTCGCTAGCCGAAGCGCGCGCGCAGTTGGCGCAGGCGGCCACTGAAACGCCCGACATCCAGCAGATGATCGATTTCATTGATCGCAGCCAGCGTTCGTTGATTCGTTGAGGGGGTATCCCGAGTGTGATGCGCACGAACGGGTGGCAAGTAACTTTCCCACTTTCCTGCAACGCGCAACTTCAGCCCATTCCAGCGGCACCTGACGTCTCCCCTCTCCTGCATGCGGGAGATGGGCGGGGGAGAGGGCAAGACCTCGCCGTAGGGCAAGAGCCCCTCTCCCCAACTCATGCCCCGCACGCGGGAGAGGGGCTCCAAACGCGGAGAGGGTCTCACGTGCCAGATCAATCGCGTCGCCGCACCTTTTCGCAGCTGTAGGCTCTACCCATGAATGGCGACACCCACCGCCCGATCCGAATCGCTCTGGTCGCCGGCGAAACCTCTGGCGATCTGCTGGCCGCCGATCTCGCCCGCCGCTTGCGTGATCGTTATCCCGACGCCGAAATGGCCGGCGTCTGTGGGCCTGCGATGCGCGATGCAGGAGTCGAAAGCTGGTACGACTGTGCCGAACTGGCGGTGATGGGTCTTGCTGAGGTGTTGCGGCATCTGCCGCGACTGTTGCGCCTGCGCGCCGCACTCCGAAAACGGCTGCTTGCATGGCAACCCGACGTCTTGATCGGCATTGATGCACCTGACTTCAATCTTGGCCTGGAGCGATACGCCAAACGGGCTGGCATCAAGACGGTGCATTACGTCAGTCCGTCCGTGTGGGCGTGGCGGCAAGGGCGTGCGGCGCGCATTGGCGCAAGTGCGGATCGGGTGCTATGCCTGTTCCCGATGGAACCGGCGATCTACGCCGCGCACGGCGTCGATGCCCGCTTTGTTGGCCATCCGCTGGCCGACCACTTCCCCTTGTTACCCGATCGCGCGGCTGCGCGCGGATTGTTTGGCATTGACGAAGATGCCGTGGTGATTGCGGTATTGCCAGGCTCACGATTGGGCGAAATTCGGCGCATTGGCCCGGCCTTCATTGGCGCTGTGGACCTGCTCAAGATGCAACAGGCTGCGCTGCGTTTCATTGCGCCAATGGCGACCGCCGCCTGTCGAAACGCTTACACCGAACTCGGCGGGGACAAACACTGCCAGCTAGTCAACGGCCTCGCGCGCGAATGCATGATCGCCGCCGACGTCGTGCTGCTGGCATCCGGCACAGCCGCGCTGGAAGGTTTGTTCGCCAAGCGACCCTTGGTGGTGGCCTACAAGGTCTCGGCGCTCACCCATTGGTTGGTGCGTACCTTTGGCTTGCTGAAGACAAAACTGCTCAGCCTGCCGAATGCCTTGGCCGGCGACATGCTGGTGCCGGAAGTCTTGCAAGACGACTGCACACCGCAACGTCTGGCTGCCGAAGTGCGGCAGTGGCTGGACAATCCTGCCGCCGTCGCCGCTTTGCAGCCGCGCTTTCTCGCCATCCATGAATCATTGCGTCGTGGTGCCTCGACGCGCGCTGCCGAGGTCATCGCCGAGTTGATCGATCAATGAATGCGTCGTATCGAGCGCTCACACCCGATGCAGGCATCGCCGGCGTGGATGAGGCCGGTCGAGGCCCGCTGGCTGGCCCGCTGATGGTGGCTGCAGTGATACTCGATCCGGCGCGACCAGTGCCTGGCATCGATGACTCCAAACGATTGAGCCAGTCGCGCCGCGAGGCGCTGTTCGAACTCATCATCAACACCGCGTTGTGCTGGCACATCGAGCGCGTCGAGCCTGCCCAAATTGACCGCATCAACATCCTGCAGGCCACGCTGCAAGGCATGCGTGAGTGCCTGCGTCGCTTGAGTTCGACGCCCACGCTTGCCTTGATCGATGGCAATCGCCTGCCACTCGACCTGCCCTGCGCCGCCCGCGCGATCGTGCGGGGTGACGCGCTCGAGCCCGCCATCGGTGCAGCATCCATCCTCGCCAAAGTCAGTCGCGATCGCGCGATGGTGACCCTGCATCAGGACTTTCCCGGTTATGGCTTCGATGCGCACAAGGGTTATCCGACGCCCCTGCATTTTCTGCGGCTGCGCGAATTGGGGCCCTGCTCTGCGCACCGGTTCAGCTTTGCACCGGTGCGCCAGGCGAGCGAGCTTGCCCTGGACTTGCGCTGATCCCGACGCCCGGTTCCTGCGCGCACCAGCGCACGCCAAACCAAATCCTCGCTGAAGATTTTCCAAGCCGAAA
>JBQTGY010000018.1:0-22005 GCA_052390415.1 Pseudomarimonas sp. | reverse complement strand
TCCCATCCCGAACTCGGAAGTGAAACGCACACGCGCCGATGGTAGTGTGGTTCGCCCATGCAAGAGTAGGTCATCGCCAGGGGCTTCATCCCAAACCCTCCAGAGTAATCTGGAGGGTTTTCTTTTGTTTCAACTAAAAATCAATCAAGACGATTCGACAATATCACATCACCAAAATCGAGACTGCCAGGAATTTGCCGACCGGTTGCAGGCTTCCCCAATCACGACTCACGACCTTTTGGATGTTCATGAGCAGTGGCCGATCTTCGTGCTTTGTTAGCGGATTGTCTGGGGAATGAATAAACATTTATTTATTTGAGTCGATACTGGGAAGCAAAACGATTCCACGTTCTGACTTGGCCCTTTGCACCATTATGCGGACGTCGCTCAGTAGTGCCTTGGAATCATAAACAAGGCCATCCTTGATCGTGTACTTGACGCCGCCTACACGTTGAAGGTTGCCATCAGTACCGACGCGAAAGTGGCCGATGCCATAAAGAAGCTTGAGGTTTGCCATAGGATTGCCCTCGATGACGAGTAGGTCGGCAAGCTTTCCCGCTTCGATCGAGCCAATACGGTCATTCGCACCAAGTGCTTCTGCGCCGCTCAGCGTTGCAGCGCGAATTACCTCCAACGGGTGGAATCCAGCCTCGCGAAGTAACTCGAGCTCTTCAATCGTGCCAAATCCATAGATTTTGTAGATGTAGCCCGAATCGCTGCCAACGGTGACCCGTCCGCCGCGATTCTTGAAATCGTTGACGAAATCCATCCAGCGGCGGTAGTTATCGCGCCATGCTACTTCTTCTTCGGTACCCCAATCATAAAAGAAGCTTCCGTGACGCTCTCGGCTGGGCCGGAAGAAATCCCAAAGTGCCGGATGCGTATATTCAGAATGCCAGTCGGCTGTTCGCACTCGCATCCAGTCGCGCGCGGCTTGATAGATCGTAAACGTAGGGTCGATAGTAAAGTCGAGGTCCAATAGTTCGGACATGACGGCTTCATATTTATCGCTGCCCTTTCGTGAAGATTGGGCCCAGAGTCGACCTGCCTCGCCAAATCGATGTTGCTCGTTCTGGTAGTTGTAGTTGACGGGGTATTGCTGCACGGTCTGCCCGTCAAAAAGGGCTTCAGGCAGTCCATACCAATGCTCCATCGTCGTCAGACCTTGCCTTGCCGTGGTCAAAACGTTTACCCGAGAAACATCGAGTTGGGCGTGGTGGCAGGCGCTGCGCATCCCCAAGCGCTTAAGTTCGGAGAATGCCCCCGCAAGTACTTTGGGGTCGTAGCCAAAGCACTTCATGCCCAATCCGCCATTTTTATGTAGCTCGCGCACCCATTCACGTGCGTCGTCGGCAGTGAGCATTGGCTTCTCGCGTCCTGCGCCGAAGAACGCATACGGAAATATGCGCGGGGCCGCAATTTCATTTTTCTCACTTCGGCGCATTTCCGAGACGCACCAATCAATGCCGTTACCACAACCGGGGTCGCGGACGGTGGTGATCCCGTGCCCGAGCCACAATTTGTAAACGTACTCGGCGTCAACGCCTTGTTCGTCACCGCCAATATGACCATGCATGTCGATCAGACCGGGCAAAATCGTGTGGCCAGTGAGATCCATCTCTCGCCCTCCTTCGCGCAGCTTCGGTCGTCCGTCCTCTGCGATTGGGCTGTCCGGAAATCCGACGATTTTCACCTCGACGATGCGATTTTCTTCGATCACGATGTCCGCGGGCCCAAATGCGGGAGCGCCAGTGCCGTTGACTACCATCGCTCCTCGCAGAATTAGTTGGCCGTAGGGACCAGCACCTTCCGTGCGATCGGGAGCCGGAGCGATTGCCGCGTACGCATTGCCCAGCCAAAAGATGGGTGCGCACAGAAGTACAAGGTGTTTCAGAACTGGCTTTCTCACGACGGGCTCCGGTGGATTCACACTGCGCGGCCCATACTCTTGGCGAGGAGAAGGCCTATGCATCGCAGCCTAGCAATTTTGGGGTGCGCGACTCTGCTAGTGGGGGTCGCCGTGGGATCCGAGCGACTGAACGTGTATCGATGCCGCGACAATGCCGGCGCAGTAAGTCTGCAAGATCAACCTTGTCCGCAACACAGTGAACAGACGGTCCGACAAATGCGTCGACCACACGAGGGAAAGCCTGCAGTTGTCGAACGGGTGAACAAAATCGCCGCCACGCCTGCTGAATCGCAGCCACCCATGGGCGCACCGCGAAGACCGCCACCGCCCTTGTGGACTTGCGTGGACTTTGATGGCAAAGAGCGCGAGTCGCGTGATGGTGTTGGGCGCGGGCGTTACGTGCCGTTATGGGTGGTGGGGCGCGACCCTTACGCGCCAAGACAATTGTTTGGTCGCGTGGGTCAGCCTTTGCCGCAACCCGCCACACGTCCGGCCACTGGGCCGCGAACCATGGTCGAGCAGAACACCGGTTCTGCGCCCTTGGTGTATGTCGAAGAACGCTGTCATGAGATGAGCTCGGAGCAAGCCTGCCAGCGCTACCGCGAGAAGCGGCAGGAGATCGAGCGCAAGATATTCAACAGTCAGTCCAGCGAACGATCTGTTCTTGCACCGCAATCGGAGTCCTTGCGCTCCTTGCTGGAGCAGCATTGTGGACGCTGATTGGATCGGAGCCAACTTGAAATACGAGGTTGAGCCTAGAGTGGTGCTTCGCAATCAATCGGAATTATCCACGGTGTCTTTGCGCGCCTGGCCGCGTTGCTTCTCCTGGCCTTAGCGCTGTTATGTCTCGTCGTCGCGCCTTGCCAGTCACGCAAATCCACTCGCGCATAAGGTCCTCTGATTGCGAAGCACCACACTAGAATCCATAGGCCAAAAAGCCTCCATCGACTGCAAGGCATTGGCCACTGATGTAACTCGCGGCGGGTAGGCACAGGAAGGTGACCGCTGCTGCCACTTCCTCAGTCGAGCCAATTCGACCCAAAGGCGTGCGATCAATCACCGCATCCAAGTAATCGGGATCGGCAAGCGGCCCGCTAGTTCGCCGCGTGCGGATATACCAAGGCAACACCGCATTGACGCGAATGCCGTCAGCGGCCCATTCGCAGGCCAGATTGCGCGTCAGTTGATGCAGCGCGGCCTTGCTCATGCCATAGGGGGCACCGCTGCGGACGTGGATTGCGCCTGATACCGAGCCGACGTTGACGATAGCGGTTGCGGCATGTCTCGCCAACAGCGGATGCGCAAAACGACTCAATTGCCAGGCAGCGAAGGTGTTGGTCTCGAAGATCTCGCGCCATTGCGCCTCGTCATAGTCGAGAGCGGGCAGGGTGAGATTGCAACCCGCGTTGTTGACCAAAACATGCAGTCCGTCACCAAGATCCTCGGCCCAATCCAGAAGAGCGCGACGTTGCTCGGGGTCAGCCACGTCGGCCGCGAAGGCCAGCACTTCGCGCGAGGGAAAGCGCTCAGTGAGCTCTTCGCGCGCAAGCTCAAGTGGGTCAGCCTCGCGCGCGGTTATCAAGACATCCGCACCTCGACCCAACAGTTCGGCCGCAACGGCTCGGCCAATTCCGGCACTGGCACCCGTTACCAGAGCCAGCTGACCGTCGAGACGCCAGCGGGAGTCAGTCATGGGCGCGAGTGGGGGATTGGCATTGGGAGCGAAAATTGAAGAACACTATTCGGGCTAGGATAGACACCCAATCCAGCCAGCGCACGCCCTCGATTTATGCGATTGCCCTACGTTTGTGCGAGTGTTCTGATCCTTTCCAGTGCTGCAGGCTGTCACTCTCCCGCCGCCGACTGCCAACCGCTGGATGGCTGGAAGCAGGGTGGCAGCGGAATCGCGGCGTTGCCTGGGTGTGTCAACACCAGCTATCGCGAAGCCCACGAACTCGGCCGCAGCCTGAATGAGCTGCGCACCGAACGGCACAGCCTGGATGCAAAAATCGCGGAAGACCCCGCTGAGGCGCCAGTGTTACGGCGACGTCAGCGACAATTGGATATCGACATCGAAGCGATCGAAGGTTTGGCTGTGATCGAGGGTTGGAGTTCGATCACGCCCTGATCGTCTGCTCCGCTTCTGCTTACAAGGAGCAGAAGCAGTGCACCACACCACGAAAAGGTCGCGCGCCGGGCGGTGGCGGCAGCAGCCACGGCAAGTCCGCTGCAAGTTGCGCCCGCGTTCTGGCATCGAGAGGAAGATTGCCGAAGGGTGATGACACCCAGCCAATGGAGGCGACGGCGACGCGAGTGCTCGGGTTGCGTGTGGCCGAATCGATGAATTGTTCGAACGGGCTGAGCGCTTCCTCGATGTAGGTCACCTGATATTCGCCTTCCTCGAGGCCAGCGAGCTTGGCGGCGGCGCCCAGCGCGTCCTGCAAACCGCCCAGCGAGTCGACCAAGCCGCGTTCCTTGGCTTGCGCGCCGCTCCAGACCCGACCGCGCGCCACGATGTCGATGGTTTCCGGTTCACTGCCCCGTGCCTCGGCGACTTTGCCAATGAAGTCGCGATAGCCTTTGTCGATCATGGATTGCACCATCCGCCCCAGCATCGGCTCCAGTGGTTTGCGCAGATCGAAGGCACCTGCCAAGCGGGTGGTGCCACTGCCCGCCACATTGACGCCCAGCTTCTTCAAGGTATCTGGCGCGGTGAACAACAACCCGTAGATGCCGATCGAACCTGAAATCGTGCTCGGGTCGGCCCATATTTCGTTGGCGTTCATCGATATCCAGTAGCCCCCGGAGGCGGCCACATTCGCCATTGATGCAATCACGGGTTTGCCCGCCTCGCGAGTCAGCGCGATCTCACGGCGGATTTGTTCGGAAGCGAATGCTGAGCCTCCTGGGGAGTCGACTCGCAACACCAGAGCCTTGACGTCATCGTCTTCACGTGTCTGCCGGATCAGCTCAGCCGTGCTCGGCCCACCCACTGTACCCGGCGGTTGCTCGCCGTCGAGAATGTCGCCTTGGGCAACCACGACGGCGATCTGTGGGCGGGCGTCCAGCGGGTTGCTGGACGCATCCAGCACACCGAGATAGCTGGCTAGATCAGTAGAAACCAGCTCTCCTTCAGAATCCGCGCTGCCACGCTCGACCAACAGGTCGTACGCCTCATCTTCATTCAGCAAGCCGTCGATGAGCCCCCAGCGAATGGCCAGCTCTGCTGCATCACCTTTCACTGCAGCCAGCTCTTCGTCACTGCGGTCGATGCGCGCCTGCAGTTCGTCCGCATCGACGTTGCGAGCGGCCGCCACATCGGCCAGCCAGCGGCTCCAGATGTCCTGCATCCAGAAATTGGTGGACTGTGTCGCGGCTTCTGAAGGTGCGTCGAGGATGTACGTTTCGGCGGCGCTCTTGTATTCACCCACACGAAACAGGTGCACGTTGACACCCAGCTTCGATTCCAGGGCTTCACGGTAATAGGCGCGATAGCTGGACAGCCCTTCCAGCCACACCAGGCCTTCGGGGTGCAGATACACCTCGTCGGCTTGGGCGGCCAGCAGATACTGCTTCTGATCCATGGCATCGGCGTAAGCGATCACTTGTTTGCCGGCGGCACGAACCTCGGCCAGCGCCTTGGCGAGATCGTGCAATGCGGCGAAACCAACGTAGCTGATGCCGTCGGTACGCAGTGCAATTCGCTCGATGCGATCATCGGTGGCTGCCGCTTGCAGCGCGCGCAACAGGTCGCGCAACAGCACTTCCGGCACCTCCGATCCCTGCGCCCGCGCGATGGCGCGATCCAGCGGGGCAACGCTGTACTGTTCGACGATGTCGCCTTGCGGCTCGATCAGCAGAGTCGTGCGCTTTTCCAGCAACGGTGCGCCCGAAAACGCCCCGATCACGATGATGCCAACGACCAGCAGGAAAAGCAGGTTGAGAATCAGTCGGCGGCCAAAATTGAGCGCGTCCCAGATGCCGCGGAGGAAGCGCACTACGAAATTGGGTCGAGGCTGAGTCATTGCGAAGAATCCTGAGAGACTGAAGCAAGCATACGGAGTCGAGCGCCACCTGCCATCGGCTGATGGTCATTGACGAACCGGCTCAGTTGCCGATGGATGGGGCAGATTTGACGATTCATCAAGGCCAAAGCTGGGAACGGGTGCGAAGGCGTCCAAACGCTGAACGGAACTTGAAACCCCGTTCAGTTATCAGCACATGATGCCTTCAACCCATGCTGTTCAATTCATGACGACGCGGGGTTGATCGCCGCGACTCAAGGCGACGAAGCGCCAGGTCATCAATACGGCGGCTGCACTCAAGCCACCGATCAGACCGATCCACATGCCTGCCGCGCCGTGGCCCTGCACGATTCCCAGCCACCAGCCCAGCGGCATGCCAACGCCCCAGTAGGAAAGCAGGGTAATCACCATGGGTATGCGAGTGTCCTTGATGCCTCGCAACGCACCACCGGAGGCGGCTTGCAGTCCATCTGAAAATTGGAACAATGCGGCAAACCCCATCAATTGGGTTGCGAGCAGGGCAACGGCCGGATCACGCGTGTATGCGTTGGCAATGACCGATGCGCCGAACACTAACACCGTGGCGGTCATCACTTGAGCAATCGCAGAGAGCGCGTAACCGCCGCCAGCGGCCCACCGCACGCCTGATCGATCACCCGCTCCCGCTGCGAAACCCACACGCACGGTGGTTGCCATCGCGATACCCAGCGGCAACATGAAGCAGGCCGATGCGATGTTGATGGCGATCTGGTGTGCGGCAACGGCGACCAAGCCCAAGGTGCCGATGATCAAGGCGGTGGCGATAAACAGGCTGCCCTCCATGAAAATGGCGACGCCCATCGGCAACCCCAACGTCAGCAATTCGCGAATCGGCGTCCAATGCGGCCAGTCAAAGCGCTCGAACAGTCCCAGATCCGCATAGTTTGACGACCGCCACAGCCAGGTCAGCATTCCCAGCGCCTGCAACCAAAGCACCACAGACGTCGCCAAACCAAGGCCGTAGGGACCCCAGGAGGGCAAACCAAAGTGGCCATGCATCAGCCCATATCCGAGTGGGGCCAACAGCAGCAGCGCGACGATACCAAGCACCATTGTTGGCCGCGTCAACGCTACGCCTTCGCTGACGTAGCGAAAGGCGAGATACAGAGCCAATGCTGGCGCGCCCCAGGAAATGCCGGCAAGAAACTCCTGCGCGCCTGGTCGGACCAGCGGGTCGATACCCATCGCGGCCAGCAGTGGCCCACAACTGCGCACCAGCAACAGCAGTGCACCGCCCATGCCAGCCGCCAGCCATGCCGCTTGCCGAAACAGCGCGCCGATCTCATGCCGGCGGCGAGCGCCATTCAATTGGCTGACCGAGGGAGGCACTGCCATCAGCACACCGATCAGGATCAGGAAGACCAACGACCACACCGCGCTGCCGACCGCTACGCCCGCCAGTGCCTGCGCGCTGTGATGGCCGGCGATCAAGGTATCGATGACGTTCATGGCAACCGATGCCAACTGCCCCAACACCAGCGGCAAGGCCAGCGCGAAGGAAGCACGCATCTCATTAGCGAGGCGAGCGGAGTTCATGGCAGCGATCTTTGGCGCGAGCACGGCGGAATGCGCGGCCGCGTAGTGTAGTGATGCGCCGCCACGCCGTCGCGAATCGTGTGGCGGCAAACGCTCTGCCCGCTGCGCTACCCTGTGCTCCATTAAAGCCAACGGCTCCAACAACGCTACCGGCTCCAACACCGCCAATTCCAATCCCATGAACCAAGCCGAGCCAGATGCGAGCACGACGTCCCGCGTGTGCGGCAATTGCGGCGTACCGATGTTGGGCGACCATTGTTACCACTGTGGCCAGCCGGTTAAGGGCTTGGTGAGGCACTTCGGCAGCATTGTCGGCGACTTTATGGACAGCGTTTTCGATTTCGACTCGCGCACCGTGCGAACGCTGGGCCCGTTGTTCTATCGACCGGGCTACCTGAGCAATGAATACGTTGCCGGCCGCCGAGTTCGCTACGTCAGTCCCGTTCGCCTGTTCGTGTTTCTCTGCATCGTCAGCTTTTTTGTGCTGACCGTGTGGGTCGGCCCGGATCTCGACGACGCAATGCAATTCGACGACGGCGGCTTCGCCCAGTTGGCCTCGGTCGCGGAGGTGGAAAAGCAGCGCGACCGGGTCCTGGCTGAGATGCAGCGGCAACACGACCAACTGGCCGATTCGCCCGGCCAGGCCGGCGTCAGTATCGGCATGGAGGCGGTACGCGATTCGGCGAAGCAACGCATTGATGAGTTGACCCTGCCTGCTGGCGCCTCCCCTGCTGCTCCAGCCAAGCGGCGCAGCGCGCTGACTTTTGGCGAGCAGCCTTGGCATGCAGAGGACAATCCCGTCCGTATCGAAAGGTTGTCGGCAGGTGCCAACGAGTGGCTGAACCGAATGATTGGCCGCGCCGATGCCAACATGGAAAAAGTACAAGGTGAGCCACGACTGCTGCTGGAAACCGTACTGCAAACGCTGCCGCAAACCTTCTTCGTGCTGTTGCCGATCTTTGCGCTGATGCTCAAGTCCGCTTACCTGTTCAAGCGACGTTTGTACATGGAGCACCTGATCCTGGCCCTGCACAGTCACGCATTTCTGTGCCTCAGTTTGCTGCTTTACGTCGGCATCGACGCCTTGCGTGGCCTTCTTGATGCCGGCTTGTTGCATGACATTCTGACCGGAGCTGAGCGCGTCTTGCTGGTGTGGTTACCGTTGTACTTGCTGCTGGGATTGAAGCGCTTTTACAGGCAAGGCTGGATCATGACCACCATCAAGTTCTTTCTCATCAGCGTGGCGTATTTGCTGCTGGTGTCGGTCGCGGCCGTGTTCAACTTGGCGTTCAACCTGGTGCTGATGTAGGGAGGCGCGCCCCAAATAGGGGTTACAGGGCCCGCTCTTTACAGCTGTGTACGCCTAGCGCTGGCCGAGTCGCTGCTGCAGCCACGCGGCGCGCTGATCGGGCGGTTGCGCCAGCAGCTCAACGCGCAATGCTTCGCGTTGCCAAGGCGCCAAGCGCCGGCTGACTTGCCGCAACGTGTCATGAGCCTCGGCGTCGAGACTGCCCAGCATGCGTAGCGTCGCTGTCTCCTGTTCCATGGGCACAAAGGCGAATAGCTCGCGTGCCAAATCGCGCGCATCGCCGCCGGCAATGGCAGGGAGCAGCGCCCGGCGGGCCGGCGGAGGCAGCGCCTCAAAACTTTGCTCTTGACGTTCCTGCTGTTCGCTGGTCTGGGCGGCAAACGCCCGCTGTTGGCCCAGCAGTTGCCGCCGCTGCTGGTCACCAAGCCGTAGCCACGATGGCAGATTGAGTCGCAGCGCTGCATGCTGGGCAGGTGAGAACGCCTGCCAGAGGCTGAACCGCTGCAGACGACGCGTTCGCTCTGTTGAGTCAAAACCTTGCCACTGCGCGGCCGGGGCGGCTTCGTTGCTGTCATTGACGGTAGCCGCCGATGCGCTGGTGTCTGGCGCAAGCCTCGTGGCCACAGCACCTTCGCGAGTCAGCATCCATAGGTAAAAATCAAGCCGCGCCAGCAACTCCAAGTCGATGTCGCTGCCAATCAAACTGAAGTCTTGGGTGGGCAGCGACAACAATGCGTCCACCGGATCGACAACGACTGGCGGCACCGTCGTGCGTTTGGTCATCCAGTCATCCGCTCCTTGCCGTAACAGGCCGAGAGCAACCAGGGCCAGCATCAAGCCCGAGAGTAGCCAAAGGCGGCGGCCCCTGCGGCGGTCGCCGGGGTTGCGATCCGACCAAGCAGGGCCCCCTGGCGTTTTTGATAGCGCTGCAGGAGCGGCTGCAGTGCGCTGAATGCGTGCCGACGCCGGTTCATGCGCATGCAGCCAGGCACCCAGTTCCGCAAGCCAAATGGAATCGCTACGGCCGCCTCCAACCAACACACGCATCCGCGCCACGGCTGCCGCCAGATGTTCCGCCGTGCGTGATTCAGGCTCGTCCAGGGCCTTGGCAATCGCAGCAGGCTTCATCTGCTCGCCCAGCCGGAGCAGCAGTGCAGTACGAGACTCCAGACCGAGCTTGCTCAGCGCGTCCGCGATCGGATCATTGACCGAAGCGGTGCCGGCCAGCGGCGCCAATTCGACGTATAACGCCCGCCAAAAGCGTGCCTCATCGCCGCTGTCGCCTACGCAGCGCCGCTGCGCATGGGTGACTGCTTGCGCCGCATGCAGCGCGTCCATTCCCGCCAACTCAGCGTGCAAACGAGCTCGCCGCAATACCGGCACCGGCAGTCGTTGCTTGAGCTGATCAGCCGCTGGGTGATGGGTGTCGGCGAGCATTTCGAGGGCGGCATCCGATCAGGTTTATGCAAGGTGGCATTGTGGCGCGCCGGTTCGCCATGTGCAGCAAGTCATCGCCGAATCAATGGCGAACCGCGACCTTGAGGTTGGCTTCGTGGCCGACAAAAGTCGCACTTGACAGCGGCCACAAATGGCTCTCTCCCGCATCCCGCTTGGCTATGCTTGGAATTCGGTTGTGCACAGCGTCTGTCGATCCCACCCCGGCCAAGGCTGGGCAGTCTTCAAATCGTCATCTGGTTCTCGTCCGCAAACCTAAGTAATTGATAATTAAAGATTATGACGAATTGGCTATTTCTTCACCAAGAGGCACAAAAGCCACAGCCCAACGGCTCGGGAGGGCCTTCGCTCAAGCTTCGTCCACAGTGTTATCCACAGGCTGTGTGGATAAGCCGCAAAAGACTTCCAGAACGCTGAGTTACACGCGAAACATAATGTAAACGACAAGAACATCGCGCAAGTGAGATTTCGGCCTTTTGGCCCGCCTCGTTACACTGTCGGAATGCCCCCCATCGTGCTGCGAGTCGCGTTGCCTTTGCCGCGTCCCGGGCTGTTCGATTACCTGCCGTCAGTGCCATCCGATTTGAGCGATGCGATGGGGGTGCGCGTGCGGGTTCCGTTTGGGTCGCGCCATCGCGTGGGCGTGGTGGTCGAGGTGGGAAGGGCCGAATCCGAGCCCACGCGCCTGCGGCCGATCATCGAGCGAGTGGATTCGGTGTCCTTGCTGGATGGCGAGTGGCTGGCCAGCATTCGCCGCGCCGCGCTTTATTATCACGCGCCGCTCGGCGAGTTCTTGGCCACGGCGCTGCCGTCAGGTCTTCGCAAGGGTGACCCATTGCCGCCGACGCCACGTTTGCTGTGGCAGCTCACCGAGGCGGGACGAACCGCTTATCCGCACTTTCAGCGCAGCGGCAAGCCTCGGTTACTTGCTGACCTGTTGTCCAATGGGCCGCTGCGCGAGGCGGCGCTGGCAGACCGCATGCCGCAATGGCGCCTGGCCGCGCGTTCGCTGCAGGCGCGCGGCATGATTGAAAACGTGGTCGGATCTGCGGATGCGGGCACGCCGCTGGCGGCCTCTGAGCCATCACTGCACCACGACCAGCGCGTCGCAGCACAAGCCATCATCGGTGCACTGGGGAGTTTCCGGCCGATGCTGCTTGAGGGCGTGACCGGCAGTGGCAAAACCGAGGTCTACATGACCGCCATCAGGGAGTGTCTGCAGCGCGGCTTGCAGGCGCTGGTACTGGTGCCTGAAATTGGCCTGACACCGCAAATGCTGCGGCGCTTTGGACAACGGCTTGGGGTTGCAGTACATAGCCTGCATTCGGGATTGGCCGACGGCGAGCGCACCCGCGTCTGGGCAGCCATGTGGCGCGGCGAGGCACAGGTGCTGATCGGCACACGCTCGGCGGTATTCAGCCCATTGCCGCGAGCCGGGCTGATCGTGGTTGACGAGGAGCACGACGCTTCCTACAAACAGCAGGACGGGGTCCATTACAACGCCCGCGATTTGGCCGTGCTGCGCGGCCAAGCCTTGGATGTGCCGGTCGTGCTCGGCAGCGCGACCCCGGCGCTGGAGTCACTCGCCGCGGCGCGCGCGGGTCGTTACCAACATCTGCGATTGACGCAGCGTGCGGGCGGCGCGGTTGCACCGACGGTTCGGGTCGTTGATATCCGCCGACAGCAGCTGCAATCCGGGTTGTCCATCGAGTTGCTGGCAGCGATTGGGGAGTGTCTGGGTCGCGGTGAGCAGGCGCTGATATTTCGCAATCGGCGCGGTTACGCACCGGTGTTGCTGTGCCATGACTGCGGTTGGAGCGCGCAATGTCCGCACTGTGATGCCGCCATGACCGTGCACGCGCGCGGGTTACGCCTCGTCTGTCATCACTGCGGTTCAAAGTCACCCGCGCCGAAGGCATGCCCGGAGTGCGCCAGTCTTGCCTTGCAGCCACAAGGCGTTGGTACGGAGCGCTTGGAGGAAGCACTGGCTGCGGCGTTTCCGGGTGTGCCGTGCTTGCGCGTGGATCGCGAAACCACGCGTCGGCGTGGTGCGCTCGAAGACCTCTTGAAGCAATTGGGTGAAGGTCCAGGCATCTTGGTCGGCACGCAGATGCTGGCCAAAGGGCACGACCTGCCGCAGTTGACCCTGGTCGGCGTGGTGGGTGTTGATGAGGGTCTTCACAGCGCGGACTTTCGCGCTGGCGAGCGCTTGGCGCAGTTGCTGATCCAAGTCTCCGGGCGGGCGGGGCGTGGCAGTCGGGCGGGCACTGTTCTGTTGCAAACCCATCACCCGCAACACCCACTGTTGTTGACACTCATGGGGGGCGGCTATTCGGCGTTTGCGGCGGTCGAGCTCGGCGAGCGCGAGTCCGCCGGATTTCCGCCGTATGCGTACTTCGCGTTGCTGCGCGCGGAAGCAAACAATGAGGAATCGGTGACCGAGTTTCTGCGGGCGGCCCGCACCGCGATGGCGGCGGGCGCGACCGCCAAAGGCATTCATGTGAACGGCCCGCTGGCAGCGCCGATGCCGCGTCGCGCCGGTTGGGTGCGATGGCAACTGCTGCTGAGCGCGCCCCGCCGCCCGCTGCTGCATGCCTTGTTGAGTGAGTGGATGCCGCGGTTGTATGCGCTGAGGTCGGCGCGCAAGGTGCGCTGGTCGCTGGATGTGGACCCGCTGGATTTGTATTGAGCTTTTGGGGATTCGGGGGAGACAGCGGAGCAAGTTAGCGCGCTGCGCGCACGCCTTCGCCTCGCTCGGTCGGTTCTACGAAGGAACGAGCGGCTCGCCCAGCTCTTGTAGAGCCGAGCTTGCTCGGCTGACCTTGGCCAAACGGCCTGGCGAGTGCACAAGACGCGAAAGGCCCGCTCTTGGCGGGCCCTTCATTGGCGTTACTGCATCGCCGAACCACTCAGGCCACGAACAGCGACTTCATTTTCTTCAATGCATTGGCTTCGATCTGGCGAATTCGTTCGGCAGAAACGCCGTACTCATTGGCCAACTCCTGCAAAGTGATCTTGCTGTCGTCATCCAGCCAACGGCGGCGGATGATGTCGCGTGAACGGCTGTCGAGTTTGCTCAAGCCCTCGCGCAGCAGGTCAAGCTGGTTATGGTCGTCGTCATCCTGGGCATATACCAGCGACGGATCGGCACCTTCCGAACGCAGGAACGCGGTGGGTGCGGGCGGCGCATTGTCGTCATCGTCGGGCGCGTCGAAGCCGATGTCGCGGCCGGACAAGCGCGACTCCATTTCCAGTACTTCGGCCACCGGCACATTGAGATCAGCGGCGACTTTTTGCACTTCCGCGTGGCTCATCCAGCCCAAGCGCTTCTTGCTCTTGCGCAGGTTGAAGAACAGCTTGCGTTGCGCCTTGGTCGTGGCGACCTTGACGATGCGCCAGTTACGCAGGATGAACTCGTGCATTTCGGCGCGAATCCAATGCACGGCGAAGCTGACCAGGCGGACGCCCTGATCGGGATCAAAGCGCTTCACCGCTTTCATCAAACCGATGTTGCCTTCCTGCACCAGATCACCCATCTGCAAGCCGTAGCCGCTGTAACCGCGCGCCACGTGCACCACAAAGCGTAAATGAGCGAGTACCAGCTTGCGGGCCGACGACAGGTTCTCGGTCTCGAGAAAGTCGCGTGCCAGCGATTGCTCTTCTTCCAGCGTCAGCACCGGAATGCGGTTCACTGCGCCGATGTAAGCATCAAGCGAACCGATCGCACTCGGGATCGGCAGATTATTGGCCACCAGGGCGTGAGTCATTGCAGTCTCCATGCGCGCAAGTTTAGCAGTCTGGCCATGAGAGTGCTAAATGTGGCGTGAAGTTCCTTGTCCTTCGATCACTACTTGCTCGACCAAGTGATGACCATATGAGAAACAGTTCTTACCGTGCGGTCAGTCCGTCTCAAACCCATCGCTGAAAAGCGGTCCGATCAAGGCGACAGCGCGTTCGGCGTGGACGATGCCGTGGCCGAAAACGGCATTGGGCACCAGGCTGCCGAGAAATCCGCCACAGGATTGAGCGCTAAGTTGCGGGCGAGCGCTGGCTCGCAGCAAGGTTTCGACGGCTTCCGGATTGCCGCGCAGACGTGGGTCGGCGCTCATCAACAAGGCCGCCGCGCCGGCAACATGCGGGCCAGCCATGCTGGTGCCGTTACTGTTGCCGTAGTTTCCGCCGCGCACGCTGGAGCGGATCGCGACGCCGGGGCCGCTGATGTCCGGTTTGAGTAGAAATGTCACGTCGTCGACCGTTGCGGGGCCGCGGCTGGAAAAACTCGCGATCAGATCGTTGCTGTCGGTGGCGCCGACGGTGAAGCTGGATGGATAAGGTCCGGGCGCGGTGTTGATGCTGCCGCAGGCCGAGCCGCTGTTGCCGGCGGAAACCACCACCAGAATGCCGGCCGCACGCAGGTTGTCGACCGCGTCTTCCAGTACGCCGACGCTGGTACAGCCTTCCTCGGGCGGACAGCCCCAGGAATTGTTGATGACGTGCGGCGCGCGGCTGGGGTCAGGGTTGTTACCGGCCAGATCGGTGGGCGCCAGAAACCACTGCAGACATTCCAGATAGGTCGCAGGCGTGCCGTTGCCGCGCTCCATGTTGCGACAACCGATCCAACGCGCGGCAGGCGCAACGCCAATCTGATTGGCGGCGCCATCGTCACCCACCATGCTGCCCATGGTGTGGCTGCCATGGTTGTTGTCGTCGCAGGGGGCTGAACTGTTCACCCCACACACATTGCTGCCGCCGCCGATCAAGGCGTGAATCGCGTCATGCCAGTGGTAGTTGTGATCCGCAACGCTGCCATTCCAGCCGCGATAGGCGCTGCGCAAGGCCGGGTGGTCCCATTGATAGCCGGTGTCCTGGCCAGCGATCACAACACCTTGGCCGCGAATTCCGCGTGCCCACAAGGCCGGAGCACCGACACGTTGCACGCCCCACTCGATCGCATTGGGAACTCGGCTGGCAGCCGGTAACGCTGGCGGCAGGCGTTGTTGCAGCACCGGATTGGCATCGATCCTTCGCACCTCCGCCATGACTGCGAGTTGTGCGAGCGTCGCGCGGTCCACGCGCGCCCAGATCGCATTCGCGATCCAGAACGGGCGGTGCTCCATGCCGCGTTCGAGCAAGACCTTCAATACGTCTGCTTGTGCGCCAGCCGCCGCCGACTGCAGACCTGTGACTGCGCTGGTCACCTTGGACTCGAAGCTCGCGCCAGGTGGGGGACTTGGCCGCTCACTGGCGGCAGCAAATTCGATGATGACCTCAACCGATCCGCCCACACTGATCGACTCGTGCAGGCCAGGTGCGATCTCGGCGGCTTGCGCGTTGGAATCGACCGGCGCGGCGGCTAACCAACTGCCAAAGACAAAGGCCAGGGCGTAACGGTTGGGCGAATGGGTTGTCATTGGCGAAAGCTTAGCGCAGTGACAGAGCGGGGGCGATTCGCCGCGAAACGAGCAGGGCGACCAAGCGACGCCGAAAGCTGACGTTCAAGCTAAGTTGTCCATCCGCTGATCCCAAACACCCACAACAGGCGGACGGACACTAAACCTGCCCCACCATATCCGCTCGCGCCGGCAATCGCCAGTCAATGGGTGCCAGGCCGCGCCCGCTCAGCCAACGGTTGGCCGCGCTGAAGTGACCGCAGCCTAAAAATCCGCGGTGCGCCGAAAGCGGCGATGGATGCGTGCTGCGCAAGACGCAGTGCTGGCGACCGATCATGGCGCCCTTCTTCTGCGCATAGGCACCCCACAGCATGAATACCAAGCCCTCGCGCTCAGCCACCAGCCGCTGCACCACGGCGTCGGAGAATTCCTCCCAACCTCGATTGGCATGACTGCCGGGCTTGCCTTCTTCGACCGTCAGCACCGAGTTCAGTAGCAGGACGCCCTGACTCGCCCACGGTAGCAGGCAACCATGCTCCGGTCGGCCACCAGTAACCGCCGCGGCACCGAGATCGCGAGTGATCTCATTGAAAATGTTGACCAGCGAGGGCGGCGCGGCGATGCCGGGACGGACCGAAAAACACAAGCCGTGCGCTTGACCAGCGCCGTGATCAGGATCCTGGCCGAGGATCACCACCTTCACGTCGGCAAAAGGGGTGGCTTCAAGGGCGGCAAAGATGTCGCTGCTGGCCGGATAGATACGCTTGCCAGCCACTTTTTCCTGGCGCAGAAAAGTCGACAACGCCGCCATCTTCGGGCTCGTCAGCACATCAGTGAGGCGCGCTTTCCACGACGCTTCCAGCCGAACCCGATCATTCCCGCTCGCGCTCGGCGTGAGCGCTCCCCCCGTCATTGGATCAGGGAACCCGTGCGGCCCCAGCCACGCGTTCGCGCATCAGGCGGCCGGTGCGCAGTTGAAACACCAGTTTGGTAATCAACAGGCGCTCTTCGATGGGCTTTTCGACCAGATCATTGGCGCCGGCGCGTAACAGCGCCGATTGATTCGCAGGATTGTCGTCGCCGGTCATCACCAGGATCGGCATCTGCGCTTTGCTGTAGCCGAATTGTCCGCGCACGTGGTCGAGCAGGTCGTGTCCGGTCATGCCGCCCTTCAAGTAAACGTCGGTGAGGATGATGTCGGGGCCAGGGACCTTGCCCTGCGCTTTGGCGGTTTCAAGATGGGCCAGGCCATCCTCCACACTGCTGACGTGAATGACGGTCAAACCGTGCTTTTCCATCATGCGGCGAGTGGCCATCGCCACTACCCGGCTGTCTTCGACATACAAGACTTCGCCGCCACCGCTGGTGTCCGGGCGGATGTAGCCACGAATAAAGGCCGACAGCGCGCCAAACCCCAGTGATTTGTCGAAGTAGTCGGTAATGTCATCGCTAAAACTGCGTTGGACCAAGCGCTCCTGCACGTCGCCGGATACAGCAATGATCGGGATGTAGGCTTGCGGCGCGTGCTCGCGAATGAAGTGGGCGAGTTCCATGCCATCCATGTCGGGCAGTCGCAACGCCATGGTCACCAAATCAACCACGCCATCCTGCAGGGCCTGCTTGGCTTCGGCACCGCTTTCGCATGACAGCACGGTGACACCTGGCACATCCTTGATCAGCAGTTGCTCGATCAGTCGGCGCACGACCTTCGAGCCGTCAACCACCATCACACGCGGGGTTTCGGAAGTGACATGGCGGGTAATCGTCGGCGCGCTCATTCTGATCCCTCCGTGCTCGCCGCAGATCGCAGATGATGGCCGACTGCCAACCAAGCGCCTAACCAGCCCAAGGCAACTGCCGCGAATACCGTCGCCACCGCATTGTCGAAGCCTATCCCCGCGGCGCTGAAACTTCCTGCGTACTCAGCGACCAAGTCAGCCACGGGAACAGCCAGTGCGCGCTGCAGAATTGCGGCGATGGCGATCGCCAACAATCCTGCCAGGGCCCCATAACAGGCGCCCAGATAGACGAAGGGCCGCCGGATGAAGCCGCTGGAGGCACCGAGCAGACGCACGGTAGCAATCTCAGCCGCGCGATCTTGAATGTCGAGTCGCACTGTGTTCCCAACCACCAGCAGTACTCCCAGCCCCAGCAGCATGGCTGCCACCGCGGTAACCCGCTGACCCAGCGTCAGCCACGCCCCCAAGCGTCGTCGCCATTCTGCATCGTGCTGAACAAAGTCGACCTCAGGCAGGGCGCGCAAGCGCTCGGCAAGTGCGGCATCGTCAGCTTCTGCAGCGGGTTCCACCAGCGCCACGAATGGCAAAGGATTGTAGTCCAAAACATCCAGTGTTCCGCCGAGTGCGTCCAGCTCGCGCAGTTCGTTCAGACCGTCCTCTGGCGAGCGCAGGACAATGGCAGCCACGGATGGGTCGGCGCTCCAGCGTTTTGCCCACGCATGCACAGCGTCGGCGGTGGTGTCGGTGGTGAGGAAAACCGCCACCTCGCGCGATTCTCGAAGTGAGCCGGAAAATCGCTGCAGCTCGCCAAGCACCAACGCCAGACACAGTGGCAACGCCATCGCCACGCCCATCACTCCGACCGTCATTGTCGTGGCTGCGGGCCGCTTTCCGAGACGGCCCAAGCTCGCGGACAAGCTCATGGCATGCGCGTCCAGCCATGCGGCCAGGCGCGGCGTCGCAGACGGTGGAGTTGGCGTGGTATTCATTCAGCGCCATCCTCTGCGCGGTTGCCAGCGCTGCGGCTGGTGTCCACCGCGAGAGTTTCCGACGGGATGGCGCCGGCTGGCATGTCATCGGTTCTGATCTCTTCGATCCTGATGTCATCAATCAACCTGCCGTGATCGAGCACCAGCACCCGGCGACGCATCTTTCGCACGAGGTGCAGATCGTGGCTGGCGACCAAAACGGCCGTGCCCTTGCTTGGCAGGGTCGAGAACAAGGTCATCACTTCCTCGGCAAGCTGGGGGTCGAGATTGCCCGTCGGTTCATCGGCGATCAACAGGGCCGGCTGCGAAACCAGCGCGCGAGCAATGCCAACCCGTTGCTGTTCACCGGTTGATAACATGATCGGAAAGTCGTTTTCGCGCTCAGCCAATCCCAGTGGTTGCAGCACCTCACGCACTCGCGGCGCGATCTGTGCGCGACGCATTCCGGCGATCAACAGCGGCAAGGCGACGTTGTCGAACACGCTGCGATCGGTCAGCAAACGATGATCCTGGAATACAACACCCAAGCGACGGCGATGGCGGGCGATCTCGCTGCCGCGCAGGGGAGCCAGATCGTGGCCGTCAAACAGCACGCGCCCGCTGCTGGGGCGATCACTCATGTGAATAAGACGCAGCAAGGTGCTTTTGCCCGCGCCGGAGTGACCGGTAACAAAAGCCATCTCGCCGGCGGCGATGGAAAAACTCACCCCGTCCAGCCCGCACATGCCGCCCGGATAGCGCTTGCCAACGCTTTCAAAGTTGAGCAAAGCGGCGGTCATGAGGCTCGGCTCTCAAGGCGACCAGCAGATCCGTGCAGGTTCATTTAAGCGAGCTCATTTGATCAAACTGTTCAAGTCGAAAATGGGCAACAGGATGGCCAGCACAATAAACAGCACGACCCCACCGATCAGCAAGATGACCGCCGGCCCGAGTGCAGCCATGGTCATGCCTAGCGCGGCATCGAGCTCGCGCTCCTGATGGTCGGCCGCCTCCGCCAGCATCGCGTCCAGACGCCCGGAAATCTCGCCGCTTTGAATCAGGCGCACCGCGATCGGCGGAAACTGTTTGGTCTCGGCCAATGAGCGCGCAAAGCCGCGACCCTCGCGCACCCGTTGAGCCACTTGGTTGAGCGCGCGCTTGAGCGGCTCGATCTGAACAACATTGGCCGCGATGCTGATTGCTTCCAACAGTGGTACGGCGCTGGAGGTGAGCAGTGACAGCGTGCGCGCGAAGCGACTGGTATCCACGGCGCGTAGCAGTGGCCCGATCAAGGGCAGCCGTAACAGGCCGGCTTGAAAGCGCTCGCGCAATCGCGGCTGGCGCAAGGCAAAAAAGCCGGCGACGCCAAGCGCCGCAAACGCAAGCAGGATCCAGCCACCGTAATCCCGCAAGGTGTCGGAAATCGTGATGAGGATGCGCGTGGCCAGCGGCAGCGTCTTGCCGAACTGGGCAAACACGCCGGTGACTTGCGGCACCACATAAATCATCAATCCGGTCACCACCGCCAGCGCCACCAGGCTGAGCAAGATCGGATACGTCAGTGCCAACAGCACACGCTGACGCAGGGCATCGCGAGATTCGGCGTAATCGGCCAAGCGGCGCAATACCTGATCCAGGCGCCCGGCGGACTCGCCGGCCGCTATCGATGTGCGGAACAACGCCGGAAACGCCTGCGGATGTTCGGCCAACGCCGCTGCCAATGCGCTACCTTCCATGACCCGCGAGCGCAGGGCGACTACCAGTGCGCGCATCCGTCCTTCACTGCCTTCGGCCAATGCCGCGAGTGACTCGTCGATGGGCAGGCCGCTGCCAACCAAGGTGGCGAGTTGACGAGCGAACAGCGCCAGCTGCGCACTCCCCAAGCCGCCGCCGATGCTGCCGCTGCGCGCGGCCCCTTCGCGAACGGCTTGCACGCTGAGCGGATTCAAGCCGCGCTCGCGCAAACTTCCACGCGCGGCGCGCGGCGTGTCGGCCTGCATCACCCCGGTCTGGGTGCGGCCATCGGCGTCTAGCGCTTGGTATTCAAATGCGGGCATGGGCGGAGTGTAAAGGTGCAACCCTTGCCCGAGTGAGTAGGCAGGCTCAGACTGCCGAGCTTTCCTCCTTGATCCGGCCCATCGCAATGCCTGCAGCGCACGTTCTGGTGGTGGACGACGAGCCTGATATCCGCGCGATGGTCAAGGACATCCTCTAAGACGAGGGCTATCGGGTTGATGTGGCGGCTAATGCCGCCGCGGCCCGCTCAGCGCTTGCGGAATTCACCCCCGAGCTGGTGCTGCTGGATATCTGGATGCCACATACCGACGGCATCGCCTTGTTGCGTGAATGGTCGCAAGGCGCAGGCCTACCCTGCCCGGTGGTGATGATGTCCGGCCACGGCAACGTCGAGACCGCCGTGGAAGCCACGCGGCTGGGTGCCTATGACTTCATCGAAAAGCCCATTGCGCTGGCCAAATTGTTGATCACCTTGGAGCGCGCGCTGGAAACGCAGCGGCTCCGCGTCAGCAACCAGGCGCTGTTGCGACAAACGCAACCGCTGGCTGAGCCCAATGGCGCATCCAGCGAGATGCAGCAGCTGCGCGCGCAGTTGCAAAAGCTCTCGCAGCACGCCGCGCCGGTGTTGTTTCGGGGCGAGACCGGTACCGGCAAGGAATCACTTGCGCGTTGGCTGCACGCGCAAGGCCCGCGCCGCGACGCACCCTTCATTACATTGGCCGCTGGCTCCATTGCCGAAGAACAAGCCGCCAACAGTCTGTTTGGCTCCGAGCAGGGCGGTGAGGTACAGGCCGGGTTGCTCGAGCAAGCCCATGGCGGCACCTTGTATCTGGATGAAATCGCTGAGCTGGGACCGGAGTTGCAGCTGCGGCTGTCCAGCGTGATCGAGCGCAATCAACTGCTGCGAATGGGTGGTCGTCGCCCGATCTCGTTGAACGTGCGCTTGCTGGCAGCCAGTGCGATGGACCTTGATGCGGAGCGCGCTGCCGGGCGGCTACGCGATGAGTTGTATTTTCAGCTTGCCGTGGTTCCCGTCCACGTGCCGCCCTTACGTGAGCGCCGCGATGATCTGCCTGAGCTGGTGCGCGGTTTTGTCGACTTTTTTGCCGGCCGCGATGGCTTGCCAAAACGCGAGTTCGGCTCAGCGGCCATTGCCCGATTGGCTCGTCACGAATGGCCAGGCAACCTGCGCGAGCTGCGCAACCTCGTGCAGAGGCTGTTGGTGGTCGGTGGTGACGCCGAAGTTTCAGCCGCCGAAATTGATGTCGCTCTGGGAGGCCGGATGCCACCCCCGTCAACCACCGCCGCGATTCTGGAACTTGATCCCGCCGATATCGACACCCGCCTGCCATTGCGCGAAGCCCGCGACGCGTTCGAACGTGCCTACCTGCTGAAACTGCTCAACGATGCCGGCGGAAGTGTTGGCAAATTGGCCAAGCTGGCGGGCATGGAGCGTACTCATTTGTATCGGAAGTTGCGGGATTTGGGGGTGGATATTAAGGGGGCGAGGGATGGTTAGGGGGGCGTTGTCCGCTTATTGCGCGGTTGTTCGTCATTCTGACAGGGGCATAGGTCTTGCTTCTACCGCTTTAGGTCGGCTCTGCGCAGTTTCGTGGGGC
>JBQTGY010000017.1:0-5129 GCA_052390415.1 Pseudomarimonas sp. | reverse complement strand
TGGCTCCTTTATGCCGATCCTCAAGTGGCTCGTTTAAGGCGATCCTGGAGTGGCTCCATTACGCCGATCATCGACTGGCTCCATTACGCCGATCCTGGAATGGCTCTATTGGGGCGGTCGGTGACACTGACGATTACCGGCGTGTTGTGGGCTCCGGTTTCAGCCCCTGTTGGAGCCTAAATCGTGCTCGCAGGTGGGCATACGTCCGAACGCAGCGAGACGATCACAACACCGAGACGGTAGCCCGCCTAATAGCCGGCGCGGGTCGCGGTGATATCGTCAAGTATCTTGATGGCGACCCACTCAACCTGCTGCCCGAGAACCTTTACCTCACCAGCGGCCCTGCGAAGCGTGAGGCCGGCGACGCCCTCAACTCTGCGGAGGCAGAATAATGAACGGCGATAGAGAGTCAGCACAGCTGCTGCGGCTTCCTGAAGTCAAGCAGCGAACCGGCCTTTCCCGGTCTAGCATTTATGCAGCGGAGGCCGCGGGTAAGTTCCCGGTGAGAGTTCAGCTAGGTCAACGTGCGGTAGCGTGGGTCAGCGACGAAATAGCCGCTTGGATCAAAGAGCGGATTGGCGCACGGTCGAAGCCGATGGTGGCTTAGGGAACGTCGAAATGGTGATGGGGTGGCAGGCGCGGTTGTGAGTATGAATGTGAGTATAACGCCCGTCGCCCCTCCAGTTTCAACAGCGATATCAACACCTTAGATCGCCTTTTGGTTGCCCCCCTTCGGCACCAAGACAGGAATTATCGGCGGCTTTGACATCGCGAACAGCAACACCATCAAACCCTGCCTCGGCGGGGTTTTTTGTTTGTGGAGGCCTGCTGAGGTTGGCTGCCCTGCAGACCAGGACCCATCAAATACAGCCCTGGCTATTCGCCCGCTCAACGTCTTCAAGGTGAAGAAGCTGCTGGACCCAGCAGCTTGATTAGCATGCAAACTGGGGCAGAACGCTGTGCGGGCACTGGGGGCAACGCACCTCGTCATGGCGATGCCTTCACACTTCCGCTACATTCCCGCCCCTTCTGCCCCCGGAGTTGCCCAGGATGCTGTTGTTTCTGAAGATCGTTGCGGCGGTCGTGCTGGTGTTGCTGGTGGGTGGAGTGGTGGCTTGGTGGGGATTCAAGCGTTGGCTACGACGGCGCGTGGGTCACTACACCGCCAGCGCAGCCTTGCTTGACGACCGTTATGCGGTGCCGGCGCGGGTGCACTTGCAGCTCTCCGAGATCGAGTCGCCAAGCGCGTCGTTTACGCAGCTGTGGGACGAGGCGCATGCGCTGGGATTTCGCCGGCGGGCGGATTTCGAGACTCGCGAAGGCAATCCGGAACGGCTGCGCTTTGCGGCTCACGAGAGCCTGCCAATCGCGTTGACCATCGCTGAGCACGATGAATCGACGCACTTCGCCTTGTTCGCCCTCGCCGAGGATCAGCGACTGCGAGTGATCAGCGATGGTCCGGGCGCGGCCATGCAATGCGGCACCTTGGAGTGGGAAGTGCAGCCCAGCCTCGCATTGGCTGCGGCGTTTGCTCGCGTTCAGCAAGAATGCATTGGGCGAAGCCTGCAAGCAATTGATCTGCGTCTATTCCGCGATGTCTACGAACGTGCGCACGCACGTCGGCAGGACGCGGTCCTGCGGCAGCCGCCGCAGCGCGACGAGATTGCCAGGCGTGCTTCGGCAACCAGCACAGACGAGCACATAAACCAGGCCCATCGCATGGCCCGAAGTCAGTGGTCAGAGCGCGTGCAGGAAGCAGTGCTGGATCACTTCCGGCAAACCTCGCGAATCGACGCCGCGAGTTGGGAGCGACTCGACGGGGACCTGCATGTGGTTCATGGCCAGCTCGACGCCGAGGAGATTCGCGACCTGTTGGTGGGAGAGGACAGCGACCGCATCGTCTGGCAACAATTGCAGGCGCAAGGATTGCGAGGGGTCGGCCTGTACGAGGCAGTCTCGGAACGGCTGGCACCGTCCAGGCAACGGCGCTGTCTCGGCGAGGTCCGACAGCCGCTGTTGGCTCGGGTTTATGCGCGCAGCGAGGATGAAGCCACCACCGCGCAAGCGCGTCCGCATCACTACAGCGCGGTCAATTTAGACGGAGACGCTGTGCACGGCGTGATGCTGGCGCGCCACAGCCTGGATGCCAAGCAGCAGATTCAGCAACTCGGCTTGCAAAGCGGCAAGGTGCTCACGGAACCTAAGCCCTTGGGCGAGCAACCGAATTGGATGCTCGACCCAGCTTTCGCCGCGATCGCCGCACGCAGTGTGCGCGAGGGACTGGCGATGGCCTGTCTACGCGCGCTGGTTGGCAATCTCTGGTTGTGGGGCCCGCCGCTCGCGCTGGCTGCGTGGAACGTTTACCAAGGCATGCCGTTTGGCTGGGGCGATTATCTGGGCTTCATTTATCTTGTGATCGCGCTTGCGTTCCTGCTGTTGTTCATCGCGCCGATGCTGCTCTACAACCAGCTGCTGCATAGCCGCGTGCAGGCGCGTTGGGGGGCGGCGCGGCTGTGCCTCGGCCTGTTGGCGCGGGTGAATCTCTTGGGCGGCTTGCGAGAGGATCAATTGCTGCTTGAGCGGGCCAAAATCACCGCAGGAGAAGGTGAACTGGATGTGGCGATCGGCTTGTGGAACTCACAGGCGTCGCGCTTGACCGAGGCACAGTTTCAGGCCGGGTTGGTCCAGATTTTTGATGCCGGCGGCGACTCTGCGGCGATGATTGCTGCACAGCGCTCCGCATTGTCAGCTGGCGGTGGCGATATGGAAAAAATCGACCTCGCCATGTCGCTTGCGAAAAGCGGAGAGGCCGAAGAAGCGGCGACGCTGGTTGGGGACATCAATCCGAGCGGATTGTCCGAGCTGGCGATCGCCGGTTACCAATACGCCCGCGGCTTGGTGGCCATGCGGCGCGAACAATACAGCCAGGCTTTGCGCCACTTCAGCCAAGCCATTCAGCAGGCAGATCAGTTCAGGAGCATGCCCCTGATCATCGGACTACTGACCGAGATCAATGGCTACAGCGCGCTGAGTTTGAAGCGCAATGGGGATACCCGGAAGGCCACCGAGCTATGGCGGCAGGTGCGGCCGTTGCTGGGCAAGCATGCGTCCTGTCGGCGCTTGGTGGCGGAATTCGAATCGGCATGAGCGGGCTCATGAGCTTTCGGCCGAAATAGAAAACAGCAGGAGTGCGTTCTTAGCTCGGGAAATCCGGTTCTTCATAACCGGCGAGGTCGCTTTGGACGAGGCCGTAGTGATCAGCGACCCAGTCGTACAGTTTCAGTCGAAGGACGCGGAGGCTCTTGCCGGATGGTGTGTCCTCAACAGCGATCGCGTAGTTGAGCCCTGTGAAGGTGAAGTCGGAGGGTTGTGGAAAATAGGTTAGTTTCTCATCAGGCTCGACTTGCAGGCTCTTCAGGCCGCGAATCTCGACGACCCCCGGTGCACTGACGCTCCACGCGAAGTAGTCGACGCTGCATAGCAGCCAGTTGTACACCTCGAACCGCCCGCTGCCGTCTGGCGCAAATATGAGAATCTCGTCTGCCGGTGCGCCAGGACCGTACATGCAGTCGTTGCTCCAAACGCCAACCAATTCGTCAGCGAGGTGACGCGGCGAGGTGTCGCTATCCAATGTATTGACCCTTCGAAGGCTTCCCCCACCATCGGATTGAGATCCATTTCCTGCCAGTCAATTACTTAGCCCTGAGTTAGGTTCGCGCCAACAACGGGAAATGACTTGGCGCCGATGGCAAACGCTCGAATCCACGTACGAACAAGTCCGCTTCAGTATCAATCCGAGTCGCGCAGGGCCACGGCCAGCATAGGTCAGGCGTGAATCCAAAGCTTATGCGACGAACCGGGCGGTCGATCAGGCGCGACACATGTTGACTGAGGTCAATCGCACGCGTTGTCAGTACGGCGTCGATGTGCAGGGTATCGCCCTCATTGGCGGCGACGATCAACAGGTCGTCTGCAAGTTCGCAGAGTGTCCTTGCGAAGCCGTTGGCGTAGTACCAAGTGATGATGCGTCCATGATTGCGGGCCGTAAAGCGTCGACTTTCACTGACGCCCGCGGCGGCGAGGTGGTGGATTCTGGCTCGGATGGCGGGATCGCTGGGATCAAGCGTCGTGGCGGCGGATCCGGCAGGTTTGCAAGAAAACTCGGTCGAGAACCGCTGTTGCGCGCAGGCGCTAAAGCCAAATCGCGGATAAAAATCGCGCACGTCGGGATTGCCGAACAACATCACAGGCGTGTCGCCGCAGTGCTCCAATGTCGCCTGCAATACGCGGCCGCCCAAGCCTCGCCCGCGATGCGAGGGCAAACAAAACACTGCTCCCAATTGCATGGCCGATGTGGGTTCACCCTCAAGCAGCAGGGACATGCGTGTCAGTGAAGCGCCGGCGACCGCCCGCTCACCATCGAACAGGCAGGCGACCTGGTAGTCATCGGTCCACTCGCCCCACTGAATCCAGCGCGAAAAATCGGCACGCTTGAAAACGGCGTGCACGCCGGCCAACCATGCCGGATGCCATTGATGGTCAGCGGATCCAAGCCATCGCAAACACAGACTCACCGCCGCGGCAGCAGTCCGAGGGGATCGACGGGTTTGCCCTTGCGACGGATCTCGAAGTGCAGCATGTCGCGACTGGCGCCGCTGCGACCCATCTCCGCAATCTGTTCACCGGCTCGCACGGCCTGCCCTTCGTTTACCAAGCGCTTGCGATTGTGACCGTAGGCCGATAGCCACTCGTCCGAGTGTTTGATGATGACCAGTTCGCCATAACCGATCAGGCCTGCACCGGAATAAACGACGACCCCATCGCCCGCCGCCTGGACGGACTGGCCATTGCTGCCAGCGATGCCGATCCCTTGCCGTGTGGGATCGCCAGCCAGAAAGGTCACCACCGTTTGCCCGCTGGCTGGCCATTGCCAGCGCACCGGTCCCGATGGAAGTGAAGCCGGCGGCGGTGGAGGAACCTTGACGGGTGAGGCGGGTGCCGTTGCCGGCTGCCCAGACGCAGGCTCAGCGTCCGCTCCATTCACCGGCGGCGCATCGCCCACTGCCAGCGATGGAGCAGCCACGGCGGCACTAACCGCCGTGCTGGGGGTGTTGACCGACGGTGCCGAG
>JBQTGY010000016.1:0-2636 GCA_052390415.1 Pseudomarimonas sp. | reverse complement strand
CGAGAAAACGCCCGAACTTCGTTGGTGCGCCTCGTCAAAAGTGATGAATCTCAAAATGACAAAGTGTTCGCTGCGTTTTCCCGCTGGCACGATGCTCACTTGGTCTTTGCGGCCATCGCTGCGTTGCACCTCGCCGCAATGGGCCCACCATTCCGACTCGGCGCGCCTTGCGCTGGCCGCAAATCCGCTGCGTGATCACTCGCGCCCCCTCATGAAATGTCCGGGCTAGCTTTGTTCCGTGACCTTGCCGCTGCATGAAGCCAGCACCAATGCTGCGAGCGGAGTGCACTGGCGTTTGCACTTGCGACTAACGGCGGTCCGCCCAGTCAGACTGATGCCCGCATGACCAAATCCACTTCAAGCCCCCCGCCAACCTCAGCCCACGTCGAACAGCCAGCAGCACGCTGGTTCGTCTATCTGCTCGAATGCAGCGGCGGCAGTTTGTACTGCGGGATTACCCCCGATCTGCAAGCCCGTTTTGCGCGTCATCAGAGCGGCAAGGGCGCTGCCTACACGCGCATGCATCGGCCGCTGCGGATGCTGGCAGCGCTGCCCTGCGATTCGCGGGCGACTGCAAGCCGAGTCGAAACCTGTACCAAAAGGCTATCGGCGAGTGCCAAGCGGGCGCTGGCAACGACGTGGCCGCTGCGCGAGGGGTTGCCTGCGTGCGCAGTTGAACTGGATTGAGCGTCGCGACTTCGGGCCGTTCGCCCTGCATGTACTACTCTGTGCGCAGAAACTCCCACGCACGATTCACTCAACCCTGTTCAATCAACGCTCTCGCGAGGTTAGCCGTCATGGACACTGAGCCGTTCGGGTCCTTTCTCAACAGGGCTCATGCCCACGCTTCCGAATACTTGCGGAATCTGCCCCAGCGCCATGTCGACGCGCGTGCCAGCCGCGCGGAACTGCTGGCGGCATTGCGGTCGCCGCTGACATTGCAAGGGGAAGACGGCGCAGAGGTCATCGATCTGCTGGCGGCACAGGCGGAGCGTGGCACGTCGGCGTGTACCTCGCCGCGTTATTTCGGCTTCGTGATCGGTGGTTCGTATCCGGTCGCGCTGGCGGCGGACTGGTTGCTGTCGAGCTGGGATCAGAACGCGGGCATCTATGTCATTTCGCCGCTGGTGGCGGTGGTTGAGGAGGTGGCCGCGGAGTGGTTGCTGGAACTGTTCGACCTGCCGCGAAATGCGGGCGTGGGTTTTGTCACCGGCTGCCAGATGGCGAACTTCACAGGACTCGCGGCGGCGCGACATGGCGTATTGCGCCGTGTTGGTTGGGATGTCGAAGCCGACGGTCTTTACGGCGCGCCGCGGATCAACCTGGTCGCCTCCCACGAGGCGCACATCACCATCGACGTGGCCGCGAGGTATCTCGGCTTTGGCACGCGCGCGCTGCGGCGGGTAGAGACCGATGCGCAGGGTCGTATGCGCGTCGACAAGCTGCGCGAACTGATGGCACAACTCCAAGGGCCAACCATCATCATTGCGCAAGCCGGCAACGTGAATACCGGCGCCTTCGATCCGCTGCGCGAGATCGGCGAGATAACGCGCGAACACGGTGCGTGGCTGCATGTCGACGGGGCGTTCGGACTTTGGGCGCGCGCCAGTCGCACGCACCGCGCGCTTGCGGACGGCATCGACCTCGCTGATTCCTGGGCCACCGATGCGCACAAATGGCTGAACGTGCCCTACGACTGTGGCGTGGTCATCGTGCGTGACCGTGATGACCACCGCGCGGCCGTCACCTCAACCGCGGCCTATCTGATCCAGACCAAGGGTCCCGAGCGCGACGCCGTCGATTGGGTGCCGGAATTTTCGCGACGTGCACGCGGCGTTCCGGTCTACGCAACCCTGCGCACGCTCGGCCACGGCGGCATCGAGGCGCTGATTGATCGCTGCTGCGCGCGCGCCCGGCAAATGGCACATCTGCTTGCCGCCGAACCCGGCATCCAGATTCTCAACGACGTGGTGCTGAACCAGGTGTTGATCCGCTTCGGCGACGACGATGAAGTCACCCGCCGCGCCATCACCGGCGTGCAGCAGGAAGGCACCTGCTGGCTAGGCGGCACCGTCTGGCACGGCATGGCCGCCATGCGCATCTCGGTATCGAACTGGGCCACGAGCGAGGACGATGTCGCGCGCAGTGCGGCGGCGATCGTGCAGGTGTTTCGTGGCTTGCGCGCCGGATAGCGCATCTGGCGACGCAAACGCTTTGGAAGAGCGGAGCTTGCTCCGCTGCTATTGGCGAGCGCCACGCGCGACGCCCTCTAGCCCGGACATTTCATGAGGGGGCGTGGTTGGTCGCGCAGGGCTTTGCGGCAAGCGCAAGGCGCGACGAGCCGGAATGGTGGCCCATTGTGGCGAGGAGCAACGCGGCGATGCCGCAAAGAACAAGCGAGGGCCGCGCCAGCGGGAAAATGCAGGCGGACAGACTGTTCGCCGCGTGATCTGGCAGAGTCCCGCGCGCAGCAAAGGTTTCCGGGCATTTTCACGCGACCTCATGAAATGTCCGGGCTAGTGGGCGGTAACGGATGAAGCGGAAGTGGGATCGCGACGGGATGGGCGTGATGGACGCCGCTCCGGAGCGAGGCCAATAGCCAAAGCGATTGGCGGAGTGAGGAGCAAGTCCAGCGC
>JBQTGY010000015.1:0-6971 GCA_052390415.1 Pseudomarimonas sp. | reverse complement strand
CAACGTCTGCTGTCGGTACACATGTCGCCGCTGTCGCGGTCGAAGTGCCGACGTTCGCGCAGCTCAGGGTCAGGCCGGTCAATGATTGACCCGGGCTCACCACCGCCGGCACCGGGCCCAGCGTCGCTGCCATGTCGGCCGCAGCCACCACTACCGTTGCCGTTGCCGTGTCGCATACCGTGCCCAACACCAGATCGCAGATCTGGTAGGTCAATACATAGGTGCCCGGCGTTGAACCGGCTGGCACCGTGATGATGCCGTTCGCACCAATCGTCGCACCGGTCAAACCGCCGTTGTTGGTCAGACTCACCGCCACGTTACCCGCCGCTGCCGCAGCCGCACCGTTGCTGTCATTGCCAAACACCGAGGCCGTGGTGCCACCCAGCGTTGCGTCGACTGGGCTTGCCGAGAAGTCGTCATTCACTGCATCGATGATGTTCGCGGCATCGGTATCGACGTTGTTGGCGGCGTTGCCGTCATTCGTCGCACCGGTGGTGCCGGTGATGGTCAGGGTCTGCGCGGCGGTATTGGTGCCGCCCGCCGTGCCTGGCGCCAGGTAGTCGTATGTGCAGCTGATCGCGTTACCCGCTGCCACATTGATCGGTGGCACCGGTGCGCACACCACATTGCTCACCGTGCCGACGTCTGCCGTCGGTACGCAGGTTGCTGACGTTGCAGTCAAGGTACCGACGTTGGCGCAGCTCAGGGTCAGGCCGGTCAATGACTGACCCGGACTCACCACCGCCGGCACCGGGCCCAGCGTCGCTGCCATGTCGGCCGCAGCCACCACCACCGTCGCCGTTGCCGTGTCGCATACCGTGCCCAACACCAGATCGCAGATCTGGTAGGTCAGCACGTACGTGCCCGCGGCCGTGCCCGGCGGCACCGTGATGATGCCATTCGCGGCAATGCTTGCACCGGTCAGACCGCCGTTGTTGGTCAGGCTCACCGCCACATTGCCCGCCGCCGCTGCGGCCGCACCCGTGGTGTCGTTACCGAATACCGAGGCCGTCGTGCCACCCACCGTGGCTGCGATCGGGCTCGCCGAGAAGTCGTCGTTCAGTGCATCGATGACTGTTGCCGCTGAGGTATCGACGTTGTTGGTGAGCAAGCTGTCGTTGAGAGCCGAAGCAGTGCCGGTAAACAGGACTGAGGTTGCGGCAGTATTGCTTCCGCCTGCGACTCCAGGCGCGGTGTAATCGAATGTGCAGGAGATGGCGCTCCCATTCGGCAAACTCGCGACGGGCGTTGCGGGGGAGCAAATCACGTTGCTGATGACGCCCACATCCACTGTGGGCACGCAGGTCGCTTGCACTGCGGGATCCGGACCGGCGTTGTTGCAAGTAAGAACAAGTCCAGTGAGGAGTTGACCCGGGCTCACCACGGAAGGAATTGGGCCGAACACGGCATCCATGTCCGCCAGCACAATCGTCAGGCTCTGCTCGATTTCAGCCGTGCTTTCGAAGGCCCAGGTGTCCAGACCTTTGGCGGTGCCGAAGTGGTCTGCGGCGGAATTTTGACAGTCGACGTTGCCGTCAATGCTGGCCTGGGGATAGCGGCGATAGAAAAATCCGGAGCCGCCCAAGTTGCCATCACTTGAGTCAACACCCGCCAAGGATTGGTTGGGGGTCGGTTGAACCTGGAGATGGCCAGCGCCACACAGGTGTCCATTCAGCTCACCCACGGCTGTGGCATTGCTGGTGACGTAGCCACGATCATCGAAGTAAACCGTGCTGGACAAGCTGCCGTTCAACTGGGTGATGGTCGGACCACCGAGTGCCAAGCCCTCGGTATCGATAATCGGGAAATGCACTTCACCGTTGCGACCGGCCATGCGATACAGGAACGCACCCACCGGGAATGGCGTGCCCGCGTTGTCCCTGCCATCCCACACTTCATTGTGAATCCCGGTCAGCGCGGTGCCGGACAGCACCTTGTTGAGCGGATTGGCGGGATCGAAATCGACGCCATTACGGCTGATGACGATTTCAAAGGACAGCGTGTTTATGGTCTCGAACGTAAACGTGCCACCGTTGTTGAAGCTCGACGTAGTTCCGCCCACGTCGCCAGCATAGGTCACGGAAACAACTTGCGGAACTGGCGGAACGGTGGCAATGCCTAACGCGCCCAGCACAGTGTTTATCTGTGCTGCATTGGCACCGCCAGGCGACACATCCGAGAAAAAGATGGGGTATTGCGCCTGTTGCGCAGTGATACCGTTGCCGGGCGGCACCAGCACGCTCGCGGTCTGATTGGTGCCGCGAACACTCTTGTATAGCGGGTCACCGCCATCAATGAAACCCTGCGCGTTGCCGTACAACGAATAGGCAAACGGATCGATGCCATTCATTCGTTGCCGATAGCGATAGCCGTCCTGCGTGATGTAGAAAAGAATGTGATTGAGGCGAGCCGTTACACCGTTGCCACCGGTGCGCCCTACCCATGCATAAGTGAACACGCGCCCATTGATGTCTGCGAGCGAGTTCGCGGCACTACTGCGCACCTGTACTTCCCAAGCGGCCACCTCGTTGGCCAAGATCTGTGGGTTGGCACTGGCGGCGGTTACTGCCAAGGCAGATGTGCCGCTGGTGGCACCCGTAAAACGGACGCCATAAATACCCGTGGTGGGTGCCTGATAAGCACACGGACTCCATCCGCTGGCCACAGTCGCCACGTTGTTGGCGCTGTTCGGCCCCGCAAGCTCGGATGCACGCGTGGTGATGATTCCGCGACCTGCGCCGCCAAAATTGGCGCCAGCCGAAGCTGCTGAGCACGTGTAGTTGGCCGCGCCTGGAACGGTTTCATCGCCCCTCGTCCCGAAGGACTGCGGGTTGTAAATGAAAATGTCTCCGCCGTTGGCCCGATTGCGCGAACCTACCAAAATGTACTGATTGGCTTCCGCATACACGTAAACGAAGGTGCGATTTCTGACCACACCCGCATACAGCGCATCGGTTCGGGTATCCATCGGTGCGCGGGCGCCGAGAATGCCGCTCGGAAACATGCTTCGACTGCCTTCTGCGTGAACCTGACTCACGCCGCCCAAGCTTGCCAGCAGCCCCACACTGGCCAAAGCCAGCAGTTTCGAAGACCAGCGCCCAAACCTGCCGAAACGGTTTGCGTGCATGCGTGAGGTCGTATTCATAGAGCGCTTGATTCCCCGAAACTGAATGCTGCCGATTCAATCTTTGCGAACGCAGCTCCCTACCCTGCAGCGCAGGAAACGGCGTTCGTGAATGGTTGTGTTGCATGCGCGAGGTAGTTTCGTCGGCCATGAAAAGCGCCCCAAACGACGGTCACCGGCCCGCGTCACGTTCGCCTCGCTCACAGTTGCTGAACGAGACGTCAACGGCCGCAGAATATCCGCAAGGCGTGCATTTTCAAGCCGCTATTAACAGTTCTTGACGAAGGATCGCGAACTTTTTACAAAGCATCCGGATACTCACGGATAACTTCGGGGCGGCGCATGCAGGATTGCGCCGCCAACTACGCCGTGATCGGCCACGGCACGCTTTTTTCAGGCTGACGGGAATGGAATCAACCGCTCAGGCACGACCGTAAACGTCTTCAAGACGAACGATATCGTCTTCACCAAAATAGTCGCCGCATTGCACTTCGATCAGGTGGATCGGCGCGCTGGTGGGGTTCTCGAGTCGATGCAGCGTATCGGTGGGGATAAAGGTCGACTGGTTGCGCTCCAGCAGGAATTCGCAGTCACCTACGCGCACCTTGGCGGTGCCGTGGACGACCGTCCAGTGCTCGCTGCGTCGATAGTGTTTTTGCAAGGACAGGATGCCGCCCGGGTTCACGCTGAGGCGCTTGACCTTGCAGTCATCGGCGTCCTCCAGCACGGTGTAGCTGCCCCACGGCCGATACACGGTATCGCCGTGCTGCGGTGCCGGATGATTGCGCGCGCGCAGTTGCTCAACAATCTGCTTCACGGCCTGACTGTGCCGGCGATCAGCGACCAGCACACTATCTCCAGCGTCGACGATGACGAGGTCGCTGACGCCAACGGTGGCAACCAACCGGTGATCGCTTTGGATGTAACAGCGGTGCGTATCCACGCTCTCCACATCACCAAACAGGCGATTCCCATTGGCATCCGCGTCGCCCAATTCGCTGACCGCCTGCCAGGAACCAATGTCGCTCCAATCAAACTGTGCGGGCACCACAGCGCGTCGCTTGGCAGGCTCCATCAGCGCATAGTCAATGGAGATGTCAGGTTGCGCGGCAAATAGATTGGCGTCGAATTTGCGCGGCTGGATACCGACATCGCCGCTCGCAAAACAGGCGCCTGCGGCCGCCAACACGTCTGGGCAGCTCTCGCTCGCCTGCTGCAATACCGCCTGCACCGAGAAGCAGAACATGCCGGCATTCCAGTAGTGATGGCCTGACGCAACAAATGCCTCGGCAACCGACCGCTTGGGCTTCTCGACAAACGCGCTTAGCACGCGACCGCAACGACCAGAAATCGGCTCACCGGCATCGATGTATCCAAAACCGGTTTCAGGTTCGGTCGGCACAATGCCGAAGGTGGTGAGATAACCGTCAGCGGCGAGCGCGCACGCCGCCTCAACGTCGCGTTTGAAGCCCGCCAGATCGGCGATCAGGTGATCGGCTGGCAACACCAGCATCAAGGCTTCGCCGCCGTGGCGCGCTTCGATGTCCAGCGCGGCCAACAGGATGGCGGGTGCGGTATTGCGCCCCGCCGGCTCGAGCAGGAATCGGGTCTCGATTCCACCGGCTAACGGTGCATATGTCTCGCAGGTCAAGCCATGATAGTCGCGACCGGTGACAGTGAGGACTTCAGCACCATCGGCAACCGCGACGGCGCGCCGGAAGGTCTGCGCCAACAGGGAATCCTGTCCACCCAGACGCATGAATGGCTTCGGATAGCCTCGGCGCGAAGCAGGCCACAGGCGAGTTCCGGCGCCGCCGGAAAGGATTACGGGAATGAGCATGAGGGTCGTCTGCTGTTGATCAAGAGGGAGTAGGGAAAGTTGAGGGTGCAGAAGCGACCAGCGCGGCAGTCATATGGCTGCCACTTCATGCGCGTATCGAGGTAACGATCTCGGCGATCACTTCATCCACGCCGCTTCGCCAGTCGGGAAGCTGCAACTGATGCGCGTCTCGCAACAAGGCGCCGTCCAGCACGGAATAGCGTGGACGCGCCGCTGCGGTCGGAAATTCGGCGCTGGCGATTGCACGCAGTGGTGGTACCGACAGCAACAGTCCGGCCGCCAGCGTCGCCTGCATGATTGCATCGGCAAATCCATGCCAGCTCGTTTGGCCTGCCGCCGTCAAATGAAATGTGCCCAGCATTTCGCTGCTGGATCGTGATGGATCGACGCGCGCCAGCAGCAGCGCCGTGGCCGCTGCGATCCAGCGCGCCGGAGTCGGCGCGCCGAACTGATCGTCAACCACACGCAGTTCGTCACGCTCAACCGCCAAACGAAGCATGGTGCGTAGAAAATTGTTGCCTCGCGCCGCGTACACCCAAGCGGTACGCAGGATCAGGTGGCGCGCGCCGGAGGCTCGCACCGCGTCCTCACCGTCGCGTTTGGTCCTGCCGTATACGCCCAGGGGCGCCATCGGATCTGTTTCTTGCCAAGGTGAAGTTGCCGCGCCATTGAATACGTAGTCGGTGGAGTAGTGCACGAACAAGGCGTCGTTGGCCTGGCACCAACGTGCCATCACAGCGACCGCATCGACGTTGATGCGCTGGGCAAGTTCTGGCTCCGCTTCCGCGCGATCCACCGCCGTGTAGGCCGCCGGATTGACCAGAATCTGCGGCTTGATGCGATCCAGCAGAACAGCAATGGAGTCCGGTTGCGTGAGATCCAGCGCTTCGCAATCAGCACCACCGGGCAACTTGCCGTGGCGTGTGGTGATTGTCAGCGAGCCGAGCGGCGCAAGCGCGCGCTGCAACTCGAAACCCACTTGGCCAGCAACGCCAGTGACAAGAATGCGTGGCACGCCGGTTCAGCCTGGGTAGATCGGCAAGCGGTCCGGATCTACCGCATCCAGAAACGGCGCCCGCAAGTCCTTGTCCGACAACAGCGGCGCGGACACCGGCCAATCGATCGCCAGGCTGGCGTCGTTCCAGCGCAAGCTCGCATCTGCTTCGCGCACATACGGCGCAGTGCACAAATAGTGGAATACGGCGCGTTCCGAGGTCACCACAAAACCATGCGCAAAGCCTTCCGGCACCCAGAACTGGCGCCCATTTTCGGCACTCAGCACCGCCCCTGCCCAGTGCCCAAACGTAGGCGAGCCGCGGCGGATGTCTACCGCCACATCGAAGACCTCGCCCACGATCACGCTGACCAATTTGCCCTGCGGTTGCGGCCACTGGTAATGCAAGCCGCGCAACACGCCATGCGCGGATTCGGAGACGTTGCTTTGCACGAATGTCGCATCGATGCCGGCGTCGCGATAGCGCGAGGCATTCCATTGCTCGAAAAAACTGCCGCGACTGTCGGCAAACACCTGCGGCTCGATCAACAGGCATTCGGGCAGACGACTCTTGCTCACGCGCATGGCGCACATGCTCAGGTCACCCGTCCCTGCCGCAGCAACTGCATCAGATACTCGCCGTAACCGCTCTTCAGCAGCGGCGCGGCCAGTGCCTCCAATTGTTTGGCATCGATCCAGCCGTTGGCGAAGGCGATCTCTTCTGGGCAGCAGACGCGCAGTCCTTGGCGCTCTTCGATCGTCTCGATGAAATTGCTCGCTTGCAGCAAGGACTCGTGAGTGCCGGTATCCAGCCAGGCATAGCCGCGACCCAGCTTCTCCAAGCGCAGCGAGCCATCGTCCAGATAGCAGCGATTGAGAGCGGGGATTTCCACCTCGCCGCGCGGCGACGGCTGCAGTCGCGCCGCAAAATCGGTGACGCGGTGATCGTAGAAGTACAAGCCTGTCACCGCATAGTTGGACTTGGGACGTTGCGGTTTTTCTTCCAGACCCAC
>JBQTGY010000014.1:0-26670 GCA_052390415.1 Pseudomarimonas sp. | reverse complement strand
CCGCCCATGTTTGGCTTCTGGGCCAAGCTCGCCGTGCTGCAAGCCGCAGTCGCGGGCGGGATGTTGTGGCTCGCCATTGTGGGTGTGGTTTTCGCCGTGATCGGTGCCTACTACTACTTGCGCATCATCAAGGTCATGTACTTCGACCCGGCGGATGACTCCAGCAAGGCTGGCTTGATCAATGACCCTCAGATGAAATTGCTGCTCTCGGTCAATGCGCTGCTCATGCTGGTGTTGGGACTGTTTTCCGGTCCGCTGATCGCGTGGTGCCAAACCGCGTTCGGCATTTCGAGCTGAAAGTGGTCGAATCAGCAATCAAAGCTTGCTACGTCATAACTGCAACCGTATACTTGCGCGCTCACTGCTGCGGGGTGGAGCAGTCTGGCAGCTCGTCGGGCTCATAACCCGAAGGTCGCAGGTTCAAATCCTGCCCCCGCTACCAGTTTCGTGTTGAAAGAGCCTCCTCGTGAGGCTCTTTCGCTTTAGGGCTCGGCCTCGTACTTCAAGTGCGTAGCTCCCGGAACCTGGATGTTTCACGCGAAAGGGGCCTAGTGCCCCTTTTTCTTTGCTCGAAGGAGTGGCCTGGTGCCTCTCTACTTGGATCGAAGAGCGGTCTTGTTTCTTTCTGCGGTGGTTGCGTTTCCGTTTCTTTTGTAGGCGTTTGAATGACTCAACAGATCGATCAGCTGGAATCATTGCTTGGCCCCGCCATCGAGGCATTGGGTTTGGGCATTGTGTTGTGGGGGGTCGAGTTTCAAGCTGGCGACCATCGAGCCATGTTGCGCTTGTACGTCGATGCCATTGATCGCCACGTGGGTATCGAGGATTGCGAAGCCGCCAGCCGCGAAGTGAGTGCGCTGCTGGATGTGCATGATCCCGTTCCTGGCAACTACGTCCTGGAAGTGTCGTCGCCGGGCTTTGATCGCCCGCTTTTCAAGGCAGCCCAGTTCGCTGCCTTCATTGGTGAAACAGTGAAGATTACGCTGGCCGTGCCAACGGCTGGCCGTCGTCGTGCGCACGGCAAGATTGTTCGAGTCGAGGGCGACACCGTCGTCATTGATGTCGATGGCGTTGAACACTCCTTCGACCACTCCAATATTCAGAAAGCGCGGCTAGTGCCGCAATTTGATCCTCCAGCCAAACCGACTGGCAAGGCGCCGGGGCGACGTCCCGCGCGTGATGCCAAGACTTCCACTTCCGCAGGGACCGCCTGACTTAAGGTCAGGCCCATGGAGCGCAAACGATGAGCAAGGAATTGTTGTTGGTGATGGACGCCGTAGCCAACGAGAAAGGCGTCGAAAGCGTCGTGATTCTCGAGGCGATGGAAGCGGCTTTGGCGTCCGCCGCCAAGAAGCGCTATCACGAGCAAGACGTCATCGTGCGAGTGACCATCAATCCCAAGGACGGCAGCTACGAGACCTTCCGCCGTTGGGAAGTGGTGGCAGACGACGTGGTGATGGAGTCGCCGGATCGGCAATTGCGTTTGATGGATGCGCTGGACGAGCGTGAAGATGCCGTCGTAGGTGACTTCATCGAAGCCAAGGTCGAAAACGCCGAGTTCGGTCGCATCGCCGCTCAGGCGGCCAAACAAGTCATTGTGCAGCGCGTGCGCGAAGCCGAGCGCGCGCAGGTCGTCGAAGCCTACAAGGGCCGCATCGGTGAACTGATTACCGGCATCGTCAAGCGCGCAGAGCGCGGCAGCATTTACGTCGATCTCGGTGGTAATGCTGAAGCTCTGATCTCGAAGGACAAGGCCATCCCGCGCGACGTGTTGCGCCCAGGTGATCGGGTGCGCGGTTACTTGCTGGACGTACGCGCCGAAGTGCGTGGCCCGCAGCTGTTCATTTCCCGCGCCGCGCCTGAATTCATGATCGAGCTGTTCAAGCTGGAAGTGCCGGAAGTGGGTCAAGGTCTGGTCGAGATCAAGGCAGCGGCGCGCGATCCGGGCGACCGCGCCAAGATCGCGGTGCTTGCGCACGACCACCGTACTGATCCCATCGGCGCCTGCATCGGCATGCGCGGTTCGCGCGTGCAAGCGGTTTCCAACGAATTGAACGGTGAGCGTATCGACATCGTGTTGTGGTCAGACAACGCCGCCCAGTTCGTCATCAACGCGATGGCGCCGGCCGAAGTGCAGTCGATCATTGTCGATGAAGAACGTCATTCGATGGATATCGCGGTGGCCGAAGAGAATCTGGCCAAAGCCATCGGCAAGGGCGGGCAGAACGTGCGTCTGGCCAGCAAGCTCAGCGGTTGGCAGTTGAACGTGATGACCCAGGATCAGGTCACCGCCAAGAGCGAGGGTGAACAAGCGGTCGCCCGCTTGTTGTTCATGGAAAAGCTTGAAGTCGACGAAGAAATCGCCGGAATTCTGGTTTCCGAAGGATTTTCCTCGGTTGAAGAAATCGCCTATGTGCCGGTCGGCGAATTGCTGGCGGTCGAGGGGTTTGACGAAGACATCGTCGAAGAGCTGCGCGCCCGTGCGCGTGATGCCCTTTTGACCGAGGCGTTGGCGGCAGAGGAAGTCATCGAAGATCACAAGCCCGCCGACGACTTGCTTGGCCTGCCCGGCATGGATGAATCGACCGCCTACGCGTTGGCTGCGCGTGGCGTGCAGACGCGGGAAGACCTGGGCGAGTTGGGCGCAGACGAGATTCTCGACATCCCTGGCATGGATATGGCGCGCGCAGCCGCACTCATTCTGGCAGCGCGTGCCGAAGAGATCGCCCGTCTGGAACGTGCTGGTTGAGGCGGTGATTCGAGAGTCGGTGTTGAGTGCTTGAAAAAATCTGACTTTGCCTGCTGGTGAAGTCGCCAAGCCGCCATAGAATTGCCGCCTCACAGGCGGCGCTCGAAACGCGGAAGCTGCAAAATTTGAGAGTTCACAGGCATCACGAGTGCCCCCGAGTACAGGAAGTCCCATGTCCGAAGTCACCGTACGAACGCTGGCCCTGCAGGTTGGCACCCCGGTCGAAAAGCTGCTGTTGCAGTTGGCAGAAGCCGGCATGAGTTTCGCGGGCGCGGATCAGGTGGTGACGCCGACCGAGAAGATGAAGCTGCTCGGGTTTCTGCGCCGCACCCACGGCAAGGCGGATCAACCGGCCGCAGATACCGCGCCGAGGCAAATCACGCTCAATCGCCGCAAGGTCGAAGAATTGACCGTGGCAGCCGGCAAGAGCAAGACCACAGTCGCGGTCGAAGTGCGCCAGAAGCGCACCTACGTCAAGCGCGAAATGGTCGCCGAGCACGACGTGCAGAAGGTTGAACGCGAGCATGCTGTTCGCCTGTTGGCTGACTCGCGTCAACAACAAGACGCGGTGGAAGCTTCGCGACTGGAAGTGGTCAAGCGTCGCGACGATGAGTTGGCTTCTCGCAAGGCCGCCGAAGAAGCGCAGCGACTCGCACGCGAAGCCGAAGAAGCGCGGGTGCAAGCCGAGGCCGCCGCTGCTGCCGAAGCCGCCGCTGCGGCAGCGCGCCCGGTTGAAGCACCCCGATCGGAGACGCCCAGTTTCGATCCGGTCCGTTCCAATGGACCGGCCCGTACCACTGCACCAGCTCGTTCCGCTGAGCCACCTCGCGCAGCTGAGACGACGCGTCCCGTCGAACACGCGCGTCCAGGCGCGCCGCAAGCACCAGCGGCAGACGCTCCGCGTCGCGATGCCGACAAGACCCGCAACAGCAAACCTGCGCGCGGTCACGTCCGCGAGCAAACCGATGACGCCGCGGCCAATCGCTTTGCCAAGGGCGAGCTGCACTTGACCAAGGCCAACAGTGCGCGTCGTGGTGCTGCGGCCAAGCGCAAGCCATCGCGGCAAAAGGAACAGTCACGCGCCGCGGTCGGCCAGCACGGCTTCTCGCGTCCGACGGCACCCGTTGAGCGCGAGGTCGCGATTGGTGACTCGATCATCGTTGCCGATCTGGCCGCCAAGTTGGCGATCAAGGGCTCGGACGTCGTCAAAGCCCTGTTCAAGATGGGCGTGATGGCGACCATCAACCAGGTGATCGATCACGATACGGCCGTTTTGGCCGTTGAAGAGTTGGGCCACACCGCCATTCGCGCCAGCGACAACGACGCCGAAACCGCGCTCAGCGCGCACGTTGATGATGGCGTCGGCGAGAAGCATGTGCGTCCGCCGGTAGTCACCATCATGGGTCATGTCGACCACGGCAAAACCTCGCTGCTCGACTTCATCCGTCGCACCAAGGTTGCCTCAGGCGAGGCGGGCGGCATCACCCAGCACATCGGCGCCTATCACGTCGAAACCAGTCGCGGTGTCATCTCCTTTCTGGATACGCCGGGCCACGCCGCGTTCACCTCGATGCGCGCGCGTGGCGCCAAACTGACAGACATCGTGATCCTGGTGGTTGCCGCCGATGACGGCGTCAAGCCGCAAACGATCGAAGCGATCAAACACGCGCGTTCGGCGCATGTGCCGATGATCGTGGCCATCAACAAGATGGACAAGAACGACGCCAACGCGGATCGCGTGAAGCAGGAGCTGTTGCAACACGAAGTGCTGTCGGAAGATTTCGGCGGTGACGTGCAGATGGTGCCGTTGTCGGCCAAGACCGGGCAGGGTGTCGATGCACTGCTCGATGCGATCCTGCTGCAAGCCGAAGTCATGGAGTTGCGCGCGGTTGTCGATGCGCGTGCAGGTGGCGTGGTGATTGAATCTACGTTGGACAAGGGTCGCGGCCCGGTGGCGACGGTGCTGGTGCAGACCGGCACGCTGAAGAAAGGCGACTACTTGGTGTGCGGCACGCAGTACGGCCGCGTGCGCGCGCTGTTCAACGAGTCCGGTCAGCAAGTTGCCGAAGCGGGTCCCTCGATTCCGGTGGTAGTGCTCGGCTTGTCCGGCGTTCCCGAGGCTGGCGACGATTTTGTTGCGGTCGAAGACGAGCGTTTGGCGAAAGACGTGGCTCAACAGCGCGAAACCAAGCGCCGCGAGACCCGCCTGGTCAAACAGGCCGGCAACCGCATGGAAGACGTCATGGCGCAAATGGGCAAGGGCGAAGGTCAGCAGGTGCTCAACCTGTTGGTCAAGGCCGATGTCCAAGGCTCGGTCGAAGCCTTGCGCGAGTCCCTGGTCACTCTGTCGAACGAACTCATCCGCATCAACGTGGTTTCCTCTGGCGTGGGTGGTATCACCGAATCCGACGCGACGCTTGCCGCCGCATCCAAGGCGGTCATCATTGGCTTCAACGTCCGCGCCGATGCTTCGGCGCGCCGGGTGATCGAATCCAACGGTCTGGATCTGCGCTACTTCTCGATCATCTATGACGTCATCGACCAGGTGAAGCAGGTGGCGTCTGGCTTGTTGGGCGTGGAAATTCGTGAAGAAATCATCGGTTTGGCCGAAGTGCGTGAAGTCTTCCGCAGCTCCAAGTTCGGTGCTGTCGCCGGCAGCATGGTCACCGAGGGCGTGGTCAAACGCAGCAAGCCGATCCGCGTGCTTCGCGACAGCGTGGTGATTTTCGAGGGCGAGCTGGAGTCACTACGTCGCTTCAAGGAACTGGTCGACGAGGTCAAGTTCGGCACCGAATGTGGTATCGCGGTGAAGGCTTACAACGACGTCAAGGCCGGCGATCAGATCGAGTGCTTTGAGCGGATCGAGGTGCAGCGGACGCTGTAGAAAGAACATGGCCACCAAGTCTTTCCATCGCACCGACCGCGTTTCAGCTCAGCTGCGACGCGATATCGGACTCATCGTCCACGCCGCCGTGCGTGAGCATGGCTTGCCGTCGATGAGCGTATCGGATGTCGAAGTCAGCCGCGATCTGGCGCATGCCAAGGTGTTCATCACCGCATTGCAAAGCGAACGCGCCGCTGAAGCCATCGCTGGTTTGAAGGCGATATTGCCCGAGCTGCGTTACCAGCTCGGCAAACAAGTGAAGATGCGTCACGTGCCGGAACTGCATTTTCACTACGACGATTCGGTCGACCGTGGCGAGCGCATCGACGCGTTATTGCGCGACTTGCCGCCCAGCGTCTAAGTCCGGCTGCACATGGCCAAGCGATCAGCGGATCGCCCGCGAACCCAGTTCCGGTCCTTGGATGGCATCGTCCTGCTCGACAAGCCGGGAGGGATGAGTTCCAACCAGGCTTTGCAGCGGGTTCGACATCTGATTCGTGCACAAAAGGGCGGCCATACCGGCGCCCTGGATCCCTTGGCCACTGGCCTGTTGCCCCTGTGCTTTGGGGAAGCAACCAAGATTGCAGGTCTGTTGCTGGGCGCTTCCAAAGCGTATCGCACGGTCGCTCGGTTGGGGATTACTACCGATACCGACGATGCCGATGGTCGCCCCCTGCTTCAGCGCTCGATCGAACACGTCAACTCGGCTGCCATCGAGGCGCTGCTGCCACAATTCATCGGCAACATTCGTCAACGTCCACCTGCTTACTCGGCGCTCAAGCGCGATGGCGAACCCTTGTACGTCAAGGCCCGGCGCGGCGAAGTAATCGAAATCGCCGAACGCGGGGCAGAGGTGTTTTCGCTGCGCCTCGAACACTTCAGTGGGGATAAGTTCGAACTCGATATCGAGTGCGCCTCTGGCACCTATGTACGCAGTCTGGTGCGTGATCTTGGCGAGTGCCTGGGATGCGGCGCACATGTGGAGCAACTTCGGCGTGAGTGGGTGGCGCCATTCCACGCCCCGAAAATGTTCACTCTTGAACAGATCACGGAGTTGGCCGCCGCCGGCGATACCGCCATTGGCGAGTGCTTGTTACCTATCGACGCAGGCTTGATTGGCATGCCTCGAATCGAACTGGACGCGCCTCAGTCATCGCGCCTGCAGCAAGGCCAGCGTTTTTCAGTCGTGGCCGAGGCGGGTCTGGCGCTGGCATTGGATCCGACCGGCAGGCCATTGGGCTTGGTCGACGTCGAAGCCGATGGCATGTTGCGGATTCGTCGACTGTTTGTCGCCGCCGCGGGTTAGCTGCCGCAGGCTGTCGATTATCTTGGACCGCTGTTTGCACTAGGCCATTTGTGCCTCGGCACTGGTTGCGCAGTGCTTGGCGATGAAGGCTTCGTGGGTAGGCATGGCCTTGACGCAGTTGGCGATCACGCCGTGCACACCGTGCACATGCTCGCGGACGGCTTGTTCGCTGTGGATGTCGACCAGCGGGTGATAGCTCTTGGGGCGTAGCCGCTGGCCATGCATCACTTGAATCCAGCTCGGCTCGGCGAACAACTCGTTGCCATCGCGAAACACTCGGCCGTTGCTCTTGAACAGGTCCATCTTCTGTTGCAATGAATCCGGGATGGACATGGTCCGGCAGTAGTTCCAGAACGGTGTGTCGTCACGCTCGGTGGCGTGGTAATGCAGGATCAGAAAGTCGCGAATCTTGTCGAACTCGAAGTCCGAGTGCGCATTGAATTCGTTGATGTCAGCCTGATCAAAGCCGGCGTGCGGATAGAACGCGGTGAGGCGCGCGATCGAGGACTGGATCAGATGGATGCTGGTCGATTCCAGGGGCTCCATGAAGCCACTCGATAATCCGATCGCGACCACGTTTTTGTCCCAGAACTTCTTGCGTTTGCCGGTGACGAATCGCAAGGGCTTGGGCGTCATCAGCGGCGCACCTTCCAGATTGCCCATCAGTGTTGCGGCGGCTTCGTCATCGCTGATGTATTGGCTGGAATAGACGTAACCATTGCCGACCCGATGCTGCAACGGAATGCGCCACTGCCAGCCGGACTCGCGCGCTGTAGAGCGCGTGTACGGTGTCAGCGTGGAGCGTGATTCGCATTGCACCGCCATCGCACGATCACAGGGCAGCCAATGCGTCCAATCGGTATAGCCAGCCTTGAGCGTCTGTTCGATGAGCAGGCCGCGGAAGCCTGAGCAATCGACAAACAACTGACCGCCGACCCGCTCGCCGCTCTCCAACACCACCGCTTCGACGAAACCGCTTTCGGCATTCTGTTCGACCCGCGCGACCTTGCCCTCGGTGCGTTTGACGCCGCGCTTCTCGGCGAACTCGCGCAGATAGCGCGCGTACAAACCGGCATCGAAGTGGTAGGCGTAGCCAATGTCCGCCAGCGGTGATTTCGGTCGATCCGTGATCGCCGGCATGAACTTGTTGGCGCGTGCCGCCAACGTGTTGATCGAATACTCGTCAAGGTGCGCGGCTTGTCCTGCCTGATGCAGCTTCAACCAGTAGTGATAGAAAGCGACGATACCCAGGTCCTGACCGATCTTGCCGAAACCGTGGATGTAGCTGTCACCCAACTTGCCCCAGTTGACGAACTCGATGCCGAGCTTGAACGAGCCCTTGGTGCGACGGACAAAGTCGTGCTCGTCCAGTTCCAGCGCGCTGTTGAATACCTTGATCAGCGGGATGGTGGCTTCACCGACACCGACGGTGCCGATTTCTTCGGATTCGACGAGCCGAATGGTGTAGTCCTTCGAAAGTACCTTGGACAACGCGGCGGCGGTCATCCAGCCGGCGGTGCCACCGCCGACGATGACGACTTCAAGGATGCGGTGGTCGTGCATTGGGTGTCCGGACGAGTGAATTCAGTGGGTGAGGCATCGTAGGAGCGGCGGTTGTGGGAGCGGCGGAAGCCGCGATGCTTCTGGACCAATCGAAAACGGCATCGCGGCTTCCACCGCTCCCGCAAACGCGTTGCTGGGCGATGGTGGGTGATGTTACGACGCGCCTGCTTCCACCACGAATACCAAAGCGCTTCTGGCGGGGAGGGTGAAGGTGCCTGTCGCGGCGTCGTACGTTGCCTCGCGCAGCGGTCGGCTGTCGGCGGCGTACTTGCTGCGTTGCACGGGGTGCAGGCGATAGGCTTTTCCGGCTTCGCTGGGCAGCACCATGGTGCGTGCGTCGGGATCGACGTTGATGAAATACAGCAGCTCCGAGAAGCCGGCACCGGGATAACCAACGCCGTTCAGATGGCCGACTTGTACGGTGGCGATTTGCGCGGCGCCGGTGTTCAAGAAGCGCAGGCGCTGCTGCACATCGGCGGCGGTGCGCAGGCGGAACAGGGTTGAGCTGGCGCGTATTTTCAGCAGATCGAGAAATGCATCGCGGGTCCAGCGGATCTGTGCTGGGGTGGGTTTGATCGCGGTGTTGGCGAGTGCAGGGCGCATCAGATTCCAGTTGCTGCCGTTGTCGCTTTGTGGCGGCAGGCCGGTGCCGAAATAGTTGTCCTGCAAACTCCAGTCGATGCGATTGAACCAGTCGCCGGAATCGAAACTGTTGCGATCCATCGACTTGCTGCGCAAGACCTCGATGCCGGCGTGGTAATAGGCGATGCCCTGACTGAACGCGACGACCGAAGCAGCCAGAATCTGCGTGCGCGCGCGGTCTTCGCGGCTGGTGGTGACGGGCAACTTGAAGGCTTGAATATCGAACAGGGTCTGGTTGTCGTGATTCTCGACGTAATTGACGACTTCATTCGGTTGGCTGACGAAACCTGCCGGCTGGCCGGCATAGTCGATCTGCTCCAGACGCAGCGTCTGGCCGCGATGGTCCTGCATCGAGTAGGTGCGCATGGATCCGCTCAGGCCAACCCGGATCATGTCCGCTGCGCGCAGCAAATCGGTGGCGGTGGTGCGCCCTTGCGCCTGAGTGTTCGGCAGGTAGTGCAAGCCGTTGACGTAGCCTTGTTTGCTGAGCAGATCGCCGCCGTTGTCGCAACAACCACCACCACGCGCAGCATCGCGGGCACGGTCGCTGAAGGTGGCGATACCGCTGCCGTTCAATGACAGCTGCGAGGCTTGCACAAAGCGTTGGCCGTCGGCGACTTCGCCAAAATTCCAACCCTCGCCAAGCAATTCCACGTGGCGACCGGTGGCCGAATTCACTTCGGCTTGCAGGACTTCCATCGCTGCCCGCGGCTGGTGGCCCATCAGGTCGAAGCGAAACGAGTCGATGTGGTAATCGCGCGCCCACACCACCGCCGAGTCGATCATCAGGCGCGCCATCATGCGGTGCTCGGTGGCGGTGTTGGAGCAGCAGGTGGAGGTCTCGATGCTGCCAGTGCCGCTGAGCCGATGGTAGTAACCCGGTACGACGCGATCCAGCACCGATTTCAGGTCCTGACCACCGGCGCTGGTGTGGTTGTAGACCACGTCCATGCCGACACGCAGACCAATTTCGTGCAGCGACTGCACCATCTGCCGGAACTCGATGATGCGTTTGTTGCCATCACGCGCATCGGAGGCATAACTGCCTTCCGGCGCGGTGTAATGCCATGGGTCGTAGCCCCAATTGAAGCAGTCGGTGCCACGCACTGCATTGACCGCGGCTTGCTGGCTTTCGCTGTCGGCGGCGCCGGTGGGCGAGGGTGTCACACAGTTGATTTCGGGCACCGTGGCGAGATCGAATACGGGCAACAGATGCACGTCCGTGAGCCCGGCTTTCGACAGCGCCGCCAAGTGCTGCATACCCAGACTGTCGCGCTCGCTGAAGGCCAGATACTTGCCACGATGGGCGCCGCTGACGCTGGCATCGTTGGCTGAAAAGTCGCGTACGTGCAACTCGTAGATCACCATGTCGGTGGCCGCGACGACCTTGTTCAAGCGTGGCTTGTTGTCCCAGCCCGCCGGCTTGAGTGCGGGATCATTCAGATCAGCGATGTAGCTGCGGCGTGAATCGGCACCCAGGCTGATCGAATAGGGATCGGTGACCCGGTTGCGCACGATGCCGACGTTGGCCACATGCACGTCGACCAGATAACTGTAGTACTGGCCACGCAGATCGCCGTCAGCGTTGGTTTTCCAGATGCCGGTGGCGTCGTCACGGGTCATGCCCAACACCGCGCTCGCCGCACTGCTGTCGCTGTCAAACAGGCACAGCGACACCTGACTTGCCGTCGGTGCCCACAGCCGAAACTCACTCGTGCTGCCGATCTGGACGCCGAGCGCGGGCGAATCGGCGGCGGTGGCGTAACGGTCATCGAGCGCACCCGCGATTTGCGCAGCGGTCACAGCACGCACGTTGCCGCTGTTGTCTTCCTGCACCAATACCACTTGTCCGCGTTGTGCGGCGTCCAGCGCCGCGAGGTCGGTTGACCTTACTGCAAGCACAACTCCGGTGGGAATGTGGCTGAAGCGCGCGGCGTCGGGAATGGTGGGTGCGGTGGGCATCACCGTCAGCGCGATGAAACCATCCGCGCCACTGACGACTTGGCCAATCCGGTGCACGATCTGCGCAGATGCCGAGTGATACAACCGAAAGCGACCGTTGCTGTCCGAGCGTGGCCATCGAATGGTCGAACGATTGAGCCAGAGCGCGCGCGCATCCAGATTGGACTGGCTGGGAACGGGGCTCAAGGTTTGCGCGTGACTGTTGGCGTCACAGGCAGCGCGCAGCGCGGGGTCTTGCGCGCTGACCGTGCATGCGGAGGCAAACAATCCGAGTGCAAGCCAAGCACGGACGGCATTCACCCGAGTACCTCTGGCGCGGGTATCGGTGCGGTTTGCGCGAAATGGACACCTTGAAGCAGCATTGCAAACATCTCGGTGAACTCCGAAGCAGGGCGATGATCAGCGGCCAGCACGGCCGCGGCGCGGGCCTCAAACTAATCGCAATTGGCGGTCGAGAATGGAACTCGACGGATGAATACGTATGCAGATTGCGCGTCGTCTTGACGCTGGTTTCATGGGGCCAGGAGTGTCGCCGCCCTTCGGCTTGCTTGTCCGACTCGGCACCTCACGGGCGCTGGGCATTGCGGCGAAGGCCGGAACCGAATTCATGCGCCACGTGCCTTGCCGTAGCATGACCGCATGACCCAAAACCTGCTCTTCATTTGCAGCCAGAATCGTTTGCGCAGTCCGACGGCGGAGCAGGTATTTGCAGATCGACCGGGCGTGGCGACCTTGTCAGCGGGACTCAATGTTGGCGCAGATACTCCAGTGGATCCCGAGTTGCTGGAGTGGGCCGATGTGGTGTTCGTGATGGAGAAGGTGCATCGGCGCAAATTGGCGGAAAAGTTCGCGCGCAGTCTGGCCAACAAGCGGGTGATCTGCCTGGACATCCCCGACGACTTTGCATACATGGATGCAAAGCTGATCAGTCTGCTTGAAGCCAAAGTAGGCAGGCACCTGCCGGAGTTGCGTTGATGCCAAGGTGCTATCCCAAGCCCGGAAATCCCATACGCCGATGAGCGCCGTACTGCTTTATCTCGCGGCGTTTCTGATCCTTGCCGTCAGCATCGCGCATTCGTATCTGGGCGAGCGCTACATCTTGATCCGACTGTTTCGAAGGTCGGATCTGCCAAAGCTGTTCGGCAGTTCAGAATTCACCACGGGTACCCTGCGCTTCGCCTGGCACTTGACCTCGGTCGCATGGTTGGGACTTGCCGCCGTGCTGGTGGCGCTGGCTCGTCCGCCGTTGTCTGCATCGGATGTAGGCTTGATCGTGGGTCTGACGTTTCTGATTCACGGGCTGGTGGCCTTGCTGGCCTCACGCGGCAAACATCTGTCCTGGATCGTGTTTCTGTTGATTGCCGGTCTGGTGATATCGGCGACCTGGCACTGATTCGAGCGCAACGGTGTCCGCGACAGCACAGGGTGAACAGGCTTCAGTCGTCAACGTTGTTTCGTGAGGTATTCGCCAATGACCGTCGTCGCACCCATTGCCCACATTGCCGCTGGCCGCACCGACCAGGTGCTGGACTTTCTGGCTGACGGAGGCGATGCCCACGCCACCGATGGCGACGGCGTTTCACTGTTGGCCTGGTGCGCCTACTACGGCGACACCACGGCGTTGCGAACCTTGCTGTCTGCTGGCGCCAGCCTGACCAGTTTGGGCGCGAATTTTGGCCTGCACGACGCGGCTTTTCATGGCCATTGGCAGCTTTGCCAGTACCTGTTGGCGCAAGGCGCCGAAGTCAATAGACCATTGGCCGAGACCGGCGAAACTGCCTTGCACGCGGCGCTGTGCTCGGATGACTGGGTGCGTCATGACCCCGTGGTACGTGGGCTGTTGGCGGCAGGCGCGGATGTCGCCGCAGTGACCCTCATCGGCCAACCCACTGGTGCCTTCATGCGCGACTGCCGGACGCGCGGCGAGACGGCCCTGCACCGCGCCGCCGCTTTCGCCAGTTTGACCACCATTCAACGACTGCTGGATGCCGGCGCGTCGCCGCAGTGTGTGGATGCCAACGGCGACTCAGCATTGACCTGGGCAAGTTGGCACCGCCGTCCCACCGACATACTGCGCTTGCTGTGTTTCGGCGAGCATCATGTGCATCCGCAGTACGTCGGGATGCGGGCCAATCTGGTCGGCGGACCAATCGTTCATGACTGAATCGGTAGTGACAATGAACAAGTGCATCGCGATAGCCAGCCTGCTCGCCATGTCGCTCTTCGCGAGCTTCAACCTGCAAGCGCAGGAGCCCATCGTCGGCTTGCCTTGCGAAGGTTGCGAGGCGGTGTTTCAGGGTCTGCCGGAGGGGTTGCCAACGCAAGCTCGGATAGCCTTGGAAGCCGAGCCCGGCCAACCAATGCGTGTCAGCGGTCAGGTGTTCGGTGCCGATGGCAAACCACGAGCCGGAGTCGTCATTTACGCCTACCAGACCAATGCTGCAGGCGTGTATCCACGTTCCGCGAATCCTTCAGGGCAAGCCGCAGATCGACACGGCGCATTGCGCGCATGGGTGCAAACTGATGCCGATGGCGTCTACCGTTTTGCCACCATCCGCCCAGCGAGCTACCCGAATCAATCCATCCCGGCGCACATCCATCTGCACGTGATCGAGCCGAATTGTGCGACTTATTACATCGATGACATCACCTTCAGTGACGACCCGTTGCTTACGCCGAGCTTGCGCAGCCGTAAGAAAGCCCGTGCCGGCAACGGCCTTACCACCCCGAACGGTTCAGCGGCTGGTTGGGAGGTGAGCCGTGACATTCAGTTGGGCCTGAATATTCCAGGTTATCCGGAGTGTGGCGGTGGCTCAACCATTCGATGATCGCGGATACGGCGCGAGTTCTGGCGCACCGCCTTGCGGCTGCTGGATCTGGTTGAAGCAGTGTTGCGCGACCCATTCTCGGGAATCGGCAAGCCCGAGCCGTTGAAGTATCTGGGTAACAACGTGTGGTCGCGACGGTTGACGCAAGAACATCGCTGCGTTGACCTCGTCAAATCTGACCGTATTGTTTTTTTGCAAGGGCGCCATCACTACCAGTCCTGAGGACTGGTGGTCATGGGCGCGAGCGGCAACCTCAAAAATCGCTCTGGCCTAGCGGATGAACACTCACCTCATCCACCACCATCGATCCCGACTGCTCAATCACCTGCATCACCAACCCCGCCAGCGCATCCGGATGCAGCGATCCATGGGGGTCGCGACTGCCTTCGGCACCGCCGCCAAAGTCCGTATCGATGATGCCCGGGTTGATCAGACTCACCCGCACACCCGCATCCTTGACCTCGCGCAACAGCGAGTGACTGAAACCCGTGAGGCCGTGTTTGCTGGCGACATAAGCGGCCATGTTGGCCAGCGGGCGGCGGCCGAGGTCGGAGCCGATGTTGACGATGTGACCACGGCGTCGCTGCAACATGCCGGGAAGTACGGCGTGGCACAGCTGGATGCTGGCGGTGAGGTTGATCTGGATGATGTCGCGCAGCTCGACGGCGGAGTGTTCAATCAACGGTCGATAGGCGCCGATGCCAGCATTGTTGATCAGCCCATCGATGTGGGGGTGCTGCTGCAACAGCGCCTGGATGCCGGCATTGAGGCCACCCGCATCGGCAAGATCCAGTGGGCAAGGAAGAACAAGACCAGTTTCATGGGTGTTTGTCAGTGCCTGCAACCGCTGTACTTCGCGGGCGATGGCGAGCACGCGATGACCACGTGCGGCGAGGTGCAAGCTGATGGCGCGGCCGAGGCCACGACTGGCACCAGTGACGATCCAGGTTTGCATGGGTGCCGTGTTCAAGTGTTCCAACCTCAAGCAGCGAAGGGCGATGGTTTGTGGGAGACCATGCCACGCGTTAGCGCCGTCAAGTGAGGATGGATGCGGCAGCGCTGGCATGAATACGTTTGCAAGGCCGTCAACGCGGCACGTGGCGGGGCTAAAGTCGAACGGCTGCAAACGTGAGCTCGCTGGCTGTCTTTGGCGGGCGCGGATTGCATTGCTCCAATGGCTACGATAAGGACGGCTTGCCACGTGCTGCAATCCCACACTCAAACGGCTGCGTTGCAGCCATGCAACCGATCCACCGCAGCAGCAAGTGACGCCGTCATCGACGCGTTTCGCTCGGTGTTTCATTCCGAATTGGCGCAAGCCAGCGATCCATCGAGTGCCAACGCTTGCCTGCGCGCGGCCGCAAGCGCCTGCCGAGAGGTGCTGAAGGATCGTTGGGCGCAAACCCAAGTCGACGACGCCGCGCGCGGTGTGCAGGCCAAACATCGCCGCGTGCACTACTTGTCGATGGAGTTCCTGATGGGTCGCGCGCTAGGCAATGCGCTGGCCGCGCTGGGACTGACTGATGAGCTGCGCGCGCTGATGGCGGCGCGAAGTATTGAGTTGGATCAGGTGCTCGAATCCGAGCCGGATGCTGCGCTCGGCAATGGCGGTCTTGGTCGCTTGGCAGCCTGTTTTCTGGATTCGTTCGCGCAACTCGGCTTGCCTTCGTTCGGCTACGGCCTGCGCTATCAATACGGCATGTTCGCGCAAGCGATTGCCGATGGTCGGCAGTTGGAAGCGCCGGACGACTGGATGCGCCGCGGCGAGCCTTGGGATGTGGCGCGAGCGGACGTCTCCTGGCGCGTGGGCTTTGGCGGTCGCATCCACGCTGATGCAGTGGGCGCGGGGCGTTGGGTGCCGACCGAACAAGTCATCGCCCATGCGCATGACTTCATCGTGCCGGCGCATGGCGGCGAGCGGGTTTCCACCTTGCGGCAATGGCACGCAACGAGCGCCGAGCCCATCGATTTCGCCGCTTTTTGTCGTGGCGAGTTCGCGCAGGCGGCGCGCCATCGACAGTCGGCCGACGCGCTCAATTGGGTGTTGTATCCCGATGACAGCACCGATGCCGGGCGCGAGTTGCGGCTGAAGCAAGAGGCGTTTCTGGTCAGTGCCTCGTTGCAGGACTTGCTGGCACGGCACGTTCGCGAATTTGGCAGCGTCCACGATCTCGGCTTGCGCAACGCCATTCATTTGAACGACACCCATCCGGCCTTGGCTCCGGCCGAATTGATGCGGTTGCTACTGGACGAGCACGGGTTGACGTGGGACGAAGCCTGGGCGATCACCCGCCAAGCGGTGTCCTACACCAATCACACGCTGATGCCAGAGGCGCTTGAATCGTGGCCGGTGCGGATGTTCGAGCACCTGTTGCCGCGCCACCTGGAAATCATCTTCGCCATCAATCAACGCTTCCTCGACGAGGTGCGGCAACGCTTTCCCGGTGATGAAGGTCTGGCAGCACGGGTGTCCTTGATCGACGAACGCGGCGATCGCCGGGTGCGGATGGCGTCGCTCGCCATCGCTGCCTCGCAACGGGTCAACGGGGTGGCGGCGCTACATTCGAAGCTGATGGTGCAAACCATCTTTGCCGACTACTCGAGCCTGTTTTCCGAGCGCTTTCTCAACGTCACCAATGGCGTCACCCCGCGACGGTGGCTGATGCAAGCCAATCCCGCCTTGTCCAGTTTGATTGATGCACACATCGGCCCAGCATGGCGGGCGGATCTGGGCAGCCTGCGAGCACTTGCGGGTCCGGCTGAATCATCTGAATTGGGTGCTGAATTTCTGGCCGTCAAGCGCGCCAACAAGCAGCAACTTGCGGCGCTGATTCGACGCGAACTTGGCGTGGTCGTCGATACTGACAGTCTGTTCGACGTGCAGATCAAACGCATCCACGAGTACAAGCGACAGCTTCTCAACATCCTGCACGTGGTGGCGCGTTATCACTCCATTCTTGCCAATCCAGACGGCCCCGATGGTCTGGGCTGGACACCACGCACGGTGATCATCGCAGGCAAGGCGGCTTCGGCGTATCACGTCGCCAAGCAGATCATTCAACTCGCGCACGATGTCGGTCGGATGGTCAATTCCGATCCGCGCGTTGGGCGCGCGCTGAAGCTGGTGTTTTTGCCGAACTACAGCGTCAGTCTGGCTGAGATCATCATTCCCGCCGCCGACTTGTCTGAGCAAATTTCGACTGCCGGGACCGAGGCCTCCGGCACCGGCAACATGAAGTTTGCGATGAACGGCGCGTGCACGATTGGCACCTGGGACGGCGCCACTATTGAGATGGCGGAAGCTATCGGTGTCGAGCACATGTTCGTGTTTGGCCTGCGCGCCGAGCAAGTCACGGAGTTGCGAGCCTTGGGCTACGACCCGACGCTGATCGCGCAGCAGAATCCGCTGTTGCGACGGGTGCTGGACAGCATCGCTTCCGGCATGTTCAACCGCGGCGAGCCGGATCGTTATCGCGGATTGATCGACTCGCTGCTCAAGCATGATCGCTACCTGTTGCTGGCTGACTTCGCCAGCTATGTGCAGACGCAAGGCGAGGTCGATCAGCTGTTCCGCATGCCGACCAGGTGGGCGAAACGCGCCTTGCGCAACATCGCGGGAATGGGCAGCTTCTCTACTGATCGCACGGTGGCCGAGTACGCCGAAAAAGTGTGGTCGGTAGCGCGCGCCCAAGCGGAGCGTGATGCTGCCAAGCGCGATCTGGCCAAGCGCGTGGTTGCCAAGCGCCTCACCAATGCTTGAAGCCAGCGCCATCGATGCACTACTGGCGGCGCGGCACGGCGATCCATTCGCTGTGCTTGGCATGCACCAAGTGGATGGCCGCTGGTGGGTGCGTGCCTTGTTGCCCAATGCCGAGGCGGTCGAGGTAGTTGATCAGGCGAGCGGGTTGCCAGTCACGCCGCTGATTCGCCGGAATGCCGATGGCGTGTTTGAGGCAAGCATGCCGCGGCGACGCAAGCGTTTTGACTACCGGCTGCGCGTGCGTTGGAACAGTGGCGATGCCGCTGATGTGGCTGATGCCTACGCGTTTGGTCCGCAGCTGGAAGATGCCCAGTTGTTGGCGCTCAGCGAAGGTCGGCTGACGCGACCGTGGGATTTGCTTGGCGCGCATCCCATGAGCATCAACGGCGTCGAGGGTGTTCGTTTCGCGCTGTGGGCACCGAATGCGCGTCGCGTCAGCGTTGTTGGCGGATTCAATGGCTGGGATGGTCGTCGGCATGCCATGCGACTGCGCCACGCAGCCGGCGTGTGGGAGATTTTTGTCCCGCATATCGCGGTCGGCGAACTCTATAAGTTCGAACTGGTGGGCGCGGATGGGGAAGTGCTATCGCTGAAGGCCGATCCGTATGCACGCAGCGCGCAGCTGCGGCCTGAAAATGCCAGTCGCGTCGCTGCCTTGCCAACGCGTCGGTCGTTGCCGCCGGATCGCGCTGCAGCAAATGTCAGACAAGCACCCATCAGCATTTATGAAGTTCACCCAGCGAGTTGGAAGCGTCTGAGCAATTCGCAATTTCCGGATTGGGACGCGCTCGCCAACAGCCTGCCCGACTATGCCGCCAGCCTCGGCTTCACCCACATCGAATTGATGCCCATCACGGAGCATCCATTTGATGGTTCCTGGGGTTACCAGACCCTGGGTTTGTATGCCTCCAGCGCGCGTTTTGGAGACATCGGCGGCTTCGAGCGCTTTGTCGATGCCTGTCACGCACGCGGTCTTGGACTGTTGATTGATTGGGTGCCGGCCCACTTTCCATCCGATCCGTTTGGCATGGCGCAGTTCGACGGCAGCGCGTTGTATGAATACGCCGATCCGCGCGAGGGTTTTCATCGCGACTGGAACACCCTGATCTACAACTTCGGTCGCACCGAAGTCCGCAGTTTTCTGGCTGGCAGCGCGCTGTATTGGCTGGAACGTGGCATTGATGGGCTGCGCGTGGATGCGGTGGCATCGATGCTGTATCGCGACTACTCGCGCGAGGCGGGGCAATGGCTGCCAAACGTGCATGGCGGCCGCGAAAATCTGGAAGCCATTTCGCTGCTGCAACAGATCAACATCGAAGCGGGTGCCTTGGCGCCGGGCAGCATTACTGCGGCCGAAGAATCGACCGCGTTTCCAGGCGTCTGCACACCCGTTAATGCCGGTGGCCTCGGCTTCCACTACAAAGGGACTATGGGCTGGATGAACGACACCCTGCGCTACATCCAGCAGGACCCGGTGCACCGGCGTTGGCATCACGAGCTGGTTCGGTTCGGCTTGGCGTACGCCTTCAGCGAGAACTTCATCCTGCCCATCAGTCACGACGAAGTGGTGCACGGCAAGGGCTCGATGCTGGGCAAGATGCCAGGCGACGAGTGGCAGCGGTTTGCCAACCTGCGCGCCTACTACGGCTTCATGTGGGGCCATCCCGGCAAGAAGCTTCTGTTCATGGGTCAGGAGTTTGCGCAAACCACTGAATGGGATCATCGGCAACCGTTGCCGTGGGACCTGTTGAATCATCCGCGGCACGCCGGAATGCAGCGCTTGATTGGTGACCTCAATCGACTGTATCGCGACACGCCGGCCCTGCATCGGTTGGATTGCGAGGCCGCAGGGTTCGAGTGGATCGAGGCCAATGACGAGGCCCATGCGGTGTTTGCATGGGCGCGTCTTGACGGCGACGGGGGGTGCGCGTTGGTGATCTGCAACTTCACGCCGGTGCCACGGTCAGCTTATCGAATCGGTGTGCCTGATCCAGGCCACTTCGGTCCACATGCCAAGTGGCGCGAAGCCCTGAATACTGATTCGCAGTTCTACGGCGGCAGCGATCTGGGCAATGGCGCCGCGCCGATGGCTACCGAGGCGGTGGTCGCGCACGGTCACTCGCACTCGCTGCTGCTTGATCTGCCGCCATTGGCCACCTTGTTTCTGGTGCCGGCATGACGGTTCGCCTGCCACTGCAACCGTTGCCTGGCCGCGCCATTCCTTTTGGTGCGCATGTGGTCGACGGCGGCATCAATATTGCGGTGTTTTCCGAGCATGCCGAGCGCATGGAAGCATGTGTATTCGATGCAGGCGGTGTGCGCGAACTCAAGCGCTACCCCATGTTCGGCCCGACCGATGGCGTATTTCATTGTTTGCTGCCGGGCCTGAGCAGCGGACTGGTATACGGTTTGCGTGCTCACGGCCCGTACGCGCCCGACGCCGGTCATCGCTTCAACGCCAACAAGCTGCTACTCGATCCCTACGCCCGCGAAATCATCGGCCACTTTGTCTGGTACGACGAACACCACGGCTACAGCTTGGCGCATCCCGATGGCACGCGTTCCTTCGATGCGCGTGACAATGCCTTGCATGCCTTGAAGGCGCGCGTCACCGAGCCCGATTCAGTCGCACCCGGCGTGCTCAATCGCCCGCATCACCTCGCCAGGGATGTGGTGATTTACGAGGTGCACGTCAAAGGCTTCACCAAGACCTTGCCGGGTGTGCCCGCGGCACTGCGCGGCACCTACGCCGGCCTCGCGCATCCTGCGGCCCTTGCGCATTTGCAGAAGCTTGGGGTGACGACCTTGTCGTTGTTGCCGGTGCACTACAGCCTCGATGAACCGTTGTTGGCCCAGCGCGGACTGGCGAATTATTGGGGCTACAACACGCTGGGATTCTTCTGCGCCGAGCCACGACTGAGCAGCCATCGCGACAATCCGACCGCGACTCGCGAAGAGTTTCGGCAAATGGTGGCGACCTTGCACGAGCATGGTTTTGAAGTCGTGATCGACGTCGTTTTCAATCACACCGCCGAGGGCAGCGAGGCAGGGCCGACCATCAGTTTTCGCGGTCTCGACAATGCCAGCTGGTATTGGCTGAAGGCCGACGATCCCAGCCGCTGCGAGAACTACAGCCATTGCGGCAATACCCTGAGTGTGGCGCATCCGCGAGTCACCCAGTTCGTGCTGGACTGCCTGCGTTATTGGGTCGAGGTGATGGGCATCGATGGCTTTCGTTTTGACTTGGCACCCGTTCTCGGGCGCGGCAAACAAGGCTTTGACCCCGACGCCGCGTTCTTCGTAGCGCTGCGCCAGGATCCAGTGCTGGCGCATGCACGCTTGATCGCCGAGCCTTGGGATGGCGGCCCGGATGGCTATCAGGCGGGCCGCTTTCCGGCCGGATTTCTCGACTGGAACGACCGTTTCCGCGACGCCGCGCGCAGCTATTGGTTGCAGCGCGGAGTGACTCGCGGCGAGTTTGCGCGCCGCTTCACCGCGTCCAGCGATTTGTTCCACCACGGCCGTCGTCGCCCCGGCGCCAGCATCAACTTCGTCAGCGCCCACGACGGCTTCACCTTGGCCGATGTGGTCAGTTATTCAGGCAAGCACAATCACTTCAACGGTGAGCAGAATCGCGATGGCCGCGACAACGAGATTTGCGCCAACTTCGGCTTCGAAGGACCGAGCGCCGATCCGCTGATCGTGGATGCGCGCCGCCGTGTGCGTCGCGCGCTGCTGGCGACTGTGTTGCTGGCTCAGGGCACGCCGATGTTGTACGCCGGCGACGAGTTGGGCAACAGTCAGGGTGGCAACAACAACGCCTACTGCCAAGACAGTCCGCTGGGCTGGATCGATTGGGAAACCGCCGAGCCCGACACCGTACAACTGGTGGCCGAGTTGTTGCGGCTGCGTCGCTCCGAGCCGTTGTTGCGCCACGACCGCTGGTTTGCCAACTACCCTGGCAGGCCGGGTGAGGCCAGCATTCTCTGGTTGAGCCCCAGCGGTCAGCCCATGCATGTGCACGACTGGAACGAGAGTGGCCAACTCGCTTTTGCTTGCCAGCTGTTCGCGCCGGACTGCGCAGTGCCGCAGCTGCTGCTGATCTTCAACCCCGAAGCGCATCCCGTCCGTTTCGGGCTGACACCTGGCGAGTGGCAGCTGCTGCTCGATAGCAGTGCGGCCAATGCGACGGATTCGTCGCCGTCGAGCCAATCATTGCTGGCACCCGCCCGCTCATTGCTGCTGCTGCGCAGCGAACCCAACGCCGAGCCATCCGTATGAGTGACTTGAACATGGTGGACCTACCTCGTGATTGATCTTCATCAGCGCAGCGCGGGCGTTTTGCTGCACCTCACCTCGCTGCCCGGCCCACATGGCATCGGCGATTTTGGCCCGGATGCGTTTCGCTTTGTCGATTGGTTGGCAAGTGCGGGTCAACGCATCTGGCAATGGCTGCCGACCAATCCGATCGGGCCGGGCAACTCGCCCTATCAAAGCGTGTCGGCCTTTGCCGGCAGTCCGCTGATGGTGGCGCTGGAGCCCTTGATCGCTGCCGGCTGGCTGCCCACGCCGCAACTACCCGAGCGCGGATTCACACGCCAGCGTGCCGATTTTTATCACGTCGAACCGTGGCGGCTGGAACAGCTCAGGCTCGCGGAGGCAGGCTTTCAGCGTCAGGCCACCGCAACCGAACTTGCCGACTTTTCCAAATGGTGCGCGGAGCAAGCCGACTGGCTGGACGACTATGCCTTGTTCATGGCTTTGGAGACCGCGCACGCAGGTGATCCCTGGTGGGCATGGCCTGCCGATTTACGAGATCGTGAGGCAGCTGGGCTGCAATCCGCGCGGCTGCAACACGCTGCCGAAATCCGTTTCTGGTGTTTCGTGCAGTGGTGTTTCGACACCCAGGCCGTGGCACTGAAGCAATACGCCAACGCGCATGGCGTGGCGATCATGGGTGACTTGCCGATTTTCATCGCCCATCACAGCGCTGACTGCTGGGCGCGGCCCGACCTCTATTTTCTTGACGAGAATTACCAACCCACGGTGGTCGCGGGTTGTCCACCCGATTCGATGGCGCCCACCGGTCAGCGTTGGGGAAACCCGTTGTACCGTTGGGACAGAATGGCAGCGGAAGACTATGCATGGTGGGCAGCGCGTCTGCGTCGCGCACTGCATCAGGTCGACGTGTTCCGGATTGATCATTTCCGCGGTTTTGCTGCGTACTACGAAATTCCTGCGAGCTGCCCGACCGCCGAACAAGGCGCGTGGGTGCCGGGTCCGGGTCGCGCCTTGTTCGATTCGATTCTGCGCCAACTCGGTGAACTACCGATCGTCGCCGAGGACCTGGGGCTGATCACGCCCGACGTGGTTGAGCTGCGTGATGGCTTCGACTTCCCCGGCATGAAGATCCTGCAGTTCGGATTTGGCTCCGATGCCAACGACGAGTTCCTGCCGCACAACTGGGGCATCAATTTTGTCGCCTATACCGGTACCCACGACAACGACACCGTGCGCGGCTGGTGGGACACTGCTACGGCACGCGAGCGTGCTTACGCCGGCACCTATCTCGCCGCCGGTGAACACGACATCCACTGGGCCATGATCCGCGCTTGCTGCAATTCAGTAGCCAATGTCGCCGTTTTCCCGCTGCAAGACGTGCTCGGTCTGCCCGCGAGCCACCGCATGAACACGCCCGGCACCATGAACGGGCAAAACTGGGTGTGGCGCTTTACCTGGGACATGCTCGATGCGGAGCCTGCACGCGTACTGGGGATGATTTCAGCGGGCAGCGGGCGGGCGGGGATGGAAAAACTTGGGCTGAACTGAACCGAAAGGGCGGTGGGTGCAGGATCACCTGCGGCGGGCAACATGCGCGATGTTGGGCTGGCACTCGGGACTATACTGAGCGCGGAGCGACGTGCCGCCGCTGAGTGAAGGAGGACGTGTGATGTTCGCCTGCCTGCTTCGATTGCTGATGCTTTTTTTCGCCACGACTGCCGTTGTTGTGGCCGGTGACGACGCCTCGGACGACCTGCTCGCCATACCCGACGACATGCGGGTGCGATTCGAGAATGAGGTGATGACAGGCTCTGGCTCGTCCTTGGCCCGCCTTGAGCGTCTGATGGGGTTCGTTTTCGATGCGGATGGGCTCGGCATGGTCTACGACGAAAACGCGACCCATACGGTCGCAGAATCGTGGGCAACGCGGCGCGCCAATTGCCTGGGGTTCAGCGCCATGTTTCTGGCTTTGGCACGCGAGGCGGGTCTCGAGGCCTATCCGCAGGAAATTCGCGAAACGCTGGCGTGGCGCGAGCAAGATGGCACCTTGTTTCGCAGCAGTCATGTCAATGTGCGGGTGAAAGCGGGCCACAAAGAGTTCACCGTCGACATGGCGCGAGACACCTTCATCGCGCGCTTCAGGCCCCAGCGCATCAGCGTGCAGCGCTTGCAGGCACGCTACTTCAACAACCTCGCGATCGCGGCGTTGACTCAAGGCGACATTGCCCTGGGTCAACAACAGATCGAGCGCGCCTTGGCCCTGGATGACTCCAGCGCTGCGCAATGGAGCAATGCCGGGGTCTTGCACAAACGCGCCGGCAACCGGGCGGCGGCTGAAGCGGCCTACCTGCGCGCGCTGGAGCTCGATTCCAATCACACCAGTGCGCTTTACAACATCGCCGGTCTGCTGCTGGATTCGGGTGATTCGACGCGTGCGCAGCACTATCGAGAGCAACTTTCGCTGGAGCAAAAAAAGGACCCGTTGTTTCATTATCTGCTTGCCAGCGAGTATGAGCAGACAGGTGACCTGCAGCAGGCCATTACGCATTATCAGCAGGCCATCCGCTGGCATCGCAGCGAGCACCGTTTTCATTCGGCGCTGGCGCGCGCTTTGCTTCAAGCCGGTGACCTGGACGGCGCGAGTCGCGCGATCTCGCGCGCTCAGGCGCTGAGTGGAGGCCGCATACGCGCGGCGTACCAGACCAAATGGGAGCACATGCAAAGGGGCCACGCGGCGGGCTGATCCGGATCTGTTGACCGGGTTCGTTTTTGTCAACAGGCCCTGGGCCCGAGTTCACCCGGGCACGACGGTAGCCTGCGGCACACTGCGCGACCCGCACCTCGCGACAGGCTTGTCATGTGTACGCATTCCCGCAGTGCCACCTCGGTCGGCAACGAGGCAATTGACTGATGGCCAACGCCATCGTCTGGTTGCGTCGCGATTTGCGCCTGGCCGATCAACCCGCCTTGAACGCGGCCATCGAGCGCGGTTTTGTGCCGGTGCCGGTCTACATCCATGCGCCCGCCGAAGAGCACCCCTGGCAACCCGGGGGCGCCTCCCACGCGTGGCTGGATCGCTCGCTGCGCGCACTCGCTGATGACCTCTGCACGCGCGGTTCGAAGTTGACGATTCGGGCGGGCGCGAGCTTGCCTTGCTTGCGTGACTTGATTGCCGAATGTGCGGCAGAAGCTGTGTTCTGGAACCGGCTGTACGAGCCAGCGATCCGCGCGCGCGATGGGGCGATCAAGCAAGCATTGCGCGATGTCGGTGTGGTGGTGGAGAGCTTCAATGCCGCTCAACTAAGTGAGCCGTGGACGGTACAAACCGGCAGCGGCACGCCTTACAAGGTGTTCACCCCATTCTGGCGCACGGCCTCAGCTCAGCTGGAAGTGTTGGCACCTCCCAGCGCCGCACCGCCGAGGCTGCCTGCGCCGCCTCTGCTCGAATCGTTGCCGATTGATGCGCTCAAACTGCGCTCGAACCTCGGCTGGGATGCCGAATTCTGGAATCATTGGACGCCGGGTGAAGCGGGCGCTCACGCACGCTTGCATCGCTTCATCGACGAGGCGGTTGCTCGCTATCACGATGATCGCAATCGGCCTGACCTCGCCGGTACGTCTGGCTTGTCGGCGCACCTGCATTTCGGCGAGATTTCGCCGCGCCAGTGCGTACATGCGTTGCGCGAGATCGAATTCTCGCCGAGCCAGCGCGCGCACGCCGATCACTTCGTTCGTGAGCTCGGCTGGCGCGAGTTTTCGGTGCATCTGCTGTATCACTTTCCGCACACGGCGGAGGCCGACCTCAATCCCAACTTTGGTGACTTTGCTTGGGTCGATCCTGATCCCAATCTGTTGGCTGCCTGGCAAAAAGGTCGCACCGGCATTCCGATTGTCGATGCCGGCATGCGCGAACTCTGGCACAGCGGCTGGATGCACAACCGCGTGCGCATGATCGTTGCCAGCTTGCTGACGAAAAACCTTCGCTATCACTGGCGACATGGCGCTGCCTGGTTCTGGGACACCTTGGTCGATGCGGACTTGGCCAACAACACTCAGGGCTGGCAATGGACCGCTGGAACCGGTGCGGATGCGGCGCCGTACTTCCGGATCTTCAACCCGGTGACTCAAGGTGAGCGGTTTGATCCGGATGGCGCGTATGTGCGGCGCTGGGTGCCGGAATTATCGAGTTTGCCCAACGCCTTGATTCACTCGCCTTGGACCGATCCAGGCACGCTCGCCCGTTTGGCGCCGTCTTATCCACGCCAGCCCATCGTCGACTTGCGCGAAAGTCGCGAGGCGGCCTTGGCAGCATATTCGGCGAGTCGCGAAAAGGTTTAGTTGGCTGCTAGTGGGCTGTAACGGATGAAGCGGAAGTGGAATCGCGAGGGGATGGGCGTGATGGACGCCGCTCCGGAGCGAGGCCAATAGCCAAAGCTATTGGCGGAGTGAGGAGCCCGTCCCGCGCGCCCAGACCGAGCGAGCTACTTTCGATTTGTCCGTTACAGTCCACTAGTGAGCACCGAAACAGCACTGCTTCAAGGAGGGCCGCGCTCCCGCGCGGCCGCTGTTGCACGGCACGGGGAGTCGCCAAAAGCAGCGTCGCAGGAGCGACGCCCTCCTTGAAGCGGGCGTTTGTTCGCTGCGACTTTGCCTGAATGCCGCGCAGCGGAATCCGGAGAAAGCGTTTTGCTACAG
>JBQTGY010000013.1:0-8643 GCA_052390415.1 Pseudomarimonas sp. | reverse complement strand
GTCGCAAACAGAAAGGCGCGGTTGCCCGGGCCATTCTGTCAAGTCACTGCGCCACACTCACAGATGCAGCATCAGCCGCATCGGGTCTTCGAGGAAGTTCTTCACTGCGACCAGGAACAGCACGGCGTCCTTGCCATCGATGATGCGGTGGTCGTACGACAGCGCGATGTACATCATCGGCGCGGCAACGACGACGCCGTTCTCGACGATCGCGCGATCCTTGATCGCGTGCATGCCGAGAATGGCGGACTGCGGCGGGTTGACGATGGGCGTTGAGAACAGCGAGCCAAAGGTGCCGCCATTGGTGATGGTGAAGGTGCCGCCCTGCAAGTCGTCCAACGACAGCTTGCCGTCACGGGCCTTCTTGGCATAGTCGCCAATGGCCTTCTCGATGTCGGCAAAACTCATCGCTTCCGCGTTGCGCAGTACCGGTGTCACCAAGCCTTTTTCGGTCGCGACCGCAATCGAAATGTCGGAGAACCCGTGATAAATCACGTCGGTGCCATCGACCGAAGCGTTGACCACCGGATAACGCTGCAGCGCGCTGGCCGCCGCCTTGACGAAGAAGCTCATGAAGCCGAGCTTGACGCCATTGGACTTCTCGAAGGCTTCCCCATGCAGTTTGCGCATCGCCATGACTTCGCGCAGGTTGATCTCATTGGAAGAAGTCAACATGGCGATGGAGTTCTTCGACTCCATCAAACGTTCGGCAATGCGTTGCCGAATGCGTGTCATCGGCACGCGTTGTTCGGCGCGCGCGCCGATGCTTGCGGCCGCTGCGGGTGTGGCTGATCCGGTAGGAGCCGATTTGGCTGGCGCGGCTGCTGGCGCGACCTTCGCTGGTTCGCCGCCACTGCGCATGTGCGAAATCAAGTCTTCCTTGGTCACGCGCCCGTCCCGTCCGCTGCCACTCACAGCGGCCGGGTCGATGCTGTGTTGCTCAGCCACGCGACGACCTGCCGGTGACAGGTCTTCGGTGCTGGTGGCACTTTCTGCGGCGCTCGCCGCTGGTGCGGTTGCTGAGACCGCTGCCGGTGTAGCTGCGGTCGAAACGGCGGCACTGGCGCCGGCATCAATGATCGCCACCACCTGTTGGCTGGTGACCGTGTCGCCGGCCTGAAACCTGATTTCGCGCAGCACACCATCGACGGGTGAGGGCACTTCCAGCACGACTTTGTCGGTTTCCAGATCCAGCAGATTCTCGTCGCGCTTGACTGCGTCACCCGCCTTCTTGTGCCACGTGGCTATCACCGCATCAGAGACGGATTCGGGCAGGACAGGAACCTTGACTTCAGTGCTCATTGAAGATGACCTTGACTAACGATGTGAGAGGAAAGGGGTAGATGCTGGCGCTCAGGCGTCGACATCGGCATCAGCCAGAGGGCTGATCAGTGCGTCTTCGACCAGTTTGGCCTGCTCCTTGACGTGCGTCGCAAAATGCCCGCAGGCGGGAGCAGGCGAGCGTGTGCGACCCGCGTAGCTGAGCCGTTGTTTGCCCTGCAGGCTGGCGCGCAAGTGATGCTGGATCTGATACCACGCGCCCTGATTCTGCGGCTCTTCCTGGCACCAGATGACTTCGCGCGCATGGCTGAACCGCTGCAGTTCCGCGATCAGTTCCGGGCGCGGAAATGGAAACAGTTGTTCGATGCGGACGATGGCGACGTTGCTCAGTTCGCGCTTCTCGGCGTCTTCCAACAGGTCGTAATACACCTTGCCAGCACAGGCGACGATCCGTTTGACGGCCTTGCTGTCCTTGGCAAAGGTATCCGGGATCACGCGCTGGAAGCCGCCGTCGGAAAGATCGTCCAGTGTTGAAACCGACAACCGATGCCGCAACATGGATTTTGGCGTCATCACCACCAGCGGCTTGCGTGTCGGTCGCTTCATTTGCCGGCGCAACATGTGGAACATTTGCGCGGGCGTGGTTGGCGTGCACACCTGGATATTTTCCAGCGCACACATCTGCAGGAAGCGCTCAAGGCGCGCCGAGCTGTGCTCAGGCCCCTGGCCTTCATAGCCATGCGGCAGGAACAGAACCAAGCCACACAGGCGCCCCCACTTGGCTTCACCCGATGTCAGAAATTGGTCGATCACCACTTGCGCGCCATTGGCGAAATCACCGAACTGACCTTCCCAAATGGTCAGCGTGGTGGGATCCGCAGTGGCAAACCCATACTCGAACGCCATCACCGCCTCTTCGCTGAGCAGCGAGTCGATGATGGTCACGTGCTCGGGATTGGCCACGAGTTCACGCAACGGCGTGATCGTGTTGCCGGTCTCCTGATCGTGCAGCACCGCGTGGCGGTGGAAAAAAGTACCGCGACCGGAATCCTGACCGACCAGCCGCAGTTTGTAGCCCTCGCGAAGCAAGGTCGCGTACGCCAGATTCTCGGCGAATCCCCAATCCATGGAGAGTTCACCCGCGGCCATTTTGCGGCGGTCTTCGTAGACCTTGGCAACGCGCGGATGCAAGGTCGTGTCGGCCTGCGGGCGATTGATCTGCACCGCCAGCTGATGCAAGGCCTCTTCGCCGACGCGAGTTTCCGCGACTGACTCCAATGTTCCCTTCAAGTAGGGGCTCCAGTCGACCGCAAACTCATCAACCACACCGCTGACCAGTTCGACCACGCGGTCACCACGATCCATCGCGCTTCGATATTCATCGACCAGCGTTTTGGAAGCATCGCTTGAAACCACGCCGGCTGCGGCCAAACGTTCGGCGTACAGCTCACGCGTGGTCTTGCGAGCGCGGATATTGCGATACATCAGCGGTTGGGTAGCAGCCGGTTCATCGGCTTCGTTGTGGCCATGGCGGCGATAACAGACCAGATCGATGACCACGTCCTTGCGGAACTTCTGCCGGAAATCGAACGCGAGTTGCGTGCAGAACACGACGGCTTCAGGGTCATCTCCGTTGACGTGCAAGATCGGCGCGCCAACCATCTTGGCGTGATCGGTGCAGTACAGGGTCGAGCGAGTGTCGTCGGGGCGGTGGGTGGTGAAGCCGACCTGATTGTTGATCACGATGTGGACGGTGCCGCCGACCGCGAAGCCTCGCGCCTGCGACATCTGCAGCAGTTCCATCACCACGCCTTGGCCGGCAAAAGCCGAGTCGCCATGGATCAGCACCGGCAGAACTTGCCGACGCTCGCGGTCGCCACGGCGCGTCTGCCGCGCACGCACGCTACCGGTTATCACCGGATCGACGATTTCCAGATGCGACGGATTGAATCCCAGTGCCAGATGCATCGGCCCGCCAGGAGTCAACACATCCGACGAATAACCCATGTGATATTTCACATCGCCTGAATGCGCCGGGTCGCCGGGACCTTCGTGGCGGCCTTCAAACTCGGCAAATAGCTGGTGTGCGGGTTTGCCCAATACGTTGATCAGCATGTTGATGCGACCACGATGGGCCATGCCGATGACCATTTCGCGCACGCCGTCGGTGCCAGCGCGACGCACCAGCTCGTCCATGGCCGGGATCAAACTATCGCCGCCTTCCAGCGAAAAACGTTTCTGGCCGACATATTTGGTGTGCAGGTAACGCTCGATGCCTTCGGCTGCCGTGAGCTTCTCCAGAACGCGCTCCCGTGCTGCCGCGTCCAACCCACTGCTGCCACCGGCGCGTTCCAGACGCTCATACAGCCAGCGTCGCTGCGGCGCATCGGCAATGTGCATGAACTCGGCGCCGATGGTATTGCTGTAGCTCGCCTTCAGATGCCCGATCAAGTCGCGCAAGCGCATGCGCTCGGGGCCACCGAACGTGCCCGTACTGAATTCACTGTCCAGATCGGCCGGTGACAAGCCATGGAAGGGCAGATCCAGATCGGGCGCTTCCTGCTTTTGCGCCATCTCCAAGGGATCCAGGTTGGCGTGCAGGTGACCACGCGAACGGAATGCGGTGACCAGTTTCAACACGCCACCTTGTTTGCGTGCCGCGTCGTTATCGACCGGTGCAGCACCGGCATGTGTGCGCGGTCGCCTTGCAGCCTGCTCAAAATGACGAATCACCGTCGAATGCGCGACGTCGCCGCGCTCGCGGCCACGCAATTGATCGAAATACGCCTGCCAGGCGCTGCCAACGCTGGTGGGAGCAATCAGATACTGCTCATACAAGTCTTCAACGAACGCAGCGTTGCCGCCGGAAATGTGTGAGGACTGACGGAATTTGGTGATTGGATTCGAAATCGGACTGGTCACGAGAGGCCTTGCCCACGGCCCGAGTAACGAGCGGGGTCTTGGTTGGGTTGCTTGATGGGAACGCCTGCTGCTATCGCGATGCGCACAAATTATAGCCGGCCAAGCTTCCCTTTATGGCGCCTTGATGCCGGGCAACAAGCTGGGATCCAGCCTGACGTCGAACCAGTTCAGGCCCCAGTGCATATGCGGCCCACTGGCGCGGCCGGTGGCGCCGACCGCGCCCAGCACCTGTCCCGATTCAATCTGCTGGCCAACTACTACGTCGATCCGACTCAGATGCAAGAACACCGAGCTGACCCCGTGGCCATGGTCGAGCAACACGGTGCCGCCGGTGAGGTAGAGGTCAGGCTCGGCGAACGTGACCACTCCGGCGGCTGGCGCGCGCAGCGGCGTGCCCGTCGCTGCTGCGACATCCAATCCGCTGTGCGGAGACCGCGGTTCACCGTTGTAGATGCGCTGGCTTCCGAACACGCCGCTGATGCGGCCTTTCAGAGGCCACTGAAAGGGGGTCGCGAAATCGCTGCGGGCATCATCGCGTTGACGGGCAAGGGCGACCGCGGCTTGTTCGCGGGCGATACGCGCGGCCATGGCGGGCGAGGGCGTCACCGTTTCTTGCGCAACGCCGTTGACGCGTTCGGTCGGCCAGGCGCGCGCATTTACCCTCACCTCGGCAAGGCGCATACCGCCCCGGGCATCACTCAGCTGCAACGTGACCGGTCCTGGTTCGTCGCGACCCACGCCAAAAACAAAACGACCGCCGTCATCCACTCGCAACGAGCGCTCACCGAGTCGAACGCGAATCGCCGGGTCAGTGATCCCCACGACCAAACTGCCTTGTTCGACCGCCGTTGGCAGATCCAGTCGCAGTGGTTGATTGGCAAAGCTCGCTGTCGCGAGCACGCTCAGGCACGCGCCTGCAAAGAATCGATCAGCTGCCCTCAGCAACAAGCGCTTCAATGTCGACGATACGTCAGACGTTCACCCACCGGCTCGCCGCACAGTCGCTCTCCGTCCCAGACCCGGTAGCCGTTCACCCACGTGGCAGAGATTTTCGAGTGGAAACGACGGTCCTCGAATGGCGACCAGCCGCAGCGGTACAACAGCTGTGAGCGTTCGACCACAAACGGCGCGTTGGGATCGACTAGTACCAGATCGGCGAAATAGCCCTCACGCAGGAAACCGCGTTCCTCCACGTCGAACAATTGGGCGGGCGCGTGACACATTTTCTGCACCGCGGTTTCGATCTTGAGGAGTCCGTTACGGACCAATTCCAGTGCCCCGACAACAGCGTGCTGCACCAGCGGCAGGCCCGATGGCGCCTCCAGGTAAGGCCGCTGCTTCTCTTCCAAGGTGTGGGGTGCATGGTCGGTGGCCAAGACATCGATGCGATCCTCGGCCAATGCGCGGATCAACATGGCGCGGTCATTGGCGTCCTTGATCGCTGGATTGCACTTGATCAAATTGCCCAAGGTTTCGTAGTCGGCGCGATCAAACAGCAGAAAGTGGATGCAGGTTTCGGCTGTGATGCGCTTGCGTGTGATCGGGCCGGGCTCAAACAAGGCCAATTCGTTGGCGGTGCTGATGTGCAGCACATGCAGGCGTGCGCCCTGTTTGCGGGCCAGCGCGATGGCGAGTTCGGTGGACTTGTAGCAGGCTTCATGCGATCGGATATCCGGGTGCGCGGACACCGGCACGTTCTCCCCATACCGACGGATGTACTGGTTTTGCAAGGCCTCGATGGTCGGCGTGTCTTCGCAGTGGGTGATGATGGGCACCGGACAGTCGCGAAACATCGCTTCCAACACGGCGGGATCATCGACCAGCATGTTGCCGGTGGAGGCGCCCATGAAGATTTTCAGTCCCGGCGTAGTGCGCGCATCGATACGCTGAATCGCTTCGAGATTGGTGTTGCTGGCACCATGGTAGAACCCATAGTTGGCCCACGCGCGGCCCGCCGCGCGCCGGCATTTGTCAGCGATGGCATCCGCATCCAAGGTCGGGGGTTTGGTATTGGGCATGTCCATGAAGCTGGTGATGCCGCCAGCGACCGCGGCGCCAGATTCGCTGTGCATATCGCCTTTGTGCGGGAATCCCGGCTCGCGGAAGTGCACTTGGTCGTCGATCATTCCCGGCAGCAACCACAGGCCGCCGGCATCGACCACCTGTTCATCGGGCAGCGCATCCAGGATCGGATCGATGCGCTCGATGCGGCCGTCGACGACACGCAGGTCCGCTTCGTATTTGCGACCTTCGTTGATCAGCGAGGCATTTCGGATCAGCCAACGGTTCATGTCAGTTCGCCTGTAGTGATGCGAGAGACTTACAAATGTGGCGCATGTTTCCTTGCCGATAGGTGCAGAGGGTCCGGAAAGGGTAATCCAAGACACCGTCACATCGATCTGCTGCACCGCTAATCGACATCGTTGTCGGGTCGTTTCGCAATGGATGGGGAGCCATGTTCCGTTCCAGACGAGGCGGGGACCGGGTCCAATCCTCCTGGGTGCAGGGGATGGCAGCGCGCGATGCGCTTGATTGCCAGCCAGCCGCCGCGCAAATGGCCGTGACGGATCAATGCTTCCATCGCATACTCTGAGCAGCTCGGATGGAACCGACACCGTGGCCCAAGCAACGGGCTGACATAGCGCTTGTAGAAACGCAGAATCGGCAATAGAGGAGAGCTGTTGGACATCGCCGATCTGGCGCTTCATTCAGGCCCGCGGTTGCCGCGGTCATCGCACTAGGCTATAACACGCGCCCGCTCAGCCTCAAGAAATCCGGGAGTATCGTGGCAGCGAAACCGAAATCCAGTTCAAAGCCAGCCGCCAGTTCTACCAAAACGAAGCCAGTGGCGAAGCCCGCGGCGAAGTCGGGGACGGTTGGAAAGTTTGCGGCTGCGCTTGCCAATTTGGTGAAGCCGGCGGCGAAGGCCACTGCTTCCAGCAAAAGCTCGGCCGTCAGCAAGAGTTCGTCAGTCAAATCCGTGGCCGCCAAGCCGATCAGCGGCAAGGCTGCGGTCGCAAAAGGCGGACCCAACAAGTCGAAGTCCGCCGCAGGCGTCAAAGCGGGCAAGGTTGCCCTCGCCAAGTCGACTTCGGCAAAGCCGCAAAAAGCGACGACAGTGAAAGTGCAGGCCAAAGCCAAGTCGACGGTGGCGAGCAAACCCGCTGCGAAGTCAAAATCCGTCGGTGCTGCGAAGCCAGCACTGAAGTCCAAGTCCGTCCCAGCTCCCAAGGCTGCGGGCAAATCCAAAACCAAACCGGCGTCTGTTGTCCAAGCGAGCAGCAAGAAAGCAGTCGCAAAGCCAACGCCGGTTGCCAGGGGAAACGTTATCGCGCCATCGAAAGTGGTACCTAAAGTCGTCGCAAAGGCAGCCCCGGCGGTCAAGGCTGTTGTCAAGGCAGCCGCACCGGTTGTCGCCACCAAGCCGGTTCCTGCGGTCGCACCGGCCGCCACCAAGTCGGCTTCTGCGAAGCCGGTGGCGACGACCGCCGTTGAGCCCGTCGCTGCTGTCAAGGCCGCGCCGGTGAAGGCTTCCAGCAAGCGCGGCGCGGCGGCCAAACCCGTAACGGCAATTGCCGAGCCAGTGGTGCGCCCCATGGGTGGCGTGCGTGCGCAAGCGATCATGCCCAACCGGCCCATCATGATTAACGAACCGCCGCCCGTGGTGATGGCAGTTCGCGTCGATCTGCCGCCGGGCTATCGACCGGATCCGAGCGAGGAGTTCATGAATCCGTTTCAGCTGGAGTATTTCCGCAACAAGCTGATGGCGTGGCGCGAAGAGCTGGTCGAGGAATCCAAGCAGACCATCGACAACCTGCGCGACGAAGTGCGTGATGTCGGCGACGAGGCGGAGCGCGCAACGCGTGAAACCGAGAATTCGCTGGAGCTGCGCACCCGTGATCGTTACCGCAAGTTGATCTCGAAGATCGACAAGGCGCTGAAGCGCATCGAAGATGGCTCGTATGGGTATTGTGAAGAGACCGGCGAAGAAATCGGTGTCGAACGCTTGGAAGCCCGACCCATCGCAACCTTGTGTCTGGATGCCCAGGAGCGTTGGGAGCACCGTCAGAAATTGATGGGCGATTGATAGCGCGGACTCATCAGCCCGACTGCTGCTTGTCAAACAAAACGCCCGGCTTGTCCGGGCGTTTTGTTGCACGGGCTACCGGTGTCAGGCAGCGGCGATCTGTGCCTGAGCTGTTTCGCGGATGAATCGCACCAGCGCGGCCAATCCGTTCGCCCGTGTCGGCGACAGGTGCTTGGCAAGGCCAATCGCCGCTATGTAGTCCGGGCTGGTGGCGACGATCTCTGCTGCGGGACGTCCCGAATACACCCGCAGCGCGAGATAGATGAGTCCGGACACGATGCTGGAATCGCTGATCGCCTGAAAATCCAGCCGATCCGAGTTGCCGCGGGCACCGATCCACACCAGCGACTGAC
>JBQTGY010000012.1:0-64345 GCA_052390415.1 Pseudomarimonas sp. | reverse complement strand
TCGAACAGACTGTCCGCCCGCATTTTCCCGCTGGCGCGGCCCTCGCTTGTCCTTTGCGGCGATCGCTGCGTTGTTCGCTCGCTGCGCGAGCCGCCTTCGCATTCGCTCGGTCGTCGCTGCAATGGGCCCACCATTCCGGCTCCTCACGCCTTGCGCTCGCCGAAAAGTCCTGCGCGATCATCCGCGCCCCCTCATGAAATATCCGGGCTAGGGTCTGTTGACACTCAGGGAACAGGCCGCGTCGGGGGCTGTATGCCCGCAGAGCAAGGAAGAATGAGGAAACTCAAGTCGATAAACGACCGAATGATGACGCGGCGTCTTGCGGTTAGTCGTTGACCACAGTTCCCGACATACGCGAACGCACCTCCGCCAAAAACCCCGCCGCATCATCCACACCCAGATAAATCCGCTGCGTCTCGCGTGTTCCGAGCAACGAGCCCAACCGCGTCCCGGGCGCAAGTTCGAGCATCACATTGGCTTCGCCCATCCCGATCAGACGCAGCTGACCCTTTGTGCGCCGCAGGCTCCCTTTGAATGGCGCAGCGCTCACCACAGCGTTCCATGGCAGTTGCAGGTCGGTGACCACGCCGTAGCGGATGTGCATGCCATCGACGTCCACACTGATCGGTCGGTGGAGGGTTGCCCGGTATTCGGCCAGCATGAACATGAAACCATAGACCGAAAGCGCGGATACGACGGCGGCGATCAGCGGGTCGAACAAGGCGATCAGGAAGTGGGCGATCGGAATCTCGGCGCCGATCAGGATCAGAAAGCCCTGTTGGTTGGATGCATTCATTCCCTGCTTGCTCACATGGAAATGTCGCTCGCCGGGAAACGGCTGGCGGACGGGTCTGCGCAGCAGCCCATACAGCCAGACGCGCGCTTCCAGACGGATCAGGCTACCAATGCCCTCTTGCGCAACGTGTTTGGCAATGGCGTGGTCCAGCGCCAGCTCCAGGTTTTGCGCATGGCGTGCGGCGAAGATCTGTCTGAGCACGAACAGCGCCACACCGACTTGCGCCAGCAGCACGCCGCCCAGAACCACGTATCGAAGCGGCTCCAGCAGCAGCCAAAGTCGCTTGGATTCCTGCGGGATGATGAAGCTGCCGATCAGCACACCGAGCCCGACCAGCGCAGCCGCGCGCCACAGCGCGGCCCAGCCACGGCGGAAGAACAGCGCCAGATACAGCAACGGAACGACAACCAGCAGATCGATCGCCACCGGCCACTCCGGTGCTGCCTGCCCAGCCCACGCGGAATAGCGGGACAACACGACGGCGTTGACGGCGACGATGGCGAGTGTGAGTAGCGCAAAAACAAGCGTGATGCGCGCATCGGAAGGGCGCGCGTTGTGGAGGGAAAACAATGCGAAGGTCTGTCGTTATGGGTTGCCAGAATTATAGTCGAGGCTGTTCGGGCACTTCCGTGTACGCACCACCCACCGACGTGATCCAGTCGAAGTGATCGCGTCCTCATAAGCCTTCAACACCACATTCGTGGCTGACTGTCTGCCAACATCTGGCGAGCAGGCCAACGCGCGGATCGCCCGACCGCCGCCCTTCCCCACCCTGCAAACGAATTCATGGCCGGCATCGTTACCGACGCCGCCCACGGTTGTTAACCTGCGCGCGCCAACTGCGGGAGCCTGCCATGACCTTGCGCCTGATCTGCTGCACGCTGCTGCCTTTTCTGTTTGCCGGATGCGCCAGCATGTCCAGTCCCCCACGGTCTATCGCGCCTGAAGTCAGCACGACGAGTCACCAGCCACGGCCGTATGTGCAAATCCAGCACCCGGAGTGGACCAAATCCGCGACGATCTACCAGATCAACACGCGCCAATTCACTCCGGAAGGTACTTTCCGCGCGGCGCAAACGCAGTTGCCGCGGCTGAAGCAGCTCGGTGTCGAGATTCTGTGGTTGATGCCGATCCATCCGATCGGCAAAGTTGAACGCAAGGGCAGCCTGGGCAGCCCGTACTCGGTGCAGGACTACTACGGCGTCAACCCGGAATTCGGAACACTGGACGATCTGCGTGACTTCATCGACGCCGCGCACGGATTGGGTATGCATGTGATTCTCGACTGGGTTGCCAACCACAGTGCCTGGGACAACCCGCTGACGACACAACATCCCGACTGGTACAAGCGCGACTGGAAGGGCGATTTCCGACCCACGCCGTGGTGGGATTGGTCCGACATCATCGAGCTGGATTATCGCCAGCCTGGCTTGCGCGTCTGGATGGCCAAGGCCCTGCGTTATTGGGTCGAAGAGGTCGGCGTCGACGGCTACCGCGCGGACGTCGCTGGTTTCGTGCCGCTCGATTTCTGGGAAGACGTGCGCACCGAGCTCGACATGGTCAAGCCCGTATTTCTGCTCGCCGAATGGGAGTCGCGCGACCTGCATGCACGTGCCTTCGACGCCACCTACGCGTGGAGCTGGTGGGACGCCCTCCACAAGATCGCGCAAGGCCAAGCCGACGCCAACGCGCTGCACATCTACTACTCGTGGAACGAGAATTTCTATCCGAAGGACGCGCTACGCATGACCTTCGTGTCGAACCACGACAAAAACGCGTGGGAAGCCACCGAGTACGAGGCTTTCGGTCCAGCACTGAACGCCGCCATCGTATTGAGCTTTGTCGGCGAAGGAATTCCCATGCTCTACAACGGCCAGGAAGCTGGCAACCGCCGCCGTCTCGCCTTCTTCAAAAGAGACCCGATCAGCTGGCGCGACGACCCGCAGGGCGAGCTGTATCGGCAATTGATCGCCCTGCGCAAAAGCAACTCGGCACTATGGAGCGGCGCCTGGGGCCCCACCATGATCCACGTCCCCTCGGACGCCCCCGGCAAAGTCCTGAGTTTCGTCCGCCGCAACGACAACGATGCCGTGTTTGCCGTCTTCAACTTCAGCGAAAAAGCCCGCGAGCTGGGATTCAAGGAGACCCTGCATCACGGGCAGTGGCGGGATGCTTTCAGCGGTGAGGCGATGGAGTTTGGCGTGGATAGCCGGATGACGTTGCCGGCGTGGGGGTATCGGGTGTTGGTGAGGTAAGAGGGCACGGCGATTTTATCCGAATGGGCGCAACGTTGAAGCGGTCTGTCACGAGGCGGAGGTGTAGTCGGGTGTTGTGCCGAATGTCGAGCGGCGCCAGCATCGGTACCTTAAAGTGGTACCATTCAAACGATGAAGCGGAAGCACCAGCGTGTCCTGGAACTGATCTTTGCTCACTCCACAAGCGCGAATGTGCAGTGGAAAGACGTCGAAGGCTTGTTCAAGGAATTGGGCGCTGAGATCACGGAGCGCGAAGGCAGTCGCGTCGCCGTCGTTTTGTTTGCCGAGCTGCGGGTCTTTCATCGACCCCACCCTTCGCCAAGCACTGACAAGGGCGCCGTCGCCAGCATCCGCAAGTGGCTTGAACAACCCGGAGTGACCCCATGAACATGATGACCTTGGACGGATACAACGCCAAGATCGAGTACGACGCGGAGCTGGACACGTTCCGCGGCGAGATTCTTGGCCTTGCGGGTGGAGCCGACTTCTTCGGCAAGAACCCAATGGAACTGCGCGCCGAGTTCAAGAAGTCCTTGCAGGTTTTTCTTGAGGTGTGCCGAGAAAAGGGCATCGAGCCGCGCCGAAGCTACTCAGGCAAATTCAACCTGCGCATCCCGCCCGATTTGCATCAGAAGCTGGCCATCGTTGCCCAAGCCGAAGGCAAGAGCATCAACACGCTGGCGCAAGAGGCGCTTCAGCAGCGTGTCGCTGCTTGAGCGACGGCATCACACCTGGTGGCGCGCAGTGGACGCGTTGTTCGCATGTTGAAGCTCGCTTGCGGGGCATGACAATTCGCTCAAGCCGAAGGCCGGTCGCTATCATCAATCAACAAGGCGACACGTTGGCCGAAAGTGGAGCACCGCATGAAAGTTGCAGCAGTCAAACCGGAGTCAGTCGAGCACTACATCCAGTCGTTTCCAACTGATGTAGGCGCGATCCTCAGCGAAATCAGGCGAGTGGTGCGCGAGGCGGCACCCGAGGCTGAGGAGCGGATCAGTTATCGAATGCCGTCACTCTTCCAGAACGAGGTCGTCGTCCATTACGCGGCCTTCAAGAAACACATCGGGTTGTTCCCGCCTGTGGCAGACAGTTCGCTGAAGCAACACGTTGCGGCATACGCTGGGCCCAAGGGCAACCTTCAGTTCCCGCTGGACAAGCCCATTCCTTACGCGCTGATTCAGAAGATCGCCAAGGCGCGACTCACGGCCAATCTCGCCAGCGCAGCGGCGAAACGCGGGGCATAGAATCCTCGTCCGCTTTACTCCAGCTCCAGGCTTCTCAGGAGAGAAACGTGCACACGATTCGCCGGGCTGAACTTGCTGACGCAGAGCCACTATCGTTGCTTGCAGAACGAAGCTTTCGCGAGGCTTTCGGCGCCTTGAACACTGCTGAAAATATGGAACAGCATTGTCGGGCCAGTTATGACGTTTCTATCCAGGCGGCGGAGATTTCTGACCCCAGACGAATCACCCTGATTGCTGAACTTGCGGGCGTTCCGATCGCCTTCGCGCAACTTCGTTTCGCTGCCGCGCCAGCGTGCGTGCCGGGCAATTCGCTGGGAGAAATACAGCGGCTGTACGTTGCAAGTGGATGGCATGGCAAGGGAGTTGCAGCCGATCTCATCAGCCGTTGTTTCCTCGAACTCAGGGGCCGCGGGTGCGACGTGGTCTGGTTAGGCGTGTGGGAGCACAACCCGCGAGCGCGCGCGTTTTATGGAAAGATCGGCTTCGTTTCGCAGGGTGAGCAGGTCTTCCAATTGGGTTCAGATCCACAAAGAGATGTGGTCATGGCGATGTCGCTGGATCTGGCTTAGCGGTCCAGCAGACGGTAACGCGTCGACGCGCGCAGTTCACCGCGCCAGGGGTCGAAACTCCGAACCTCGACCTGATGCTCGCCGGCCGCCAGATCGGTCGGCAGAAAGACTCGCCACAGGTGTGCGGATATTCCCGCCTCCGGTGCGCGCTCCCAGGCTGGTAACTGCTCGGCCACATCGTCGGCCAGATTGATCGTGAGCAAGCGCGGATCAGCGCGTTCGATGCGTTGCATGGGCTGCCACTCGCCACCATCGATGCGGAACTCGACCACGCTGTGATCCATGCCCATGAACACGTTGGCATAAAGGCCGACTTCGGGCCAGGCACCGCGGCGAAGTATCCGAGGTGCGTGCAAGGCGATGCCGGGGTGATCGGGATCCCGTGCCACCTGCCAACGCAATCCATAACGGCCATCGCCGGCGATGGAGAGCGTGGCGTAGCCATTCGGTGTGCCATCGTTCATCACTGCGTCGGGAATGCCTTCGGCGTCCATCGCTCCCGTCCAGAATCCGCCGCAGGTCGCACCCACGTTGTATTCGTGCAACGGCTGCGGACCAAACCAGCCGTCCTTGGCCGCGTGGTAATAGTGCCGCTGGACGTGGCCATGGGCGGTCAGCAGCAAGACGTTTTCAAACTTCGACAACAGCGCGAACAAGCGCTCGCGGTCAGCCTTCCGAAATGACGGCTGGGCTGGATTGGGATCAAACAACGGAATGTGCGCGCCGATGACCAAGCGCTTTCCGGGATCAAGTGTCGCCAGATAGGCGGCCAACAACGCAAACTGCGACTCACGCAAGCCGCCGATGTAGGTCGGCGTCTGAGTAGGCTGATAGATGACATCGTCCAGCAGGATGAAGCTGGCCTGCGGCTCCTCCCATGCGAAGGTGTCAGGACCGAAAACGCGGCGATAACTGAGCAACGAGTCTTCGTCGTTTTGTGCGTCAAAATCGAGGTCGTGATTGCCTGGTGCGTACAGCCACGGCACACCCAGCCGCGCGGTGGCTTGTTTGATCAAGGGCAACAGCGTCAGGTCATCGTGAACCACGTCGCCCAGAGTCAAGCCAAGATCCGCTGCGTGGCCGCGCGCAGCGCTTGAGTCATGCTCCTCACTCTTCGACACCGCGCCTTGACTTGCGGAGGTGCCAGCGGCGAGCGGCACGATGATGTCCCGAAGGTAGTAGTCGACTTGCGTCGTCGTCTTCGGCTGTGGATCGCCGAACACCAGCACGTCCAAGGTGCCGGACCGCGCAGATTTCACCCGCGGACGCAGAAAGAAGTCGAACTGAGCCACACCCTTGCGGGTGGTTTCGATCCCACCGTAGCGCAAGCTTGGCGAGCCTTGCGGGAAGTGGTGTCGCCAGAATTGACCATCCTGCTTGCCCGCCACCACCGACTCATAAGCGGCAGGCTTGATCACGAACACGGTTTGTTTGGGTAATACGCGAATTCGGTAGCGACCACGCTTGTCGGTTCGCACCAGTTCGACACCGTTCGAGACCAGCACGTTGGCGGCGGGCTTGCCCACGCGTCCGCCGGCCCATTCTCGAATCAGGCCGGACGCCTCGACGGCGCGATTATCTGCCTGCGTTGTCCACGGCAGCAGCACCAACAACAGCAGGATGGTTCGCATGCGCAGGCCCACTCGACTCAAACCGTGCTCGATTTTGCGGTAAGTCGTTGCCGAAGGCACAGCCGCTTCAACGGTCAGCAGTAGCGCTGGCCGCAGTCGCCGAGCCGTGCCGCTGTTGCAGCAACTCGACCACTTGGCCAAGCGCCAAACCACGTGACCGCAGCAACACGATCAGGTGATAAAGCAAATCGGCGCTTTCCCCCAATAGCGCCGCATCGTCTTGGGCAGCACCCGCAAGCGCGGTTTCGACGCCCTCTTCGCCCACCTTCTGCGCGATCTTGAACACACCGGATTCGAAGAGGCGCGTGGTGTAGCTGCCGGCGGGTCGCAACGCGTGGCGCGTTGCAATCAAGGCGTTCAACTCGGCAAGAAAGTCGGCGGGTGCGTCAGGGAAACAGCTTGCTCGATTCAGGTGACAGGTCGGCCCTTGCGGTCGCGCCTGCACCAGCAACGTGTCGTTGTCGCAATCCGTTTCGATACCGACCAGATCCAGATGGTGACCACTGGCTTCACCCTTGGTCCAGAGCCGGCCTTTGCTGCGACTGAAGAAGGTGACCTTGCCGCAGGCGAGCGTCGCTGCCAATGCATCCTGATTCATGTAGCCCAGCATCAGCACGCGGCGCGTATCGGCGTCTTGAACAATCGCCGGCAGCAAGCCATCTTGTTTGTCCCAATCCAGCGCTGCAAATCCTTTCAACGAACACCTCTCAGTTGGCATTGCGTACCTCGACACCCTGCTCATCGAGCCACTGTTTCAGCATCGGAATTCGAATGGTTCCGGCGTGGAAAACGCTTGCCGCCAAGGCTGCATCCACGTCGGCGAGGCGAAATACGTCGGCGAAATGTTGAGCACTGCCGGCCCCGCCTGACGCCACCAGCGGCACCTCGCAGACTGCGCGCACCGCAATCAGTTGATCCAGGTCATAGCCGTCACGAACACCATCGCTGCCCATGCAATTGAGCACGATCTCACCCGCGCCCAGCGCCTGTGCCTCAACTACCCAATCCAGCGTGCGCTTTCCAAGTGCGCGCGTCTTGTGTGGATCGCCACTGTACTGGCGCACCCGCCACTCACCATCGGCATCACGCAAGCTGTCGATTCCGACGACGACGCATTGCACACCGAACGCGTCGGCAAGCTCGCGGATCAATTCGGGCCGCTCCAATGCAGGCGAGTTCACCGAGATCTTGTCTGCTCCGGCATGCAACACCGCCCGCGCCTCCGTCACCGAGCGGATTCCACCCGCCACGCAGAACGGAATATCGATCATCCGCGCCACTCGCTCCACCCAGCCCCGATCCACCGACCGCCCTTCCGGGCTCGCGGTGATGTCATAAAACACCAACTCGTCCGCGCCTTCGTCGCGATAGCGCAGCGCCAATTCTTCGATGCCACCCATGACTACGTGATCGCGGAAGTTGATGCCTTTGACGACGTGACCGTCGCGGACGTCGAGGCAGGGGATGAGGCGTTTGGATAGCACTGGTTCTGGCCTTGATTATTCCGGCGAAGGCCGGAGTTGAGGTTTCGTGCTTCACGGGCCTGCCTTGGCTGTTCGCACGGTTTCGTCGGCTTCCGGGGCTTCGCCCCGGCCTTCGCTGCGCTCGGTCGGCGGCCGCCGAGTCACTTTGCGAAAGCTGGATTCCGGCCTACGCCAAAACAACGAGCCAGTTCGGCTGGATTCCCTCCTTCGCGCGCCTTCGCGGGAATGACGAACAATCCCGAGCCACGCCGGAATGACGAACACCCAAACCCATTCCCATCACCTCACCCCTTCCATCGCCTCCGGCAAGATCAACAACCCCTCCAACAACGCCCGCCCCAACACCACGCCGGCACATCCAAGCTCACGCACCGCGACCACATCCGCCGATCCACGCACACCACCGGATGCCTGAACTTTCACCTCTGGCGCGAGGGCGGCGATCACGCGATACAGGTCGAGGTTTGGGCCGGCCAGCATGCCGTCGCGGGCGATGTCGGTGCTCAGTAAATGGCGTAAGCCATGACCAGCATAAAAGGCCAGTGCCTCGGCGAGACTCAAACGGGAGGCCGTGGTCCAGCCATGCACAGGCAATGTCCATGCGCCGTCTTGGAAGCGGGTGTCCAAGGCCACCACGATGTGCTCGGCGCCAAATTCGGCTATCCACTCGGCCACCTGCTCGGGCTGCGTCACCGCCAATGAACCAATGACCACGCGGTCGGCACCTGTGGCGAGCACCTTGGCAACGTCGGCTTTTGCTCGAATGCCGCCGCCGGTTTGCAGACGCAAGCCTGTGTTTGATTTCAATAGGGCGAGCAATGTCGAAAGCGTGTAGCCACCAGCCTTGGCGGCATCGAGGTCAACCAAGTGCAGCCACGCAGCGCCTTGTTCGGCGTAACGCGCGGCCAACGCAAACGGATCGTCTGCATAGCGGGTTTCTAGTGCGTAGTCACCTTGGCGGAGGCGCACCACACGACCGTCGCGAACATCAATCGCGGGATAGACGGTGAATGTCATTGCAGAAAGTTCATCAAGATGCGGGCGCCGACCGATGCTGAGCGCTCGGGATGAAATTGAGCGCCAGCGACCTTGCCACGTTCGACCATGGCGGCGAAGGTTTGCCCGTGTTCGCAGCTGGCGATGCAATCGGCGGTGACGGGCGCGGCGTAGCTGTGCACGAAGTAGGCTTGCGCGCCTGCATCGACCCCGTTCAAGAGGCGCGATTCAGCACATGGCTGCAAGCGATTCCAACCCATGTGTGGCACACGAATTCCGGCAGCAGGCGTTAGTTTGCGGACCACGCCGGGCAACAGCCCAAGGCATTCGACATCACCTTCTTCGGAGCGCTCGAATAACAGCTGCATGCCAAGACAGATGCCCAGCAACGGCTGTTGCAGGCTGCGGATGGTGGCGACCAAGCCAAGCTCATTCAAGCGTGCCATTGCCGGAACCGCAGCGCCAACGCCGGGCAAGATGACCCGCTCGGCGGCTCGGATCAAGTCCGCATCGGCGGTCAGCACCGCGCTGACGCTCAAGCGCTCCAAGGCATAACAGACCGAACCGATATTGGCTCCGCCGGAGTCGATCACTACCACGCGCATCAGAGCACGCCCTTGGTGCTGGGCAGTTCGCGACCTTCCCGCCGCAAGGCAATGCGCAAGGCGCGGGCGACGGCCTTGAAGCTGGCCTCGACCATGTGGTGCGCATTGTCGCCGCGCACACTCAAGTGCAGATTGAGTCCTGCCGTCTCGCACAACGAGCGGAAGAAATGCGACACCAGTTCAGTGGGCAGATCGCCCACGCGCTCGCGCCCGAACTGACCCTCGAACACAAAATACGGACGCCCGGAAAAGTCCAGCGCCGCGCGCGCGATGGTCTCGTCCATCGGCAACAGGTAACCCGTTGTGGGTGCGGCAAGCGTTTCATCTTCGCCATCGGCAAAGCCATAACGACCGATGCCGCGCTTGTCGCCCAGTGCCTGTCGCAATGCTTGCCCCAGCGCCAGCGCGCAGTCTTCGACCGTGTGGTGTTCGTCGATCTGCAAGTCACCGACGCTGCGCAAGTCCAGCGAAAATCCGCCGTGTTTGCCGAGTTGCTCCAGCATGTGATCAAAGAACGGCAGGCCGGTCGATACTGCTGGTTCGCGCGCTTGATCCAGATCGACGCGCACGTTGATGCGCGTCTCTTTGGTGATCCGCTGCACAGTGGCCACCCGTGGTGCGTCGACCAGTTCATGCGCGATCTGTTGCCAGTTCGAACCGGCGCCGATCTTGATGCCGCGCGCGCCGAGGTTGCTGGCAAATTGCAGGTCGGTATCGCGATCACCGATCACCACGCTGCCGGCCAAGTCGATGTTTCGATCACGCAGGTAGTGCATGACCATGCCCAATCCCGGCTTGCGATTGACCGAGTTTTCATGCGGGAAACTGGGATCGATCAGCACTTCGCGAAAGCGAATGCCCTGTGATTCCAGGACCTGCCTCATCAAGGCATGCGGCGGCTCGAAGTCCGCCGTCGGGAAGCTGGGCGTACCCAATCCGTCTTGGTTGCTGACCATCACCAGTTGGAATCCTGCCTGCTGGATTCGCAGCAACGCCGGTATCACGTCGGGTACAAAGCGCAGTTTGGCGAGGCTGTCGATCTGAAAGTCTGCCGGCTCTTCGATGATGGTGCCGTCGCGGTCGACAAAAGCGATGCGGGTCATGCGCTGGCCTCGGCCTTGAGCGGGGAAACTACAGGTGCTTGGTCCGCCAGAAAAGCAAGCAGGCGCTGGTTCTCCTCGGGTGTGCCGATGCTGATGCGCACGCAGTTTTCCAGCCCCGGCTGTGGCGCGGGTAAACGCAGAACGATGCCCGCTGTCAGCGCGCCTCGATACGTTGCCGCTGCGTCCTGAAATCGCACGAGCACGAAATTGGCGTCGGACTCGAACACCTTGAGTACCTGTGGCAAATCACGTAGCGCCCGCACCAGTCGCGCGCGCTCCGAGCGCAACAAGGCAATGCGACTGCGCACCAAGGCGGTCGCGTTGTCTTGCAGCGCCGCCAAGGCGGCCAGCACGCAAGGCGTGGGCAGCGGATACGGCGCCATGATGCTGCGCAACACCGCGATCAGGCCTGGATCGCCAATCACGCAGCCAATGCGCGCGCCCGCCATTGCAAAGGCTTTGGAGAGCGTGCGCAGCACCAGCAGGTTCGGATAGTGGGGCAGCAGGCGGATGGCGCTTTCTGCATCGTTGAACTCGGCATAGGCCTCATCCACCACCACGAGGGTGCGATCACGCGCCGTGCCGGCGATGTGCTCGATGTCGGCTAGAGACACTGCCGCGCCGGTCGGGTTGTTGGGCGAGCAAATGTAGATCAACTTGATTCGCTGATCGGCCTCGCTAGTCTCGCTGACCGTGGCCGCAATCGCTTTCACATCCAGTGCAAATCCGTCTGCGACACGCAGTGGAATATTGACGACGGCAGCATCCTGCACGCGCGCACAGACCGCGTACATACCGAACGTGGGCGCCGAGATCAGCACGCTGTCGCGACCGGCGCGGCAGGCCGCACGGGTGAGCAGATCGATGGCTTCGTCGCTACCGCGGCCGACGAGTAGTTGGTCCGGGGCCACTTGGTACAACGCCGCCAGCCGGTTCACCAACGCGACCGGTTGCGGATCGGGATAACGATTCAGACCCTGGTCGTCGCCCACCGCGGACCACGGACTTTCGTTGGCGTTCAACCACACCTTGCCGCCGCTGGCCTCCTTTCGCGCCGAGGAATAACCGGCAAAGTCACGCAGTTCCGCGCGCAGAATATCGACGACACCGCTCATGGCTGCGACTCGGCCAACACTCGCAATCTGCGAGTTATCGCTTGCTCGTGGGCCGACAGCTGTTCGGCGCGAGCGATGGTTGCCGCGCAGGGTCCTATTCCGCGCAGCCCGTCGGCACTCACTTCTTGCACCGTGACCAGCTTGCAGAAGCTGGCCACCGACAGACCACTGAACGCGCGCGCTGCACCGTAAGTCGGCAACACGTGGTTGGTGCCGCTGCAATAGTCACCCAGCGCTTCCGGTGACCAATGACCAAGGAATACCGAGCCGGCGGTCTGCACGTTCGCGAGCCATTGGCGGGCATTGTCGATGCTGAGAATCAGATGTTCGGGCGCGTAGGCGTTGGATACCGACAAGGCTTGTTCGAGATCCGCCACCACGATCAGACGAATGTGCTGCATGGCCTGCGCCAGAATCTCGCCACGCGCCAAGGTCGCCGCCTGAGTGACCAATTCCTCTCCAACTTGCCGAGCAAGCTCGGCGCTGGTGGTCAACAGGATCGCCTGCGAATCCGCACCATGTTCGGCCTGCGACAACAGATCTGCAGCGACAAACTCGGCGCGCGCGCTGGCATCAGCAATCACCAACACTTCGGAGGGTCCGGCAGGCATGTCGATCGCCGCACCTGCCGGATCGGTGCTGACCTGCAGCTTGGCTTCGGTAACGTAGGCGTTGCCCGGTCCAAACAGTTTGTCGCAGCGCGGCACGCTTTCACTGCCATACGCCATCGCCGCAATCGCTTGTGCACCACCCAAGGTGAAAACGCGGGTGATGCCGCACAAAGCTGCCGCTGCCAATACGGTGGGATCAGCGCTGCCGTCGGTACGTGGCGGTGTGCAAAGAATGACTTCTGGACAGCGCGCAATTTGCGCGGGTACACCCAACATCAACGCGGTTGACGGCAGGGGCGCACTGCCGGCAGGCACGTACAGGCCGACGCGAGAAATGGGTCGCACCATGCGCTCGCAGCGAACACCGGACGCGGTATCCACCGCATAACCCGTCGGTGCGCCCGCGCGATGAAACGCAGCGATGCGGTCGCGTGCCTCGATCAGTGCTTCACGCAATTCACCATCAAGATTCTCCAGCGCACGCGTCAGAGATTCCTTCGGCAGCTCCAGTGCCGCCAACTCGCAGCCGTCGAAGCGCCGCGACAGCGCGCGCAAGGTGCTGTCACCATCGGCACGCACTTGTTCAATGATGCGCGCCACGCTGGTGGTCACATCCTCGCGTCGTGCCAAGGTTGGTCGTGCCAGCGCAGCATTCCGCGCGCCCGTATCCAGCGCGTTCCAATCAAGAATGTTCATACGGTCGCTCATGCCAACATCTGCTCCACGGGCAACACCAGCAGGCCACGCGCGCCCGCTCGTTTCATGTCCTCGAGGTGCTGCCACGTGATCACGCCCTGACACACCGCTTGCAGCGAGACTGCGTCGCTGCGCCCATCCATCGCCATGACGGAAGGCGCATCGGCGGCGGGGATCAAGCGGATCACCGCATCCAAGGCGGATCGATCCACCTGCAACATCAATAGCTTGCTGTCCTTGAGCTGCATCACGCCATCCAGACGGCGCAGAAACAGCGCGGCCAGGTCGGCGCGCTCATCGCGCAACGCGGTCGCTGGGCCTGCCAGCACCGCTTCACTCTCGAACACGGTAACCACTTCGCGCAGCTGGTTGGCGGCGAGCGTGGCACCGGTTGAAACCAGATCGCAGATTGCTTCAGCCTTGCCCAGGCGCGGCGCGATTTCCACCGAACCTGAAAGCATCACTGGTTCGGCAACCACACCTTGCCGCGCCAACCAGTCGGCCAACAGCGCCGGATAGGAAGTGGCGATCTTGAGTCCGGACAATGATGTCGGCCCCTTCCATTCGAACTCCTGCGGCACCGCGATGGACAGGCGGCAACGACCAAACCCCAATGAGCGCAGCTCGACAAACGCGGCCTGTTCGCCACGTTGCTCGCGCTCAAGTCGCTGCTCGGTCAACACGTTGCGCCCGACGATGCCGAGATCGCAGACACCTTCGGCAATGAGGCTGGGGATATCGTCATCGCGGACCAAGAGCAGGTCGACAGGCTGGGTCTCGCCATAGCAGAACAGGCGATCACGACTTTCGCGAAAGCTCAAGCCGGAGCGTGCCAGCAAATCTCTACCGGGTTCGGAAAGGCGACCGGATTTTTGGGCAGCGATGCGCAGGCGGTCGCGAGCAGTGGGGTGCATGATCAGGTCGTTCGAAAGAAAGGGAGTTGTTGCAACAGTTCTCGTTACAGCGTGGCATCCGGTTGGCGAGTGCATCCGTCGCCAGCAGTCTCACTGTGGAGATGGATGGGACTCGTGCAGACGATCCGCTGCGAGACGATAGCCACCGCTGCCGAAGGACAGGCAACGCGCCACCCGCCCCACCGTGGTCACGCTGACGCCAGTCAGATCGTGGATCTCGCGATACGGCAACCCCTCAAGCAGCAATGGCACCACGCGCCAACGGTCCGCCATGGCCTCGACTTCCGCGGGCGTGCAGAGATCGGCCAAAAACGCGCGCACTTCGCTGCTCGAACCCAGCGTTGCCAAGGCATTGCACAGAGGAGCGAGCGTGTCAGTAGCGGTAGGAATGGGATCGCTTGGGCGTCGCTTCATGGGCAACTGGATGGAAGCAATTCGGACTGTGATCGCTGACGCCACAGTGATAAAAATGGAATCATGTACTAGTGCGCTGGCACATTAACACATGAATTCATGCATCAACAAGCCACCGGCAGATCATGGTCACCAAAGGGGCCGAACTTCGCTGAGCTGGCATCCCGATCACGATGCAGGTGCCCGATCGCGTCCTGTCGATTCGCCGCACTCGCGACGAAAGCGGCACATCGATGCCGGCCCTGACCGCCCGAGCGGCGGTCCAACACCCGCCCGCCAGAAACTCGTGGACGCCTTTGCTGACCTGCGGAATGCCCAAGTGTGGTGCTTCGCAATCAATCGAACTTATCCACGGTGTCTTTTCGCGCCTTGCCAGCCACGAAAATCCACTCGCGGATAATGTCCTCTGATTACGAAGCACCACACTAGCTCGGCGACCACTGACAGCCTTCCAACATCCAGCGAGTAGAATGGCGCGGATGACCTGGCGCCAATACTGGCCTCTGTACGTCCCCAAGCTCTACACCACACTGCGGCGTGGCTATTCGCTTGAGTCGCTGCGGGCCGATGCGCTGGCCGGGCTCACCGTTGCCGTCGTTGCCCTGCCGCTGGCGATGGCGCTGGCAATCGCCTCCGGCACCACACCGGAGAAGGGTCTACACACAGCGATCATTGCTGGTTTCCTGATTTCGGCACTGGGTGGTTCGCGGGTACAGATCGGAGGACCGACCGCCGCCTTCATCCCGGTGGTCTTCAACGTCATCGATAAATTCGGCTACGGCGGCCTGATCCTGTGCACCTTGCTGGCCGGGTTGATCCTGATCGCCGCCGGCCTGCTGCGTGTGGGCACCTTGATGCGCTACATGCCGCAACCGGTGATCACCGGCTTCACCGCCGGCATCGCGGTGACGATCTTCATCAGCCAGATCAAGGATCTGCTTGGCTTGGAAATAGACAAGCTGCCGGGAGATTTCTTCGGTCGCTTTGAAGCCTACGCTGCGCACATCGGCAGCTTCAATCCGGCGGCCCTCGGTCTTGCCGTCATCAGCTTGGCCCTGATCCTCGGCTTACGCCACTGGCGTCCGCATTGGCCCGGACTGCTGATCGCGGTGATCGCTGGTGCCGTGGCGGCCACATTGATCGATTTGCCAGTGCCGACCATTGGCTCCACTTTCGGCGCGATTCCCGCTGCGTTGCCGAGCTTCAACTTCCCGGACATTCCCTTCCACCGCACTGCCGAACTCCTGCCAGCGGCGCTGACCATCGCCTTTCTCGGCGGCGTCGAGTCGTTGCTCTCGGCGGTGGTGGCCGACGGCATGACCGGTGGCCGGCATCGCTCGAACGCCGAGCTGGTGGCACAAGGTGTCGCCAATACGGCGTCGGCGCTGTTCGGCGGCCTACCCGCCACCGGTGCCATCGCGCGCACCGCCACCAATGTGCGCAGCGGCGCACGCACGCCGGTCGCCGGCATCATGCACGCGCTGTTTCTGCTGCTATTCATGCTGCTGGCGGCGCCGCTGATGAGCTTTGTGCCGCTGGCAGCGCTGGCCGCCGTGCTGCTGATCGTGGCCTGGAACATGAGCGAAGTGCACCGCTTCCGGCAACTGCTGCGCTCGCCCCCTGGTGACTCCGCAGTGCTGCTGATCACGTTCGGACTGACCGTGATGTTTGATCTGACCGTAGCCATCGAGGTCGGCGTGGTGCTGGCGGCCTTTCTGTTCATGCACCGGATGAGCGAAGTGGTGGCTCTGGAGTCGGATCTGCAACTGATCGAGGAAGACAGCGACGACCTCGAACGCGCACCGAGCGAGAATCAACAGGGCCGGCTGCCGCCCGGCGTTGCCGCGTTTCGCATCGAGGGTCCGCTGTTCTTCGCCGTCGCCAACCGCCTCGACGACGTGCTCGACCAGTATCCGGATGCGCCGCGAGTGTTCATCCTGCGCCTGCGGCGGGTGCCGCTGATCGACGCCTCCGGGGTCACCGCGCTGGAGCAGTTCGCCGACCGCTGCCGCCGCCGCGGCACCTCTCTGGTGCTGTCCGGTGTGCAGCCGCAGCCGCTGAAGATCCTGCAACAGATGCAGTTTGATCGACGACCGGACGTGTTGGGGCTGGCAGCGAATTTCGATGCTGCGTTGTTGCTGGCGGAACACGCAACAAAGGGCGGGAATTCAGGTTAGCCGCCTGCGACCAAACGCTGGGGCCCGCAGCCGTCCGATATCTCACCGTTTCTTGCTCACTGCTTCGCCGTTCCGTCAGTAGTGCGGGAGCGATACCAGCGCTTGCAACTCAATCACGTGCCTACTCGAACCCATCACCAAATATTCGGTCGAGATCGCCATCGATCACCGCTATCGTCCCCGTCATCAACGAATGAAACCGGCAGTTGTAGAACAGCGTGTCGGGCGCGTTGAAGGGAACGCTAAAAGTCAGTACTCCCACCTCCGTTCCGTTACCGATGACGCCAGCGTTGAACTCATTGCCATCCCCGTTGCCTTGCACAGTCTTGATGAGGAACGGATGCCCGCCGGTGTTGATGTTGAAGGTGTAGATTTCACCGCGAGTCAGTTGCAACGGCGCATTGGCCTGACCATCAATGAAGTAAGCACCCGCATCCTGATTGGTTACCGAGAAGCTGGCCGCACCGGCGTGGACTCCGGTGCTGAAGACACCGCAGGCGAGCACGACGAAAAACGCGAGCATGCGGCGAAAGCCGACGTTTCCGATGTCCGCGAATTGCATCCTGGCACTCCCTGACGGTTCGCCTGTGGCCCACACTTGACACTTTGCTACTTCAGGTCGCCCGTTTCGCACCCGTGCGATACAGCAAGAAGGCAATCCCCGCCAACAGCAACAATCCCAACCAGCCGCCGAACTGCATCGAACCCGGCAGGTTCAGCACATCCAGTCGTTCGCTGTAGACAATCGGGAATGCGATGGCGATGCCCATCAATGCCTCACCGGTGATCAGGCCTGCAGCGAACAACGTGCCTCGCTGATGCACCTTGGCCACCGCTTCTTCATCGTTACGATCAACGCCGCTGGCGCGCTCCACGGCGTAGGACAACAATCCGCCGAGGAAGATCGGAACCATCAACTCGATCGGCAAGTAGATGCCGATCGCACAGGCCAGTACCGGAACGCGGAATTTCTTGCCGGTGGCCTTTAGCCAGGAGTCCAAGGCGATGATGACCGCACCAATGGCGGCACCCACCGCAATCGTCGTCCAAGGCAATTCACCCCCAAACATGCCCTTGGCCACCGATGCCATCAGATTGGCCTGCGGTGCGGGAAGCGGATTGGGATGCAACTCGGTCGGCACACCGATGCCGTAGGCCTTGGCCAGCAAACTCAACACCGGCGCCATCACCAACGCCGAAGACACCGCGCCGACCGCCAGCATCAGCTGTTGTTTCCATGGGGTGGCGCCGACAATCTGGCCGGCTTTGAGGTCCTGCAAGTTGTCGCCACCGATACACGCGGCACAGCACACCACCGCGCCGATCATGATCGCCGCAACGGGCCCCAGCGCCGCGTCCGCGCCCATCAGCAGGATCAACACCAACGCGGCAAACAAGATCGTGCAAATGGTGATGCCCGACACCGGGTTATTGCTGGAGCCCACCATGCCGGCCATGTACGCCGACACCGACACAAACAGAAAGCCAGCAACGATCATGATCAAGGTCATCGGCGCGCTGACCAACCAGTCGCCGACGATGCTTTGATACAACGCCAACAGCGGGATGGTGAAAGCGACGAGGCCGACGAGAATCCACTTCATCGGAATGTCCTTGTCCACTTCTGCCGTCTTGACGCCGGAAGCCGCCGAGCGCGCGACGGCCAGGCCGCTCTTGATTCCCGAGAGCAACGACTTGCGCAGCGAAAAAATGGTCCAAACGCCGCCAATCAACATGGCGCCCACGCCGAGGTAACGAATCTGCGCAGACCAGATGGCAAAAGCAGCATCCTCGGCGCTGGCACCGGCAATTCGCGCGGCCAGCGCAGGATCGTTATCGAGGAAAAACGTGCTGTAGATCGGCATGGCGATGTTCCAGCCAATGATTCCACCGGCCAACACCACGATGCCGATATTCAGTCCGACGATGTAACCCACGCCAAGCAAGGCCGGAGACAAATTGGTGCCGAAGTAGGCGATACCCTTGCCCGCGTACGCGGCGTGGGCGGCAGTGTCAGGAAACAAGCGCAGGCCACTGGCGGCGGCCAACTTGCCAAGGCCTCCCAACAAGGCTGCGCCGCCCAGCAGTTTCAGTCCTGCGGCCGGGTTTTCGCCTGTCTTCAGCACTTCCGCCGCCGCCTTGCCTTCCGGAAATGCCAAGCCTTGGTCGACGATCAGGGAACGTCGCAGCGGCACCGAAAACAGCACACCCAGCAGACCACCGAGGCCGGCGATGGCCAATACCCACAGGTACTCGAAATCCTGCCAGTAGCCCAGTATCACCAGCGCCGGCACGGTAAAAATCACGCCGGAGGCAATCGAGGAACCGGCCGAGGCTCCGGTTTGCACGATGTTGTTTTCCAGAATGTGGCCGCCGCCCAACAAGCGCAGCACGCCCATTGAAACCACTGCCGCCGGAATGGCCGAAGCGATGGTCATGCCTGCAAACAAACCGAGATAGGTGTTCGCGGCGGCGAGAATCATCGCCAGCACGATGGCCAGGATCACGGCGCGAATCGATAGCTGGGGTGGCGCGGGCAAGTTCATGAACACTCCCGGTGGTCAGGCAATCACACAAGCTGGCGAGCTTGGTCGGCGACTGGCTTGACGTCAAGGGTCAATCGGGACTCGGGACCGGGGACTCGGGACTCGGGGCTGATGCGGCGCACCCACGAGTTGAATACGTATGCAGATCGACAACGACGGACAGCGCTGCGCCTACCATGGCGCAGCGCCAGCTTGGTGCAAACGTGCTGAGGTTCGAGCGCCGGCTATCCCGCGTGTCGAGCCACCTTCTGGGAGGAAGTAATGGTCAACAAGCCCACTCTGTCGTTTTGGCAGATCTGGAACATGTCGTTTGGATTCCTGGGAATCCAGTTCGGCTTTGCGCTGCAGGGCGGCTTCATGTCGCGCATTTTCCAGACGTTGGGCGCAGAAAAAGACGCGCTGCCCTTGTTGTGGATCGCCGCACCGCTGACGGGGCTGCTGGTGCAACCCATCATTGGTTACATGTCCGACCGCACCTGGCATCCGATCCTGGGACGTCGCCGGCCCTACTTCCTGATTGGCGCGATCCTGAGTTCCATCGCACTGCTGTTCATGCCGCACTCGCCGACCTTGTGGATGGCGGTTGGATTCCTCTGGGTGCTGGATGCATCGATCAACATCAGCATGGAGCCCTTTCGGGCTCTGGTCGCGGACAAGTTGCCCGAGCAGCAACGCTCGTATGGCTTTGTACTACAGACCTTGATCATCGGTATCGGCACCTGGGTTGCCAGCAATCTGCCATGGATGGTGAATCAACTGGGTGTGTCCAACGTTGCCGGACCGGGTGTGGTGCCGGCGTCAGTCAAAATCGCCTTTGCCATCGGTGCCTGTGTGTTTCTTGCCAGCATACTGGTCACCGTGTTCACCACCAAGGAATACCCGCCTGAGGACTTGCACGCATTTGCCGAAGAAAAGCGCAAAGGCAACCTGTTAGGCGACATCCTGCACAGCGTGTTCAACATGCCCCGGCAGATGTTCAATATCGGCGTGGTGCAGTTTTTCAGCTGGCTGTCGTTCTTCGCCATGTGGAGCATGGCCACGCCGGCACTGACAGAGCATGTGTTCAACGCGCCTGCGCCCGATCCGAAAGCATTTGATATGGCCATCGCGAGTCAGGCTGAGGCATTCAACACTGCCAATGCCGCGTTTCAGAATGCCGCCGATCTGGTCGGGTCCTACATGGGCTACTACGGCCTGTCGTCGATGGCGGTGGCGCTGTTGCTGAGCTTCTACGCGGCGCGGCACGTGATCAACCGCAAGCTGGTGCACTTTGTCTCCTTGACCCTCGGTGGGTTGGGTTTCTTGTCGATGTCGCAGGTGCCCCAGCCGGTCTACTTGATCGGTTCCTTCGCCCTGGTGGGCGTGGCCTGGGCGAGCATTCTGTCGATGCCCTACGCCTTGCTTGCGAGTTCGGTCGAGGCGAAAAAAATGGGCGTCTACATGGGCATCTTCAACATGTTCATCGTCATCCCGCAGATCGTCGCGGCCACCTTGCTGGGCCCCACATTGAACCTGTTGTTTGGCGGCAAGCCGGTCTTCGCGCTCATCATCAGTGGTGCCAGCTTGATCGTCGGCGCCCTGTGCTTGGTCCGTGTGCATGAGCCAACCACGGCGCCCAGCGGTCCGATGGCGGTAGCGAACTGATGGCCGCCGCGACGCTTGCCCCGAAGCGTGACCTTGCCGGATCCAAACCCATGCGCCCTGCCCTCTCCTTGCTGATCGCGGCTCTGCTGGTCGGTTGCACGCAGGACGCACCTGCGCCCGCTGCACCTGCGCCGACCACCACGCTGACCGAGTACTACGGCACCCTCCTGCCCTTCGCGTCCGAGGCCGTCTACTTCGTGCTGACCGACCGTTTCGTCAACGGCGACACCAGCAATGACCAACGCGAGCAAGGCGGCGCGCGCAAGACGTTCGATATTCCATTGCCGCCTTGCGATGGCGTGGTGGGCAACATCGGCTATCTCGGCGGCGACTTCCGTGGCTTGCTCGACCACGCGGATTACATTCGCGAGATGGGCTTCAGCGCGGTGTGGATCACTCCGATCGTCGAAAATCCGGATGAAGCCTTCAGCGGTGGCGATCCGATCAGCTGCACCAGTTTTCTGAGTGATCGTGGCAAGACCGCGTATCACGGCTACTGGGGCAGCAATTTCTATCGCGTCGATGAACATCTGCCCAGCAAAGGATTGCAGTTCGCCGACCTCACGCGTGAATTGAAGGCGAAGGGTCTCAAGACCGTGCTCGACATCGTCGGCAACCACACCTCACCCGCCTGGACGATGAGCGAGCCACAGCCTGGATTCGGGCAGCTGTTTGCTGCCGATGGCAGCTTGCTTGCAGATCATCAGAACCTGCCGCCGGATCAACTCAAGCCACTGGAAAATCCGCTGCACGCGTTCTACAACAGCAAGGCCGACCTGGCCCAACTGGGTGATCTGGATGCCAACAATCCGGCCGTCATGGATTATCTCGTCGGTGCCTACCTGCAATGGATCGAACAGGGCGCGGCAGCGCTGCGCGTCGACACCATTCGCCATCAGCCGCTGACGTTCTGGAAAACGTTTGCCGAGCGCATTCGCGAGAAGCACCCGAATTTCTTCATGTTCGGCGAAGCCTTCGACTACGAGGCCGCCAACATCGCTCCGCATACCTGGGATGAGAACGGCCGCTACAGCCTGCTCGATTTCCCGCTGAAAAAGGCGATGTTGGAGGTATTCGAGAAGCCCGATGGCGACTATGCGGCGCTGTCGTCAGCCCTGCTGCTCACCGAAGGCACCTACCAAAACCCGTACGAGTTGACGACGTTCTACGACAACCACGACATGCCGAGGATGAAAGCGAGCGATGTCGGCTTCATCGACGCGCATAACTGGATGTTCACGGCACGCGGCATCCCCGTCATCTACTACGGCTCCGAAATGGGTTTCATGCGCGGCCAACTGGAGCACGGCGGCAATCGCGCTTATTTTGGCGTCGAGGGAATCGCTGCAGCCCGCGCCAATCCCATCCGCGAGAATTTGGTTCGTATCGCCAAGGTGCGCGCGGCTTCGCCCGCCCTGCAACGCGGCTTGCAGCTGACCATCGAGATGGCGGGCCAAAAAGCCGCCTTCTATCGCGTCCTGCAGCTGGAGGGCGAGGCGCAGACAGCGCTGGTGTTGCTCAACAAGGGCGAGACACCTGCCGAGTTTGCGTTGGGCGATTTGCAGCAAGACGGACACTGGCGCAACGCGCTAGGCGACGAAGTGATCGCGATCGAGCCTGGGTCGGATCAGCGATTCACCGTCGAGCCACATGCTGTGCAAGTGTGGTTGCTCGACAGCGCGATCACCTCGCCAACGCTTGTTGCCAAACTTGATGTGCTCATGTCGGGGCGTGAGCGCCGCACGAACGGCGAATGACAACGTCGGCGGGAAGCATTGCGCTTTCCGCCGGCTCACCACGAATCTGTTTCAGCAATCGGTCGACCAGAAGTTCGCCCGCCAATTTGGTGTTTTGCAGCACGGTGGTCAGCGCCGGCGCGGTATAGCTCGCGATCGGCAAGTCGTCGAAGCCGACCACCGAAACATCCTCCGGCACACGCAAGCCCGCCGCAGCCAAGGCTTGCATTGCGCCGATTGCCAACAGGTCGCTGGCGGCAAACACCGCGTCCAGTGCAACGCCACTTGCAAGCAACTCCTGCATGGCCCGACAGCCAACTTGCTCGGTCGAATCGATGGCATCCACTTGCAGCGCAGGATCGCGGGCGATGCGCGCGGCGGTGAGCGCTTCCACGTGGCCATCGTAGCGATCACGAAACTCCGGAAAGTGGTCGGTGATGTTGCCGATGAAGCCTATTCGCTTGCGCCCCAAAGCCAACAAATGCTCGGTGACGGCACGGCCACCCTGCAGATTGTCACAGCCCACCGAAAGACCTGGCTGTCCCTCGACCACCGCGCCCCAGCGCACGAAGTGAGTGCCCTGTTCTTCCAGCTTGCGCAGCTTGCTGCGCGCAATCAGATAGTCGCCGTATCCCAGCAAGATCAAGCCATCGGCCTTGTGGCTGTCCTGAAAGTCCGAATGCCAATCGTCGGACTGCTGCTGAAAGCTGACCAGCAAGTCGTAGCCTTGCAGCGCGCAGGCGCGCGTGATCGACCCCAACATCGAGAGGAAAAACGGGTTGATCAGCGAGTCGTCCGACGTCGGGTCCTCGAACAGCAACAACGCCAAGGTCACCGAATGTTGGCGGCGCAAGTTCGAAGCGTTCTTGTCGACCTTGTAGTTGAGCTGCTTGGCAATCGCCTGAATCTTTCGTCGCGTGTCCAAGCTGACCAAGGTGCTGCCACGCAGCGCGCGCGACACGGTCGACTGCGAGACGCCTGCCTGATACGCAATATCGAAGGAAGTGGCTTTGCCTTTCATACCCTGGCCGTAGCGAGTGGGGCGTCGCCGAAACATGCCGCACCCGCACCTCGGGTGCGGTCACGATTAACGACGAACTAACGCCACACTTTTACCCGATCACCGCCGAAGATCATGCTGCGACGCAGCAATCACCTTAACTTCGCGCTGAAATCGCTGGCTCTCAGCGTCGTCCGTGATGGCTCGGATGCGGGGCTCAGCCTCCCGCGCGATGACGCGCCAAGCGCAACCAGGTATCAACCACCGTATCCGGGTTCAACGAAACGGATTCGATGCCCTGGTCCATCAACCACTCGGCCAGGTCCGGATGATCGGACGGCCCTTGGCCACAGATACCGATGTACTTGCCTTTTGCGCGAGCGGCAGAAATCGCCATGGCCAGCAGTTTCTTCACTGCCGGATTGCGCTCATCAAACAGCTCGGCAACGATGGCCGAGTCGCGATCCAGCCCCAAGGTCAACTGGGTCAAATCGTTGGAGCCGATCGAAAAGCCGTCGAACATCTCCAGAAATTCGTCGGCCATGAGCGCGTTCGATGGCAGTTCGCACATCATGATGACCTTGAGGCCATCCGGCTCGCCGCGCAGCGCACCGCGTACCAGACCTTGCGATTCCAACGCGTTGATGACCGCTTGGCCCTCATCCAGGGTGCGCACAAACGGGATCATGATCCAGCAATTGCGCAGCCCCATCTCCACGCGCACCTTCTGCACCGCGCGGCATTCCAGCGCAAAACAGTCACGGAAATCCGCATGCACGTAGCGTGACGCGCCGCGGAACCCGAGCATCGGGTTTTCTTCGTGCGGTTCGTATTGCGCGCCGCCCAGCAAGTTGGCGTATTCGTTCGATTTGAAATCCGAAAGGCGCACGATCACCGGGTAAGGCGCAAACGCGGCGGTGAGCGTGGCGATGCCTTCGGCCAAACGATCCACGTAATAAGTCACCGGATCGGCATAACCGGCGGTCAGCACGTCGATCTTGGCCTTGATGTCGGCCGACTGCTTTTCGTACTCAAGCAGGGCGCGTGGATGCACGCCGATCTGCCGGGCGATCACGAACTCCAGACGCGCCAGGCCAATGCCTTGATGCGGCAATTGCGCGAAGTCGAATGCACGCTCGGGGTTGCCCACATTCATCATGATCTTGAGCGGTGCCGGAGGCATGTTGCCCAGATCAGTCACCACACGTTCGAAGCCGATCAGACCGTCGTAGATGTAGCCGGTGTCGCCCTCCGAGCAACTCACGGTAATGGTGCGTCCGTTGGCAATCTTGCGCATCGCATCACCGGTGCCGACCACTGCCGGCACGCCCAACTCACGCGCAATGATCGCCGCGTGACAGGTGCGGCCACCGCGATTGGTGACGATGGCGGCCGCGCGTTTCATGATCGGCTCCCAGTCGGGATCGGTCATGTCGGCGACCAGCACGTCGCCGGCTTGAAATTGGCTCATCTCGGCCAAGCTGCGCACCACACGCGCCACACCGCTGCCAATCTTGCTGCCAATCGCGCGACCTTCACTCAGGACGTCGCCTCGGCGTTGCAGATGGTAGCGCTCGATCTGATTGACCTTGGCGCGCGACTTCACGGTCTCCGGTCGCGCCTGCACGATGTAGAGCTTGCCGGTGATGCCGTCCTTGGCCCACTCGATGTCCATGGGCCGACCGTAGTGGGCTTCGATGGTGAGGGACTGTGTGGCCAGCGCCTGCACGTCGGCATCGGTCAAGGAAAATTGTTTGCGCAGTGCGAGCGGTGTGTCTTCATTGCGCACGCGTTCGCCTGGCGTGTCCGAATAGACCATGCGACTCTCTTTGGAGCCCAACGTGCGCTGCAAAATGGCCATGTGGCCGCTACGCAGAGTCGGCTTGTAGACATAGAACTCATCCGGATTGACCGCGCCCTGGACCACGTTCTCGCCCAGTCCATAGCTCGACGTGATGAACACCACATCGCGAAAACCCGACTCGGTATCCAGGGTAAACAACACGCCAGCGGCGCCGATATCCGAGCGCACCATCAGCTGTACGCCCGCGGACAAGAACACTTCTTCGTGTTTGTAGCCGTGATGCACGCGGTAGGCGATGGCGCGGTCGTTGTACAGACTGGCGAAGACTTCCTTCACGCGCAGGACAACGTTGTCCTCGCCGCTGACGTTGAGGAAGGTTTCTTGTTGACCGGCAAAACTGGCGTCAGGCAGATCCTCGGCCGTGGCCGAAGAACGCACCGCGACTGCCACGTCAGCTTGACCAGCGTCGGCACCAAGCTGCGCATAGGCGTCGCGAATGGCGGTATCGAGCGCCGGCGGCAACGGCGCCTCAATGATCCAGCGACGAATTTCCTGTCCTGCTTTGACCAAGGCGGCGACATCTTCGACATCAAGCGTAACCAGACGATCCTGGATGCGTTGTGCCAAGGCCTCGAAGGCGATGAATTCCTTGAACGCGTCGGCTGTCGTGGCAAATCCACCGGGCACCGAGACCCCGAGTTGCGCGAGATTGCCGATCATTTCGCCAAGCGAGGCATTCTTGCCGCCGACCTGATCGATATCGTTCAAGCCAAGCGCGTTCAGCCAGAGGACGTGTGCGTTCAACGGCAGAGCTCCACTTCAATGATGTGAGGAATGGGTCAACCCGGCAGGGCATACGAACGCCGGCCAGCGACCACAAGGGGCGGGTGCTTTGCCGACCCGATCCCAATGATGCGGTGCAGCGTAAGCGCAAACAAGCCCGGTTACGGATATCGCCGCGCTGGCCTACACTCGGGCCATGCCCCCAGCAGGTGTGTGATAAATGACACAGGCCCGCCCCGTTTTTTACGTGTCAGATGGCACCGGCATCACTGCCGAGACCATCGGTCACAGTTTGTTGACCCAGTTTGCTGGCGTCGAATTCCAGAGTCTGCGGGTGCCATTTGTCGACAGCGTTGAGAAGGCCCGTGAGACGTCAGCGAGAATCCGACTGGCCGGCGAACGCAGCGGTTGTCGACCGGTGGTGGTCAACACCTGTGTGGATGCCGCCTTGTCGGCCATCCTGAGCGAAAGTGGCGCGCTGATTCTGGATGCGTTTTTGCCGTTCATCGCGCCGCTTGAGCAAGAACTTGGCGTCAAGCGCGAACCGCTGGTGGGACACGCGCATGGCATGGTTGATCTGGGCCAGTACGAGGCGCGCATCAACGCGACCAACTACGCGTTGACTCATGACGACGGTGTTGATCTGGACTATGGCGAGGCCGAGATCATCCTGGTGGGTGTATCACGCTCGGGAAAGACACCGACCTGTCTCTATCTGGCGCTGCATTTTGGCGTGCGCGCGGCCAACTATCCGCTCACCGATGACGACCTTGAATCCGGCGAGTTGCCACGCAAATTGCGTGCACACCGCAAGAAGCTGTTTGGTTTGACCATCGATCCCCAGCGTTTGCAACAAGTGCGCGAGGCGCGACGGCCTGGCAGCGCCTATGCCAACCTGGATCGCTGTCGACGCGAGGTGGCAGTAGGCGAAACGTTGTTTCGGCAGGAGGGCATTCCCGTGCTCAGCACCACGCATACTTCAATCGAAGAAATCGCCAGCAAGATGTTGGCATCGCTTGGCATCGACAAGCACATGTTCTAAGGTCACTCAAGAAATCCAGACTCGGAATTGAACAGCACCGCAATGATCAGCAAGCCCGCCATCTCGTTACCAAGACCGCCTAGTCGGTTCGGTTACCTGATGGGCTTGTATGGCGACAACTACCAGCGTCTGCATCGATTGTTCCGGGTCGAGAGTCTGCTGGCTCCATCGTATCGATCCAGCGTCGACGACGGCCTGGATCTGCGGCTGGACATCGTCGAGCGCCATCCCTACACGGTCGAGCTGTACCTGACCTATGAATTGCGTGACCCCGTCACCGGCCAGCCCGACCCATCGGCGTATCTGCGCTGTTACCGCGACGCGAAGATGGCCGAAGTGACCCACTGTTATGTCGGCTCGCGCTGGCAGGACGTGCTGGGCCTGGATGCCGATGCCCGCACGGTCATCGGACATCGCTTGCGGATGAACTCGTTTCTATCCAAATGGTTGGAGTATCTCGCCGAACAAGGTCATTCGCACTTCACCTTGAAGCCGACGGCCTCACCCGCACTGCGCTGCATGCAAGCGCAACGGATGACGGTTGTTGCCAGGGTTTGTTGAAATTCATGGAGCAAGGGCCAGTCAGAAGGAACGCGACCTGCTCCATGAACGTCAACAAACCCTAGTGCTTGACCGATGCCCGTTGTATTTTTATACTTGCGTGCTTTCCAGCAGTGGGGCCATAGCTCAGCTGGGAGAGCGCTACAATGGCATTGTAGAGGTCGCCGGTTCGATCCCGGCTGGCTCCACCATAAAACTGGAAGGATTAGTCCCCATCGTCTAGAGGCCTAGGACACATCCCTTTCACGGATGCGACCGGGGTTCGAATCCCCGTGGGGACGCCATACAAGCAAGGTGTCAAGCAAAAAGTTCAAGCCACCTTCGGGTGGCTTTTTTGTTTCTGCCTTGTGGGTTTGAGGGCGACTCAGCATCGGCCGCAGGAGACGACCCTGCCGTGTCTCTCCACGTTCTGACTGCCGCTCAAGGTCGACTCCGCTGCCGCGATACCATCGGACTTCTGAAGGGGGAAACCAACGATGGGCCCGCTGAGTGGTATTCGTGTGCTTGACCTGTCGCGGATTCTGGCGGGCCCCTGGTCCACCCAGTTGCTCGCCGATTTGGGCGCCGATGTGTTGAAGATCGAACGGCCCGGCGAGGGCGATGACACTCGCACGTGGGGGCCGCCTTACCTCAAGGACACCGACGGCAACGATAGTTCGGAGTCGGCGTATTTCCTTGCCGCCAATCGCGGCAAGCGATCATTGGCCATCGACTTTCAGCATCCCGCGGGCGCCGATCTGATTCGTCGTCTCGCTGCGCAGAGCCAGGTTCTTGTCGAAAACTTCAAAGTAGGCGGGCTGGCCAAGGTCGGTCTCGACTACGCGAATCTCCGTGAGCTGAACACGTCCCTGGTGTATTGCTCGATCACCGGCTATGGACAAACGGGGCCTTACGCGCATCGCGCTGGCTACGATGCGGCCATTCAAGCGCAGGGCGGATTGATGAGCATCACCGGTGAGCCTGATGGCGCGCGGGGAAGCGGACCCCAGAAGGTGGGCGTTGCGGTAGCTGACTTGATGGCGGGCATGTACGCAACGGTCGGCATCCTTGCTGCCCTTCGCCATGCGGAGAACACGGGTGAAGGGCAACACATCGATCTGGCGTTGTTGGATACCCAGGTCGGATGGCTTGCCAATCAGGCAATGAACTATCTGATTGGCGGCAAGGTGCCGCAGCGACGTGGCACGGCCCATCCCAATATCGCGCCTTATCAGGTCATGCCGGCCGCCGACGGTGCGTTCATGCTCGCGGTGGGTAATGACAGTCAGTTTCAGCGCTTTTGCGATGTCATCGGGCAGCCCGCGCTGGCCACTGATGTGAGGTTCGCGAGCAACGCAGCCCGGGTCGAGAATCGGGACACCCTGATCTCAACTCTGAGCGCACAGCTACAAACCCAGAGTGTCGCCCATTGGTTGGCCCAGCTCGAAGCAGCGACCGTGCCCAGTGCGGCAGTCAATACGCTGGACCAGGTGTTTGCGGATCCCCAAGTTCAATATCGCGGAATGCGCATCGCCTTGCCTCACGCTCAGTCTCCAGCGCTGCCGATGGTCGGCAATCCCATACGCTTGTCAGCGACCCCGGTCAGTTACTCCAAAGCGCCACCCGAACTGGGCGCTGATACGCGCGAAGTGCTGACCGAGTTGCTGAACTTGGGCGCATCGGAATTGGATGATCTGCGGCACTCTGGCGCGATTGGCTGATTGCGCGCCCTGCTCCGCCTTGATGGCCAACCTGTCAAGGTTCATCAGATCTCCCTGCTCGCGGCAATCCTGACCGCAGCGACGTTGATGAAGGACGCAAAGGGTTCCACCATTAAATTTGTACGTATCAACCAGACCACCTACAAGGCACACTTCGAGCGCGTGCTGCCCACCGGCGGCGTGTGGCAACTCCCCTTCCGGAATACGTCATCTCAATGAGCACTGTGCCGACCGTATCGAATGAAGTCCGAAGCCTGCTGGCGAAGTGCTTGCTTGTTTTTGGTGCCGAGTGGAGCGCCGAAACGGCCGCGACGCTGCACGAACAAATCGAGCATGCGGCAGAGCTGGAAGCAAATGCGTCGAACTCTCGCATCGCTGACACCTTGTTGGAGCTGTCGGTTTTTCTGTGCTCGTTGGTCGATCTGGATGGCCCGCCGTCGGCCGGATCCAAAGTCCGGGTGGCGGCGATGTGCGTCGCTATCGCGCCCGAACTGGTGATCGCGCTCGAGCCTGCCCGCTCTGAGCTGGCAAAGCTGGGGCAGCCACCGCAAGAACAGATTCAGACCGAGCCCCGCTTACCATTGGTGCTGCTGCTGGCATCCCCCGGATCGCCGCTGTTGCAGATCTCGGCAGAAATCGGTCATCGCAAGCTGTTGGTTGCCCACGTGGATTCGCTCGATAGTTTGGCGGCTGAGGTGTCACGACGGGCGGTGACGGTGGTGGTTATCTCGCCAGAATGGGGTGATCGGGCAGCTGACGTCGTGGCACAGATCGAGCGAGCTCATCCGCAGCCGCTCACCCAGCCCGGCACCGTGATGCTCATTGACGTGGGTGATCGTGCACGGCGAATGTTCGCCTTGCGCGCAGGTGTCGACCAGGTCGTCGAGTCCCAGACCGGCACCGCACTCGCCGATGACATTGCTGCATTTGTGCGAAAGCGCCAACACTCGGCATTTCGCGTGCTGATTGTTGAGGATGACCCGGGCCAAGCCATGTTCGCGCAGAAGGTGCTGGGACATCGCGGCATGGAGACGCGGGTTGCCAAATCGGCGGAGGAGGCACTGCTGGCGGTTGACGGCTTTCATCCCGACCTGTGCTTGCTTGATCTCAACTTGCCTGATCGCAATGGCATCGAACTTGCGCAGATGTTGCGCGAGCAGCCCGGGTTCGAGTTGGTGCAGATCGTTTTTTTGACGGGTGAGATGAATCCGGAAGCACGCACCTTGGCGGTCAGGCTGGGTGCCGACGACTGGATCGTGAAACCGGTCAAACCGCGGGACTTGCTGGCGGTGGTGGAGAGTCGCGCCGAACGCGCGCGTCGCGCTGTGCCGCACGACCCCATCTCGGGACTTGGTCGTGACGCGGCGCGCGGGGTGCATTCACGGCGTCGGATGATCACAGCGATCAGCAATGCGATCTCATCCGCGACCCAGCATGAGAGCAGCGTGCTGATCGCAGTTGCGCCGCAGGCCACTGCCGACATGCTGGTGGATGTCAGTTGGGAAGATCAGGCGACACTAGGCGGTGAAGTTGCGCGTGCGTTGCGCGCCGATCGATTGGTGCGCTCTGAAGTGTGCCACGCCGAAACCTTGACCTGCGTGACCCTGGTCGATCCCACTGCGGGGAGTCAAGTAGCCCTGGCGGGCATTGCCAATGGCCTGGATCGGCGCCAGTGGCTGACGTCGGTGGCCGGGGTGCAACTGCCCTTTGCGGTCGCGGGGGTTGTCTTGGACTCGACCCAGTCCGCCCACCGTGCCATCGATGAAGTACTTGCTCTGCTTCGCAAAGCGCAACAACAGGCGCCGCGGGTTCGTTTTCAAGCTGGCGCCAGCGCCGCCCTGGTGCCGCCAGGTTGGCCGGAATTGCGCATGATCTTCGCCAACGACGCCCTGGGTCGTTCGCATCGGCTGCTGTTTCATCCCTTGATGCCCGTCACCGGCCTACGCGGAGGGCAATTCTTGCTGAGCGCAGAATTCGAGGTAACGCTGAACGATGGTGAGACCACGGTGCCCGACCACCGATTGTTCGCCCGCAGCTCGGGCTTTCACCTCAAGCTGGACCAGTGGATGTTGGCGCGCTGCCTGGATCGCCTGCGGATGTCGCGAAACGGCCTGTCTCTGATAGTGCAAGTGAGCCCGGAGTCGATTGACGACCCCGGCTTCGCCGCTTGGCTGGCTTCGGAACTCACCCGCAGAAAAATGAATTCGCCCCAGCTAACCCTGTTGGTGGCACCCGACCGCCTGCGCAGCGCGGCCAGCCGCGCCTCCAGCATCCTGCAACCCATCACCGCGTTGGGCGTGCAGATCGCCCTCGGCCCTCTGACTGACAATACGGCGGACTTGGCCTTGGTCAGGTTGGACGAAGTGCAGATGATCACCTGCTTGGCGAAGCCGCAGAATGGCGAAATTCCGGACGCCTTGCTGGCCGACGCGCAGGAGTTCAGCAAGAGTGTATGGGTCACTGAAGTCGATGACTCCGCCGCAGCAGGCAGCCTGTTTCGGCAACCCGTGCACTACGTCAGCGGCCTTGCCATCACGCCGCCGCTGACACGCCCGGAGTTTGATTTTCCGGCCATGCAATGAGGTTGAGAACGGTCGCTCGTATGATCCAGTCGCGCGCCCATGCACTGCTTGCTTACCGGTTGAGATGCTCCCCTCTTTTTTGTGCACGTGCCGACAAGGTTTGACGCCACTCCATCACCCCCCTATCATTCGCGGCCCACGTGGGCGGTTAGCTCAGCGGTAGAGCATTGCCTTCACACGGCAAGGGTCACAGGTTCGATCCCTGTACCGCCCACCAGATGGTGCCAAATGGATGGCCACCCTTGCGGTGGCCATTTCATTTTTGGGCTGTCAGCGGCGGAGCAAGTTCGCGCGCAGCTCGCGAACTTGCTCCGCTGCTTCTGAGGAACGAGTACCGCCGACAGCGTACCTAGCAGGGATGCTCGATACCCTCACCAGTCCGTGCGTTGCGGCAACAACCCGCGCAATTCCTGCTCGGTGAGATTGCGCCATTGGCCTGGCTTCAAATAGCCGAGTTTGATGTTGACGATGCGCACGCGGATCAGGGTTTTGACGCGATAGCCGAAATGCGCGGCCATCAGCCGGATCTGGCGGTTCAGGCCTTGGGTCAGGACGATGCGAAATCCGTACTTGCCGAGCTTGCTGGTCTTGCAGGGCTGGGTGAGTTCGCCGCGAATCGGCACGCCCTTGGCCATTGCGCGAAGGAATTCATCGCTGATCGGTTGGGTGACGGCGACCAGGTATTCCTTCTCCTTGGCGTTTTCGGCGCGCAGCACTTCGTTGACGATGTCGCCGTTGCTGGTCAGCAGGATGAGACCCTCCGAGTCCTTGTCCAGGCGACCGATCGGAAATATCCGCTGCGCATGATCGACGAAATCGACGATATTGCCTTTGACGTCATGCTCGGTCGTGCAGGTGATCCCGGCGGGCTTGTTGAGCGCGATGTACACATGCTTGCGCGTGCCGGCTGCAGCACTGCGAACGCGCACGGTCTGGCCGTCCACCATCACCTCGTCGTCGGCTTCGACGCGGCTGCCATTGCTGGCCGGTTTGCCGTTGATGGTGACGCGCCGCGCGGCAATCAATTTGTCCGCTTCGCGGCGTGAGCAATGGCCGCTCTCGCCGATGTACTTGTTCACGCGGATGGATGTGGGTTGGTCGGTCATTGCATGGGTCTGGCGGAGTGATTGAGCAAACGGGCAGGACGCAGTCGCGCCGAGTGGAACTGCCCGTGAGCGTGACCGGGCGACCCACGAAATCGATTCAGGCCACCTGCATTCAGGCAAACAGCTTAGCGGACGCGGTCACCGATGGCGGCGACGGGTCGATCTCGCGGATCAGACCTTCGCCTTGCTGGCGGACGTTGCCCACCGCCGAGCCCACAGGATGGAAGCTCAGCACGGGCACAGGTGCGGCTTCAGCAACTGCGGCAGGATCGCCTTGCATCCACTCGCCGTACAACGCTGGCGGCAAGATCAGGGGCATCCGATCATGCACTTGGGTGATCGTGCCCGCGGCGGGTTGGGTGATGATGGAATAGCTGTGAATGTCGCCATCCGGGCCATGCCAACAATCCCAGAGGCCAGCGAACATCAGCAGTGGTGCGTTCGCCGCGTGGATGAACCAGGGTTGTTTGGACTTGCCGTCGGCGAGCACTTGCCACTCGTAGTAACCACTCGAAGGGACCAGGCAGCGTCTGCGCTTCCAGGCTTCGCGAAAAGCGGGTTTGCGGTTGGCGGACTCGATTCGCGCATTGATGGTGCTGTAGGCAAGTTTGGCGTCCTTGGCCCAGAACGGGATCAGACCCCAGCGCATGGGCGCCACGTCTGCTCCCGCCGCGTTGGCCAGAATCACCCAGCCCTTCTGCGTCGGTGCGCGATTGTAGGCAGGCGTGGGTTCCTCGCTGGGTGTCAGCAAAGGCAGGGGCAGCGAGAATTCTCGGACCTGCGCCCAGGTGGCAAAAAATGTATCGCGGCCGCACATGTGAGCATGGTATCTCGCGTGCTCCTGGGACGTGCAGTCTGCGCTCCGTGATAAGTCGCCCAAGGTGCAAACGTATGCAGCTGTTTTGTCGTCGCTGCTTCGCTGTACCCTCGACACTGGTGCAGGAGAACTTTCCTGATGACGGCGACAGCGATGAGGCGGGATTCATGACGGCGGGAAATTCAACGGCGGTGACGGCTTCGTTGCTGACAATTTTTGGTGCCACTGGCGACCTCGCCAAGCGGATGCTGTTGCCTGCCTTGTATGGCCTGGAGTGCGATGGCCTGTTGCTGAAGGATCTGCGCGTGCTCGGCACGGCGCGCAGCGAGCTGGATGAAGCAGGTTTCCGCGCGCAGATCAGTGAGGCGATTCAGCGCGCGGTGCCGGCTGGTGAGCGTGACGAAACGGCGTTGGCGAGATTGCTTGATCGATTGAGCTACCAGGCCGCTTCCACCGACGATGCGGAGTCGATGACCAGTCTGTGCCAGCGGATTGCTGGGCTTCGCAATGGACCCGTGGTATTTCATTTGAGCACCGCGCCGCGTTGGTACGCGCCAATCTGCGCCGCGCTGGGCGCGGCCGGGCTGGCCGGTTCGGGCACACGGGTCTTGTTGGAGAAGCCGATAGGACATGACCTGGCAAGCTCGATCGCCATCAACGACGGCGTGGCCGAGGTGTTTGACGAAAATCGCGTGTTCCGCGTCGATCATTACCTCGGCAAGGAGGGCGTGCAGAATCTGATTGCACTCCGATTTGGCAACGCCTTGTTCGAGCCACTGTGGAACGCTCGCCACATCGAACAAGTGCAGATCACGGTGGCGGAAACCGTCGGCGTCGAGGGTCGCGGGGATTATTACGATCACTCCGGCGCGATGCGCGACATGTTGCAGAATCACTTGCTGCAGTTGTTGTGTCTGACCGCGATGGAGCCACCGTCGCAGTTCGACCCCAGCGCCGTGCGCAATGAGAAGTTGAAGGTACTGCGCTCGCTGCGCGGCATCGGCCGCGACAACGTTGCAACGCATAGCGTCGCCGGTCAGTACACCGCCGGCGCGGTCGGCGGCGTCGCGGTGCCGGGTTACTCCGAAGAACTGGGCCGCAGCAGTCGCACCGAAACCTTTGTCGGCCTGCGCGCGCACATCGACAATTGGCGTTGGTCCGGAGTGCCGTTCTACTTGCGTACCGGCAAGCGCATGCCGCGTCGTTGTACCGAAATCTATCTGCAATTTCGCGCCGTGCCGCACTCCATCTTTGCGCAAACCGGCGCGCAGGTGCAGCCAAACGCCTTGGTCATTCGCTTGCAGCCGGAAGAACGCATCGAGTTGATGCTGATGAGCAAGACGCCGGGTCTGGATCGCGCCGGCTTGCGGCTCAGCCAGGTCGCGCTGGATCTCGATCTGCACGAGGAATTTGCCGGGCATCGGCGACGCTTGGCCTACGAGCGAATCTATCTGGACGCGCTGGAAGGCAATGGCACCTTGTTCGTGCGCCGCGATGAGACCGAAGCGGCATGGCAATGGGTGGACGCCATTCTGGATGGCTGGGCGCATTCGGGTTCCACGCCGAAAACCTATCCCGCAGGCACCTGGGGCCCGAACGCTTCCGTGACCCTGACCGAGCGCCACGGTCACAGTTGGCGCGAATAACGGATGGCATGGGTCGAACACGACTATCCACGCCCGGAGGCGCTGGCCTCCGCGGTGGCAGTGCGGCTGGCCAATCAGTGCCTGCAGGCCATCGCCGAACGCGGACGGGCGATTCTTGCGCTTGCGGGCGGCCGCACTCCTTTCCCTTGTTATGCCGCCTTCGCACAGCTGGACTTGCCGTGGTCGCGGGTGCATGTGATTGCCACCGATGAGCGCTGCGTGCCGCTCACGCATCCCGCCAGCAATACCGCGGAATTGCAACGCGCGTTCGCAGCAGCGCGTGGAATCGAAATCACGGCGCTGATCGCCGCCGATGGCGATGCCGATCACAGTGAGGCCCGTGCGCGTGAATTGTTGGCCCACACCACCGAAGCGTTCGACGCCGTGCTGCTCGGCATGGGCAACGATGCACACACGGCGTCCCTGTTTCCGCAGGCGACACAGTTGCCTGCTGCCATGAGTGATCCGGCGGAAGCGGCTTACCGCATCGACCCGCAGCCGCTACCGCCCGATGCACCGTTTGCGCGTATCAGTTTGAGCTTGCGCCGGTTATTGCACTGCCGATCCATGCATTTGCTGATTACCGGGGATGCCAAGCGCTCCGTGCTGCGTAGGGCGCAAGCCGAGCACGATCCGTTGCGGATGCCGATCAGCGGTGTTTTGCACGCACACCACGTGCAGGCGCAGATTCATTGGAGTCCGTAGGTTCATGAGTTGGTTGGCGCGCCAACAGAGCAGCGCTGCGGGAGCAGCGCCCGTCCACGGCGAGGCGCCCTGCTTTCGGAGGGCCGCGCGCCTGTGCGGCCGCGTTTTTCTTTTCTCAAAGAACCATAGATACCGATAGACCCTCAACCATGACCCTGCATCCCACCATCGCCCGCGTCACCGCACGCATCGCCAAACGCAGCGAAGCGCTGCGAGCAGACTACTTGTCCCGTATGCACGCCGCCCGCCCCAACGGGGCTTCACGCGCGCGTCTGAGTTGCGGCAATCTGGCCCATGGATTCGCCGCCTCGGGCGCCGACAAGGCACTGCTGCGTGGTGCGCGGTGCGCCAATATCGGCATCGTTACCGCCTACAACGACATGCTCTCGGCGCATCAGCCGATGGAGCACTACCCTACCCTCATCCGCGCCATCGCCCGCGCTGCGGGTGGTGCGGCACAGGTCGCTGGCGGCGTGCCGGCGATGTGCGACGGCGTGACTCAAGGTCGTGTCGGCATGGAGCTGTCGTTGTTCTCGCGCGACACCATCGCCTTGGCCACTGCGGTGTCGCTGTCACACGACATGTTCGATGCGGCCCTGCTGCTTGGGGTATGCGACAAGATCGTGCCGGGTTTGCTGATCGGCGCGCTCAGCTTCGGTCATTTGCCGGTGATTTTTGTACCTGCGGGGCCCATGACGTCGGGTCTGCCGAACAAGGAAAAAGCCGCCGTGCGGCAGCGTTATGCGCAAGGTTTGGCGAGTCGCGACGAGTTGCTGGAAGCGGAATCCGCTTCCTATCACGGCCCCGGCACCTGCACGTTTTATGGCACCGCCAACTCCAATCAGATGCTGCTGGAAGTGATGGGTCTGCACATGCCTGGCACGGCATTCGTGAATCCCGGCACACCCCTGCGCGATGCACTGACGGTGGCGGCAACCGAACGCGCCCTGCATATCGGTGCGCACTCGGAACACTACACGCCGCTGGCACATACCTTGGATGAAAAAGCCATCGTAAATGCCATGGTCGGGCTCGCCGCGACCGGTGGTTCAACCAATCACGCGATCCACCTGATCGCGGTCGCGCGCGCCGCTGGCTTGATCATCGATTGGGACGATCTCGACGAGCTGTCTCGCGCCACCCCCTTGTTGGCCCGCATCTATCCCAATGGCAGCGCCGACGTGAACCACTTTCATGCCGCCGGCGGCATGGGCTTTACCATTCGCGAGCTGATTGATGCAGGCTTGTTGCATCGAGACATTCGTTGCGTGCACGGCGGAGACCTGCTCGATCAGGCCAAGGAGCCGTGGCTGGATGGCACCACCCTGCGTTGGCGCGAGGCGCCCGCCACATCGCTAGACCCCAGCGTATTGCGTGGCGTCGCAGAACCCTTCGACGTGGAGGGCGGTTTGCGGCGTCTGCAGGGCAATCTTGGTCGCGCCGTGGTCAAGGTCTCCGCGGTGGCGCCGGAACATCGCTCGATCCGCGCGCCGGCGCGCATCTTCGAGACGCAGGAAGGCCTGCTCGAAGCCTTTGCCGAGGGCGGCCTGACAGCAGACTTCGTCGCCGTTGTTCGCGGCCAAGGGCCGCGCGCCAATGGCATGCCGGAACTGCACAAACTCACGCCCACGCTGGCCGTCATGCAGGACCGGGGGCAGCGCGTGGCCTTGCTGACGGATGGCCGCATGTCCGGTGCTTCGGGCAAGGTGCTGGCGGCAATCCATGTAGCGCCGGAGACTCTTGATGGCGGGCCAATTGCACGCTTGCGCGATGGCGATATCGTCATCATCGACGCAGAGCATGGCCTAATGGAGGTCGACGTCGATGTCGCGGTCTGGCAAGCACGCGACGTCATCGTTCCGGCGCAAGCTGGCAACCACACCGGCATGGGCAGGGAGCTGTTCGGCTTGATGCGCGCTGCCACAGGTACCGCAGAGCAAGGCGCATGCAGCCTGTTTGACCGCGAGAGGCAGACATGAAAGAAACGTCTCTTGGGGCAGGTCTTGACCCGCCATCCCAGCTGTCGCCAAGTCCCGTTGGCGGATCAAGACCCGCCCTATTGCACAGCGCCGACGGTTTGCTGGGGCGAGATGACGGCTTGAGACTCGCTCTGATTGCCGATATCGGCGGCACCAATGCGCGGTTTGCGCTGACCGACCTGGAATCGCCGACGGTGAGCGTGCTGCACGCACATTCGCTCCGAAATGCGCACTTTGCCAGCCTGCAACATGCCGCCGAACATTACCTCGGCTCACTGGGATTGCGCGACGAGCCGGCCATGCCAACCCGCGCGGCCATTGCGATTGCGGCGCCGGTGGGCAATGACGAAATCCGGCTGACCAATCGTGCGTGGTCGTTCAGCGCGGCGGAATTGAAGCGCAGCCTGGGTCTGCAGACGCTGAGCTTGCTGAATGACTTTGGCGCCGTGGCGTGGTCGGTACCTTCGTTGGCCGCAACAGATCGTGTGTTGTTGCATGGCATCGAGCAGGCGCAGGTGCGCGGGCCAATCACGCTGATTGGCCCAGGCACCGGGCTTGGCGTGGCGCTGCTGGTGGGCTCGGCGGAGGACGGTTGGCGGGTGGTCGAGACCGAAGGCGGACACGTCACCTTTGCGCCGCTGGGCGAAGAAGAGCATTGCATCGCGCGCTGGTTGACCGCGCGTTTTGGCCGCGCATCCACCGAGCGCTTGCTCAGTGGTGCCGGCCTCTCGCACATCGATGCCGCCTTGCGCGGTGAGGATGGCGCGCCCTTGGATGGTCACGCGCCGGACTTGCGCGATCCTGCCGACATCGTCACTGCGGCACTGGATGGTCACGACGTGGCCGCGCGGCGAGCGCTGGCGCGCTTTTGCGCGGTGCTCGGCAGCGTATGCGGTGATGCCGCGCTCATTCACGGCGCGCGCTGCGTGACCATTGCCGGTGGAATCGTGCCGCGTTTCATTCCGTTCCTGCGCAGCAGCGGGTTTCGCGAGCGCTTTTTGGCCAAAGGTCGCTTTGCGGCCTACCTGGAATCGGTCACCATTCAAGTCATCACCCATCCGCACCCCGGACTGTTGGGCGCCGCCGTGGCGGCCCGACGAGCCGCCAACAGCGAGCCATCCGCATGACACCCTGGACTCCGGAATCCCGCGCCGCCGCTGTGGACGGCTGGCTGAGTCAAGCGCCAGTGTTGCCGGTGCTGGCCATCGAACGTCTCGAAGATGCGGAACCCCTGGCACGCGCGCTGGTGGACAACGGCCTGCCGGTACTGGAGGTGACCCTGCGCAGCGCGATTGCGCTTCAAGCGATATCGCGCATCGTCGCCAGTGTCAGTGGGGCAATAGTTGGCGCGGGAACGGTATTGACGGCAGAACAACTGAATGCGGTTGCCGAAGCTGGCGCCGTGTTTGCCATCGCCCCCGGCTGCACTTCCAGTCTGTATGCAGCCGCTGCGACGGCCAGCATTCCCTTCATTCCCGCCGTAGCCAGCGCCAGCGAATTGATGCAGGGACTTGAGCACGGTCATCGCCGATTCAAGTTTTTCCCTGCCGAGTCCGCCGGAGGCATCAACGCTCTGAAGTCCTTCGCTGGCCCCTTTCCGCAAGCTCGCTTCTGTCCGACGGGAGGCATCGACGCCGCCCGCGCACCTGCCTATCTCGCCCTGCCCAATGTGATCACCGTGGGTGGCTCGTGGATGGTGCCGGCAGAGGCGCTCAAAACCCGCGACTGGGGCAAGATCGGCGCCTTGGCCAAGGCCAGCGTGCTGGCGAGTGGGCGCGCTGGGACTTAAGCCGGGACTGGGGACTGGGGACTCAGCAGCCGCGCAAGCTCGGCTCTACAAAAGCGCGTGGCGACACGGCCTGCCAAAGCATCGGAGCTTGCCTCGCCGATTTTGATCTACACCGAGTCCCCAGGCCCCAGGCCTGAGTCCCGAGTCCCGAGTCCCGAGTCCCGAGTCCCGAATCCCGAATCCCGAATCCCGAATCCCGAATCCCCGGTCCCGGCTCTCACCCCAACACCAAATTGCGACCGGCCTGTTTGGCGGCGTAAAGGCGTTCGTCGGCGCGAATCAGCATGCGTTCGTGGTGAGTGAAGCCAGTGTGCGCGGCGATACCGATGCTTACGGTGACGCGCAGGCCGGGCGCGATCTCGCTGGCGTCGAACTCGGCGATACCGGCGCGCAGGCGTTCGCAGATGGTGATGGCATCACGCAAGCTGGTATCTGGAAACAGTAAGGCGAACTCTTCACCACCCCAGCGCGCCACCAGGTCGACCTCGCGACTGTGCTTTTGCATGATCGCGGACATCGCTTTGAGAATGGCATCACCGGCTGCGTGCGAAAAGGCGTCATTGACGCGTTTGAAATGATCGACATCGAGCAAGGCCAGACAGAGCGGCCGGTTGCTGCGTTGGGCGCGGGCAAACTCGCGAGCAAGTGCCTCGTCAAACGCACGGCGGTTGGCAAGTCCTGTGAGTCCATCCTCGCGCGCCTGCTGCGCAAATGCATCGGACTGACGCTTGAGCTCAGCCAACAGCACGGACTTTTCTTCGTCCGCAGCAAGCAGGCGTTCGGTATGGCCCAGCAATTCCGAGGTGCGCTCGTCCACCAGGCGCGTGAGGCGACGCGCATTGGCATTCAACTGACCAATGCGCCAGCGATAGAGTGCATAGGTCAGCATCAGCCCGATCAGGGCCAACATAGGCAAGAAGCCACTGCGTTGCCAGAATTGAGGCGTGACGACCAGACGCAAACGTGCCTCGTCTTTGCTCCATTCGCCGTTCGGACGCGCGGCCGTCACCCGAAACCGATACTCGCCCGGAGGCAAGTTGGTGAACTGCGCTGTGCGCGAACTGCTGCCGTCTACCCACTCCGAGTCGAAGCCCTCCAGCCGATAGCGATAGCGCAGCCGCTTGGCTTGCAGAAAGGTGAGCCCGGCAAAACTGAGTTCCACGCGGCGTGCGCCTGCAGGCAAGGTCAGCACGTCGGCAACGGCGGGCTGTTCGTCATCCACCCGAATCTTCTCGATGATGACCTTGGGCGCCTCCAGCACCGCCGCGCTCTGCCGGGCCGGAGTGACCGAGGCGACACCCTTGGCGGTGCTGAACCACAGTGTGCCATCGTCGCGACGCACGGCCGATGGCGAGCTGCCGCCATTGGCTTGCGGACTCGCCATGCCGTCGCTATCGCCGAATCGCTCGACGTCGATGCGCGCGAGTTTGCCATCAGCCGCCCGATGCGCCTGCGCAAGATCCACCCGCAGCAAGCCCCGATTGCTGGATGCCCACAAACCGCCCAGGTCATCGACGATGACGGCAAACAATGAGTCGTAAGGAAGCCCGTGGCTCGCGCCGATGTGACCAAACTCATCGCGGCCTTTTGCATCCGCTCGGTGTCTCAGCAAACCGCGGTCCGTGGCTAACCACAACGTGCCATCAGCTTCCTCGGCGAAGCCGAATACTCGATGTGCGCCGCCGTAGGGAGACAGGTCGATCGCTCGTAAACGATCCGATTCGATGACCGCCATGCCCTTGGTGGTACCTACCCACACCCGACCGGCACGGTCACGGTGCATGGAGATAACCAATTCGCGAGGCAATCCTTCGGCGAGCCCGAAAATGCGCACGCCTGCGGCATCGATCCTTGCCAATCCGCGCGAGGTACCCACCCAGATCACGCCACCCGCCGCTTCGGCAATCGCGCGCACACTGTTGCTGGGCAGCCCATCTGCTTCGCTGTAGGCAGCGACCACACGATCATTCTTCAGCTTGACCAAGCCGTTGTAATAGGTTCCCACCCATAACCCACCATCGCTGGCAAGACCCAGGGAAAGTATGGAGTTGCCCGGCAACCCAGAACTGCCATTCAACGTCTTGAACTGGCCGTCACGCCAGCGCGTCAGGCCGTTGCTGGTTCCCACCCAGGTGGTACCGGAGCGATCTTCGATGACGGTACGCACGTAGTCGTCGGCCAGACCAACCGAGAGGCCATAACTCCGGATCGGCGCTTCGCGCAGGCGCATCAGCCCGGCATTGGTGCTGACCCACAGACTCTGTTCGTCATCGCGCAAGATGGCCGCCACCCGCCCGTTGGGCAGACCCTCGGCGACACCCAGATGATCCAGTGTCCCGCTGGAAAAACGATAGATACCGTTGGCAATCGTGCCAATCCAGAGGGTGCCATCCACATCGACAAACAAGGTTTGCGCCGCTTCCTTGGCAAGTCCGGGGTGAACCAGGGAGAAGTCCAGCTTCTCGCTGGCCCGGTATACGCCTTGCTCAGTACCGGCATACACCTCACCAGCTGGCCCCACGCGCACACTCAACACCGGACCGCGCGGCAACCCACTGCGGACGGACAATCCACGAACGTCGTTGCCCTCGACGACGCCCAGACCTTCGCCTGTCGCAACCAATATTCGGCCAAGCCGATCTTGCACCATGCCGTAAGCGACATTGCTGGGCAGACCATCCTCGGCGGTGAATCGTCGCCGATCACCACCGGCCTTGCGCCGCTCCAATCCGGCGTCTTCAGTCAGCACCCACAGGGTGCTGTCTTTGCTCTCGATGACCGACATGATCTGCGCATCGGTCAGGCCGATTTCCTGATTGATGAACGACCATTCGTTGGCTTGTCGGCGCACCACCCCACCCCGTGCGGTCGCAACCCACAAGCTGCCACTGGGGCCGACGTGCAGCGCGCGGATTCCGTTGTCACTCAGATCGGCCAGATTGGAGCGGTCCAACACCACGAACTCAAGCCCATTGAAGCGCACCACGCCTTCCCACGTTGCCAGCCACAGATACCCGTCCGGGGTCTGAGCGAGATCCAATACCAGGTTGTGCGGAAGTCCGTCGCGGGTGGTCCAGGTTTCGACAAAGAGATCTGCCAGCGGCGCCGAGTTTGACCCGCGGATTGACTCCGCGACAGGAACGACGGCAGGCGGCGGTGACGTCTCCGCAGCCGATCCACCCCAGAAACACAGGGCAATCCACCACAGGCCGCCGAACCGAGGCCGTGTCGACATGGCTCAGCCGGCCGACTGCCCGCCCAGCGGGCCCATGAAAGCGCGGTAATGTTTGAGCTCGGACAGCGACTCGCGGATGTCCGACAGGGCCGTATGCGCCCCTTGTTTCACCACGCCGGCAGCGATCGCCGGTGCCCAGGCTTGTGCCAATACCTTGATCGTCGAAACATCCAGATTGCGGTAGTGGAAGTAGCGTTCCAACGTGGGCATGCAACGGACCAGAAAGCGCCGATCCTGACAAATTGAATTGCCACAGATGGGCGAGCTGCCGGGCTCCACCCATTCGGCCAGGAATGCCAGCGTGCGACGTTCGGCTTCGGCCATGTCGACATCGGAATCGAGCACTTGCTGCCATAGGCCCGAACGGCTGTGATGGCTGCGGTTCCAGTCGTCCATGGCTTCGAGGGCAGCAAGCGGATGACGGATGGCCAACGAAGGTCCCTCCGCCAACACATTCAAATCGCGGTCCGTCACCAAGGTCGCGATCTCGATCACCGAATCGGTGAGCGGATCAAGGCCGGTCATTTCCAGATCGATCCAGATCAGGCGTTGCTTGCGCAGAACCGCAGGATCGGTAGGGGTGCCGCTAGCCGGTTCTGTTGCCATACCCATCCATCGTTGGTGGCCTGAATCTGATTCGAATCTAACAAGTGGTCGACCGTCACAACGCGGCAGCGATCACGCCGTTGCAATTGTCTACACGCCGCTCTGCGACCGTTTGCGCCGAAAAAAGTCACGCAGCAACGCACTCGCATCCCCGGCAAGCACACCTGTGGTTACCGCGATGCAATGGTTGTGCCGCGGGTCAGCGAGCAGATCGAACACGCTGCCGCAGGCGCCGGTCTTGGGATCGGTGGCGGCGTACACCAACCGCTCAATGCGTGCATGCACCAAGGCCATGGCACACATCGCGCAGGGTTCAAGGGTGACGTAAAGCGTAGTGCCGGGCATGCGGTGATTGCCGAGTCGCTTGCCAGCCGCACGCAGGGCGACGATTTCGGCGTGCGCGCTGGGGTCATGCTCGCTAATGTTGCGGTTGAAGCCTTCGCCAAGCAGCTGACCTTTGCCATCCACGAGCACGGCGGCCACCGGAATCTCGGCGTGTTCTCGCTCTGCTCGCATCGCCAGCACCAGCGCATGCTGCATCCAGTGAAGATCAGCAGCAGTCACGGGCGAATCGCTGGCTGTCGTCATTGACCCGTCGTCATTGACTTGAATCAGGCTCGGCGGAAAGCGCAAGGAATTCGGGAATCTCGCTGGCCGCGTAAATGGGCAACGAACAGCGCTGATTCGTACACACGAACGCGGCCGCACGTTTGACCGGCGGATAACGCACATCTGCATTGGGTAGCGGCCCCTCGCTCAGATCCCACCAATCCAGGCGCTTGTAAGCGGCTGGCAGACGCAGGCCCGCAGCGAACAGGGTGCTGGCGGCGGGGTCGCTCTTGCTGCCGATGACGGTGATGTGCAGAGGCTCGGCTTCGATCTCGTCATCCACCAACAAGATGCCAGCCTCGGTCAATCGCGATAGTGCGGTCGCTGGTTGCGCCAGCCAATCGCGTGCATGCCGTGCCATCGCGGCGTGGCGCGGCTCGCCGTTGTAGCGCGCCAACAAATTGGCAAAGCGCGCCACACTGATGTTCTCTTCGATGCGCGCGACTGGCGCAATTGGCCCAGTACCCACCACACCGCCGGCGAAACCGGCAGGCAGTTGAAACTTGTCGGCGATGAAATCAGCGGCGGCCCCCGCATGCGTCAACCATGTGCGTTTGGAAGTGACCCGATACAGCTGCAAAAACGCGCGTCCCGCTGCAAGGGTGTCGGCGAGAAATGGCCCGCCGTTGTCGACCTCACCATGGCGAAAACCGCCTCCCGCCAGAGCACGTTCGGCGAGTATCCATTCAGCCGCACGCACCGCAGCAAACGGCGGCGATTCGTCGCCGGTGACCTCGTGCAGCACGCCGTACGCCTCAGCCATGCTGGCGGTCTGTTGCGTGTAGAGATTGCGGTCGACTCGGGGAATACCGAGCTTGCGGCGCTCCGTGTCCGTCAGCGCAAAGTACTCCGCGCTGTGTTCGCCGGGTCGCAGGTCGGCATCCTGACTGACGTAGAACGCACCCGACTCGTCGGCAAGAAACTGCTCGCTATAGCGCTTCGCCGCCAACGCCACATCGAGAAAACGTTGCTCGCCCGTATGTGCGTAGGCCAAGGCGTACATGCGCAGATACTCGGCTTGCAGGGTAGTCAGTTTTTCGAAATGAGGGTGCTGCCAGTCGCCGCCTGTCGAATACTGATAGAAGCCACCCCACGCCGGATCGAGAAGCGCGATGGCCGCGTTCAAGGTCTGCAGGGCACGGGCCTTCTCGACCAGGTCGCCGGCCGCCGCACGCGCCAGCGCGTACTCCACACTGTCGCGCTCAAGATATTTTTGGCTCGTCTTGAGTCCACCACGCTCTAGGTCATATGTGCTGGTGTGGCGGTCGAGCAAACGTTGCCGCACCCCGACAGCCAGCCCAGACGTCACTGAGCCACTGGCATCCACCACGGCGGCAACCGCTTCTGGGCTGGGATCATCAACAATCGCCTGCAACAGCCGCCGCATCGCCTCCGGTGCGATGAAGCCCTGACGTTTGACGATCTCTCTTCCGTCGGCGTCAAAAACGATGGTGGCTGGCCAGCCATAGTCGCGATAACGATTGGCCAGATCCGGGCGCGCGTCCTGATCGATGCGCAGTGGCACGTAGTGTTCCGCGATCAGCGCGGCGACGTCGTCATCTTTGTACGTCCGCTGATCCATCACGTGGCACCAATGGCACCAAACTGCTTCCAGATACAGCAGCACGAAACGCTTTTCGGCTTTGGCTTGCGTGAAGGCAACAGACTCCTTGCCCTGCCAACGAATACTGCTCGTCTCGCCACTTGGTACGGCGTTGCCAATCATCGGCGTCAACCAAAGCCACAACACCGCCAGCCACCAGAATGCGTCCGCTTGCCGAAGTCGTTTCATGTGGTCGCCTCGCTGAACGGATAGTGCCAATTCAACGCATATACGAGCGATGCTGACGCCGGGATGCAATTCGGCACGCCTGAACTCACTCCCACTCGATCGTCGCCGGTGGTTTGCCCGAGATGTCGTACACCACGCGCGAAATGCCGCGGATCTCGTTGATGATCCGCCGCGATACCACATCCAGAAATTCGTAGGGCAGGTGCGCCCAATGCGCGGTCATGAAGTCGATGGTTTCCACCGCCCGCAGCGCGATCACCCATTCGTACGCGCGTGCATCGCCGACCACACCCACCGACTTGATCGGCAGGAAGACCGCAAATGCCTGGCTGGTCTTGTCGTACAGACCCGTACGACGCAGCTCTTGAATGAACACGTCGTCGGCGCGGGCAAGCAGCTCGGCATACTCGGATTTGACCTCGCCAAGGATGCGTACGCCCAAGCCGGGACCTGGAAACGGGTGTCGATACACCATCTCGCGCGGCAATCCGAGCGCAACACCCAGTCGACGCACTTCATCCTTGAACAGCTCGCGCAACGGCTCGACCAGTCCAAGCTTCATCCGCGCCGGCAACCCGCCCACATTGTGATGACTCTTGATGACGTGTGCCTTGCCGGTCTTGCTGCCGGCCGACTCGATCACATCGGGGTAAATCGTCCCTTGCGCCAACCAGCGCACACGATCGAGCTTGGCCGATTCTTCTTCGAACACATCGATGAACAGGCCGCCGATGATCTTGCGCTTGACCTCGGGGTCGACCACTCCAGCCAGTGCTGCGAAAAAACGCTCGCGCGCGTTGACGCGGATGACCTTGATGCCAAGTCCGCCGCTATCTGCCTCGTTGGCAAACATCGTCATCACTTGGTCGCCTTCGTGCAGGCGCAACAAGCCGGTGTCGACAAAGACGCACGTCAACCGTTCGCCAATCGCGCGATGCAGGAGCGCAGCGACTACCGACGAATCGACGCCGCCCGACAGTCCAAGCAAAACGTCACCGTCACCGATCTGTTGCCGCACGCGCGCGATTTGGTCGTCGATGATGTTGGCGGCCGTCCACAACGTGTCGCAGCCGCAGATATCGACAACGAACCGCCGCAGGATGGCGTTGCCTTGCCGCGTATGCGTGACTTCCGGATGGAACTGCACGCCGTACCAGCGCCGTGTTTCGTCGGCCATCGCTGCAATGGCGACACGGTCGGTGCTTGCGCTGACGACAAAGCCCGGCGGCACCGCGCTGACGTGATCGCCGTGGCTCATCCACACGTCGAGCCGAGAAGGTGTCCCGTCATGGTCGCTCAGCCCGGCCAGCAAAGACTCACCGGCCACGACTTCGACTGCCGCATGCCCAAATTCACGCTGATCCGCCGCCTCGGTCGCGCCACCTAACTGCGCGGCCAGCGTCTGCATGCCATAACAGATGCCAAGGATTGGAATCCCTGCATCGAATACCTGCTGCGGTGCTCGCGGTGGATTGACGTCGGTAGTGGACTCCGGACCGCCCGACAGGACGATCCCGCGCGGCGCGAAGCCGGCAATTTCAGCCGGATCGTGATCCCAAGCCCAAATCTCACAGTACACACCCAACTCACGAATGCGCCTCGCAATCAGTTGCGTGTATTGGGCACCGAAATCGAGGATGAGAATTTTGTCGGAGTGGAGGGTCATGGGGATCAGGACTCGATATTGCGGCGTGGGCTTGATAGTCGCGAACGGCGGTGTCGTGGGAGCCGTGTTCGGGACACTGTGCATACCTGCGTGCACGGCACCCGGCCCGCGCTTGCGCGCGGGCGTTCGGAGCCACGCAAACCTGTGGTTTGCAAGCGCGGCTCCTCACCCCATCCGGTAATTCGGCGGCTCTTTGGTGATCTGCACATCATGCACATGGCTCTCGCGGACACCGGCATTGGTGACGCGCACGAAGCACGGTCGCTCGCGCATTTCGTTGATGTTGGCGCAGCCGACATAACCCATTGAGGCGCGAATGCCGCCGATCAATTGATGGACGATGCTGCCGATGGCACCGCGATATGGCACCCGACCTTCGATGCCTTCCGGGACCAACTTGTCGGCGTCTGATGCATCCTGGAAGTAACGATCCTTGCTGCCTTTTTCCATCGCGCCGAGACTGCCCATGCCGCGATAACTTTTGTAGCTGCGGCCTTGAAACAGTTCGATGTCGCCGGGCGCCTCTTCCGTACCCGCGAACAAGCCACCGATCATGATGCTTGAAGCGCCGGCCGCCAGTGCCTTGGCGACGTCACCCGAATAACGAATGCCGCCATCGGCGACCAAGGGAATCTGCCCTTTCAAGGCCTCAGCCACCATGCCAACCGCGCTGATCTGTGGCACTCCCACACCCGCAACGATGCGCGTGGTGCAAATCGAGCCCGGTCCGACACCCACCTTTACCGCATCCGCGCCCGCATCCAGCAGAGCCAGCGCAGCGTCGCCGGTGACAATATTGCCGCCGATCACTTCAATCTTCGGAAAGTTGCGCTTTACCCAGCGCACGCGATCCAGCACGCCCTGGGCGTGGCCATGCGCGGTGTCTACCACGATCACATCGACGCCGGCAGCAATCAGCGCCTCGACGCGGGCCTCGGTGTCGCCGCCCACGCCTACCGCCGCGCCCACCAACAATTGTTCGTCGGCGTCCTTGGCAGCGTTCGGATTGTCGCGCGCCTTCTGAATGTCCTTGACGGTGATCAGTCCGCGCAAGCTGAAGCCATCATCGACCACCAGCACTTTCTCGATTCGGTGACGGTGCATCAGTTCCAACACTTCATCGTCGCTGGCCCCCTCGCCCACCGTCACCAGGCGATCTTGCTTGGTCATGATGTGTTTGACAGGATCGTCGAGTTTTTTCTCGAAACGCATGTCGCGACTGGTGACGATACCGACCAGACGGCCGCCTTCAACCACGGGCACGCCGGAAATGTTGCGCGCACGGGTCAGACGCAACACCTCGCCAATCGTGGTGTCTGGACCAACAGTGAAGGGTTCGCGGATTACGCCAGCTTCAAAATTCTTGACCTGCGCGACCTCGGCCGCCTGCATCTGCACGCTCATGTTCTTGTGCAGGATGCCGATGCCGCCAAGCTGCGCCATCGCGATTGCCAGTCGCGCTTCGGTCACCGTGTCCATCGCTGCCGACACGATGGGGATGTTCAGCACGATGTTGCGTGTCAGGCGTGTACTCAGTTGGACATCTTTCGGCAGAACTGTCGAATGCGCAGGCATCAACGACACATCATCGAAGGTCAGCGCCTCAGCGTGGATACGCAGCATGGACGGCTCCGGCAGATAAAGCCCGCCATTATACGCAGGCCATCCCAACAGCCTGTTGCTTCAGTACAGGCTCAGCCGAGCAGAACGAGCGACAACCCGGGCCACAGCGCGATCAACAACACCGCGCCGAGCAGCAGCAGGAAAAATGGCACGCAGGCGCGCACCAGCTCGTGCACGGGCGCTTTGAACTGATAGCTGGCGATGAACAGGTTCAATCCCACCGGTGGAGTGAAGTAGCCCAACTGCAGGTTGGCCAGCATCAATACGCCCAGATGCACCGGATGGATGCCGAATCCCTGCGCGACCGGCACCAGCAGTGGCACCAGGATGACGATGGCGGAAAACACGTCCAACAACATGCCGACAATCAGCAAAAACACGCTGAGCAAGAGCAGGAACACGATGGGGCTGGTGATGTGTGTGGAAATAATCTCGAACAACCGGGTTGGCACTTCCTGGTCAATCATCCAGTTCGACAACGCCAGCGCCATGCCGAGGATCAACAGAATCACGCCGACCATTCGCATCGCTTCCGCCATGATCGTCGGCAAAGCGCGCCACTTGATTTCGCGCTTGATAAACACGGTGACCAGCAACACATAGGCAGCGGTAATTGCGGCGGCTTCCGATGCAGCAAAAAACCCGCCGTAAATGCCACCCAACACGAGCAAGGGCAGTGGCAGCTCCCAGCCCGCCGCGAGCACCGATGCACCGGCTTCGTGGGCGTTGAAGCGGTGGGTGGCCTTGCTCATGCCAGCCTTGTTCAAGCCCCGTCCGATCCACACCGCGTGCACCATCAGGATCCCGACCATCAGCAGACCCGGCAACACACCCGCAAGAAACAGATCCTGCACGCTCACCGGAGGGTCCGTACCCAACTGCCCAGCCACAAAACCAAACAGGATCAGTGGCAGCGAAGGTGCGAACAGCAGCCCCAAACTGCCGGCCGAAGTCAGCAGACCGAGCACGTAACGCCGCGGATAGCCTGCGCCAATCAGCGCGGGATACAGCAAAGCGCCCAGCGCAACGATGGTCGCACCGGTGGCACCTGTGAATGCGGTAAACAGCGAGCAGGTGATGATCGCGACGATGGCCAGGCCACCTGGCATCCAACCCAACCAAGCGTCAGACAAACGCACCAGCCGCTTGGGCGCTTCGCTGGCACCCAGCAAGTAACCCGACAAGGTGAACAAGGGGATCGCCGCAAGCCCGGGCATGTCGGCCAATCGATAGAATTCGACCGCTACCAAGGCAAGGTCATAGTCGATCGCATAGAAGCCAAGCAGCGCGGCACCGCCAATCAGCGCAAACAGAGGTGCGCCCATGAGGGCGACCAGAATCAGCAACAGGCCCAACATCAGTTCAAGCGACATTGTGCTCAGCCGGTGGCGGCAACGCGGCCGCGATCAACATCCGCAGTGCCATCAGCGAGAATCCCGCAGGCAGAATCAGCAGCGACACCCACAGCGATACACCACTCACCACTTCCGCCGCCGACTCGCGCTCAAGCACGACCAGATCGACGCTTCCCCACGCCATCAACGCGCATATGACTGCCGCAAACACCTGCCCCATGGCCCAAGCAATTCGCTTGCCGAGTGGCGGCAGCAAGCGCGGCAATACATCGATCGCGATATGTCGACCATCGCGCGTCGCGGCCAAGGCGCCCAGCATCGCCAACCACAGGATCAACAGCCGCATCGATGGTTCGATCCATACGCCGCCGGCATCGAAGGCCATGCGCGCGACAATTTGCCCCACCGAAAGCAACACCAACAGTCCGAGCGCCAATGCCAGCAGGCCATCTTCAAGCGTGTGCAGGCCGCGCAACAGGCGCGTAAGCAACGGGACAGGCATCACGATTTCCCTGCGCTTAGGGGCTCGCCGCGGGTGATTTCGCTCGATGCGCTTCCAGCAAGGTTTGCAGCGCAGCTAGCGGCGCAGCGCTGAGCTCGCCGTCAGCACTCATTTGTTGGGTGACGTCGGCACCAATGGCTTGCCAGCGCGCGGCGTCTTTGGGGTCCGGCGGTACCAACTCGATTCCGAGGCCCTGCAACGCCTGCAAGGCCTGCGCATCGGCACGACGATTATCGGCATCGATGCGCTCGCCGCTTTGACGGAATGCGTCGGCTACTGCGACTTGATCCGCCGCATCCAACTTCTGCCACGATTTGCCGGAGACCACCACGTAGCCCGTGACATAGCTCAGCGGCAAGTCGAGCACCTGCCGTAACTTGCCGTGCCACTGCAAAGCAATCGCACCGGAGGGCGTATTGCCGACGGTGTCGATCAGGCCGGTTTGTAGCGCAGTGAACACATCCGGCAACGGCAGTGGGATGGGCGCGACGCCGCCAGCGCGAAATACCCGCTCGGCGATCAAGTCGTTCTGCGGCACCCACACTTTGCGAGAGGCCAAGCCGTCGCCGCCGCTGATCGGACCATTCGCCATCAGGTAAGCAAAACCGACGCCGCTCAAATTCAACACCTTCCAGCCGGCGTCATCGAATGTCTTGAACAACAAAGGATCGACGGTCGCGCGGACGGCATCAACCTCGGCACGATCCCGGAACAGGAACGGCAAGCTGTAAAGCTGCGCATCTTTTGAAATCAAGGACAGCTCGCTGCCAGTGAAGGCGCCGCCATGAAGTTGTCCCAGTTTGATCTTGCGCAGCACGGTGACGTCGTTACCCATCACGCCGCCCGGATAAAAACGGACTTTGACGCGTCCCTCGGTAGCCTTCTCCGACGCAGCCGCGGCTGCGCGCATCTCTTTCATCCAGGTCGAGCCTTCCGGCGCGAGCGTGGCGATCTTCAGCGTCTCGACGGCCGCGACCGGCGCGATTGCAGCCATCAGGAACAGCGCTAACAAACAACGAATCATTGAATCGCTCTCCTTAAAAATAGTCATCGGCAGCAGCCATCAGAGCCGCCGCACGCGTCTGCGCCATGTGATTGGCCAAGGTAAAACCGGCTTGTTTGGGGTCTGCGGCCAAGACTTCGGTGAGCAAGCGGTCGTGCAACTCCCGGTCAAACACCAGTCGCGCGTAGCGCTCGGCGAACAGCGTCTTGGCCATCAGGTTGGCCCCCTCGGAACGGGAGATTGATTGTTCAAACGCAGCGCGTCCGCGCTCAGGTTCACCGCCTACCCCTTCCGGTCGCAGGCTGTGCAAGACACCGAGGTACGCCCATGGCAAGCCCTTTTGATAGTCGGGGTCAAGTGCAACCACCCGCTCGATCACCGCCTGTGCCTTGGGCAACGCGGCAATCGCCGCCCAGTCGTCGCTATGCGCCTGTACGTATCCAGCCCATGCGGTACCCAGCGTGTGCAAGGTCGAAACCGACGACGCCGGTGCGCTGGCGACGCTGTTCACGAACTCATCGACCGGCCCGTCCAACTTGGCGCATATCGCTGGCAAATCCATGCAGGTGGCGCGACGCGCGTACTCAAAGCCGCGCGCACTCAGCCGTTTCCCACGCTCAACATCGTCAACGAAGTTGCCTGCGTACGCGGAATATAGCCCCGCAGCCGCTTGCAGCATTGCGGTATTGTCCGGGCGACTGGAAAGCAGTCCGTCGATCAACAGCAAATAGGCGGGCAGACCGGCGGCCACCGTGGCCGGATCGTCGTGATCAAAGATGCCGCGCTGAAGATCCGACGCCAAATCGTTGGCAGCGCGCTGAGCCACTGACGCGCAACCGGTCAGTGTCGCGGCGATGACCAGCACCCAAATTTTTGCCTGTGTCCGGCTCATCAAAGTTAGGCCTTAGTTCAAGTGGCTCGCAGCCACAGCTTCTGCATCAAGTGCATCTGCGGCGTCAACGGTGTTTTGAATCAGCGTCGCCACCGTCATCGGGCCCACTCCTCCCGGGACCGGCGTGATCCAGGATGCGCGCTCGCGTGCCGACTCAAATTCGACGTCTCCAACGAGGGAGCCGTCCGCGACGCGGGTGATGCCCACGTCGATGACGACTGCACCCGGTTTGACCCAACCGCCTTCGACCAAGCCGGGCCGACCCACCGCAGCGACCACAATGTCCGCCTGGCCCACTTGCCGCCTGAGCTCGTCGCGCGGCGTGAAGCGGTGACAGGCACAGGTGGTGGTGCCGGCAATGAGCAGTTCCATCAACATTGGCCGACCGACATGATTGCTGACACCGATGACGACTGCATTGCGCCCGCGCACGGGCTGATCAGTGTGCGACAGCAAGGTGATGATTCCGCGCGGCGTACACGGTCGCAGGCCAGGCTGACGCAATGCCAGACGACCGACGTTCTCCGCATGAAATCCATCGACATCTTTGCGCGGATCGATTCGATTGATCAGTGCCGTCGCATTCATCTGCGGCGGCAGTGGCAGTTGCACCAAGATGCCGTGCACGCGGCTGTCGCCATTCAACCGATCAACCAGTTCGTGCAGACTCGCCTCGGTGGTTTCCACCGGCAAGTTGAAGTCAAACGTCAACAGACCTGCGCGGGCGCACGCACGTCGCTTATTGCGTACATACACGGCTGAGGCCGGGTCGTCACCGACCAACACTACCGCCAACCCAGGCGCAGTCTTGCCTGCATTCACCCGCGCCTGCACGCGTGCGCGCAGACTTTCAAGCATGCCGTCGGCAATACCCTTTCCGTCCAACAGGCGTGCCGCCATTCGGACCCCGATTCCACCAAAGTGAGGGTGCCATTATGCCCAAGGCAACTGAATTCCGAGTTTCGCGAGCACACTCGCGTGAATCAGCGCGTCCTGATTGAGGCTTTTCAGCGCTTCTTCTTGACGTGGCTCATCAGCCGCTTGCGCTTGCGCTGTTGTGCCTCGGTGAGCACATTCTTCTTGCCCTCGAACGGATTCGCCGCCGCCTTGAACTCAAGCCTTAACGGCGTGCCTACCAACTTGAAGCGCTTGCGGAAGAAATTTTCCAGATAGCGTTTGTAACTGGCGGTGAGCGACGTGACACGTGTGCCATGGATAACGATGGTCGGCGGATTGGTGCCGGCAGGATGCGCAAAACGCAGCTTGGCGGCATGCCCGTTGACCATCGGCGGCTGAAACGCTTCGTAGGCAATTTCCAACGCTTTGGTGAGATCCGACGTGGTCAGCTCACGCGTGGTGGATGCGTGTACCTTGTGGATGGCGCGAAACAACTCGCGCAGCCCGGAGCCATGCTTGGCGGAAATGTTGACGATGGGCGCAAATTCGACAAACGCGAGCTTGCGCTCGAGGTCGCGCTCGCACTGCTCGCGCTGATCACTGCTCAAGCCATCCCACTTGTTGACGGCAACCAGCAAGCCTCGCCCGGAAGTCAGCACATGGCCGAGCACGGTGGCGTCCTGGTCGGTGACACCCTCACTACCGTCCAACATCACCACCACCAACTGACTCGACTCGATCGCCTGCAGCGTTTTCAGAATCGAGAATTTCTCAATCGTTTCTTCGACTCGCGCACGCCGACGGATGCCAGCGGTATCGATCAATCGATAGCTTCGCCCGTCGCGCTCAAGGTCAACTGAAATCGCGTCTCGCGTGGTGCCAGCGACTTCAGAGGCAATGACGCGCTCTTCGCCAAGCAAGCGGTTGACCAAGGTGGACTTGCCGACGTTGGGACGACCGACGATGGCCAAACGCAGTCGCTTCGGATCGTAGTCGTCGGCGAACTCACCATCAGTTGCAACGGGCAAATGCTCAAGCACGGCCGCCAGCAACTGCTGAATGCCACGATTCTGCACCGCCGCAATGGCGAGTGCCGGCTGCAATCCGGTACGCGAAAACTCGGCAAGCGATTGCTGCGGATCGACGCCATCCGTCTTGTTGATGACCAGCATGGCTGGCTTGCCGCCGCGCCGCAGGTCGCGCAGGATTTCATTGTCGCCGGCGGTCAAACCGTCGCGCGCGTCGACCACAAACAAGATGAGGTCGGCCTCTTGAATGGCGACCTCGGCCTGCAACGCAGTCGCGCCCGCCAAGCCTTCAACTTCGCCGGTCAAACCGCCGGTATCGACCACCATGAAGGGCCGCTCGTTGAGCCGACAGACACCGTACTTGCGGTCGCGAGTCACGCCAGGTTGATCGACGACCAGCGCATCCCGACTGTGTGTCAACGCATTGAACAACGTTGACTTGCCCACATTGGGCCGACCTACCAGTGCAACCAGCGGAAGCATGCAGTTTTACCGAAGTTTGCGCCCTAAGGCGCCGTACGGTAGGCGGCAAGTTTGCCGTCGGTGGTCACCGCATAGACGACATCACCCACGATTTGCGGCGTGGCGCGAACGGGCTTGCGAGCGACACGCTCACGCGCGGCGAGCACGCCTGAGTCCAGACTCAGCCAATGCAGGTAGCCATCAAAGTCACCGACGACAACGTGCTTGCCGACGATGCCTGGCGTGGTCAGTGAGCGATGAGCCAAGCCGTCCTGTCGCCATTGCGAGGCACCGGTCGTCCGATCCAGCGCCCACACGGTGCCAGCTGCATCGCTGACCAGAATGCGGTTGTCGGCCAGCGCTACTCCGCCATAGACGGACATGTCGCGCGTCCACAAGGTGCGTCCGCTGCCGGCGTCCAGCGATACCACGTGGCTGCCGAAAGCAGCGACAAAGACTTCGGAACCCGATGCGACGATCTCACCGTCAATATCAACGATCCGCTCAAGCTCGGTCTTGCCCTCGCCTTCGGCGATGCTCTGCTCCCAGATGACGCTGCCGTCCTCGAGCTTGAGTGCCACGACCGCGCCACCGTCGTAACCAAGGTAGACCGAACCGTTGTCAATCACTGGACGCGCATTGCCGCGCAGTGTCAATTGCGGCAAGCCGCGGTCGTACACCCAACGCCGCTCGCCAGTGGTTATCGCAAACGCGAATACCCGACCATCGATGGCCCGCACAACCGCCAAGCCGCGCGCGATGGCAGGCGCGCTGATGACTTCCGACGACACGTCAGCGCGCCAGCGCTCGCTTCCGCTGTCGGGGTTATAGGCGATCACTTGGCCGTCCAGCGTGCCTACGATCAAGGTGCCTTCAGCCACTGCCGGGCCGCCCGACCAACGCAATTCGCTCTCAACTTCCCAGACGCTGTTACCGTTGCTGGCGTCGACCGCCGTCAACTGGCCGTCTGGAGATGCCGCGAACACGCGCCCTTCGGCGATGACCGGCGCCTGTCGCAGGCTCAATTTGCGCTCGCCATCGCCGATGCCCGCTGACCACACCCTGGACACATCCACGCTGGCGTCGAAGTCCGTCAACTCGGTCGGCGGCTCGATATTTTCCTTGTTGGTCTTGCCCTTGAAAATGCCGCAGCCACTGACAACCAACAGCGACGCCACCACCAGCGACACAAGGCGAAAACGCATGATCAAGATTCCTTGCCGCTAGTTTCGACAACCGGGGCAACGGGATCCATGACGGGCACCTTGCCACCCAGATCTACCAATTTCATCTCTACCAGCCGCCGTGAAGGAGCCGCTTCATCAAGCTTCTCCAAGGCAGTCGAGTATGCGGTGCGGGCCGCTTCGGCATCGCCCATGGCGAGAAGTGCGTCACCGCGCAGTTCTTCGGCAACCCCCTGATAGGCATCCACCGTGAGACTTTTCAGCGCGTCGAGTGCCGCCTGATGCTCGCCAGCCCCCAACTGCGCACGCGCCAGGCGCACACGCGCCAATCCAGCCAGTGCTGCATCCGGCGCCAGCTCGATGGCTTTCTTCAAGCTCGCCACGGCGCCCTCATTTTCACCCGCTTCGAGCAACTGATCCGCCCGCGCCAGCGCGGCGAAGGATGCATAAGGTGTGTCTGCAAAATCTTTGCTGAGAGACTGCGAAACGCTGTCGACGGTATCCCGGTCTTTGCGCTCGACCGCTTCCACCAATGCTTGGTACTGACTCGCCGCATCAATTCGATGCTCAACTTTGGAATTGCCCCACCACTGCCAGGCGAAAATACCAGCCAAGCCGATCGCGATGCCGCCAACGATGGCGCCGCCATTGTCTCGCAGCCACGCGCGTACGCGTTCGCTTTGCTCGTGTTCGTCCATCAAATCAATAGCCATGACAATCTCACTGCGGGCGCGTGCACAGCGGCTGCGCCAAAGGTTAGGAAGGATGGGGCGGCGAGGTGAGCCTCGCCTGAACCGCGTGGAATGAGCCTGCCTGATGAGCTCCGCAACTAAAGCCTGCTACAACAGCCCGGATACCTCATCCGCCGCTGGGCTTCAATTCGCCGCCGGAGGATACCGCAAAGCGCGCCACATTGGCCCGCTGGAATGGTGCCAGCTGCAAGGGCTGGCCTTCACGAATCACTTCGACGACGCTGGCGTTACCCAAGGCCACTTTGGCCACACGGGCGCTCGAATAGCGCTTCTCGCTACCTGCACGGACCACGCCGAACTCAAGTCGATTGCCCTCGTAGTCGGTAATTTCGACCCAGCTGTCGCCGCGAAAACGCAACAGCCATCCACTGTTGTCCGCTACCTGCTCAGTGCCGGAGTCCGGCCCATGCGCGGGTTCATTGCGCACTTGGCCACGCGCACTCATGAACGGCGCAAACGAGGCCACCACTGCCATGTCAGGCTCAAGCACATACGGATTGGTCTTGCCTGCCTGACTGGGGGAGCCTGCCAACTCAACTGGTGGCCCGACGAACGCCGCATCAAATTGTGCGGTTGGTTGTGATTGCACCACCCCCGTTTGAGCCGGCACCACTTCCAGTGAACGCAGCGTTACTGGCTGCACAGGCAGCCGCTCCTCGGTCGCCAGCCAAATCACCGGGACCACGATGGACGCAGTAAGCACAATGGACGCAGCGCGGCGCGCGTAGCGATCAACCAAGAAACGTCCATGCGATACATGCGAGGCGCTTTGCAACTGCGGGGCCGGATCGTCCCCTTGACGTTGCATCGCATTGTTAACGACCACGATCGGCAGACCCACCAAACGTGCATAGCTGGACAAATAGCCCCGTGCGTACACCGGCGCGCCCAAGCGCCCAAGATCGTCACGCTCGATGGCTTCAACAATATTCAAGGAAACACGCAGTTTGATTGCTGTTTCCGCCGCGCTGAGTCCCAACGATTCTCGACCGGCGCGCAAACGCGTGCCCAACGAACCGGTCATGGCGGGATGCGTCATTGACGGCACATCAGATGTCATGACGAAGGTGTTCCTTCCGATTCGGTGGCAGGCATGTATTGGGGGAAATCGCGCGCCAAACGGCTGCGATAACTGGCTGCGCCCTCTGCGTTGCCCATCTTTTCCTCGATCAGTGCACCCAGGTCGAGCGCTTCTGCACTCACCGCGTCGACGTTGGCCTCGTAGCGTTGCAGGAATGCGCGAGCACGCAGCAGGTCACCCTTTTTCAAATGAATCCCTGCCAGCTCAAACAGCGCCGTGGAGTTCTTCGGCTGCAACTCAATAGACTTCCGCAAGAATGCCTCGGCGCGATCCAACCGTCCCGCTTTCATCGCGCAAACGCCGGCGTTGGTGCTGGCGACCGCTGGTGTGCGATAGAACGGATCTTCAATCGCGCGTTGAAAGTAGGGATCAGCTTCATCGAAGCGTCCGACGCTGCACAAAAAAGCGCCATAGTTGTTGTTGACGGAACCGTCTTCCGGCTTCAGTTTCGTGGCCTTGAGATAGAACTCCTCGGCAGCCTCGGGCCGATTGATGCGCTCGCTCAACACAGCCATCAAGGTATGTGCGTCCACCGAACTCGGGTTCAATTCCAGAGCGCGCTTCAATTTGTCGCGAGCGGTTTCCAGTTCGCCTTCCGACAAGTAACCTTGTCCAAGCCTGACTTGCAGCTCAGCGGCATCTTCGGCTTCCTGATTCTTGTTGCCGAGCTTGGAGTTGTCAGGACCACCGTTGCCGGCACACGCCGTCAACGCAAGCAGCGCTGCGAGAAGCGAGCCGGCGATTCGCGGTTCAAGCTGCATCGGAAACGCCCTGCGTCGTAGCACCCGCTGCATCCAGCTTGCGCTTGAAGTCGGCCTGTCGGCGGGTTCGATCCATTACCTGCCCTTTGAGTTGTCCGCACGCGGCGTCAATATCGTCGCCGCGAGTACGACGCACCGTGGTCATGACCCCAGCGTCCAGCAAAATGGTTTGAAATGCCCGGATATCGGTCTCGGTTGACCGCTCGAATCGCGTTCCGGTGAAGGGATTGAACGGAATCAGATTGACCTTGGCTGGCAGGCGCCGCATCAATTTCACCAGTTGTCGAGCAAGCTCGGGGCGATCATTGACGCCCTTCATCATCGTGTACTCAAACGTCACCGACTCACGCTTCTTGCGCTCGGCGTAACGAGCACAGGCGGCAAGCAGCTCGGCAATCGGGTACTTCTTGTTCAGCGGCACCAATTCACTACGCAGCTCATCGTTGGGCGCATGCAGCGACACCGCAAGAGACACGTCACTCTCAACGGCCAGACGATCAATCATGGGTACCAGCCCGGCGGTTGAAAGTGTCACCCGCTTGTTGGCAAGCCCAAGACCCAAGTCATCCCGCATCACGCTCATCGCGGTCACGACATTCTCGAAATTCAGCAAAGGCTCGCCCATGCCCATCATCACGACGTTGGTGAGCTTTCTTTGCCGATGCGGAACGTTGCCCAAGTGCTTGGCCGCTACCCAGACCTGACCAACAATCTCGGCCACGCTCAAGTTGCGATTGAAGCCTTGCGTGGCGGTCGAACAGAACTGGCAGTTCAGGCCACAACCGACCTGGCTCGACACACACAAGGTTCCGCGACCCTTGTCTGGAATGAACACAGCCTCGATTGCATTGCTGCGATCCATGCCAAGCAACCACTTGTGGGTGCCATCGATCGATGGCTTTTCGAACATGATCGTTGGTGGCACCACTGCGGCTGCTGATTCGAGCTTTTCGCGCAAGGGTTTGCCGAGATCGGTCATCAAACCGAAGTCAGTGACTTGGCGGTGATAAATCCACTTCATCACCTGATGGGCGCGGAAGCGTTGCTCACCCAAAGATTCAGCGAAAAATCGCTCAAGTCCGGCGCGATCCAAAGCCAGCAGGTTCTGCCGGCCGCTATCCGCCGCGATCATCGGCGCGCTCAGCGCTGTCAAGTCCCGCTTCAGTACGACACCGGCACTCGCAAGATCAGACTCCACCCTTTGGCTCAATGGAGTCTGCGCGGCCTTGGCTTCAGCGGACATCATCGGACTCGGCTCCGCTTAACGCGGGCACAGCTCCGTCGCCGAGAAAAAATACGCCGCTTCAATTGCCGCGTTCTCTTGCGAATCCGAGCCGTGCACCGCATTGGCGTCGATCGACGATGCAAAGTCGGCGCGGATGGTTCCGGGTGCCGCATCCTTGGGATTGGTCGCACCCATCAACTCACGATTCAAGCCGACCGCGTTTTCACCTTCCAGCACCTGAATCATGACGGGGCCCGAGATCATGAACTCCACCAACGCGCCGAAGAACGGACGCTCACGGTGAACTGCGTAGAATCCTTCGGCCTCTTTCTTCGAAAGGTGCTTCATCTTCGCCGCCACGATCTTGAGGCCAGCTTTCTCAAAACGGGCGTAGATTTCGCCGATGACGTTCTTGCCGACAGCGTCTGGCTTGATGATGGAAATGGTGCGCTCCAGCGCCATAAAAACTCCAAAATTCGAATGGGGAAATGTCAACAGGTGTGTCAGTCACCGTGATAAACAAGTGACGATCACGCGAGTAATCTCGCCAAGAGTAGCATTCAAGCGCCGGGAAAGACAGGGAAAACCGGGCGGCGCTGGGTGAATCAACGGCGCGGGTGCAGCAGACAAATCGAGCTTCTGAGCCGCTATGCACCTCGATCAGCCAGCGGCCACTGCGTTGACGTGATGCTGCACGTGGGCGTATCTTCGGCCTTTCAAACAATCGTTTGAACTGCCTTGACGACACCTCATTTTTCAACCAAAGAACGCATTCTCAGCGCGGCAGAACGCCTGTTTGCCGAGCGCGGATTTGCCGAAACTTCGTTGCGTGAAGTCACCAGCCGTGCCGATGTCAATTTGGCAGCAGTCAATTATCACTTTGGCTCCAAGAGCAACCTGGTCAACGAAGTTTTTCGACGCAGGCTGGACGATCTGAGCGCGCGCCGAATCAGTGCGCTGAAAGTGGCCGAAACCGACCAAGCTGGCTCGCTGGAATCCGTGCTTGCGGCGTTCATCGAACCGGCTCTCGCGTTAAGCGTTGATCGCCAGGGCGGTTCCGCCTTTGTGCGCGTCATTGCGCGCGCCTACGCAGAGAAAGACGACAGCCTGCGTAGATTCCTCTCGGACAACTACGGCCACGTCATGCGCGAATTCGCCCGCGCGATTGCCGTCTGTCTGCCCGGTCTCTCGCGTGAGCAACTCTATTGGCGCCTCGACTTTCTTGCCGGTGCGTTGACATATGCGATGGCCGACTTCGGGCAGATCAAGCGCCCCGGCAACGTCAGTGAGAAAGCGCACTGTGAGCGCGCAGCGACCGAGCTCATACGATTTACCGCCGGCGGATTGCGCGCCATCTAATCGTGGCGCGGCGCAAGCCCGTCCCCGTCTCTTTTCATCTCAGCCATCGGACTTACAGGTCATGTCTAACACACTCCGCATCCGCAAAGTCGCCGTGCTTGGCGCTGGCGTCATGGGCGCGCAAATCGCGGCTCACTTGGTCAATGCCAGCGTCGACACCGTGTTGTTTGACCTGGCCGCAAAAGACGGCGACCTCAACGGCATCGTCAATCGCGCCATCGCCGGGCTGGGGAAGCTTTCGCCGTCTCCATTCGCGTCGAAGTCGCTCGCCGAGTGCATCGTGCCAGCTAACTACGATCAGCATTTGGCATTGCTTTCCGAGTGCGACCTGATCATCGAAGCCATCGCCGAACGCATGGATTGGAAGCTCGAGTTGTATCGCAAGATCACGCCGCACATCGCCGCCCATGCCGTGGTTGCATCGAACACGTCCGGGCTATCGATCAACGCGATGGCTGATGCACTGCCCGCATCGATCAAACCACGCTTCTGCGGCGTGCACTTCTTCAACCCGCCGCGCTACATGCATCTGGCAGAACTGATTCCGTGTCGAGGCACGGACACGTCTGTCCTGCAAGGACTGGAAGCCTTCCTCACCAGCACGCTTGGGAAGGGAGTTGTCTATGCCAAGGACACGCCAAACTTCATCGGCAATCGCATCGGCGTGTTTTCGATCCTCTCCACCATGCATCACACGCAAGCGTTTGGCTTGGGGTTCGACGAGGTCGACGCGTTGACGGGTCCGTTGCTCGGCCGACCCAAGTCTGCGACGTATCGCACCTCGGATGTCGTTGGACTGGACACTATGGCCCACGTCATCAAGACCATGGCTGACACGCTGCCGGAGGATCCATGGCATCGCTATTTCCAGGCGCCGGATTGGCACAAAGCGCTGATCGCCAAAGGCGCGCTCGGTCAAAAGACGGGCGCTGGCATCTTCACCAAACGCGGCAAAGATATCCTCGTGCTTGACCTCGCCAAACAGGACTATCGCCCGGCAACAGCGGTCGCCGCACCTGAAGTGCTGGAAGTCCTCAAGCTCAAGAATCCCGCCGAGAAATTTGCCCGCCTGCGCGCAAGTGAGCATCCGCAGGCGCAGTTCTTGTGGGCGATGTTTCGTGACCTGTTCCACTACAGCGCCTACCATCTGGAGTCGATCGCCGACACCGCGCGCGACGTCGACCTAGCCATTCGCTGGGGCTACGGCTGGGCCTTGGGACCGTTCGAAACCTGGCAAGCGGCGGGCTGGAACGAGATTCTCGGGTGGATCGTTGATGACATCGCGGCGGGCAAGTCGATGAGCAACGCGGCGCTGCCGGCGTGGGCAATCGATGGTCGCCAAGGTGTGCACTCGGCAGACGGCAGCTTCAGCCCGGCCAGTGGCAAACAAACGCCGCGCTCAGATTTGCCGGTCTACCAACGGCAGCGCTTTCCTGATCCCGTGCTTGGTGAACGGCCTTCGGCTGGCTCCACCGTTTTCGAAACCGACGCTGTGCGCTGCTGGACCGACGGTGACGGCGTCGCAGTGCTTGGCTTCAAGACCAAGATGAACACCGTCAATGATGGTGTGCTGGCCGGCATCAAGCAGGCGGTCGATGTCGCCGAGCGCGAATTCAAGGGCCTAGTGCTTTGGCAAGCCAAGGAACCGTTTTCGGCAGGCGCGGATTTGTCCGGCGCAATGGCGTCGCTGCAGGCGGGCAAGATCGCCGAGTTCGAAGCAATGGTGGCAACGTTTCAGGCCACCAGTCAGTGCATCAAGTATTCGACCGTGCCGGTGGTCGCCGCCGTACGCGGCATGGCCTTCGGCGGTGGCTGCGAGTTCCAGATGCATTCCGCGCGCACCGTAGCGGCGCTGGAGAGCTACATCGGCTTGGTCGAAGCGGGCGTGGGCTTGCTGCCTGCCGGTGGCGGCCTGAAAGAAATTGCGGTGCGCGTCGGCAACAGCGTTGGCGCGGGCGGCGATGTTTTTGCCGGCTTGAAGGTCTACTTCGAGACCATTGCGATGGCCAAGGTCGGCAGCTCAGCGTTGGAATCCAAGGACATGCGGCTGCTGCGCAGCGATGACATCGTGGTTTTCCACGCGCATGAACTGCTGCACGTCGCGCGTCGCCAAGCATTGGCATTGTCGGAATGTGGTTATCGTCCACCACTACCGTCGCGACGGATTCCGGTTGCTGGCGACGTCGGCATTGCCACCTTCAAGATGATGTTGGTCAACATGCTGGAGGGTGGCTTCGTCTCCGAGCACGACATGGAAGTCGCC
>JBQTGY010000011.1:0-11751 GCA_052390415.1 Pseudomarimonas sp. | reverse complement strand
GCGGTACCGCGCGGGCGTTCGGCCGCGGCGCAACCCTGCGGGGTGCGAGCGCCTCGTCCTCACCCCGCCCACTCCGCCACCCTAGCCGGTGGCGTTTTTTTTTCGGGATTCCCGGCCCGCGCGCGGTATCGCGCGGGCGTTCGGCCGGACGCGCGCCGGTGGCGCGCACGCAGTCCAACCTCACCCCGGCCAGCGCGCAGTATCGCGCGGGCGCTCGGTCGAAGCGAAACCCTTCGGTTTGCAAGCGCCACATCACACGCTGTCACCTTGCGGTCTAGAATCCTGTATGCGCTCCAAGGACAGCCGGCTCTGGATCTACAACCTTGCGCTGGTTGGCCTCACAGGCGCCACGGCAAGTTTGGCGTGGCCATGGTTGGCGGAGTGGCCCCCGCTTGGCGTGGTGCTCGGCTTCGTGGTTTTTCAACTGCTGGTCTGGCAGTACGGTTATCCGGTGCCGTCGATGGGCATGACCTCGATGGAGCGGGTGCCGCAGATCGCCGCCATCCTGCTGCTGCCGCTGGAGGTGGCAGTCACGGTCAACGCGCTGCCTGCACTGGTCTGGCCGTTTCTCAATCATCGCTACCGGCAAGGTTCGCTGCGCGTTGGCGCGATTCGCGCCGTGCACAACGCCTGCATGATCGCGCTGATGACGACGCTGGCCGGATGGAGCTATGTCGCCTTGGGCGGAACGGTGCCGCTGCACGCATTGGATTGGACGGATACGTGGGCGTTGCTGGCCGCCACGGTGCTGCTGCAGGTGGTGAATTCGGCCATGATGCTGGTGTACTTCAAGCTCGATGGACGGGACATCCGACAGTTGGCCACGTGGTCCTATCTGACGGTCGATGCCTTTTTCGCACCCATCGGCGTACTCGCCGCTCTCGTCTGCCAGCAAGGCGATAACACTACCATCAGTCTGTTTGTCGCCTTTCTGGTGCTCACCGTGGTCAGCATGCACGAGCTGGTCGAGTCGCGGAGGAAGGTGCAGTCCAGGGTCGAAGCGCTGGATGCGGCGAGTAGTGCGCGGCTGGCGGTGTCGGGCAGTCGCCGTATCGATGAGCTGGCCGAGCGCTTGTTCTCCCATGTCACCGCTCTGTTCCAGTTTCACAAGGCGTTCTTTGCGGTCTATGACGGCAAGCGTGGCGACTTCGATGTGGTAGTGGATTCAGTCGCCGGTGTGCGGTTGCCACGCGAGCGGCGGCCTGGCAACGACGGACTCGCTGGGTGGGTGCGCCGCTCCGGCGAGCCAGTGTTGGTGGATCGATGGGAAAGTGCCGACCCGGGAATCCGGCAGGCGGCCGTGCTGTCCGAGAATGAGCAGCCGGGCAGCGTGTTGATGGTGCCAGTCCGGTTGGCGGGACACGTGCTTGGAGTGGTGAGCCTGCAACATCCAGACCCACATCAGTATTCGGATGCCGACAAACACGCGTTGGTCGCGATCGCTGACGATATTGCCCCGGTTCTTGCCGATGCACAGACATTCCAGGAACTGGATGCATACCGCGAACAGCTCGAGGAGCTGGTGGCCCAGCGCACCGCTGCCCTGCAGCATGCCGGCGAGGAGCGTGAGCATCTGCTCGCTGACCTGAGTGCCAAAAGCGTTTTGCTGGAGCGTCAGAGTCGCGAGGATGCGCTGACCGGCTTGGCCAATCGACGCCAGTTCGATGAGCGCATGGCGGCCGAAGTGGAGCGCGCCCAGCGTTATCGCAATCCCCTGTGTCTGGCGCTGATTGATATTGATCACTTCAAGCGCATCAACGACAGTGGTGGTCACGCGCTGGGCGACAGCGTGCTGGTGCGTATCGCGGCGCTGTTGGCCGAACATTTCCGCGCCAGTGATCTGGTGGCTCGCATTGGCGGAGAAGAGTTCGCAGTGGTCTTCCCTGAGACGGCGTTGGCGGGCGCTGTAGCAGCAGTCGATAAGCTGCGTCAGCGGCTGGCCGAGAGCCAGTTTGTGGAAATCTCGCCAGCTCAGATCGTCACTTTGAGCGCCGGCGTGAGCGAGCGACTGGATGGAGAGGGCCGCGACGCGCTGCAAAGTCGCGCTGATCGATGGCTGTACGCCGCCAAGACCGCCGGCCGCAATCAGGTGTTTGCTGACAACCAGTCGTCGCCGTGCGAAACCCTGACTGGGTCGGCTTAGTGTCACGTGTGGATAGGTTCGGATGAGGGTGAACTGATGTTCGATGCTTGGCCCGACAGCCGCGTTTGGGCGCTGGTTATGCTCGCACTCGGACCGCTGAATGCACTGCTGATGGCGTGGCTGTGGCAGTTTCCGATGATCGCCGATCCCGCATCACGCAACCCGCATGGGCGTTCAAGCGCACCCGTGGCGTGGGTGTGGTTGCATCGAGTGATCGGCTACCTGTTTGTGCTGTGTCTGATCGCATTGTTGCTGACGATGCTGCCGCGGCTGTGGCGGTTTCAGGAATGGTCAGCGCTTGCCGTGCTGCATGCCGGTGGTGGGCTGGCGATAGTCGTGATCCTGGTCGCCAAGCTTTGGGTGATCCGGCGTCGGCCACACGCCAGTCACTGGCTTCCCAGGCTGGGTGGAACGCTTGCCGCGCTCACCGTGGCGGTGGCGCTCTCCGGCCTGTTGCCACGATGGTGGCTTGACCGTGACCATGCAAGGCTCACCGTGGAAGCACAGCAAGGTCAGGCGCTACTAAAGGATCGCTGCCTGCAGTGTCATGGGGCGTCGGTCATCATCGCCGAGCGTGAGCGTCCCGAGCGCTGGCACCGTGAGCTGCGGGAGATGCAAAAGCGCGCTTCGCGAGGTGACGCGTTCACGCCCATCAGCGACCACGAGCGCGCGCTGATCGCCACCTTTCTGATTGAGACCCAAGGCAAGAAGCCGCGCGGTAGAGACCGCTGAATCCTGCTCCGGTAGCGGACGACGCGGAGACTATGTGCGCCAGCAGCCTTGGCGGGGTTGATGAGTCGGTTTCGAGTTCAACCCCGCACAACCCAGGGCTGGGCGGGGTCGAGATCACAGCAAGAGCCTAATGTCCCTAAAAGCCAGACGCTTTCAAGTCAGACGCAATCACGCCAGATCGAAGCGGTCGTTGTTCATGACCTTGGTCCAGGCGGCCACGAAGTCATGCACGAACTTCGCAGACGCATCGGCGCTTGCATACACCTCCGCCAACGCGCGCAGTACCGAGTTGGAACCAAACACCAGGTCGACGCGAGTGCCCGTCCACTTGACCTCGCCTGTGGTGCGGTCGCGGCCCTCAAACGCATCACCTGCCGGCTTCCACTGCGTGCTCATGTCAAGCAAGTTGACGAAGAAGTCGTTGCTCAGCGTCTCTGCCTTGTCGGTGAGCACGCCGTGTCTTGATCCTCCCGCATTTGCGCCGAGCACACGCAAGCCGCCGACGAGCACGGTCATTTCAGGTGCAGTCAAGGTCAACAACTGCGCCTTGTCCACCAACATGGCTTCGGCGGGCGCGCTGTACTTGGGATTCAGGTAATTGCGGAAGCCGTCGGCAATCGGTTCCAGTACGGCGAATGATTCGACCTCGGTCTGCTCCTGACTGGCATCAACGCGGCCCGGTGCAAACGGCACTTCGATGCTGACGCCAGCGTTGTGGGCTGCTTTCTCGATACCAACGCCGCCCGCCAGCACGATCAGGTCCGCCAGCGAGAATTTGCCCGACGCGCTGCGAATGCCTTCCAGTGTGGTCAGCACATTGGCCAGTTCGGCCGGCTGGTTGACCTCCCAGTCCTTCTGCGGAGCGAGGCGAATGCGGGCACCGTTCGCTCCACCACGCTTGTCGCCACCACGGAAGGTGGAAGCAGAGGCCCACGCGGTCGACACCAATTGCGCCACGCTCAAGCCAGATTGGGCGATCTTCGCCTTCACATCGGCAATGTCGGACGCGCTCGGGGCGGGCAGGCTGGCCTTGGGCAGCGGGTCTTGCCAGATCAGGTCTTCCTTGGGCACTTCCGGGCCGATGTAACGCGCCTTGGGGCCGAGATCACGATGGGTAAGCTTGAACCAGGCGCGAGCGAAGGCGTCGGCGAAGGCTTGCGGATCGTGCAAAAACCGCTCGGAAATCTTGCCGAACTCCGGATCGAAACGCATCGTCAGATCGGTGGTCAGCATGGTCGGCCGGTGCTTTTTGCCCGGAATGTGCGCGTCCGGAATGATCTCCGGCGCGTCCTTGGCTACCCACTGCTTGGCACCGGCGGGCGACTTGGTAAGCTCCCACTCGTACCCGAACAGGTTCTCGAAGTAGTTGTTGCCCCACTGCGCCGGGGTGGTGGTCCAGGTGACTTCCAGCCCGCTCGAAACCGTGTCGGCACCGTGCCCGCTGCCGTAACTGCTGGTCCAGCCGAGACCCTGCGATTCGATCGACGCACCTTCCGGTTCCGGACCCTTGTGTGACTCCGGAGCGGCACCGTGGGCCTTGCCAAAGGTATGACCACCGGCGATCAAGGCGACGATTTCCTCGTCATTCATCGCCATGCGATAGAACGTCGCGCGAATATCCTTGGCAGCGGCGAGATAATCACCGCTGGCGTTGGGGCCTTCCGGGTTCACATAAATCAAACCCATGTGGGTGGCGGCCAGCGGCTGATCCAGGTCGCGATCACCGCTGAAGCGCTTGTCGACGGCAAGCCAGCTGGTCTCGCTGCCGTAGTTCACGTCCTGATCGGGTTCCCACACGTCCTCGCGCCCCGCGCCGAAGCCGAAGGTACGAAAGCCCATCGACTCCAGCGCCACGTTGCCGGCCAGCAGCAACAAGTCGGCCCAGGAAATCTTTTGTCCGTATTTCTGTTTGATCGGCCACAGGAGCCGGCGCGACTTGTCGATGTTGACGTTGTCCGGCCACGAGTTCAGCGGCGCAAAACGCTGCTGACCGCGGCCACCGCCGCCACGGCCATCGCCGATGCGATAGGTGCCGGCGGCATGCCAGGCCATGCGCACGAATTGCGGCCCGTAATGGCCGAAGTCAGCGGGCCACCAGTCCTGCGAATCGGTCATCAATGCGACCAGATCCTTCTTCAGTGCGGCGTAATCGAGCTTTTTGAATTCTTCGGCGTAGTCAAACGTCGTGCCCAGCGGATTGGACTTCGACGAATGCTGATTCAGGATGTCCAGCGGCACCTGTTTCGGCCACCAGTCCTTGTTGGTGGTGCCGCCACCGGCTGCGTGATTGAACGGGCATTTCGATTCGGTAGTCACGGCTGTGTGCTCCTGAGGTTGGGTGCGGCAAGGGTAACCGCGCCTGGGTACATGTTGGAAATTGATTATTACGCCAATTTCGATAGACGTTACATATGGCTGAGTCGAGCTGCTGAAGCCGCTCCCGCGTGTAGGTGCGAGTGGTCCGACGCTGCTTCGATCAGTTCACCAGCTTGGATCGTTTGGATAGTTCGATCTTGCCAATCTGATTGCGATGCACCTCGTCCGGACCATCCGCCAGGCGCAAGCTGCGCGCATGCGCGTAGGCGTAGGCCAGCGGAAAGTCATCACTCATGCCACCGCCGCCATGCGCCTGGATGGCCCAATCGATGACCTGGCAGGCCATGCTCGGCGCGGCGACCTTGATCATGGCGATTTCCTGCAGGGCGGCGCGATTGCCGGCTTGATCCATCTTCCATGCCGCGTGCAAGGTCAACAGACGGGCCTGGTCAATACGAACGCGCGATTCGGCAATGCGCTCCAGCGTGACAGTACGCTCACCGATGTTTCGACCAAACGCCTTGCGGCTGCTGACCCGACGGCACATCGTCTCCAAGGCGCGCTCGGCCAAGCCGATCAGGCGCATGCAGTGGTGGATGCGTCCGGGTCCCAAGCGGCCTTGCGCAATTTCAAAGCCACGCCCTTCACCCAGCAGGATGTTGCTCACGGGCACGCGCACATTCTCGAACGCCATCTCGGCGTGGCCATGCGGCGCATCGTCGTAGCCGAACACGGGCAGGTGTCGAAGCACGCGTACGCCGGGGGTGTCCATCGGCACCAGAATCATCGATTGTTGACGATGCCGATCAGCGCTGTCGGGGTCGGTCTTGCCCATGAAAATGATCAGCTTGCAGCGCGGATCGTTGGCGCCCGACGTCCACCACTTGCGCCCATTGATGACATAGTGATCACCGTCACGCTGGATGGTGGAGGCGATGTTGGTGGCATCGCTGGAGGCGACGTCCGGTTCGGTCATCGCGAAACAGGAGCGAATCTCGCCGGCCAACAAGGGCACCAGCCAACGCAATTTGTGTTCGGGACTGCCGTACCGCTCCAGCACTTCCATGTTGCCGGTGTCCGGGGCACTGCAGTTGAAGACTTCCGGGGCAATTGGCGAACGGCCCATTTCTTCGGCCAGCGGCGCGTAGTCCGCATTGCTCAAGCCCGCGCCGTGCGCCGAGTCAGGCAAGAACAAATTCCATAACTGTTCGGTGCGGGCGTGCGCCTTCAGCGCTTCGATGATGCGGGTCGCCTGCCACGGATTTCCGGCGCGCCGGTTGGCTTCGACTTCGGCAAAAAACGTGGTTTCATTCGGGTACACATGGGTGTGCATGAACGTCCGCACCCGTTCCAGCAATCCGCTGGCGCGCTCGGAATAGGTGAAATCCATGGCGTGGCTCCGCTGTGATTCGGGTTGCCAGACTATCGGATATGGTCGGCGTCATGCGACGCTAGCGCTGGATCCCAACGCGTTGGAGTAATGCCATGACCGTGTGCCCTATCGCGCTGGCGGTTGGTTGCAAGAAGTGCCCGGTGTTTTCGGTGTGTCCATTGACCGCCGTGATCGGCGACCAGCCCAAAGACGCCCCCGCCGCGAAGGCGACGACGAAATCGACGGGCAAGCGCAAGACGAAGTGAGATCGTGTCCACGAATGTCGCCAGTCGCTGAGCTCAGTTGACAGGCTCGCCAATCAAGGGGGCTGCCTGCTTCGGTTTGCGCCGGATCCACGGGTGCACCAAGGTCGCGGCAAGAATGATGGCGACGCCTGCATAGAAAGCCGGATTCAGCTCGCGCTGTTCATTCAGCAGGATCGCCGCCAGCAGCACCGCATAGACAGGCTCAAGGTTGACCGCCAGTTGCGCACCGAACGCGCTCATGTGGCGCAAAGCCAGCAACGACAGCGCGAAAGGCAACAACGTGCAGGCGAACGCCAGAATCAGCAGCAAGCCGATGTCGTGCTGGGTGGGAATCTGCAGCAGCGATGCCTCACCGGCCCAGCCGAGCACAATCAACAGCGGCGCTACCAGGGTCAAGAACGCCGTGCCAGCGGCGAGTTCGACGAAGGTGACGGTCAACGCGTCAGCGCGCTCCACCAAACGTTTGTTCAGGGCGCCGAAGAATGCGACCAGGATGGCGGACAGCACACCGACGGCAATGCCCAAGCGCATTTCCGGCGGCACACCTCCGACCACCAGTGCGACCCCGGGAATCACCGCGACACCCAATACCAGCTCGCGCGGTTCGAAACGTTTGCCGGCCAACCAAGGTTCGATCAAGGCCAGAAAGACAGAAGCCGTGGCCATGCATGAGGCCGCAACCGAGGCATTGGCGAGCTTGATCGAGCCATAAAACGTCAACCAATGCAGGGCCACCAGTGCACCGACGAAGGAATAGGCGGCGAGCAAACGCGGGGTGAGGCCACGTATCCCGCGCCAGACGGCAGGCAACAACGAGAGCGCGGCGATCACCAGCAACATGCGCCACCACACCAAGGCCAGCGCAGACAGGGTAATCAGCTTGCCGATGATCGCGGTCACACCCCACAACAAGACGCAAAAGTGGATTTGCCAATAAGCTTTGGCGCTGGCAGACATCGGCATTGCTGGAGACCCTGAAGTGAGTGCGTGAGGTGGCGGACTCGGTCGATGGGTCGGCGGCATCAACGATTGCGACACGATCGATGCAGATCGGCCAGCTGCCGCCACTGCGCTCGCTCCGCGCGGCATTCGCCGCCGCCTTCGGCAAAATCTCGACATACCTGTGGTCGCCGCGCATAGATCGTGCAGCGAAAGGTGTCGCGATCCAAGGCCACGCACCAGCCATCATCGGCCTTGGCCAACACTCTGAGTCCGTATTCGTCCTCGACGATGTGCTGCGGGGGAGGATCATCCTCAGGCATCAACAGCACCGGCAACAGGCAGCAGCAGGCTTGGCAGTTGCTGCACAAAAGTGGCGCGGATTGTGGGGCGAGAGGCGGCATGGGCGCGCATTCTCCCATGCGGGCGATGGCTGCCGTCGAGCGAAGAAGGAGGGTGGTGCTCCTGCGCGGCAGCTTCTGCTTGACTGACGTAAATGAAAGCAGCGCCGCAGCAGCGGCGTCCTCCGCCGCTTGCCGCAGCCTCCATCCGCGAGGGTCAGCGCACGGAATCAGCGATTAGCACAACGTGTTCGAGCGAGCACAGGCCGCTCCGGGTTACCTTGTGCGTCTTTCCAAGTGCAGTTCGACGCCATGACCAACCCCACCGACGCCCCCAGTACGCTGCGCTTTCAAGACCTTGCGCTGGCTCCACCGCTGCTGACGGCGTTGGCGGAGGTGGGATACGAAGCGCCAACACCTATCCAGGCGGCCACCATTCCGCCCTTGCTGGAAGGTCGCGACCTGCTCGGCCAAGCGCAAACCGGCACCGGCAAAACCGCCGCGTTCGCGCTGCCATTGCTGTCGCGATTGGACCTTGCCAAGACCAAGCCACAGGTGCTGGTATTGGCACCGACCCGCGAGTTGGCGATTCAGGTCGCCGAAGCGTTTCAGCGGTATGCCGCGCACATCCCCAATTTCCATGTGCTGCCGATCTACGGCGGGCAGAGTTATGGCCCGCAGTTGTCCGCACTCAAACGCGGCGTGCACGTGATCGTGGGAACGCCGGGACGGGTGATCGATCACCTCGACCGCGGCTCGCTCGACCTGTCGCAACTGTCCTGTCTGGTGCTGGACGAAGCCGACGAAATGTTGCGCATGGGCTTCATTGACGACGTTGAGGCGGTGCTGAAGAAGACCCCGGAAACGCGGCAGGTGGCGTTGTTCTCGGCGACCATGCCCAGCGCGATCCGCCGCATCGCACAGACCTATCTGCGCAATCCGGTCGAAATCTCGATCCAGTCGAAGACGACCACTGCAATCAATACGCGCCAGCGTTATTGGATGGTCGGTGGTTTGCACAAGCTCGACGCGCTCACCCGCATTCTGGAGGCCGAACCCTTCGAGGCGATGATCGTATTTGCCCGCACCAAACAAGCGACCGAAGAGTTGGCCGAGAAGCTCTCGGCACGCGGGTTTTCGGCAGCGGCGATCAACGGCGACGTGCAGCAGGCGCAGCGCGAACGCACGATTCAACGCCTGCGTGATGGTCAGCTCGACATTCTGGTGGCGACCGACGTGGCGGCTCGGGGCCTCGACGTCGAGCGAATCAGCCACGTGGTCAATTACGACGTGCCTTATGACACCGAAAGTTACGTGCACCGGATTGGTCGCACCGGGCGTGCGGGACGCAGCGGTGAAGCGATTCTGTTCATCGCGCCGCGTGAGCGCGGCATGTTGCGCGCGATCGAGCGCGCTACGCGGCAGCCCATCGCCGTCATGAGTCTGCCCAGCGTCGAAGCCGTCAACGATCAGCGCGTCACCAAGTTCCTGAGCCGGATCACTGAATCGCTGGCCGCCGGTGGGCTGGATTTCTATCGCGATCTGATTGAACGCTACGAGCGCGAAAACGATGTTCCCGCAGTTGCCATCGCGGCGGCATTGGCCAAACAAGTGCAGGGCAATACGCCGTTGTTGTTGGATCCGCCGCCGCCGGAATCCGCCGCGCCGGCGTTTCGCGACGACAACCGTCCGGCGCGCAAACCGCGCAGCGAACATGCGCGCGAAGACCGTCGACCGGGTCCGGCAGCGTCGTTCGAGCTGGGCACGCCAGTGCGCAAGCCGAAGCCGCGTGGCGAAGGCGACGCAGGATTGGAGACGTTTCGAATCGCTGTCGGTGAAGTGCATGGCGTGCGGCCGAACAACATTGTGGGCGCGATCGCCAATGAGGCCGGCATCGAAAGTCGTTTCATCGGCCGCATTGATATTCGCGATGACCACAGTTTGATCGACCTGCCGAAAGGGATGCCGGAAGAACTGCTGGAGCACTTGCAAAGCGTTTGGGTGGCCGGTCAGAAGCTTAAAATTCAGCGCGTCGCGGGTGATGGTGGGCCGCGTCCCGTGCGACCGCGCAGCGGGGCACCCACGCCGATGCAAACGCGTCCCGACCGCCCCGCGCGTTCGTTCGGTGATTCGCCTGCGGGAACCAAATCACCGCGCCGCAGCCCGCCGCCGCACGCGAGTGGTGATCGACCGCATGCGGACAAGACGGGTGGCGTGAAAACGCCCTTCAGCCGTCCCAGCTTTGCGAAGCCCGCCGGCGGCAAGCCCGCGCCGGGCAAACCAAGTTTTGGCAAATCCGGACCGCGCAAGCCGGGGCCGGGGAAAGGCTAGTGGGCTGTAACCAATGAAGCGGAAGTGGGATCGCGACGGGATGGGCGTGATGGACGCCGCTCCGGAGCGAGGCCAATAGCCAAAGCTATTGGCCGAGTGAGGAGCAAGCCAGCGCGGCCAGACCGAGCGAGCTACTTTCGATTTGTCCGTTACAGTCCACTAGTGGCCGACAAATTGGCCCGATCGAGGTTGGGACTCACTCAACGAATTGGCAGCGCCATGTTGCACAGCTCCAGCCGCCCCACCGGTTGCACAAACCACGGTTCATGACGCGAGCGCCGTGCTTCGATCAACTTGCGAAACGAGGCGCTGTCACTGCGCAACTTTTGCAGGCGTGGGCGCCTGGAATCGGGCTCGTGCGAAGCGAGGTGGATGTACTTGATGGGCACGATGTGCGCCGGATCTTCAAAAAAGCCCAAAGGACCGGTGCCACGCGGCAAGCTCGATAGCAGCGGCATGCCTTCCAATACTCGCCCAACCACGGTGATGTTGCGATCCAGGTGGCGCGGCGAGTGCCCTGTCACCACATATAGGCTGCTGCCATTGCTGCTGTCGGCGGCATCGCCGCGACCCGCGCCGACCATGCCGTAACAATGGGTCAGCCAGGCGCGCTCGCCCTCACGTGCGACCGGAAAGCCGTCCACGAATCCGACTTGTGCGGCGTAGGTGTCGGGGTCGGGCAGAGCAGTGAAGTTCAATCCTTCTGCGGTGCGGTCAAATTCTGCAGGCAGCTTGCTTTCGGCGTCACCGAAGGGTCGCGCTTCCGCCGTGTCGGCCTTGGGGTCACCCCACTGCACCACATAATTGTCCTGCGAACGGACGATGCTCGACTTGCTGAAGTAGCTGCCCTTGACCAAGGCAATGATGTTGGCCACGTGCCTGGGCGCAAATTGCGGTGCCAGTTCGATCACCACCCGGCCGGTTTCCAGCTGCATCACCAGGGTGCGCTCAGGGTCGATATCGACCCACTCATCGGGTTTCGATTCGGCAAGCACGCTGGACAGAGTCGGTGGTGCGGGCGCGGGAGTTTCCTCGGCAATCAAGTTTCCACTCAGTAGCAAGCAGATGCTGGCGGCAAGCAAGCGCATGTGTGTTTCTCCAGAACGGTGGAGAGAGCTTAGGGCGACTTGATGGTTTTTCGTCAACTGGGCGCTGCAGCGTCGAGCCCCATACTCCCCGGCCTTCGCGCATAGCGCTCAGGCGGTCGGCCGCTTCGCAGCCGCCGTCGCTTCGCGCGGTCGGCCGCGTAGCAGCCGCCGTGGCGTCGCTCGGGCGGCCGCGTCGGAGCCCCCGTCGCGTAGCGCGGTCGGC
>JBQTGY010000010.1:0-5100 GCA_052390415.1 Pseudomarimonas sp. | reverse complement strand
GTCAAAGCGCCCTTGTTCACGGGCGCGCCTTGCGCTGGCCGCAAATCCGCTCGGGGCAACAGCCCCGCGTAGCGGCGAAGCCGCCGAACGTGATCACTCGCGCCCCCTCATGAAATGTCCGGGCTAGCCGCGCAGTGCCGCCGTCACCGGCATCCGCGCTGCCCGCAGCGCGGGCAACAAGCCGCCGAGAAATCCGATCCCCAGCGCCCACAACAAGCCTTGGATCACCAGCCATGGCGTAACCGCAAAGTTGAAGGCCACCTGGGTGAAGCCTGAGCCCAGGGTGCTGACGCTGTAGCCATTGAAGAGCAGATAAGCCAGCAGCGCGCCGAGCACCCCTCCAGCGGCGGCAAGGATGATCGCCTCGGCCATCACCGACGCCACCACCGGCGCCGCACCAAAACCCAAGGCGCGCAACGTACCGATTTCGGCAGTGCGTGCCGACACCGCCGAGTACATGGTGTTCAGCGCACCAAACAGCGCACCGAATGCCATGATCGCGGCAATGATGGTGGTCAGCCAACCGATCAGAAAGGTGAGGGTTTCCGACTGCGAACTGAAGTAGTCGCGCTCGCGCTCCACGTCCACGGTGAGCTGCGGATCGCTGGTCAGGCGCGCCTTCATCGCGTCAAACGCCTCAGCTTGGCGCAGCTGCAACAACACCGAAGAAAATCCGGTCCGATTGAACGCACTCTGTACCGCCTCAGCGTCGGCCCACAGCTCGGATTCGTGACTGTCGCCAGCGGTTTCGAACACACCGACGATGGTCCAATCGGAACCGCGGAAACTCAAGCTACGCCCCACCGCCAAGCCATCGAACTGGCGTTGTGCGCTGCGGCCGACCATCAACTCGCGCAGCCCAGGCCGAAAGCGCCGACCCTCGGTCACCCGCACTTCCGGGCGCAGCACAAAACCTTCCGGCTGCACACCTCGCAAGGACACATTGGCGCCGCTGCGCTGACCAATGCGCGGCACCTCGGTGATGACGATCAATTCGGCAGACGCCAGCGGCAGGCCGTCGATGCCGCGCGCCACGCTGGGGTCCTGTTTGATCAAGGTGCTCGCATCGCGAGCAAGAAAGCTGCTCAGTTCGCCGTTCGAGCCCGAGCGCAGAATCACCGCGCGGTCGACACGGCCGGTGGCCGACAGCGTGCGTTCCAGCCCGGCTGCCATCGACAGCATCGCCACCAACACGGCCACCACTCCGGCGATGCCAACCGCCACTACCAGCGACGCCGCCCAACGCTGCGGAATGCTCTGCACGTTCATCCATACGATTTCGCGAATCTGCCTGATCTGGCTCATCAGCGTCCCGCCAAGGCATCAACGATGCGCAGCCGCATCGCGCGCAGCGCGGGCGGCAAGCCGACTGCGACTGCCAACACCAGGACGGCGATGGCCGAGAACAACCAGACCCGCCGATCCGGCACCAGCGGTGGAAACTCGGGCGGCAGGTTGCCGGTAATGAAGGAAGCCAACAGCATCCCCAAGGTGGCGCCCAAGGTGCACAGAAGCAGCGCTTCGGCGAGCACCAAAACCAGCACCAGACGGTCGCCGAAGCCCAGGCATTTCAGCACCGCCAATTCGGGAATACGCTCGCGCACAGCCTGGCTCATGGTGAAGCCGGTCATGATCAGAATGGTGAAAAACACCGCGCCGGAAATCGCGTTCATGATGAAACCGATGTCACCGAGCTGACGCACAAAGCCAAGCTGAAACTCTTGTTCGTTCTGCGATTTGGTCTCATCCGGCGAGTTATCGAAGCGCTCGTCGATGGCAGCTGCGACTGCGTCGGATTGCAGCGGATCGTCGACCCGCACCACAAATACGCCCGCCAATCCGCGCGCGGCGAGAGCGCGCCCTTCGTCGAACTGGGCGTAGTTGAGATACATGATCTGCGCGCGATCTGCCCACTCCTGATCGCGACCATCAAAAATGCCCACCAGCCGCCATTGCCATACACGCGTGCCATCGGCGCGCGTCCAGATGAAGGAATTGAGCGGAATGATGTCACCCACCTTCCAACCGAACCGATCAGCGAGTTTGCGCCCAGCGATGGCGCCGTCCTGCGTGGAGATGAACGCACGTTTCTGATCGATCGGCAGCACCCATTCGGGATAGGTATCGAACAGGCGCTGCGGATTGACCACGAACTGCGGCGGTGTCTGCCGCTCGTCCTGATACACGCCGCCGAAAAATTGCGAGTGGCCGACCCGCGACACGCCCGGAATTGACTCGATCTGCGGCAGCAGGCGCATCGGCAACGGCTGGGTGAAACTGGTGCGGGATTGAGTGATCAAGCGACTGGCGCCGAGAAAATCGGCGCCACCTTCAAACAACACGTTGACCGCTTGCAACAAACCCAACAGCAGGAAAGCCGCCGCCAGCGACAGTAAAGTGAACAGCGTGCGCGTCTTCTTGCGCAGCAAGCCGGACATCACCAGCGGCAGATACTTCAGCACGGCCGGTTCACCATGGGCAATTCATCGCCCACCCATCGCGCCGGATAGCGGCTGCCGAGATTGTCCGCGGCAGCGCCCGCATGCGCGTCTCACGGCGACTTGAAAAAAGGCGCGGAAATCGCGTCGACGTCGATCTTCTGCAGCCCTTGGTTGATCAACTGCAAGGCCGCAGCACCCGCTTCATTGCGCTGCAAGGCGACATGCAGCGATTTGTTTTCCAGCAGCCGCGGATTGAATTGCACCACCCGCCTCGAATCCGCCACGCTGCGCTCGTTGGCCATCAGGTAGGCGAGCACGTGTTTGTCGATCACCGCCAATGGCAGGCGACCGCGGGTGACCTTGTTGATGTTCGCGAGGTCGTCGCTGGCAAACACGGCCGACAGTTCACCATTGGCGACCATCGCATCGAATTCCACGGTGTTGACGTAACCACGCACGACGCCGATTTGCACGCCTTTGAGATCCGCCAAGGTGCGCCAACGCACCGGTTCCGAGCGGCGTTCGACCAAGCCCAACGGTCCGTAACCCACTGGCTGTGACAACTCGAACGTGGCTTCGACTTCGGGCGACGAGTATTCCGGAAAGTAGCCTTGATATCCGCTCTTGCTGTTCTGCCCGATCGCCACCGCCTGCGTCCACGGCATGAAGGTGACTTCCAGGCGCTGCCCCATCGCCGCCAGCGCGGCGCGCACGACCGCCACGCTGGCGCCTTGCTTCGGCAAGTCCTTGCCTGCGTAAGGTGGCCATTCGAGCGAGGTCAATCGAACCACTCCCACCGTCTCTTCCTGGGCCAACGATGGGCCACTGCCCGCCAGCAGAAGCGGCAACGCCAACAGAGTTCGCAGGGTCAACCGTCGGAGCATGGGTCTGGATTTCGGTCGAGCAGTTTGCGCAGCGCTGAGGGTACGACAATGATGCGTGTAGCGCATGTCTGAGGGGTGCTCGGGCACAATCACGCAAAGCGTGCCTGCCGCCGGTTTTGACGCCTGTCGGTCCGACGTTTCCACCATTTCCAACTTTCCGAATGCACACCAACGCCGATCCTTTCCTCACGCCGCCGGACATCACCGACGTACGCTCCGCACAGCAGCGTATCGCGCCTTACGCACGAATCACGCCCGTGCTGCGCAACGAATGGCTGGATGCCTTGGCCGGCTGCAACTTGCACTTCAAGTGCGAGAACTTGCAGCGCGCGGGCGCCTTCAAGTTTCGAGGCGCCTGCAACGCCGTGTTTTCCTTGAGCGACGAGCAAGCCGCACGCGGTGTGGTGACTCAGAGTTCAGGTAACCACGGCGCGGCGTTGGCGCTGGCCTGCCGCCTGCGCGGCATCCGCGCCACGGTAGTGGTTCCGCATGGCGCGCCACGCATCAAGTTGGCAGCGATTCGCGACAACGGCGCCCACATCGTGCCCTGCGAAACACGTCAGGCCGACCGCGACCGCGTCACCGCCGAAGTGTTGGCGCGCACCCAAGCCAGTTACGTGCATCCGTTCAATGATGCTCGCGTCATTGCGGGACAAGGCACCGCCACGCTGGAACTGCTCGCCACTGAGCCATCCATCGATACGGTGATAGCGCCGATTTCCGGTGGTGGCCTGATGGGTGGCACCGCCATCGCCGCGCATGGGTTGAATCCCGCTATCCAGGTGATCGGCGCAGAACCCGAAGGCGCGCGCGATGCATTTGATTCGCTGGCAGGCGGTGCGCGCATTGTCGGTCGGCCAACCCACACGATTTGCGATGGCCTGCGGGCCGAACTCGGGCCGCTGACCTTTCCCATTCTGCAGGCTCACCTGCAACGCATCCTGCTCGCGGAAGATGCCGAAACAGTCGCCGCCATGCGCCTGCTGTGGGAGCGTCTGAAAGTCGTTGTCGAACCTTCCTGCGCGCTGCCGTTGGCGGTGATTCTCAAGCATCCACAGCATTTTGCAGGCCGCCAGGTCGGTGTGATTCTGTCAGGTGGCAATGTTGATCTGGATAGCTTGCCGTGGTAGGCACGTTGAATGACCGGCATGATTGAATGTGACGATTCCGCCTGACGCAAACTTGCCCACTGACCGGTTTATTCATGTCGCAATCGATAGCTCACATTGCATTGCTGGTCGCTGACTACGACGAAGCCATCGCGTTCTACACGCAGAAACTGGGCTTCGTGCTGGTCGAAGACCGCGAGCAACCGGAACAGAACAAACGCTGGGTAACCATCGCACCTGCGGGTGGCCATGGCACTTCATTGTTGCTGGCCCGCGCCAGCACGCCCGAGCAAGTCGCGCGAATCGGCGATCAAACCGCAGGAAGGGTGTTTCTGTTCCTCAGCACCGATGATTTTCAGCACGACTATCAACGCATGCGCGCCGCCGGCGTGCACTTCGTGCGCGAGCCGATCGAGCAGCCATACGGCACCGTCGCCGTGTTTGAAGATCTGTATGGAAACCGTTGGGATCTGCTGCAGTACGCGGCCGCGGAGCCGCCACCGACGGGCGCGTTGGCGATGATGCGCGCGGGGTTGGGTGCCTAGCCCGGACATTTCATGAGGTCGCGTGAAAATGCCCGGAAACCTTTGCTGCAAGAGGGGTTCTGCCACATCACGCGGCGAACAGTCTGTCCGCCTGCATTTTCCCGCTGGCGCGGCCCTCGCT
>JBQTGY010000009.1:0-45042 GCA_052390415.1 Pseudomarimonas sp. | reverse complement strand
TTGCTTCGCCAAAGAAAAGTAACCAAAAGAAAGGCGACCCGAGCATCGCGCTTCGCTTCGCTCAGTACCCTGCGCTGCTCGCCGGTCTCGGGCCGGCGCGAACTCGCACATCCATGTGCTCGGACATTCGCGCCTTTCCCCCGAGCCCGGCTCCGCTGCTCGGCGCGATGACGGGGCTAAAGGTCAAGAGCCAAAGCGACAGCAACAGCCGAAGCGAAAGCAACACCAGCAGCAACAAGCGCGGTGTCTTCAGGGGCGCCAGGGGAGCACCGGGAAGCGCGGCCAACCTTCACGCTGCGCGCTTGGCCTTTGCTCTAGATCTTGGGGGTCCCCTTTGTGGCGGCGGCGGTTGGGGGATCAGGCCCGCAGGGGCGCGCGCATGGATGCGCGTGCGTTTTTGCCAGCACATGGATGTGCTGTCAAAAACCCCGCCCGACCGCCGCGAACTCGTAGCTTCATCGCGAGCGCCACATCGGGGCCGCCTTTCTTTTGGTTACTTTTCTTTGGCGGTTCAAAGAAAAGTGACTCGGCTGCCGCTGAGGCAGACGAAACCATGCGGCGAGCCAGCCAATAGCGAGTGAAGCGAAAAGCTGGATACCGGCCTTCGCCGAAATGACGAGTCCCTGCCTTCGCCGGAACGACGAGCAAAGCGCGCCAACGGCGCGCAACCTCACCTCAGTGCAATCCAGGTCGCCTTCAACTCCGTGTACTTCTCAAACGCGTGCAGCGATTTATCGCGGCCGTTGCCGGATTGTTTGTAGCCGCCAAACGGGGCGGTCATGTCGCCGCCGTCGTAGCAGTTGACCCACACGCTGCCGGCGCGCAAGTGTCGCGCCGTCTGGTGGGCGCGGTTGAGGTCGCGGGTCCACACTGCGGCGGCGAGTCCGTACGGACTGTCATTGGCGATGCGGATGGCTTCGTCGGCAGTGTCGAATGGAATCGCCGCCAGCACCGGGCCAAAGATTTCCTCGCGCGCAATGGTCATGCCAGGTGCGACGTTCTCGAACACCGTGGGTTCGATGTAGAAACCGCCGGTTTCCGTCAACACCTGTGCACCGCCCAGTGACAATGTAGCGCCCTCCTCGCGCCCCCCATCGATGTAACCCAGCACGCGCTGCATCTGTGCTTGGTCGACCATGGCGCCCATGTGGGTGGTGGGATCCAGCGGATGGCTGGGCTGCAGCTTCGCGCCGGCCTTTCGCACCATGGCCATGAACTCGTCGAAGACCGGGCGCTCAACCAGCAGCCGCGATGCCGCGGTGCACACCTCGCCCTGGTTGTAGAAGATGCCGCTGGCGGCGGCTTCGGCGGCGGCCGCAAGATCAGGCGCATCGGCGAACACCAGATTGGGGCTCTTGCCACCACACTCCATGAAGGCACGTTTCATGTTCGAGCGGCCGGCGCACTGCAATAAATGTTTGCCCACAGCCGTGGAACCCGTGAAGACGATGCCGTCGACGTCCATGTGCAAGGCCAAAGGCTCGCCGGCATCGGCACCAAAGCCAGGCAGGACGTTGAAGACGCCGGCAGGCAAGCCGGCTTCGCTACCCAGTTCGGCGATGCGCAATGCAGTCAGTGGTGATTTTTCGGAAGGCTTGAGGATCACCGAGTTGCCGGTCGCCAGCGCTGGTGCGATCTTCCATGTGGCCATCAACAACGGAAAATTCCAGGGCACGATGGCGGCGATCACACCCAAGGGCTCGCGGGTGATGAGCCCCAGCTCATCGCGACCGGTAGGGGCGATCTGGTCGTAGACCTTGTCGATCGCTTCGGCGGTCCAGCGCATGCAACGCACCGCCGCGGCAAGATCCACCTGCACGCTGTCACGAATGGGCTTGCCCATGTCCAGCGTCTCCAGCAAGGCCAATTCGTCGGCGTGTTGCTCCATCAATTCGGCAAACTTCAGCAGCACGCGTTTGCGCTGTACCGGCGAGGCTTCCGACCAGCGGCCCGCATCGAATGCCCGGCGCGCGGCACGCACCGCGCGCTCGACATCTTCGCCACCGCAGCGGGCGATTTGCGCCAACACGCGGCCATCGATGGGACTGATGCAGTCGAACGTGCGGCCGTCGAACGCATCGACGTGGCGCCCATCGATGAAGGCTTGGGTTCGCCACGTCAACGCCGCTGCCTTGGCTTGCCATTGTTCACGACTGAGGAATTTGGGCATGAGCAAACACGATCAAAAGGTGAGGGGAGTGCTGGCGCTGATGATGATCGCAGTGTCGTCGCCGACATTGCGGAAGCGGTGCGGGGTTGGACTGTCGAAGTAATAGCCTTCCCCGATTTGCAGCACGCGCACGTTGTCGCCGACGGTGATCTCGACGCGCCCCTGCACGACCACGCCGCCCTCTTCGCCGGCATGTTTGAGCATGTCACGCCCGGTGTCGGCGCCGGGTGGCATGACCTCGCGCAAGATGCACATTTGCCGACCACGATGGTGTTGTCCGATCAGAAAATAGTGCAGGTCGGCGCTGCCCAGATCGGGCTGGGCGTCGCTTGTGTAGAACGGGCCGTTGTCGACGACAGGCTCGACATCCAGCGTAAAAAAGTCGCCGAGCGAGATGGGAATGCCATCCAGCACCTTCTTCAATGAGCCAATCGAAGGGCTGACCTTGTTCTGCTCGATCAGGGATATGGTGCTGTTGGTCACCGCCACCCGCTTCGCCAACTCGCGCTGACTCAAGCCTTTGGCCTTGCGTATGGCCTGCAGTCGAGCACCCACGTCCATCGATTGCGAAGTCTCCCAAACACAGCGCGATAACTGGGTAGAACCCGTCACGTTGCTAGCAGATATTGAACGGAAGCCTCAATTGGACGCCGAGAATGCGACAGCGCGCCGAGCGTTGTAAAGTTTATTCAACGCGGCGCACCTTCTGCGCGACGACTGCAGACGCGTGATAATGCCGGCCTCAGACATCGAACTGACGTCCCACTGATCCCACCAGCTCAACCACCCAATCGAGAGCGCAGCCATGCTTGTCGGCGTACCCAAAGAGATCAAGAACCACGAATACCGCATCGGCCTGACTCCGGCGGGCGCGCGCGAGCTGATTGGCCACGGCCACCAGGTGCTGGTGCAGCGTAGCGGCGGCAAGTCGATCGGGCTGACCGACGAGATGTACGAGAAGGTCGGCGCACAGATCGTCGACACCGCAGCCGAGATCTTTGCCCGCGCCGAAATGATCATCAAGGTCAAGGAGCCGCAGCCGGTCGAGTGCGCGATGCTGCGTGAAGGTCAGGTTCTCTATACCTACTTGCATCTGGCTCCCGATCCGGACCAGACCGCCGCCCTGGTGAAGTCCGGCTGCACGGCGATTGCTTATGAAACCGTGACTGACCGCAAGGGCGGATTGCCGTTGTTGGCACCAATGAGCGAAGTCGCTGGCCGCATGTCGATTCAGGCTGGCGCGCATGCGCTCGAGAAAGCGCAAGGCGGATCGGGCGTGCTGCTCGGTGGCGTACCCGGCGTGGTCCCGGCCGAGGTGCTGGTGATCGGCGGCGGCGTGGTCGGCATCAATGCCGCGCGCATGGCGATGGGATTGAATGCGCGGGTCACCATTCTGGATCGTTCGCTGGATCGCTTGAAGTATCTGGACGAGTTGTATGGCGACAAGATCACCACCATTTATTCCACCCTCGACGCGATCGAAGAGCGGCTGTCCTATTCGGACCTGGTGATTGGTGCGGTGCTGATTCCTGGCGCGGCCGCGCCCAAGTTGATCAGCCGCGCTCAGTTGAGCCTGATGAAGCCGGGTTCGGTGCTGGTCGATGTGGCGATCGATCAAGGCGGCTGCTTCGAGACCTCCAAAGCGACCACCCATCAGACTCCAACTTATGAAGTCGACGGCATCATTCACTACTGCGTCGCCAACATGCCCGGCGGTGTCGCCCGCACCTCCACATTTGCGCTGACCAACGCGACCTTGCCGTTTGCTCTGCAGCTGGCGAACAAGGGCGCGCGACGGGCGATGATGGAAGACGAACATTTGCGCAATGGATTGAACGTGCACGCCGGCAAGATCACGTTCGAGGCTGTCGCCCGCGATCTGGGTTACGAATACGTGGCGGCGACGCAGGCCTTGGGGTAAGTGCGAGAGCGGCAGAGCAACCGTTTCAACGCGGAGGCGCGGAGGCGCGGAGAAACGCAGGGAAGCGCAAAGAGAGTTTCGTCATTCCGGCTTTCGCCCACGTCAGTCCGGGGAAATCGTCAATCGAATGCTTTGCGGAGGAAGGGTGATCGCAGGTGGTTGATGCCAAATCTTGTCGCCCCCGCGAAGGCGGGGGCCCAGTGCCTTGTGGCATTCAAGTCACTGGGTTCCCGCCTTCGCGGGAACGACGCTTTGTTGTTCGGTTTCGCAAGTGTGCCGTTCGGTTCTCCCCCTGACAGCAGTGGGCTTTCGCCGGTATGAGGTTGCCAAGTGTTGGTGGATCACCGGCGGACCCAATTGCGTTCAAATCTCTTCCCGTGCTCCTCTGCGTTCTCTGCGCCTCCGCGTTGAAGATGGTGCTTTGCTCTCCCTGAGAGCCGAGCAATTTAAGCAAGCCACACCGGTGACTCTCGTCCCGGCAACCGCGCCACGCTGGCGGTGAAATGACGAGTGGACTCAGGCGTTTCGGAGCCCACCGCCATGACATCCACGCATACCATCCATCCGCAACGCACCGATCTCGCCTTCACTCGCGATTCGCCCTATGGGACCGTCGCCGAGCCCACCTATTCGGGTGCGCTCAGCTTCATGCGCCGCCCATATTCACGCGATTTGACTGGCATCGATGTAGCCGTCGTCGGCGTGCCATTTGACCTTGCCACCACCCACCGACCGGGTAGCCGCTTCGGGCCACGGGCGGTACGTGAGGCATCGACGATGCTGGCCTGGGCCAAACCCGACGCATGGGACTTCGATCCATTTGATCGGCTGGCGGTGATCGACTATGGCGACGTCTGGTTCGACAGCGGCCGCCCGGCCGACGTCCCTGAAACCATCATGGCCGCCTTCCAGCCGCTGGTGGAAGCCGGTGTGATGCCGCTCACCCTGGGTGGCGATCATTTCGTCAGCTTTCCGGTGCTGCATGCTCTGGCTGCCAAACACGGCCCGCTGGCGTTGGTGCATTTCGACGCCCATTCCGACACCTGGAGTGATGACGACGGTCGCATCGATCACGGCACCATGTTTTTCCATGCCGCCAGACTGGGCCTGGTCGATCCCAACTGCTCGATCCAGCTTGGCATGCGAACACACAATCCGGAGACACATGGCTATCAGGTACTGAGCGCACGCTGGATGCATGCCAACGGCATCCAGGCCTGCATTGATGCCATCCATGAACGGGTTGGCGCCAGGCCCTGTTACGTCAGCTTCGACATCGATTTTCTGGAGCCGGCGTTTGCGCCGGGCACGGGCACGCCGGTCGTTGGCGGATTCACCACCGCCGAAGCGCAGCGCTTGTTGCGTGGGTTGGCGGGGCTCGATATGCGTGGCATCGATGTGGTTGAAGTCGCGCCGGTGTATGACCACGCCGGGATTACCGCCTTGGCGGCCGCTTCGATGGCGCAGGAGCTGCTCTGCGCGGTTGCCTCGCGTTTTGCCAATCGTGGACTCGCTGGGTGTGGACTCGCAGGGTGATGCGATAATTTCCCGATGAGAATGAGGTCATGAACAAACCCAACGAGCCATCCACCGCCGACTTCGGCTTTCGCCAAGTTGCCCGCGCCGACAAGCAGAAGCTCGTCGGGCAGGTATTCAGCTCGGTGGCACGGAAGTACGACCTGATGAACGACCTGATGAGCCTGGGTTTGCATCGGGTGTGGAAGCGCTATTTCGTTGCGACTTGCGGCGTCAAGCGCGGTGACCGGGTGCTGGATCTGGCCGGCGGCACGGGTGATATCGCCGCTTTGTTGCATCCGCGCGTGGGGACAACGGGCGAGATTGTCGTCGCTGACATCAATGCAGAAATGCTCAGCGTGGGTCGTGACCGTTTGACGGATCGTGGTCTGGTGCAAGGCTTGCATTGGACGCGCGTGAATGCCGAGGCGCTGCCGTTTGCGGATGGCAGTTTCGACATCGCAACGATCGCATTCGGCTTGCGCAATGTCACCGACAAAGCGGCTGCTCTCGCCGAACTCCGACGCGTGCTGAAGGTCGGCGGACGGGCCTTGGTGCTGGAGTTCTCGCAGGTCAAACCCGAGTGGTTTCGACCGCTGTATGACTTTCACGGCATGCAGGTACTGCCGCGCTTGGGGCGGCTGATTGCCGGCGATGCAGACAGTTACCGCTATCTCGCCGAATCGATTCGCAAGCACCCTGCGCAGGATGCATTGAAAACGATGATGGTCGACGCGGGATTCGCTCGCTGCGACTACCGAAACCTCTCTGCGGGCATCGTTGCCATTCACTCGGGTTATCGCGTGTGATGGTGGCCGCAGCGCACAAGAGCGGCCAGCGCGCGCCGCAAGTGTTCAAGTTTTGTGATGATCGCCGGTGCCACCGTCTCGGCATGTGACGGACGGCGACAAACTGAATGCAATCGGTTCCGCGTGGACCCATTGATCTGCGATCATCGACGCTCACCGGCGTCGCCCCTTTAGTTGAAATGATCGACACCCACCTGTTAGCCGAGCTTCGCATAGCGACCACACGTCGCTTGCTGCCTTTGCTTGGGCAGGTGATGGAGAAAACCGACGACGCGCTGTTTGATGTCTGGCAGCAGGGAACCGGCGGCAATTCTCAGCAAGTGTTGTTTGACGCGCTGCGTGAGCTGCGTCGCCAGCGCTCGGTGATTGAGGGCGCGGTCGGACAGCGCATTGGCGAGAGTTTTGTCGCCTTGGGCAAGCCGCCACGCCAAGGTGATGACGATGAATATGTCCCGGCCTCACCGGATCTCGAATTCAGCCTGCTGGATTCCGACGTACTCGAAGAACAGTTGACCTGTGACCGGCTTGCCGCGGCGGTGGAACGCCGCCACACCGACGCATTTGCACGCTTGTTGCGTGGCCTCTCGCAGGTGGCCGGGCGCCCTGACCTGACGATCGTCGACACCCCACTTTCGCCGTTGCGGATCGCGCGCGGCTGGCGCGACGCACTGGCTCCGGTATTGGAGAAAATCGAGTGGCGGCTGGTGGCTTTCAAGCATCTGGAGCGCCAGTTGATCAGCGATCTGGGCGCGGTGATCGACGAGGTTTGCAAAGTGATGGTGGCACGCGGCATCGTCATTACCCAGCCAAGCATGCGGCCGCGACGGATGGTGATGCCGGCCAGTTCAGGCGCAGGCCGACCCGGCCCCGGCGGACCAGCGGCTTGGGATGGCGGCGATAACCAGGTGCCGCAACGCGTCTTCAGTCAGAGCCTGTCGAATCAAGACATGGACAACGCTGCATTCTTCGCCAGCAATGCCATGGACATGGCGGGTGGAGCCGGCTTTGGTGGAGGCATGGGTGGCAATGAGGGCCCTGATCCTGTCTATGAAGCCATGCGCGAAATGTTTGCCGCCTATCTCGGCAACGTGCGCAACAGCCCGGCAGCACTGAACAAGCCCGATGCTGGGCAAACGCAGTCGGCAACGCCGAAGATTGACTCTGCTTCGGCGGTGGTCGTGCTCAGTCGATTACAACGGCAGCCGACGGCGGCGCTATTGGCGGCTGTCGACGATCGGCAGGTCGAGTTTGTAAATCTCTTGCGCGGTGAAATCGTCAACACCGCGATCGCGCTGGGGCGCGCGCCAGCGGGCGCGCAGATGGAGGCGCACGACGAGCAGGGCCTGACGATGGTCGGCATGCTCTTCGACACCTTGCTTGACCAGGGCCATTTCAGTCGCGAAGTGCGGGAGCGCCTGGTGCGTCTGTACGTGCCGTACGCTAAGGTCGCCCTGCTTGATCGCCGCATGTTCGCGCACAAGTTGCATCCCGCGCGGCGGCTGCTGAACTTGCTCGCCGAATCCAGCGATGGCAATGCGGGTGACGCCCCGGCGGAGCGCGAGCTGCTCACCAAAGTGTTCTCGGTCAGCGAGCGCTTGATCGATTCGTTTGAAGAGGATGTGGCGGTGTTCACCGCTGCGGAGGCCGAATTCAGCGACTTCCTCAGCCGTCATCGCCGCCGCATTGGTCTGGCTGAGCAGCGCGCCGCGGAGGCCCAGCGCGGTCGCGAGCGTTTGGAAGAAGCGCGGCTGGAAGTGACTCTGGAACTCGACAGTCTGGTCGGCAAACGGCAAGTGCCGCGACCCATTGGCGACTTCTTCCGACGCGACTGGACGCATCATCTGACCATGGTGGCATTGCGTGACGGTGTCGAATCGGACGCTTTTCGCGATGCGCGCGCGCCCGGCGTCAAGCTCTGGATGGCGTTGTTGGCATGTGAGGCGGGGACTCCACCGCCTCTGGACCTCGGCGAGCAACTGTTGCCGGCGATGATGAGCGCGGGCCAAGGCGAAGACATCGCGCGTACCGCCCTGGCCGATGTCATCGCAGCGCTGCGCGCATCGATGCCGAAACCGGTGCCAGTGGCGGTGCCAGCGCCAGTTGCCGTGGAGGCGGCGCAGCGTCCCGAGCGTGGGTCACCCCCTGCGCTCGAACAGCTTGCGCTCGAACAGCTTGCTCACGAACAGATTGCCGCTGTGCTGCCGACCACAGGTGCCGAGCCGCTCAACGCTGCGGCACGGGCTGGATCGCAGTCCGCGCAGGTGCCACTGGTGCCCGTCGCAGCGAGCAACCCCAAGGTGGCGGCGGCAGCGGCAGTGCCCGCATCTGTGTCGCCCATCAACGCGCCTGCCGCGGTCGAGGCGGTTGAGTCAGCTCCGCAGTTCGAACTGGTCTCCGCCGCGCCGGAACCATCTGCGATGACCAAAACCTCGGCCGTGATCGATGGCGACATCAAGCTCGACGCCGACACCAGTCGCGCGCTTCCCGAACTGATTGAACAAGTCAAACAACTCACGGTCGGGACATGGGTGGAGTTTGTGCAAGCCGATGGCTCGATTCAGCAGGCCAAGCTGAGTTGGATCAGCCCCATTTCGTCGCGCATGCTGTTTGTGAACCGGCGCGGATTACGCATGTGCACGCTGTCGGTGGAAGAATTGGCAGCGCTCATGGCCGACAACAAACTCTCGCTGCGGCAGACCGACAGCGCGTTTGATCGAGCGATGACCCAAGTGCTCGATCAATTGCGCAGCGGTGCAACACCCACAACGGCGTAGGGCGGGTCTCGACCCGCCAAGCCGTGGCACCGTCAGGCCGGTGCGTCATGACCTGCCCGACGTCGACAAATGCAAGCTCGTAAACTCCACATCAGTCCCCACGAGGCCAAAACGCGATGCGGTTGATTGCCCTTCTATTCGTATTCCTGATTGCAGCTGCCGCCAGCGCCGCCGAAGATCCGCGCCGCGGCGACGAACATTCCTACGCCGAGCCAGACAAGGTCGTCATTCGCGACATCGGCCTCGATCTCACACTCGATTTCGAGCACAAGGTGCTGCGCGGCAGCGTGGACCTGGCGCTGGAATGGAAGGATCGCCGCTATCGCACCTTGGTACTTGATACCCGCGACCTGACCATCGAAAAGGTGCTCGGCAAACGCGCCGACGGTGGCTGGCGCAAGCTTGATTTCAAGCTGGACAAACGCGACCCCATTTTTGGTCAGAAGCTGTCCATCTCGATGCGGCGTGCCTACCCGACCGTGCGCATTCGCTATCAGACGTCTCCGCAGGCGTCCGGCTTGCAATGGTTGGAGCCCGCCCTCACCGCTGGCAAAAAACATCCATTCTTGTTCAGCCAGTCGCAGGCCATTCATGCGCGCTCCTGGTTGCCGCTTCAGGACACGCCCGGCGTGCGTTTCACCTACAGCGCCAGCATTCAAACCGACCCGCAACTCGCGGTGTTGATGAGCGCCGACAACGTGCCCGATGAGCCGCGCGACGGCAAGTACGTGTTCCGCATGCGGCAACCCATCTCCTCCTATCTGATGGCGATTGCTGCCGGTGATCTGGTGTTTGCGCCGATATCGGCACGCGTTGGTGTCTGGGCTGAACCGTCCACCGTGGCCGCCGCCGTGGCCGAATTCACCGACACCGAAAAGATGATCGAGGTGGCCGAATCGCTTTACGGACCGTATCGCTGGGAGCGCTACGACTTGCTCATCCTGCCACCCTCGTTCCCGTTCGGCGGCATGGAAAACCCACGGCTGTCTTTCATCACGCCGACGGTGATCGTGGGCGACAAGAGTTTGGCTTCACTGATCTCGCACGAACTGGCGCATTCGTGGTCGGGCAATCTGGTGACCAATGCCAGTTGGAAAGACATGTGGCTCAACGAAGGCTTCACCAGCTACGTCGAGAACCGCATCGTCGAAGCCGTGTTCGGTGAGCCGCAGGCAGCGATGGAGAACATGATTTCGCAGAATGGTCTGCGCGCCGAACTGAAGGAGCTTGAACCCGCGCAGCAGCGTTTGCTGTTGCCGCCGATGCATGGGCTGGATCCCGACGATGCGCTCACCCAAGTGGCCTACATCAAAGGACAGTGGTTTCTGATGTTCCTGGAGGGGCGCTTCGGTCGCGCGCGTTTTGATGCCTTCATTCGAAGCTGGTTCGACGCGCACGCGTTCCAGACCGCCAGCAGCACCGACTTCATCGGTTTCCTGCGCGCCGAGTTGTTGCCGCTGGAGCCAACCGCCGTCACCGAGGTCGAGCTTGAGGAATGGTTGAACGGAGAAGGAATTCCCGAGTCCGCGCCGAACAGTGAATCGCCGCGCTTTGCCAATGTCGACGCGGCCCGCACGCGGTGGTTGGAGTTCAAGATTGCCGCCAATCAGATTGATTCGGCCGAGTGGATCACCCAGGAATGGGTGCGCTTTCTGGAGGGCCTGCCGCCGACCATTGACGGCGAGCGCTTGGTCGAACTCGACGCCCAGTTCCGCTTCACTGGAACCAACAACGGCGAGATCGCTCAACGCTGGTATCCCTTGGCTGAACGCAACGGCTATTTTGAGGCGCGGCCAGCGATGGCTGACTTCCTCAAACGCATCGGTCGACGCAAGTTGGTGATGCCGATTTACGACGCGCTGGTCGCTACCAAGGAGGGTTTGGAGTTTGCTGAAAAGGTGTTTGCCGATGCGCGTAGCGGCTATCACCCGATTACGTCGGCGTCGGTGGCCGAAGTCATTCGTGCAGCGAAAGCCAAGCTCACACCCAGCGCGTCCGACAAGAACAAACCCGTCGAAGAAGAATCATGAGCCGACGCGCGCGCGCGCGTCAAAAGAGCCGCTCGCGGCGTCGCATCCTCGTCGCGGCAGGCTTGGCGCTGGCTGGCTTTCTGCTGATGGCGTTCGCGCGTCCAGGTTGGTTTCTGCAAGCGGAGTACGCGCGATTGCGCTGGCTGGCCGGCGCGCAAGCCTCCACGGAAGTCGCCGCCGATCATCGTTGGTCGGTGGTGAGCGCTGGATCAGGCAACCGCATCGTGCTGGTGCACGGCTTCACCGGCAGCAAGGAAAACTGGCTGCCGATGTTCGCTGCACTAACGCAGCAACATCAGGTGATCGCGCCGGATCTACCCGGTTGGGGTGAAAGTGAACGCAAATCGGGGCTTGATTATGGTTTTTCGGCACAGGCCGAACGACTGGCCGCATGGCTGCGTCAGCAACCCACCGGCGGCGGGCCACTGACGTTGGTCGGACACTCGATGGGAGGTGGCATCGCCGCTTTGGTCGCGGCGCGCTACCCAGAACTGGTTTCCAAACTGGTGTTGCTCGATGCCGCCGGCGTGCGATTTGATGACAATGACTTCAGCCGTGCGGTGGCCCGTGGTGAGCATCCTTTCGAGGTCTCGGATCGCGCCACGCTGGACCGACAATTGGGTCTGGTTTTCGAGCAACCACCGTGGGTGCCGTGGCCGGCGGACCGTGCCTTCATCCAACGCCGGATAGCCGACCAACCCTTCGAGCGTGAAGTGCTGGACCGCATTGCCAGGCGCGACGAGGCCCTGCAGCCCGGCATCGAAGCCATCTCGATCGCTGCCCCCACCCTTCTGCTGTGGTGTCGTGATGACCGCATCATCGACCTCAGCGCCGCGCGTCGTTACGCCGGCCGGATTGCCGACACCCGGACGGTGTTGCTGGAGGGTTGCAATCACATGCCGATGATGGAGCGGCCGGTGGAGACGGCGGCGGCAATCAGGGGGTTTGTGGGGGAGTGAACGGGTTGCACCCCGTGGGCGCAGGGTGGGTTGTCCCTTTGAAGTGGATGTTGTCATTCCGGCGAGGCTGTAATCCAGCCATCGCTTCACTCGCTTTCGATGGGCTCTCCGCATTGTTTCGTCTGCCGCTGACCGAGCGTAGCGAAGGCCGGGGCGAAGCCCCGGAAGCAGGCGAATCCGTGCGACGAGCCCATCGAAAGCGAGTGAACCCATAAATCAACACTCCGGCTCTCGGCGGAATGACAACAACCCGATAGCAGCCGACTCCTGTCCCACGCAAGCGCCGAACGCCAAGCGGACGCGACTCCAGCGCGCCCGCCGCGCGTCAAAGGCGCCCAAAACTCGGTACGATCATTCCCGCAGCCCTCGCGGGAGGGCATCTGCGATCGAGGGGCCACGCCATGGAACAAGACCGCGCTCAGTTGCCGTGGTGGCGGGCTGCTGTTGCCTGCTTGATGCTGATCGGAAGCGGCATTGCCGCTGCGCAGACGCCGTCGCGGCCGGTGCTCAGCGTGGTGGTGGATCGCGCGATCGCCACCGAAGGCACCCAGCAGCCGGTTCGGATTGAATTGCGCCTGGATCGGCCAGCGCCCGCCGGAGGCGTCTGTATCAGTCTGGACGTGGCCAGCGGCAGCGCGACCTTGAATGAGGATTTCCGCGTGGTCAGCGGAATCCCGCCGATTCCGCAGGGTGGCGTGATGGCCTTGGTGTTCATCAACATCATCGATGACCCGCGGCCCGAGCCCGACGAGACCGTGCGCATCGTGTTGCAACAGAGCGATTGTTACGCGCTGGGCATGCAGCGCGATTTCAGCTTGCTGATTCGCGATGACGATGACGACGCCGGCACCTTGCAGCAGCGCCTGCAGCAGATCATCGCCAATACCCCCGATGGGTTGATCGCCTCCCAGCTGGCCAATCTTGGACAGCTGTGCGCGACCGATCAGCCGCCGCCCGGCAGTGAACTGGATCGGCGCTGTCAGTTGTTGCGGCTGGCGCTGCGCGATCCCAATGCAGCGCGACAGCTGGTCGACAGTTTGCGTGGCCTGGTCGGCGAAGAACTCTCCAGTCAGCGACGTGGTTTTCGGATGCTGGCGGGCAATCAGTTGGGCGCCATCGGCCGCCGTTTGGAGGCTGTGCGTGGCGGCGGCGCAGGTGGCGTGGCCCTGGTCGATTCCGGGGTCAGCGGATCGCATGGTTTCCTGCCGATGGCAGCGGTTCTGGCGGAGGATGGTGAGTTGCTGGGCCGAGGTCTCGGCGTGTTTGCGTCGGTCGTGGTAGGTGACGGCGAACGTTCGGCCACCGAGCTTGAGAGCGGCTACGACAATGAGTCGAACACGTACACCGTCGGAATTGATCGCCGCTTTGGCACGCAATGGGTGGCGGGTGTCGCGTATGGGCGAACACAATTCGATGCCGATTTCAGCGCCGACACCGGCGCGCTCAGTCTCGATCAGGATTCTCTGACCTTCTATGCCAGTCGTGCCTTCGAGCGCGGCTGGGTCGATGCCAGTTTCGGCACCGGTCGCGGCCAGGTCAGGCAAGTTCGGATTGCCCAGTTTCAAGGTGTGACTGATGAAACCAGTTTCAGCACCCGCGACGTGTTGCTGGGTAGTCCAGACAGCAGCCTGATTACCGGCAGCATCAGCGGAGGCTGGGATTGGCAGCGCGGCGGTTTCAGCTTCGGTCCCCGTCTGGCCGCCGAATATGCGCGTTACGAAATCGATCCGTTTGCGGAGGAAGCCATCGAAGGCAGTGATGCCTTCGCGGTGGCACTCGATCAGCAGTCGCTACGCTCGGTCATCGGTCGGCTCGGCTTGGGTGCCCAGTGGGCGATATCGACTCGCATCGGCGTGTTGCTGCCGCAATTCGATGGTCATTTCGTCACTCAGTTTGAAGACGAAGCCCAAGCGCTGCGCGGCAGCTTCGTCAACGACCCGCGCCGCAACCAATTCCTGCTGCCAACCTCGACCGTCGACTCTCGCTACGGCGAAGCCGCGTTCTCACTTGCGATGCAATTTACCCAAGGCCAATCGGCCTTCGTGAGTTATCGCCGCCTGTTTGGATTGGACGATACTGAGCAGGCGTATTGGAATCTGGGGTGGCGGATGGAGTTGTGAGGTCGGGATTAGGGATTCGGGACTCGGCAGCGAAGACTGCAAGCCGAACAAAGGAGGGCCGCGCTCCTGCGCGGCTGCTTTTGCAGGGGTGATAAGCAAAAAGCAGCGCCGCAGGAGCGGCGCCCTCCATGAGCGATGCCGCCCAGAATCCAAAATCCAAAATCCAAGATCCCAAGTTCCAAGTTCCAAGTTCCAAGTTCCAAGTTCCATGTCACAGCCGTCAACTCCACCCGTCAGCCAAACACAACGCCCGCTCACCACGCCCCACCGCTAGCCCCGCATCCCAAGGAGGATGCCGCCGATGGACCTGTTTCTGAGTATCGCGCTGTCATTTCCCACCGTGATCTTCAGCGTGTTGCTGGGTGTGGCGATGTTCTATTGGTTGCTGGCCATGGTCGGGTTGGTCGATCTCGACATCTTCCACATCCATATTGGGCATGGGCCAGGTGCTGAAGGGATGGAGTTTGGTGGCTTTGCGGGGCTGTTGATGAAGTTCGGCTTCGACGACATGCCGCTCACCTTGATACTCAGTGTGGTCACCATGCTCGCTTGGTTGATCAGCTACTTTGCGAGCTTTTTTCTGCTTCATCACCTGCCTTGGGACGTGCTTCGCTTCGCGTTGGGTGGCGTCGTTGTGGTGATTGCGCCCGTCCTAGCCCTTCCAGTCAGCGGCGTCCTTCTCCGACCATTTCGCGGCTTGTTCGCGAAGATGAAGCCGGTTGACAGCGTGTCATTGCTGGGCGAAGTGGCCCGCGTGCGTAGTCCCGAAGTGACACTGCAACAGGGTACGGCCGATGTGGACAACGGCGGTGCCGGCCTGATCCTGCAGGTGCGCGCCGAGCCGGGACAGTTCAAGCGTGGCGACCGCGTGGTTCTGGTCGAATATCTCGACGCGCAAAACGCTTACCGTGTCATTTCCGAAGGTAGTTCGGCCTGAGGCTGGGCCGCTGAGTCCGCATTTCAATAGCGCTTCCAAACTTAACTCTGGAGTCCTGCGATGGATTACCTCGCCGCCTTAATACTTCCCGCGCTCACCATCATCGCCGCGCTCGTCTTCATCATTTTCGGCCTGTTCGCGATGTTCAAGGCCTTCTATATCAAAGTCCCGCAGGGCACCGCGCTGATCGTCAACGATATGTCGCAGTCGCCCAAAGTGCACTTCACAGGCGCGCTGGTCTGGCCGGTGGTCTACAAGAAAGAGTTCATGAAGATCTCCTTGATCACGCTGGAAGTGGATCGGCGTGGCAAGGATGGTTTGATCTGCAAGGACAACATGCGCGCCGACATCACCGTCGCGTTTTACCTGCGGGTGAATGAAACCCAGCAGGATGTGCTCAAGGTGGCCAAGGCCATCGGTGTGGATCGCGCGTCGGAGCGTTCGGCGGTGAATGAGCTGTTCAACGCCAAATTCTCCGAAGCCTTGAAGACGGTCGGCAAGAAAATCGACTTCGTCAATCTGTTCGAGAACCGGCAGGAATTTCGCGACCGCATCGTCGAAGTGATCGGCAATGACCTGAACGGCTACGTGTTGGAAGACGTTGCGATTGACTACCTGGAGCAGACGCCCAAGTCATCTTTGGATCCGCACAACATCCTCGACGCCGAAGGCATCCGCAAGATCACCGAGCTCACTGCCAAGCAGAACGTCATCACCAACGAACTCGAGCGCAACGAAGAGTTGGCGATCACCAAGAAAAACGTCGAAACCAAGGAAGCCATGCTGGCATTGGCGCGGCAACAGTCTGACGCCGAAGCCAAGCAGCAGCGCGAGATCGCGACCATCCGCGCGCGCGAATCGGCGGAGACCTTGAAGGTGCAGGAAGAAGAGCGACTGAAGTCCGAGCAGGCGCGCATCCTGGTGCAGGAGACGCTGGATATTCGCGAGCAGAATCATCAGCGCGAAGTGGAAGTGGCGCAGCAGAATCGGCAGCGCGCGGTGGTCATCGAGATCGAAAAAGTGGCGCGTGCCAAAGCGCTGGAAATCGTCTCGCGCGAGCGCGAGGTCGAGCTGCAACAGATCGAGAAAGAGAAGGCGCTGGAAGTGCAGCGCAAGGAAATCGCCAACGTGATCCGCGACCGCATCTCGGTCGAGAAGACCGTGGCGCAGGAAGAGGAGCGCATCAAGGAAGTGCGTGAGGTTTCCGAGGCCGACCGCAACAAGCAGGTCGCGATCCTGAATGCGCAAGCCGCCGCGGAAGAAGACCTGGTCCGTCAGGTCAAACAAGCCGAAGCCGACGAGACGCGTTCAAAGCACAAGGCGACCGAGTTGACGGTCACCGCGCAAGCGCAGTTGGAAGCCGCCGGCAAGCAGGCCGATGCGAAGAAGAAGCTGGCGGAAGGCATTGAAGCCGAGCGTGCCGCGCCGGGTCTTGCCGATGCGCGGGTGCGCGAAGTGACCGCAGCGGCGATGGAAAAGGAAGGTCTGGCCGAGGCCAAGGTCGCAGCGGAAAAGCTCATCGCGCAGGCGCGAGGCGAACAGGAACAGGGCTTTGCGCATGCGCGAGTGATCGAAGCGCAAGCCGAGGCCAATCAGAAACAAGGTTTGGCCGAAGCCAAGGTGCTGGAAGAGAAGCTCGGCGCGCAGGCACGCGGCGATCAGCAATTGGCCGGGGCCAAGGCAGTTGCGACCCGCGAAATCGGTCAGGCCGAGGCCAGTGTGCTGCTGCAGAAGCTCGAGTCTGAAGCCGAGGGCCTGGCGAAGAAGTTCGCCTCGCTGGATGCGCTCTCGGATGGCGCGCGCGCCCACGAAGAATTCCGCATGCAGTTGGAAAAGAGCTTCGAGCAAGCGATGGCGGGGATTGCGGCCAACAAGGACATCGCTCGCGAACAGGCCGACGTGCTGGCTGCTGCGCTGTCGAAAGCGAAGGTCGACATCGTTGGTGGCAGTGGGGAGTTTTTCGAGTCGTTTGCCAAGGCGTTGTCGGTGGGCAAGGCGATTGAGGGCGTGGCCAGCAAGAGTCCGGTGGTGCAGGACTTGTTGGCCAAGTTTTTGGGGCCCAAGGGCAAGGAAGCGGGGGCGGATGAGGGCTGATTAGACTTTGTGGCGGGTCGTACCCTCACCCCAACCCCTCTCCCGGAGGGAGAGGGGCTAAGGGCAGGCGTCGCTCCCCGCTTTCCGCTCCCGCTGTGGAGCCCCTCTCCCTCCGGGAGAGGGGTTGGGGTGAGGGTACGACCCCGCGCGGACTCGAAATAAGCCGAACGAAACCAACCAGAAACCCATGACCACCATCGAACCCTCCAGCACCGACCAAGCCGTCGCCGAAGGCGGCGCCTATGAGGTCCTGCGCAAGCGCCTGATCGAGCAGGGCGGTCGGCTGCGTGGCATTGCTGAGCAGCTCAATACGCAGCGCCTCGCCGAGTTCGGCAGCAGTCAGATGGCAGCTATTGGTCGCTTGCGGGTGCGTACCGAAAACAACTGCGTGCCGCGCGATCTGGTTCAGGTCGGCGACTGTCTCTTGTTCGGCTACAACGTGTTCATCGGACTCAAACGCGAGACCGCGATCGAGGATGTGTTTGCGCTGTATCGTCTGATCGATGGGGCCGATGGTTACGATGTCGAGCCGGTTCCATTGGCTGGCAGTTTCCTGACCGCCGACAGCTTCGCTCAGGATTTTCGCGAGCTGTATGCGTACTACAAGAACACCCGCCTGCTGCAACTGGTGCGTCGCGACGATGCCCTGCTCGCGGCGTTCCAGATCGGAGACAAGGTCAGCGATCTGCGCGTGTTTCGCTGGAGCATCGCGCCCGATGGTGCGGTGCGTTACATCGACAACCGTGGCGAGCGCGACATCGCTTTGCCACCGGCGTATGACTTCGAGTGGACGCGCGCCACCCGTGAAAACGTTATCGAGGGCCGTTATCCGCACCTGAACATCCTCGATCAGGTATTCGTCGAGACCATCGGCGGCGACCTCACCATCAAGGTCGAGAACAACACCGAAGACGGGCTCGGCATCTACCGCGAGCCGGTCAATGATCAGACCCAGTCGCTGGACGACGCCACCGTCGACTACGCCCAGGTCGGCAGTCTGGTGTTGCTGCGCATCCAGCCGTATCGCGAAGAGCAGTGGCGTTATCTGGCCTTCAATACCCTGACCCGCAGCGTGCTGCGGATTGACGCCATCGGCCAGGCCTGCGTGCAGTTGCCGGAAGACCACGGCATCGTGTTTCCGGGTGGTTATCTGTTGCAGAACGGCGAGTACAAGACCTTTGAGCGGCCGATGGATGGCATGCGCTTCAAACGCATGTCGCGCTCGCCCAACGGCGAAGATGTGCTGTACGTGTTCTACGAGGAAATCGAAGGCCGCTGCGCGCTGTTCACCTACAACCTGATCGAGCGTCGCTTGCAGTCACCCATTTTTGGGCATGGCTATTCGCGCCACGAAGACGGACGGATGGTGATCTTTTCCGCCGAGAGCGACGAGCCCACCCGTGTGCATCCGATGCAGGTCTGGCAGACGCCGTTCTACAGCGAAGTGTTCGCGGCCAGTCGTCCGACCGGCACCAGTTTCATGGGCAAGATCGGCAATGCCGAACTGGTGCGTGGCATTTCTGATTTGCTGCTGCTGAGTCGTGAGATCGACGCCGAACAGGTGTCGATGCAGCGCTATGAAAAGCTCGCCCACAGCGCGCGCCGGCTGTTCGATCTGCATCATTGGCTGGCCGATGCCAACTGCGCCGAAGTGGCTCCGTTGTTGCGCGAAATTGCCGCCAGCGGCGAAGCGGTGCTGGACGAGTTCGAAAAGGTCGAGAGTATTCGTCGGCAATCGGCGCGCGCATTGGCGGAAGCACAGACGCGGCAAAAGCACCTGCTTGATCGTGCCCACCCTGACCGCTTCGAACGCATCGAGGAATATGTCGATGCGCTCAACGGCTTGGCCGCTCAGCGCGGCCACCTGCTGACCATCCGCGATTATCGTTATATCGACGTGGCGGCCATTGACGCGCTGGAAGTCGGCGTGCAGACCGCGCACGCACAAGTATCTGCGGCGACCGCGACCTATCTCGCAGGCGCACAAGCCCTGCAACCGCTGAACGTGCAATTGCGCGCGCTGGATGCGCAGGCGCAAGCCGCGCCGGGTGTAAGTCAGCTGGCAGTGCCATTGGCGGCGTTGACCGAGATGGCTGCCAACCTGGACATGCTGTCGGCACTGATGGCCGGCTTGCAGATCGACGACGCGGCGCAGCGCACCGCCATCGTGGAAGCCATCTCCGAGTTGTATGCGCGGCTCAATCAAGCGCGCGCGCGCGGCGAGCAACGACGCAAGGCGTTGGGTTCCACCGAAGCCGTGGCGCAGTTTGCCGCGCAGTTCAGTTTGTTCGGACAAAGCCTGACCAGCGCACTGGGGCTGGCCAGCGATCCGGAGCGTTGCGACGAACAACTGGCGCGCATCCTGGTGCAGCTGGAAACGCTGGAAAGCCAATTCGGCGAACACGAACAGTTCCTCAACGACATCCAAGGCAAACGCGAAGAGGCGCTGGAAGCATTCGAGGCGCACAAGCAGACCTTGCTGGACGAGCGCCAGCGCAAGGCGCAAGGCGTGCAGGACGCCGCGCTGCGTATTCTCGATGGCTTGGGTCGGCGCACGGCGCGGCTGACCAGCATCGATGAGCTGAATGCATTCTTCGCCGGCGACCCGCTGATCCTGAAATTGCGCGAATTGATCGGGCGTTTGCGCAGCTTGCACGACAGCGTCAAGGCCGAGGGCGTTGAGGCACGACTGAAGGGTGCGCGCGATCAGGCAGTGCGTTCGTTGCGCGACAAGACCGAGCTGTTCGAAGGCGACGGCACGGTCATCAAGCTGGGGCCGCGGCACCGCTTCAGCGTCAATACGCAGGAACTCGATCTCACCCTGATTCCGCGCGATCACCATCTGTGTCTGCATCTGACCGGCACCGGCTACTTCGAGCCTCTCGCCAATCCTGAGCTGGATGCACTCAAGCCGTACTGGTCGCTGAGTCTGGAGTCCGAATCCGAGCAGCTGTATCGCGGCGAATTTCTGGCCGCAGCAGTATTCGAAGCCGCCACTGCGGGTCGCGACGGACTGACCCTCGAGTCCCTGCGCCATCAACTGGGCGAGCCGGAAACCCTGTCGCGCACGCTGCGCGAATTTGCCGCGCCGCGTTATCGCGAAGGCTATGAAAAGGGCATCCACGATCACGATGCGGGGCTGATCCTGAGCGCCTGGCTGCCCGTGCAGGAAAGCGCCGCCACGCTGGTGCATGTGCCCGAAGCGCGCGCACTGGCCGTGGTCGCCTGGTCGCAACTGCAAACCAGCAGCGACGTGGCGCTATGGCCACAGCGGGCGCGGCAGGCGCGACAGATGCGTGAGCTGTTTGCCTCCGACGCGGGCCAGACCGCGTTGGCGCAGGAAATCGGTGAGCGGCTGCTTGCATTCGCCGAATCCGAGCAACTGCTTGACTGGCAACCGCAGGCATCTGCGGCCGCGGCGTATCTGCTCGACGAATTGTCCGCCGAACATCCGCAATTCGTGTTCAGCAAGTACGCACGTGATCTGGCCACCCAGTTGCGCAAGGAATTGACTGCGGGTCACCGTTGGGACGCGTTGCAGGCCACGCTGGAACAACTGGGCAGTCGGCTGGGTGCGCGAGCTGCGCTGCTGACACAATGGTTGCGTGCCTTGCTCGGCAGCCCGGCAGCCACCACCAGCGGCGCTGAACTTGCCCCGTATCTGGCTGAGGCGGCAGCGATGCTGCTGGTCGGGCAGAGCGTGTCGTCGCGGATCAGCGAAGTGGACTTGCGGCTGCGGGTGAGCGGCTTGCTGGGCCAGCATGCACGCATCACCGACGGCGTATTGGCCTTCGGTGTCGATGAATTCAAACAACGTCTGCACCACCACAGCCACGTCTTCCTGCCCGAACTGCGGCGCTTTCAGGCGCTGCGCCACACGGTGCTGGAAGAAGCGCGGCACGCGTTGCGGATCGCCGAATTCAAGCCACGCCCCTTGAGTTCGTTCGTCCGCAACAAACTCATCAACGACGTTTATTTGGGCATCATTGGCGACAACCTCGCCAAACAAATGGGCACGGTCGGCGAAGGTCGGCGGTCTGACCTGATGGGTCTGTTGATGCTGATCTCGCCGCCTGGTTACGGCAAGACCACTTTGATGGAATACATCGCCCATCGGCTGGGCCTGATCTTCATGAAGATCAACGGTCCCGCGCTTGGCCACGAGGTGCGATCACTTGACCCCGAACAAGCACCGGACGCGACCTCCAGACAGGAGCTGGAAAAGCTCAACCTGGCGCTGGAGATGGGCAACAACGTGATGCTGTATGTCGATGACATCCAGCACACCAATCCGGAGTTCCTGCAGAAGTTCATTTCGCTGTGCGATGGCACGCGCCGCATCGAAGGTGTCTGGCGTGGGCGCACGCAAACCTACGACATGCGCGGCAAGAAATTCTGCGTGGTGATGGCGGGTAATCCCTACACCGAATCCGGTGATGTGTTCCGCATTCCGGACATGCTGGCCAACCGCGCCGATGTCTACAACCTGGGCGATACGCTGGGTGGCATGCAGGACGCGTTCCTGCTCAGCTACGTCGAAAACGCGATGACTTCGAACGCCCTGCTGGCACCGCTGGCCACCCGCGACATGGCCGACTTGTATCGATTGGTCGACAAGGCGCAGGGCAAGGACTTCAGCGCCAACAGCCTGAGTCATAGCTATGGCGGCGCCGAGATCAATGAGATCGTCGCCGTGCTGCAACGATTGATCGAAGCGCGCGATGTGGTGTTCCGGGTCAATCAGCAGTACATCGCCAGCGCCGCCCAGGCCGACGCTTATCGCACTGAGCCGCCGTTCAAGCTGCAAGGCAGCTATCGCAACATGAACAAATTGGCGGAGAAAATGACCGCGGTCATGAACGCCGCCGAGCTATCGCAGTTGCTGCACGACCACTACATCGGCGAATCGCAGTTGCTGACCACCGGTGCCGAAGAAAACCTGCTCAAGCTGGGTGAACTGCGTGGCAGCCTGAACGCCGAACAAAGCGCGCGCTGGACGCAGATCAAACGCGATTTCGTGCGTAACAAGTCCATCGGTGGTGCCGACGCGGATACCGGTAGCCGTGTTGTCGCGCAGTTGCGTGATCTGGTGGAGGGTGTGCAATCGCTGCGTGCGCAGGCCGAAGCGAGTGCCGCTGCAGCGGCGGCAGCCAATGCCGAATCCGCCGCCAACAGACCGGACCCACTGACCGCCGCACCTTGGGCAACCTTGCAGGAGTTGCTCGAACGCCTGTTGTCAGAACAAACCTTGGCACGCACCTTCAGCCGCGACAGTGCGTCCGAGAGTGCGATGTTCCTCGGCGGCTTGCGCAATGCATTGGAGCTGGGCTTCAAACCGCTGGCGACCAGCATTCAACAAAGCGCCACCCACAGCAGCGAACAACGGCAGACCTTGGCGCAGATCGGCGAACGTTTGGCGGCGTTGCTGGGCGAAAGCCCGCGGGTGCCGCGGCGTGGCGTCGACAAGCCGAGCTAACGCGAATGACAACGGTTGGCTGGGCAATTTTCGGGGTCACTCTCGCGCACTTGGTTTTTTGCGCTGTTGTGCTCCGAGATTCTGTGCGCTCTGGCAGTTACTCGGCGCGCCAGCTGCTCGCCCAGTCTGCGCTCGCCATCTTGGTGCCGGCTGTCGGTGCGTTCACTGTGCTTTTTTTGGCGCGTGAGCCAAGTGTTGCGGCACCGCGATACGATTCGGCTCGGTTTGATCCTGACGACCGTCCTTCGAATTCCTAAAGGCAGTCATTGCGTTACTCGGATGCAGCACGGCGGAATCCGGAGAGGTCCTCGATACACGCTTCCCGGAAACCACGGTGCTGCATCCGCGCTACCGCACTGGCCGACGCATTCGCCCCCGTATTGACGCGCAGCAATTCACTCTCTGCTAAGGTTCGCCGCACTTTCCAGACGCGGAACCTTTCTGATGACTCGTTCGATGCCCATTCGTTGTGCCGCAAGCCTGCTTGCGCTCGCGATTTCGACCTCGCTGTTTGCCGCCGAGCCGGCCTTGAATCTGGCCCCGGCACAGGCGGGGCAACCAGTCGAGATCGCACAACGCTACTATCGTGAGCACGCCGCAGACTACGGACTGAGCAGTCTCGACATCGAGCATCGATTGAGCGACTCGGTGTTCACCAAACACAACGGTCTGACCCACGTGTATCTGCAACAGACGATTGATGGCATTCCCGTCGATGGCGCGGTCAGTACCATCAACGTACGCGCGGATGGCGGCATTCTGAGTCTCGCCGATACCTTTGTTGCTGCCGCCAAAGCACGCGCCAACAGCCCCATTCCGGCCTTGGGTGCCGATGTTGCTCTGTCGGTGGCAGCGGGCTATCTCAATATCCGGTTGCCGGCAGCGCCGCAGGTCGTCGGTGGCAAGGGTGGGGCGGAGCGCCACACGATCTACTCCAGCGCCGCCTTGTCGGCCGCCGAGATTCCCGCCTCGTTGCTGTACGTCAAAGTCGACGACAAGTTGCGTTTGACCTGGAATCTGGTCATCGACCGCATGGCCGGTGAAAGCTTCTTTGGCGAAATGCGGATCGACGCCGAAACGGGCGACCTGGTCGATATCGCCAGTTACGTCGCCCACAGCGATCAGACGCAGGCGCGGCCCAAGGGCGAAACGCTGGGTTATAGCGCCAGCTATCGCGTAGTACCGTTTCCGTTTGAGAGCCCCACCCATCCCGGCGCCGCATTTGCGAACGTGGTCGATCCGCACCGCGCCGATGCATCGCCGCGCGGTTGGCAAGACTCGCGTGCCTTGGGTTCGACAGGCTTTGAGTTTGCGGACACATCGGGCAACAACGTGGTGGCGCGGGCGGACCTGATGTCGACCAATTCGGCCTCCAACTTTCGCGCACCCGCGACCGTCAACGGCACTACGCTGACCTTCGCTCACGTGTTCGATCCCAATGCCCAGCCAAGCACCGGCAACAACATGCCGGCGATGGGCAACACACCAGCCGCCTTGGTCAACCTGTTCTACTGGAACAACATCCTGCACGACGTGCTCTGGGCCTACGGTTTCGACGAGCCAGCCGGCAATTTTCAGGTCAACAATTTTGCCCGCGGCGGCCTTGGCAACGATGGCGTCAATGCGGATGCCCTGGACGGCACCGAGTTGCCGACTCCCAATACCAACAACGCCAACTTCGGTACACCGGCGGATGGCGGCGCGCCGCGCATGCAGATGTTCCGTTGGCTGGGGCCAATGGGTGTACAGGTGACCGCGCCTTATCAAGCCACGTATGAGGCGTTCCGCGCCGGCTTCGGTGCCCCAGTCAATGCGCCATTTCCCGGCAACTTCGTGCAGGTCAACGACGGCGGACCCAATGGTGGTCGCGAAGCCTGTCTGCCGCTGATCAATGCTGCACAGATTGCGGGAAATATTGCGGTCATCCGCCGCGGCACCTGCGAATTCGGCAGCAAGGCACTGCGCGCGCAACAGGCCGGTGCCACTGGCGTGGTGCTGTTCAACAACCAAGGTGGCGACACCTTGCTCAGCCCAGGTGCCGGCGCTGACGGTGGGCAAGTGACCATTCCAGTCACCCTCATCAGCGAGAACAACGGCAATGTGTTGTCGGCCGCGCTCGCCAACGGCCCCGGTGCTGGCAGTTTGCTGCCACCCACCTCGGTGGGCGCAGATCGTGACAGCGACTTCGATGCCGGCATCATTGCGCACGAATACGGCCATGGCGTTTCCAACCGCCTGACCGGTGGACCATCACAAGCCACCTGCTTGAACAACGAAGAGCAGGGCGGCGAAGGCTGGTCGGACTACATCGGATTGATGATGACCTTGAACGGCACCGATTGTGCTGCGCCGCGCGGCACCGGCACCTACGCGTCGTTCCAGGCGCCCACCGGACCGGGCATTCGCCGTTTCCCGTACTCGACCAACCGGGCGATCAATCCGTTCACCTTCCGAGACGTGGCAGATCCCGCGCAAAGCGTTCCGCATGGCGTGGGTTCGGTGTGGGCGACCACCATCTGGGACATGACCTGCGACCTGATCCAGACGCGGGGTTTCGATCCTGATCGCGTGACCGGTAACGGCGGCAACAACATCGCGTTCCAACTGGTGCTGGATGGCATGAAGCTGCAACCTTGCAGGCCCACCATGGTGCAGGCGCGTGACGCCATCATCGCCGCCGACGTCGCCAATAACGCGGCAGCCGAGCGTTGCACCATCTGGCGCGCTTTCGGTCGCCGCGGCATGGGCTTGTCGGCCACCAGCGGCTTGAATACCAGCCGCTCGGATCAGGTCGAAGCGTTTGACGTGCCGGCCGATTGCGCGCAGTTCACGGTGACCTCGGCCACGCAGGGAGCAGGCACAGGAACCGTGGCGCCGGCTGTGCCGCAGGCCGTTGCCGGCCAGACTCTGCTGCCGTTCACCTTCACGCCCACCGGCCAGTCACGCCTTACCAGTGTCACCGGGTGTGGCGGCACCTTGGCGGGCACGCGTTACACCACGGCGGCGGTGACGACGAACTGCACCGTCACTGCAACCTTCGAGGTGGCCGTGCCTGAGATCTTCGCCAACGGGTTCGGCAACTAGCACCACGTGAGACGCTGACGTCGGCAGCGATGCCGACGTCGACGCTCTGACTCGCAATTCCCTATTGGGAAATGGCGATGTCTCGGCTAGGCTAGCCCGTCACAACCGGTGGCGGGCGAGAAGCGATTTATGGCCAAGGCTCCGATCACGCTATCCAACCTTGACTCGCTGGGCGCCACTGATCGCTTACGCAAGTTGGATCCGGTCTCGGCCGCTGCGGCCCTTGCAGAGATGCCGGTGGGGCGCGCTGCCAGCATTCTCGCGGCGATGCCGCCCGAGCTGCGCGAACAGATCATTGCAGTGGCTCCGGCAGGCACCGATTGGGGCGATGCCCAGCGTTACCCGGAAGGCAGTGTTGGACGCTTGCTGGAAGAACCACCGGCGGTATTTCTCAGCGGTACCACCGTCCACGATGCGATTGAAGAGCTGCGCAGCATCGTTGCCCGACGCATGGTGGTGTATCTGTTTGTGGTTGACGCCAAGGATCGCCTGCTCGGCGTAGTGGCTTTTCGCGAGCTACTGTACGCCGCGCGTACCGCCAGGCTGGACGACGTGATGTTGCTCAATCCGTTTTTCCTGCGTCCGCAGCAAACCATGGTTGAAGCGATGCGCGACGTCGTCACTCGCCACTTTCCGGTATACCCGGTGTGCGAGGCCGATGGCGTTCTGGTGGGACAGGTGCGCGGACAAGTCCTGTTCGAACAGCAGGCCTTCGACATCTCGGCACAGGCCGGCAGCATGGTCGGCGTCGAGAAAGAAGAGCGATTGTCGACACCATGGCAACGCTGTCTGCGTTATCGCCATCCCTGGTTGCAGATCAATCTGCTGACGGTGTTCATTGCTGCCGGCGTGGTCGGTTTTTTTGAGGCGACGCTGGATCAAATCGTGGTGTTGGCGATTTTCTTGCCGGTGTTGGCTGGACAGGCAGGCAACCTCGGTGCGCAGGCGCTCGCGGTCACCATTCGCGGCATGACTTTGGGCGAATTGAATCGCACTTCGCTAGTTCGTTTGGCCGTCAAAGAGGGCTGGATGGGGCTGGTGAACGGCAGCATCACGGGTGCCTTGGCAGGTGCCGCCATGTACTACGTGGCACAGGCGCAAGGCGCCTCCAGTCCCGGCTTGTTGGCGCTTGCCGTGTTGCTGGCGATGACCATCAGTTGTCTGCTCTCGGGCATTTCGGGATGTCTGATTCCGGTGATGCTGAAACGCCTCGGCGCGGATCCGGCGACCGCATCATCGATCCTGCTGACCACCGGCACCGACGTTTTCAGCATGGGCATCTTTCTGGGGCTCGCCACCTGGATGGTGCTGTAGCGCAGCGTGATCTTTGACCGCCACTCCGGTTAGGATTCGCGCACTGCGGCGCCAGCCAGACTGGAGGCCACCGATGTGGGGAGGGAGAAGCCCGCTTCAGGCAACTGAGGCGGGTTTTCTTTTTGTGATCGATGCGTGCGCCGCGATCTGATCGGAGCAGAAACGCGTGCCACAATCCGCGGATGTCGCTGCCCTCGCCACCGCTTGCCGAGTTGTTGAGAAAGCGGCGCGAAGTCCTGCGTGAGGCCGGCGTTGCGGAAGACCTGATCGCTCGGCTCGTGCCGGTGTTGTTGGCGTCCGACTACGCGTTTGAGCGCTTGCGCCGACAGCCGTTGTGGGCCGCCGAACTTGCCTCCGAAACCATGCCAACGCTTGAGTTGCCGGCGGATCGGGAAGCCGATTGGCCGGACCTGTTGCGGCGCTATCGCCATCTCTGCAGCCTGCGCTTGATCGCGCGCGATCTGTGCGCCGAGGCGAGTCTGGAAGCGACGTTGGCGGAAAGCACACGCCTCGCCGATCACTGCACGGAAGTGGCGTTGGCGGCGATCGAGTCACTGCTGATCGCGCGCCACGGTCAGCCGCGCGATGGCGAAGGCCGGCCGCAACGACTGGTCGTGTTCGCGCTGGGCAAACTCGGCGGCGGTGAACTCAATTTCAGTTCCGATATCGATCTGGTGTTTGCGTACCGCCAATCGGGCAGCAGCGACGGCGCGCGACCGCTGGATAACGAGACCTGGTTTCTGCGCGCAGGTCAGAAGCTGATCGCATTGCTGGGTGACACCACTGCCGAAGGCTTTGGCTTTCGTGTCGATATGCGCTTGCGGCCGTTTGGCAGCGCTGGCCGCTTGGCGCTGTCGTTCACTGCGATGGAGCACTACTTCCAGCGCGAAGGCCGTGACTGGGAGCGTTATGCCTGGGTCAAGGCGCGTCCGATTGCCGGTGACATCGCTGCCGGCGAACAGTTGCTCACCACCTTGCGGCCGTTCGTGTATCGCCGCTATCTCGACTTCACCGCCTTCGCCGGCCTGCGCGAGATGAAGGCGATGATCGAGGCCGACGTGCAGCGTCGCGACTTGGCCGAGCATCTCAAACTGGGGCCGGGTGGAATTCGTGAGATCGAGTTTGTGGTGCAGTTGCAGCAACTGATCCGCGGCGGTCGCGAGGTGGCATTGCGTGCGCGTGGATTATTGCCAGCCCTGGCCGCTGTGGAATCCGCGGGTCACATCGAAGCGGCGAGTGCCCAGCGATTGCGGGTCGCTTATTGCTTCTTGCGGCGGCTGGAAAATCGCTTGCAGATGATGCGGGACGAGCAGGTCCACAGCCTGCCGGATGATCCGTTGAGCCGCGAGCGCCTGGCACTTGGACTCGGTTATGCAGATTGGGACGCGCTGAGTCTCGATTTGCAGAAACAGCGGGATGTGGTCAGCGAAGAGTTTGCGCGTGTGTTTGAAGCTCGCGCGCAGGTCGAGGTCGGCGAAAACGTTGCCTTCGAACAGTACTGGCGTCAGATTGAAAGCGATGCGGATGGCAGTGCCTTGGCGTCCGCCGGAATGGCCGATGCGTCTGCCGTACACACTGTGCTGCGCAGCTTTGTCAGCGCCAGCGGCGTGCGTGCATTGTCAGCCCGTGGCCGCGCGCGTCTGGATCGTCTGTTGCCGCCCTTGCTGGCGGCAACCGCGCGCAGTCGCCAGCCAACACTGACCCTGCATCGGTTGTTGCGCCTGCTGCACGCAATACTGGGCCGCAGCAGTTATCTGGCGCTGCTGGAGGAGCAGCCGGCCGCACGCGAGCGACTCATCGATGTGATGGCGCGCAGCGCCTTGTTGGCCGAGCGCCTGGCCGAACATCCGTTGCTGCTGGACGACTTGCTCGATGGTCGTGCCGCGCAGGCGCTGGTGGATCGGCAAGCGATGCGCGAGGCGTGGCAAGGGGCCGCATCCGGGCTGCCAGCCGACGATGTCGAGCTGCGTCTCAACGCGTTGAACGAGCTGCGCCAGAGCCTGGCATTTCGAATTGCCCGCGAGGCCTTGTTTGAGCGGCAATCGGCGCTCAAGAGCGCCACCCAGCTGGCCGGTCTGGCGGATGTGATCCTGGAGGCGCTGTTGACGACCGCCTTGTCCGACCTGCAACGCGCCCATGGCGCGCTGGTCGAGGCCGGTGCGCATGCCGGTATCGCCATCATCGGCTACGGCAGTCTCGGTGGTGCCGAGTTGGGATTTGGTTCGGATCTCGACTTGGTATTTCTGTTCGACAGCGAAGCCAGCATCGCTGACAGCAATGGTGTTCGACCGCTGGAGGCAACCCGCTACCAACAGCGCGTTGTGCAGAAGCTGCTGGCCCTGCTCGCGACGCAAACACCCGCCGGCCGATTGTATGAAGCCGACCTGCGGCTACGCCCGGACGGCAGCAAGGGCATGTTGCTGTGCAGTCTGCGGCGGTTTGCCGAGTATCAGATTGGCGAGGCCTGGGCGTGGGAACACCAGGCCTTGGTGCGCGCGCGATTCGTCGCTGGCGACACCACGCTGGGTGTGCGCTTTGAGGCCGTTCGCGCCGAGGTGCTGGCGCGACCACGCGCCTGCGACGAAGTGTGCGCCGCAACGGCAGCGATGCGTGCGCGCATGCGTGTCGAACTGGATCGCTCGCGCGCTGATGTGTTCGACCTCAAGCAGGGCGTCGGCGGGTTGGTTGACCTGGAGTTTCTGTTGCAGGCGATGGTGTTGGCGCATGCCCACGCGCAACCAGGCCTGCTGTCTGCGCGAGACACCCCAGCCTTGATCGACGCGCTGGCGACCGCATCCGTGTTTGCTGCGGAAACCGCTCGCCACCTTGTCGAAGCGCATGCCTGTCTGTTGGCGGCGTCGCTGGAATGCACGCTGGATGGGCGCCCGCGCCTTGCCGAGCTGACCCCGTCATTACGCGCGGCGCGCTCCGTCATCGTCGACGCTTGGCAAACCATGGTGGTCGACATTGCCACCCGTCACGCGGGAGCGGACCCAATGGCGCCGGGCGCTCGCGCCTGAGCGACCGCTGGCGCGTGAGTCACGTTCACACCCAGCGGGCATAATCGCGAGCCTCGCGTTGGTCGTCATCCAAAGCGATCCACTCCCAGTTGAAGATCGAAACACATGCCTGAGATGCTGATCCTCGCCTTTGCGGAGCTTGCCTTTGCGCCTCCATTCAAGGCCAACACTTCGGCGGCGGGCAGGTTCCGCGCTGGGTGCCGGCAAGCGTTTGCGACTTGCACCTCGGTGTCCGATCAATCGCCGCAGGCATTGGGATGAATCCGACCACGTTGCAGTGGGTCGCCGCGGCGCTGTTTGGACTGGCGCTGGTTCACACCTTCAGCACCAAATTTTTCGAACGTCTCGCCGACGCCCGCCCTGCGCATGCCGGTCTGTGGCATTTGCTGGGCGAGGTGGAAGTGGTGTTCGGCTTCTGGGCGCTGGTGTTGATTCTCGCAATCGCGGCGTTAGAGGGCACGGAAACAGCCACCCACTACGTCGATACCCGAAACTTTACCGAGCCGCTTTTCGTCTTCGCCATCATGGTCATTGCCGGCACGCGTCCGGTGCTTGAGTGCGCGCAGTGGTTGGTGAAGTGGATCGCGCGGCTGTTGCCGATACATGACAACGTTGCATTTTATTTTGTTGCGCTGTCGTTCGTGCCGCTGCTCGGTTCCTTCATCACCGAGCCTGCGGCAATGACGCTGGCCGCGTTGATCTTGCGTGACCGGTACTACGCTGCCGGACTCACCCGCAGGCACATGTACGCGACACTCGGCGTGCTCTTCGTCAACATCTCCATCGGCGGTACGCTCACCCCGTTTGCTGCACCGCCGGTGTTGATGGTGGCAGCCAAGTGGAATTGGGATCTGATGTTCATGGTCTCGACCTTCGGATGGAAGGCGGCGATCGCCGTGGTCGTCAATGCGCTCGTTGTCACGTGGATGTTTCGCGGTCAACTGCGTGCGCTCATCCCTGCGCAGCCTGCGGTCGCGGTCAACCAAGTGCCCGTTGTTTTGACCTTCATCCACCTGCTTTTCTTGCTGGGGGTGGTGGTGTTTGCCCACCATCCGGCGATCTTCATGGGCCTGTTTATGTTTTTCTTGGGCGTGGTGCAGTCCTATGAGCACTATCAGGATCGGTTGATCTTGCGCGAAGGTCTGCTGGTGGCGTTTTTCCTCGCCGGACTGGTGGTGCTGGGCGGTATGCAGCAGTGGTGGTTGGAGCCATTGTTGCTTGGCATGAGCAGCGATGCTGTTTTCTATGGCGCAACCGCGCTGACCGCGATTACCGACAACGCTGCGTTGACCTATCTCGGTTCCCTGGTCGAAGGGCTTTCGCCCGAGTTCCAGTACGCCTTGGTGGCCGGTGCAGTGACGGGCGGCGGCTTGACCATCATCGCCAACGCGCCCAACCCCGCCGGCGCAACCATCTTGAAGGGGCATTTCGAAGACGAGACCATCAGTCCGCTCGGCCTGTTGGCTGCGGCATTGCCGCCGACTTTCGTTGCGATATTGGCGTTTCGGTTGCTCTGAGCCTCGGTCGCTTATCCGCTGGTTGCTCGCAACGGAATTTCCATGATGACTACCTCGGCATTGGCCGTAGTCGCCTTGTTCGGTGTTTATCTGATCGGCTTGGGCGTGGCTTGCCTCGCTCTTCCGACGACCGCGAGTCGATTTCTGCTGGGATTCGCGAGTTCACCAACGCTGCACTTGCTGGAGATGGTGATTCGAATCGGGTTTGGGGCTGCGTTTGTGCTGGCCGCACCTGCCCTGCGGCCTTCACCGGTTTTCGTTGGGTTCGGGTGGCTCCTGGTGGTCACTTCGATCCTTCTGTTGGCCGTACCTTGGCGCTGGCATCGGCGCTTCGCTGAGCAATCTGTGCCTCGCGCCTTGCAGTTTTTGCATTTGATTGGGCTATCCTCGGTGTGTATCGGTGGGTTCATCCTGTTTGCCGTGATTGTCGGCACCAACTGACGATTGAACACACTTCCAATTGCGTGAAAACCTTGCGGCCCGCGTGGCTGCTATCTGCCGCCTGTTCTCCCACGTGGAGTGCCCAATATGCATCGCCCCCCGGCGCAACGTGCGCGCGACTCGCTACAACGGTTTCTGGAACTTGAATCGGCCGGCGGCATATTGCTGGTCATTGCGGCGCTGCTTGCCATCTTGCTCGCCAACAGCCCGCTGGTTGACGTCTATCACGGCTTTCTCGATCTGCCGATGACAGTCACGGTAGGAACGCTGGGTGTCGACAAGCCTTTGCTGCTGTGGATCAACGATGGCTTTATGGCGGTGTTTTTCTTGCTGGTTGCCCTCGAGTTGAAGCGCGAGGTGGTGAGCGGCCACTTCTCGGATCGGCGGCAAATCGCACTGCCGGTTTTCTGTGCAGCCGGCGGCGTGATCGTGCCCGCGGCGATCTACTACGGGATCAATCAGGGCGATCCAGTCGCCATGTCAGGATGGGCGATTCCAGCGGCCACCGACATCGCTTTTGCGCTGGGTGTGCTGAGCCTGCTGGGCTCGCGGGTGCCGACCAGTCTCAAGCTGTTGTTGACGGCGATCGCCGTGCTCGACGACCTCGCCGCCATCGTCATCATTGCGCTGTATTACAGCGGCCAGTTGTCGTCGGCGTCGTTGCTGATTGCGGGCGGCATGTTTGCGATTCTGATTGCAATGAATCGGCGCGGCGTTACCCAGTTGATGCCCTATCTGGTGGTGGGCGCGATCATGTGGCTGGCCGTGTTGAAGTCGGGCGTTCACGCGACCTTGGCGGGTGTCGCCCTCGGCATGACCATCCCGATGGGCAATCGAAATGATCCCGGCGTGACGCCCTTGGAAACCTTGGAGCATGCATTGCATCCCTGGGTCGCCTACGCAATCCTGCCGCTGTTTGCGTTTGCCAATGCGGGCCTGCCGCTGGCGGGGCTCGGCCTGGGTGCTCTGTTGGCACCGGTGCCGTTGGGAATCGCGGCTGGCCTGGTGATTGGTAAGCCCGTTGGCATCGTGCTCGCGGCGTTGATGGTCATCGGCTTGGGTTTTGCCAAGTTGCCAGACGGCGCGAACCGGTTGCAGTTTGTCGGCCTGACTTTTCTCTGTGGAATCGGCTTCACCATGAGTCTGTTCATCGGCTCACTGGCGTTTGAGCACAGCGGCGAAGATCTGGCCGCCTTGTATCGATTGGGTATCCTCAGCGGCTCGTTGATTGCCGCCGTGCTGGGCACGCTGCTGTTGTTGCTGGCAGCGCGTCTGCCCAAGCCAGCAACATAGCCAGCGAGGAATGATCGTGGTTTGCAGTTGCAATTTTTGCTGAGTGTGCAGGGAGCGAAATCGATGGGTTGCCTTTCGTTTGCTGGGCAGACGCAACGGGGCCAGTTCGCGCGCTGCGCGCGACTTCGCTTCCCTCGGTCCGCGCTACCGGAGCTGGAAGCAGCGCAGCAAGCTCAGCTTTCGAGGCGCGTGAATGTGTCACCCCGAATGTGAGTTTGAATCTGTAGAGCCGGCAGCGGCGGCAGCCGTGTCGGCGGGTGTTGCGGTTATGCTCCAGTGATGCAGGACGCCGCGCCCAGCCCATCCTCGCGCCTCGCTTTCGATGCCCAAATCCTCGGCGGTAGTGGAGCAGTCGGTCGCTTCATGCTGCGGCGAATGCAGGAATCCGGACGCAAGGTCATCGCGCTGTCGCGCGCCCCAGCGCCGGCGTGGTCACAAGCGTGGTCGAACGTTGAGTGGCGGATCGGCGGACTGCCGCATACGCCGCTGGTTGACTTGCCAGCGGCGGCAGTGTTGGTGAGCGCGGGCCCTCTGGATGCACTCGCCGAAGCCTGCGAGTTGAGTCTGCATCCGCAGGTACGGCGAGTGGTCGCGTTGTCATCGCTCAGCATTCACTGGAAACGGGATTCGCCCAACCCGGCCGAGCGCCATCTGGCGCAGAGTTTGTTGGCTAGCGAGCGGCGATTGCAGAACACTCTGGACGCGCAAGGCGTATCTCTGCAGTTGTTGCGGCCAGGAATGATCTACGGCGCAGGCGTGGACAAGAGCTTGTCGCCACTATTGCGATTTGCAAGCCGCTGGCGATGGTTGCCTTGGCCGTCGGCGGGACGCGGCTTGCGTTGCCCCGTGCACGCCGATGATGTCGCGGCTGCGCTGCAAGCGTCCGCCTTCACGAAGACTGATTGCGCGCCGCCGATTCCTCTACCCGGTCCAAGAAGTCTGCCTTTTGACCGCATGGTCGACGAGTTGCTGGACGAACTTGCGCCGGGCGCCAGACGGATCCCCTTGCCCGTGCCGATCTCTTTGCTTGGACACTTGGCCAGTGGCGAAAATCGCATCGCCGCGATCGCCGCGACCTTGTATCGATCCGCGCAGAACCAGCAGTCCGACCTGTCGGGCTGGTCGAAACTCGGGCTGATACCGCGCAACTTCACAGCGCAGCCGACGGACTTCGACGCATGGAAAACCTGAGCAGTACTCAAGCCACCATTCGCGCGCGTATCGTTGGCGCTTCATATGCTGCACCGCAACACGCAAATCATTGTGCTCACGCGTTAAATTCACGTTGCATTCGTTTGCATCGCCTACCTATGATGCGGGCGTAGAACTTTCCCGATTTCGCCTTCAAGGAAACGCTCATGCAGGCCCGACTGACCCTGTCACTGGCGCTGTCCTCGCTGCTCCTCGCAGCGTGCAGCAGCTCAAGCAACAGCCCTCGTGCGGTAGCCACACCGGCCGCAACCAACGCTAACGGCAGCCCAGTCACCGGCGTGCTGACCGTGCGCTTCGATCCCACAGCGGGAAAGATTCCGCTGCCGAACAATTTGCTCTTGTCCGGCACTACGGATCTCACCTTGAATCCGCCGGTGGCCAACCCAGCCAACTTTGGCGACCCATTGGTCGCCGTCAGTTCGCTGGACGGCTGGAGCACGGTCGCGCCGCTGACATTCCAGTTTCAAGGTGGGGCAACACCGGAGGCGTCGTCGGTCGTCGCAGGGTCCTCTGTTCGCATGTTCGAAGTGGCGCTCACCGGGCCTGGCGGCGCGGTTACCCGCATCGTGCGCGAGCTTGCACCGACTGCGGAGTTCGTGACCGCCGTCACCACCATTGATGCGCGCGATACCAATGGCGTTGCCTCGCAGGGCGTAGCAATTCTGCCGACCCAGCCGCTCAAGCAGTTGACGACCTACATGGTCGTGGTCACGGACGGCATTCGCGACACCCTTGGCAACGATGCGACAGCCGACCAGGCCTACTTCCTGTCCAAGCGCACGGCCCCGCTGTGCACCGGCGGCGTCAGCACCGATCCCTTGCTGCCGTCGGCAACCGCGTGCGCGCTCGAACCACTTCGCGGGTTGACCAACGCGCAGCTGGCCGCCGCATCGGGTGCTGGAATCAATCGTGACCGCGTTGTGGTTTCGTGGGTAGCCACCACCCAAGCGATCACGCCGGTGCTGCAGGCCGTCAAGTCGCGGATCACTCCGCAACCCAATCTGGTGGTGCCCACTGGCTTGAACACCAGTGCCGCCGGCCTGCCGCCAGTGGCCGACATCTTCGTCGGCTTCCTGTCACTGCCGTATTACCTGCAGCCGCCCACCGCCGCCAATCCGACCGGGCCGCTCACTGGCTTCTGGCGTGCGGCACCGGGTGCCTACGTGCCGCCGTTCAGCACCTTGGGCCTGAGCCCGGCGTCCACCAACATCACCTTCGCCAATCCGTTCCCGGTTGCCAACGCCACCGTGCGGGTGCCGGTGTTGATGACGGTGCCGAATGCCAACTCCGGCCGTACCCGGCCGCTGTCGGGTTGGCCAATCGTGATCTTCCAGCATGGTGTCACCCGCAACCGCACCGACATGCTGGCGATTTCGGCGACCATGGCCGCACAGGGTTTTGTGGTGGTGGCGATCGATCAGCCGCTGCATGGCGTGTCGCCCGGCAACGCGGATTTTGCGACAACTGCTCCGTTCTTCGTCAGCTCAACCAATCCGTTGACCGCGCCGCTGGCAGCAGCCGGTGTCGTCGAGCGCACCTTCAACGTCGACTATGTGAACAACACCAGCGGCGCAGCGGGACCTGACACGATTCCGGATGCGTCTGGCACGCACAGCATCAATCTTTCCTCGCTGCTGACTTCGCGTGACAACCTGCGGCAAGCGCAAGCGGATTTGTTTGTGCTGGCGGCAACTGCTCCGCGGTTTGATCTCGATGGCAATGGCACACCCGACATCGATGGCTCACGCATTGCCTTCGTCGGTCAGTCGCTTGGTTCCATCGTGGGCATTCCTTTCCTCGCCTTCGAGCCGACCGTCAATGTCGGACTGCTATCCGTGCCAGGCGGCGGCATCGCCCAACTGTTGAATGGCTCGGCCACGTTCGGTCCGCGGATTCGCGCTGGCCTCGCTGGGGTGGGTCTGACTGCGGGCACGCCTGACTTCAACCGCTTCCTGGGTGCTGCTCAGCAGGTGCTGGATTCGGCCGATCCGATCAATTACGGCATCGTGACCGCGACTGACGCGATCGTATTGCACGAAGTCGTCGGTGGCGGTGGCAGCCCGGCCGCATTGCCCGACCAGGTGATCCCGAACAGTGTGCCGGGTGCGCCGCTGGCAGGTACTGAGCCGTTGATCCGCGCGCTTGGCTTGACCGCAATTACCGCAACCACCCAGTCCGCCAACGGCGTGCGCGGTGTCGTCCGCTTCACGCGCGGCGACCACGGTTCATTGTTGAGTCCGGCTGCATCGTTGCCGGCGACGCTGGAAATGCAGGGCCAAATGGCGTCCTTCCTGGCTTCCGGCGGTGCCGCCGTGCTGGTGCAGGACACCTCGGTCATCCGTACCCAATAAGCCCCGACTCGAGGACACTCCATGAATCGCACACTTCAGATGTCACGCCGGCCGTTGTCCGGCAAATACTCGACCTTGGGGCTTGGCCGTCGGCGTAGCGCGCTGGCACTGGCTGTCGCTGCCGTGCTGCTTGCTCCGGCTGCCAATGCCATCGAGATCAGCGCCGGTGAGTTGACCGGAACGCTCGACACCACGGTGTCGTATGGATATTCGACACGCATGCAGGATCAGGACGACGACTTGCTTGGCAAAGCAGTCTTCAATCCGCTGCTCGCTTCACAGATTGCGGCTCTGCAAAGCCAGGGTCGCTACCTGGAAGCGCAAGCGCTGCAGATTGCCGCCCGCGGCCGCTTCTCCGTCAATCGTGATGACGGCAATCAGAAGTACGATGAAGGCGACGCGATATCCAGCGCCTTCAAGATCACCAGCGAACTCTCGCTGAACTACCGTGACTCAGGCGCATTTGCCCGTGCCACGTATTTCTACGACTTCGAGAACAATGATCGCGACGATTTGACCGAAGAAGCCAAGGATCTGATTGGCAGCCGCTTCCGTTTGCTGGATGCGTTCGTGTTCCATAACTTCAGCATCGGTGAGTCGGTCACTGCCAACGTCCGCGTTGGCCGGCAGGTGATCAGCTGGGGTGAGAGCACCTTCATTCAAGGCGGTATCAACGTCATCAACGCGGTCGATCTATCTGCGTTGCGGGTGGCGGGCGCCGAACTGAAGGAAGCCTTCCTGCCGCTTGATGCGGTGTACGCTTCGTTCGGACTGACCGAGAATCTGTCCATCGAGGCCACCTATCTGCTCGAGTTCGAAGAGATCGAGATCGACGCCGCTGGCACGTATTTCAGCGCCAACGACTTTGCCTCACCCGGTGGCACCTATGTCATGTTGGGCTTCGGCACAGTGCCGCAGCCAGTCAACAATCCCGCGCTGTACGCCGACGTCTGTCTGAGTGGCGCGGCTGGCTTCGCCCGCAGTGACACCGGCTTGCCGGCGGCGTTGGTAGGCGCCGGTTGTGGCGCCTCATTTCCGCGTGGACCGACGCGTTATGCCAAGGACAGTGGGCAGTACGGCGTGGCGATGCGTTACTTTGCCTCCGAACTCAACGACACCGAGTTCGGCTTCTATTACTTGAAATACCACAGCCGCGTGCCGGTCATTTCCGGAACCACGATCACCAGCAGCGCGTTGACCTCCGGCCGCTATTTTCTTGAGTATCCGGAAGGGATCAACCTCTACGGCATGAGCTGGAACACGTCACTGCCGTACGGTGTGGCGTGGCAAGGTGAGCTGACGTATCGCGACAACCAGCCCTTGCAAATCGACGATGTCGAAGTTCTGTTTGCGGGTTTGACGCCGTTGAATGGTTTGGTGCCGCAGCCCGGTTTGCGGTTCTCCAGCCAGTTGGGTCAGTTTGGTCCTGGCCAGTATCTGCAAGGCTTCGAGCGTCATGAAGTGAGCCAATTGCAGCAGACCTTTACCAAACTTTTCGGCCCAAACAATTTCCTCGGTGCCGAGGCTGTAGCCGCAGTGCTCGAGATTGGCGGAACCGAGGTATGGGATCTGCCAGATCCGTCTGTGCTTCGCTACGAAGGTGAAGGCACCGATACCGGTGGTGGCTTCGCGATCGACAGCGGGGCGTTGCGCAACCCGCAGACCCAGGACCCGGATGGTTTCCCGACAGCGTTCAGCTGGGGCTACCGGCTGGCGATCCGCGCCGATTACACCAATGTCTTCGGTGGCGCGTTCAATGTCTCGCCTCGACTGGCCTTCAACCACGACGTCAACGGCGTCACCCCGGGTCCTGGTGGCAACTTCCTTGAAGGTCGCAAGTCAGCGACCTTGGGCGCGGAGGCCACTTACCTCAACCGCTGGGCGTTCGATCTGAGCTGGACCATCTTCACCGGTGGAAAGCCGTTCAACCAGATCTACGATCGTGATTTCGCTTCGTTGTCCGTCAAGTATTCGTTCTGATTTGCAGGCAGGGAGATAACCGCAATGCGCACTTTGAAGTTAAGCGCCATCGCCGCCACCATCGCCATGGCGATGGTGGCGACAGCCAGTCAAGCCGCTCCGCCAGCGGATCAGATCGCCAGACTCGGTAAGGATTTGACGCCAGTCGGTGGCGAGAAAGCCGCCAATGCCGCGGGCACCATCCCGGCGTGGACCGGAGGTATCACGTCGCCACCCGCCGGTTTCAAGATCGGCGATCACCACCCGGATCCGTTTGCCAGTGATGCGGTGGCGCTGAAGATTACCCCGGCCAATTACAAACAATACGCCGATCAACTCACGGTCGGGCAACAGGGCATGTTCGCCAAGTACGCCACGTTTGCGATGAACGTTTATCCCACTCGGCGTTCCGCCTCGTTTCCGCAGCGCACCTACGATTACACCCTGAGCAGCGCCAAGACCGCAAAGCTGGTTCCAGGCGGTGATGGCGTCACGGACGCTGCCGAGGGCATCCCGTTTCCGATCCCGTCCAATGGCTACGAAGCCATCTGGAATCACAAGTTGAAGTTCAAAGGCGTTGCGGCTGCGCGGTGGGCCAACCAGGCGGCGCCGACAGCTTCCGGCCAGTACAACATGGTCCGCATCCGCGAAGAGTTGCTGGGTCTGTACTACAAGCCAGGCAACACCATCGCCGACATCAACAACGTCCTGATCTACTTCTATCAAGTCGTTGAGAGCCCAGCCCGACTGGCCGGCCAGGTGTTGCTGGTACACGAGACCCTGAATCAGACGACTCAGCCACGACAGGCGTGGATCTACAACCCTGGTCAACGCCGCGTCCGGCGTGCGCCGAACGTTGCCTATGACAATCCCGGCACTGCGTCGGATGCCCTGCGTACCAATGACATGACCGACATGTTCAACGGGGCCATGGACCGCTACGACTGGAAGTTGGTCGGCAAGAAAGAGATGTACATGCCGTACAACTCCTACAAGGTGCACTCCGACAAGATCAAGGTCTCCGACATTCTCAAGCCTGGCCACATCAATCCAGACCTGCTGCGCTACGAATTGCATCGGGTATGGGTGGTTGACGCGACCCTGAAGAAGGGCAAGCGCCACATCAATTCCCGCCGTACTTTCTACCTCGATGAAGACAGCTGGCAGATTCTGGTGATCGACCACTATGACGGCCAAGGACGCATGTGGCGTTACTCCGAAGCACCGTCGATCAACTACTACGAAGTGCCGGTGTTCTGGAGCACGATGGAGAATCACCACGACCTCCAGTCCGGTCGTTATATCGCGACCGGTATAGACAACGCGGAGAAAATGTACGACTTCGGCTTCCAGACGACGCCTGACGCGTTCTCGCCGCAGGCGCTCCGCACACGCGGCGTACGCTGACCGACATGAGCAAGTGAACCAGCGGCCAGCCGCGCAAAGTGCGCGGCTGGCCTTTTTTTTCACTGTCGCCGGAGCAAACTCGCGGCGGCAAATGGGGGGACACACCATGAGACTGCGAGCCATCGGAAGCACAGGACTCACGCTGTTGGCGTTAACAGGCTTGCTGACGGTGCCGTCGGCGTTTGCGGTCGAGGGTGAAGCCGAGGTGTTGCCGCAGGTGGCCGCCAGTTCGCTGATGCTGGACGTCACCGAAAGCGATCAACGTGCGGTGATGGTGGGTGAGCGCGGTCATATCCTGGTATCCGAGTCGCGCAACGATTGGCGCCAGGTCGCCGGTGTTCCCACCCGTGTCACCCTGACCGGCGTTGCCGCGGTCGGCGCCAAAGTGTGGGCCGTGGGTCACGATGGCGTGATTTTGCACAGTGCTGACGGAGGGTTGACCTGGGTCATGCAACGCAGCGATCCATGGAAGCCGTTGGCTGACGATGCCGAATTCGATCCACGGCAAGGCGTGCCACTGCTCGATATCGTGATGATCGATGGCGACAACGGACTGGCGGTCGGTGCCTACAGCCTGATGCTGCGAACCAGCAATGGCGGGCAGACCTGGGAGCCCGTCAGTGTGAGTGGTCAGGCGGCACCTGCGGAGGCGGCTGCCGTGGCCGAAGAGACTGACATGGAGGACGAAGAAGTCGACTGGAACTTCTCCGATGAAGACTTGCAATTGGACGAGGAAACCGATCCCCATCTGAACGGGATTGCGCGCACAGGTGATGGTTCCTTGATCGTTGTTGGTGAACGCGGCGCGGCTTTTCGTTCGCGCGACGCCGGCGTCACCTGGGAGCGAGTGAAAATTCCTTATGAAGGATCGATGTTTGGAGTGCTGGGGCACGACAATCAGCGTGTAGTGGCCTTCGGCATGCGCGGCAATGTGTTCGAGAGCGCCGACTTGGGTTCGACGTGGAAGCAGCTGGACAGCGGCACCGACCAGACGTTGATGGGTGGCGCGGCGTTGCCCAGCGGAGGCGCAGTGCTGGTGGGCGGCAGTGGTGCGGTCGCGTTGCGCGCCGAGCCAGGTGCTGCATTCACATCGCACACCTTTTCAACCAGCGAACAGGAGACGCCGGTGCTGGCCGCGGTCCTGCCGCTGGGTGCAGCAACCTTCGTCGTCGGTGGTGAGAAGGGCCTTGGCCGCTTCCAATCGCAACAGCAGGCAGGGGAATAACCATGGCGCACGGATCAGGCAACGAGGCGGGACCGATCACCCGCGCTCTGGAGAACATGATTTTTGGGGCTCGCCCGCTGGTGCTGGCGATCTTCGCCATCATCACCGTGGTGATGATCTATTTCGGCAGCCAACTGCGGATTGACGCGGGCTTCAAGAAACAGATTCCGCTGCAACACGAATACATGCAGACCTTCATCGATTACGAAGCCGATTTCGGCGGAGCGAATCGCGTGTTGATCGCGCTGTTGGCCGAAGACGGCGACATGTTCGACGCCGACTATTTCCGCGCGCTGGAAGGGCTGACCGAGGACGTCAAGGGCATACAGGGCGTCGACGGAGCACGCGTGCGCTCGCTGTTTACTCCCAACGTTCGTTTTGTGGAGGTCGTCGAAGACGGTTTTGCCGGTGGCAACGTCATCCCGCCCGAGTTCATCGTCGATAGTGCAACCGAAACGGACTTCGCCACCATTCGCAGCAACATCGTCAAAGCCAACATCGTTGGTCGCCTGGTGGCCAAAGACTGGTCAGGCGCGATGGTCTGGGCGGATCTCGTCCCCGAGGTCGCTGGCACCAAGCTCGACTATCAGGAAGTAGCCCGCCAGCTCGAAGCCCTGCGCGCCAAGTACGAGGTGAACGGCCACACCTTGCATGTCATTGGATTCGCCAAGATGGTCGGCGACATCAGCGACGGCGCGCGTTCGGTCATCAAGTTCTTCTTGCTGACGATCGCTTTCACCTGGTTGCTGCTGTTCCTGTATTCGACCTCCGGCAAGCTCGCCAGTTTGACCGTGTTCGCCGCTTTCATCTCGGTGGTCTGGATGCTGGGTGCTTTGCGACTGATGGGATTCGGCATCGATCCCATGAATATCCTCACTCCGTTCCTGATCTTCGCCATCGCGGTCAGCCATGGCGAGCAGATGATCAATCGCTTCCGCGGCGAGATATTTTTTGGTGGTCTGGAAGACGGTAACGCGGATGAACTGCGCTTGCGCAAGGGCAGCGATTCGCTGACCGCCGCCCGCGCGGCGTTCCGCATGTTGTTGATCCCCGGGTCAGTGGCCTTGATCGCCGGCTGCATTGGCTTTGCAACGATCCTGATCATCCCGATCCGCATCATCTACGAGTTGGCCATCACCGCCACCGTCGGCGTTGCCATCACCGTTTTCACCGATCTCATCCTGCTGCCTGTGCTGCTGTCCTATACCAAGCTTGGCAACATGGAGCGCAAGCGCGAGTTCCGTCTGCGCCAGTTGACTCGCTTCGACAAGGTCTGGGCAATGATGTCGAAGTTCAGCAAGCCAGCGGCGGCGGCCGTCATCTTGTTGGTCGGTGTGGTCATCTGGTTCTTTGCCGAGCAGCGCGGTAACCAGGTGATGATCGGCGACGCCCAAGCAGGTGTTGCCGAACTGCGGCCCGAGGCGCGCTACAACCAGGACGCGATGGCGATCACCTCCAAATTCGCGCTCGGCGTTGACATCATCAACATCATCGTCGAAGCCCGCCCAGACGCCTGTACGCAGAGTTATCCGGTGATGGAAACCGTCGACCGCTTTGCCTGGCACCTGAGCAACATTGAAGGTGTGCAGCAAGTCATCACCTTGCCGAAAGTCGCCAAGATCGTGAACTCAGGCTGGAACGATGGCTCGATCAAGTGGCGGGTTTTGCCGCGTGACGGCGACTCACTGCGGCTTGCCACGCAAGCGTTTGAAACCGACTCCGGCCTGCTCAACTCCGATTGTTCGGCGATGCCGATCACCGTGTTTTTGTCCGACCACCGCGCCGACACGATTGACCGCATCGTCGCCGCTGTGAAGTCGTTCCGCGAAGCCAACAATGCGTGGCATGTCGGCATCAACCTGAAAGACAAACTCGCGGCCGATGCAGCCTCCGCCATGGAGAAGGGCGAAGAGTTCACCTCCGACGACGTCAACCTGCGCCTTGCCACCGGCAACGTCGGCGTGATGGCGGCGATCAACGACACCGTACGTGCCGTCGAACATCAGATGCTGTATCTGCTTTACGGTGCGGTCTTCCTGATGTGTTTGATCAGCTTCCGCAGCCCGATGGCCGCGCTCTGCATCGTGTTGCCGCTGGTGCTGGTCACCGAGCTTGGCCACAGCCTGATGGTGCACCTTGGCATCGGCATGAAGGTCAACACCCTGACCGTGATCGCGCTGGGCGTCGGCATCGGCGTCGACTACGGCATCTACATCTTCGCGCGCATGCGTGAGGCCATGAACCAGGGCAAGACGCTGTCGGAAAGTTACTTCATCGCCCTGAAAACCACCGGCATCGCGATCTTCTACACCGCGCTGACCCTGGCTGCCGGCGTGGCGACATGGATTTGGTCCGACCTCAAGTTCCAGGCCGACATGGGCCTGATGCTGACCTTCATGTTCGTGGTCAACATGATCGCCGCCATCATCTTCCTCCCGGCCCTGTGCCGCTGGCTGATGCGGCCGACGGAGAAGGACAACTGGGTGCCGCCGTCGAATTGAGGCGGCTTGCTCCTCTAGTGAGCCAACCCTCGTCGCTCAGCGGCGAGGGTTTGGCGAGCAACAGTTTCGCCGTAGAGGTGGCAGATATCCTTCATGGATCAACCGCACCCGAGTCGCGTACTTACTGATCTTTTCTCTTGCAAGCCCTTTCAAGGAGTTAAGCCCGACGTGGCTCGATTTCTTTTCGTGGGGCTGGATGCGAACTACGCCGCAGACATTGAGAGCAGTGCCACCTTTCCCGAACTGTTGGCCTATCACGAGGATGGACCCTCGTTTTGGCGCAAACACGGCGTGCACCATCCGTTCCTGCTACCGAACTACAGCGGAGACGGTCGGCGCTATCACCAGACCTTCGCGAAAATTGGTTTCCTTCCGGAACATGCCGATCTGGTGTCTTTCGCCGAACTCCTCCACTTGCCCACGGTGGGACGTAGCAACTTAGTCCCTAAAGACTTGGATCCAACTCACTTGCGCCAGTTGCACACGGCCATCTTTGGCGGGCAGGCAAAATACGTCTTTCTCTCTGCTGGCGTATTGCGGCTGCTGACTGGCACGAACAAGTTTCCGCAGCTTGGCGAGGTGCGTGAAACTTCCGGCGCTTTGCGTATCCTCTTCAAGTCGCCCGACCGGACGGTTTTTCTCCACCTGCATTTCTCCAATTACGGAAAGTTCGAGGTGCAGCTTCGTGCCGAAGCCAAGGCAATCGCTGACTTGCTCAGGTGCTATGACGACCAACAAGAACCGTAGGGTGCGTCTCGGACGCACCAAGCCTTGAGGCACGATCTCGGTGCGTCCGAGACGCACCCTACGGAATGTTTCTGCAACGCGAGGATGCGAAAGCTGTTGCCGATCATCTGTCGCGTGCCGGCGGCGTCGCCGAATAGCGCAGCCCCGTCAACGGAGCCGCGAGGCA
>JBQTGY010000008.1:0-25597 GCA_052390415.1 Pseudomarimonas sp. | reverse complement strand
GGGCAGGCCGAACAGGATGACCGTGGCGGCACCCATGACGATGACGCCGGTGAGCTTGTCCGGGATCGCGCGCAACATGGCGTAGTAGGGCGTGAAGTACCACACCGGCTTGATGTGCTCCGGCGTCACCATCGGGTTGGCCTCGACGAAGTTGTCGTGCTCGAGGAACCAGCCGCCGACCGTGGGCTCGAAGAAGATCACGAAGGCGAAGATGATCAGGAAGAAGCCGGCGCCGAACAGGTCCTTCACCGTGTAGTAGGGGTGGAAGGGGATGCCGTCCAGCGGCTTGCCGTCGGCGCCCTTCTTCTTCTTGATGTCGATGCCTTCGGGGTTGTTGGAGCCGACCTCGTGCAGGGCGGCGAGGTGCAGCACCACCAGCAGCAGGATCACCAGCGGCAGCGCCACCACGTGCAGGGCGAAGAAGCGGTTCAGGGTGGCGTCGGAGATGAGGTAGTCGCCGCGGATCCACTCGGTCAGCTCGCCGCCGATCACCGGGATCGCGCCGAACAGGTTGATGATCACCTGCGCGCCCCAGTAGCTCATCTGCCCCCACGGCAGCACGTAGCCCATGAAGGCCTCCGCCATCAGGGTGAGGAAGATCAACATACCCACGACCCAGACCAATTCACGCGGCTTCTTGTAGCTGCCGTAAATCAGGCCGCGGAACATGTGCAAGTACACGACCACAAAGAACAAGGAAGCACCGGTCGAATGCATGTAGCGGATCAACCAGCCCCAGTCGACATCACGCATGATGTATTCGACCGAGTTGAAGGCTTCGGCGGCACTCGGCTTGTAGTTCATCGTCAGCCAGATGCCGGTGACAATCTGGTTGACCAGCACAAGCATTGCCAGCGAGCCGAAGTAGTACCAGACGTTGAAATTCTTCGGAGCGTAGTACTCCGACATGTGCTTCTTGTAAAACGGCAAAAACCCGGGCGCACGCTCGGTGAACCAATCAGTGACCGTGCCCACGGTGCGCTCAATCACGTTGGCCATTACGCGGCTCCTTCGGGATTGAGACCAATGACGATGCGGTTGTCGTCGAGGAACTTGTAGGGCGGCACCCGCAGATTGGTCGGCGCCGGCACGCCTTCATAGACTCGGCCCGCCATGTCAAAGCGCGAGTTGTGGCAGGGGCAATAAAAGCCACCCCTCCATTCGGCATCGAACGGCTGCGGCTCAAGCTCAGGACGAAACAAGGGCGAGCAGCCGAGATGCGTGCACGTTCCGACCAGCACGGCAATTTCGGGCTTGATCGAACGATGCGCGTTCTTGGCGTACTCCGGCTGCTGATCCGGGTTGTCGGAATTCGGGTCACGCAGCCGACTGTCGTTAGCCGGCAATGCGCTCAACTGCTCCGGCGTTCGACGGAAGATCCACACCGGCTGGCCTCGCCACTGCACGATCATGCGTTGCCCGGGCTCAAGTTTGCTGATGTCTTCGGTGACCGGTGCACCCGCACCTTGCGCCTTGGCGCTGGGCTGCCAGGACGCCAGAAACGGGACCGCAGCCGCGATCGCACCGCCCGCCCCCACAACCGCCGTGGTGGCAGTCAGGAAGCGGCGGCGTCCAGTGTTGACCTCGTGGTTAGCCATTCGGCTCTCCGCAAAACGAAAGCAATTCGGGGCGTCGTTGGACGCTTGGCGGCCCACTGGGTCATCGCTGTCCAAGCTTGCTGGTGAGCAAGCCCGGAGGCCCGATAAACAGGGGGCTGGAAGCGCCGTAGTTTAGCTGAACGCAGACGAGCCGGACAACGCTTGCCGGCAGCATGCCAAAATGAATTCCGCAAACGGATGATGGCTGCCGTTTCCCCGAATCTGGGAAGACCACGTGCCACGACCGACAGGGAGAGCAGCGTACTTCCCAACCCTTCCCCGGCTTTCCCCGAACATTGAGGACGGAGAACGGCTGGGAACCCGTGTATCTCTCACGCCAGAATTCCTCTTTCTTGCCAAATATGAGCAACGCCCGTCGATCTACTCCAAGCGTTTCCAGTTTTGTAGCGCTTGGGTTGGCAATTGCGATCGCGATCTTGATGTTGCGTCCAGGCTGGGTGGATGCGCTTCGCGCCTCGCTCGGATTGGCGCCGTCCACGTCGATTGCTACCGCCGCTTCGGCGGACGGTGGCGCTCCGCGAAGTTTCGCGGAAGCCGTCAAACGCAGCGCGCCTTCGGTGGTGAGCATTTACACCGCCCGCGTCATCACTGAGCGCCCCTACCAACTGGTGCCGAATCCGACCTTGCAGCGATTTTCAGGAATCACCCTGGGTCGCCCGAGGCAGCGACTGGAGCGAGCCTTGGGCTCGGGCGTGATCGTCAGCAGCGACGGTTATGTATTGACCAATCACCACGTGATCGCCAATGCCGACGAAATCCAGGTGGCGTTATGGAATGGTCAAGTCACCCAGGCGCGGCTGGTGGGCAGCGACCGCGAGACTGACCTGGCGGTGCTGAGGATCGAGGGCAGTAACCTGCCCGCACTCTCCTTGGAGCGTGCACTGCCGGTGCAAGTCGGCGATGTGGTGCTGGCAATCGGCAATCCATTCGGCCTCGGTCAGACCGTCACGCAAGGCATCGTTTCTGGCGTCGGCCGCGATCAACTCAACTTGAGCGCATACGAGGATTTCATCCAGACCGACGCGGCCATCAATGAGGGCAACTCGGGTGGCGCATTGGTTGATGCTGACGGCGGCCTGATCGGCATCAATACCTTTGTTCTCGGCCGCTTGGCTGGCGCAGAAGGCATCGGCTTTGCCATTCCGCTGTCGACGGCGAATGCCGTGCTCAAGCAGATCATCGATCACGGCGCGGTGGTGCGTGGTTGGCTGGGCATCGAATACGGCGATGCGCCGGTGTTGCCGGGAACCCTTCCGCCCGCCAGCGCGCGCGGAGTTGCGGTGTCGAATGTTTACGCCGGCGGCCCGGCAGACTTGGCCGGCGTGCGCGTGGGCGACGTGCTGCTCGATGTCGACGATACCGCCATCGTTGGCCAGCTTGATCTGCGCACGCGCGAAGCGAATCTCGACCCCGGCAGTCGGATTCGCTTGGCCGGCTTGCGCGCCGGCGTACCGTTCGAGACCGAGATCGTGCTGGCGCAGCGACCCCAAGGCGGTGTTTGACTTGCCTCCGAGGGTCAATGACCCTCAGGGCAAAACGACCACTTTGCCCTGCACCCGACGTTCACCCAAATCGCGCAAGGCCTGTGGCACTTCGTCCAGCGAATAGCTGCGCGAAATCAGCGGCACAATCTTGCCTTCTTTGATCCAACCGAGCAGTTCGCGCAAGCCGCGCAAATTCTCCTTCGGCTCACGCTTGGCGAATTCGCCCCAGAACACGCCGACGATGGACGCACCCTTGAGCAGCGGGAGATTCCACGGCAACGCAGGAATGTCGCCGGCCGCAAAGCCGATCACCAGATAACGTCCACGCCACGCGATGCTGCGCAGCGCCGGTTCGGCAAAACGACCACCGACCGGATCGAACACCACATCGACGCCCTTGCCCTCGGTCAATTGTTTGAGTTCAACGCGCAGATCCTGCGTTTCATAATTGATCACCGCATCGGCCCCCTGCGCGCGGCAGATGGCGGCTTTTTCGTCGCTGCTGACAGCAGCGATGATTCGCGCGCCGATCGCTTTGCCAATCGCCACAGCCGCCAAGCCGACGCCGCCTGCGGCACCCAGTACCAACATGGTTTCATTGGCCTGCAGCGCAGCACGGTCGCGCACCGCGTGCCAGCTGGTTCCCCACGCCAACGTCAATGAGGCAGCCAAGGGCATCGGCGTGCCTGCCGGCAATGGCATGACCAGTTGAGCCGCCACCACACATTCTTCAGCGAAGCCGCCGACACCACACAAGGCTGCAACAGGCATGCCCACTGCCAAGTGAGTGACGCCCTCGCCCACCTCAAGCACTTCACCCGCGATTTCCGCGCCCGGCACAAACGGCAGGATGGGTTGGACCTGATACTTCTTTTGAATGATCAGGAAATCAGGAAAGTTGACACCCGCTGCGTGTACCTTGATTCGCACCTCGCCCGCACCCAGGCCTGGTGAGGCCAATTCCTGCACGACCAACTTATCGGGACCGCCCCACTCCTGACAGACGACAGCACGCATCGGATCCACTCCTTTCGAACGAGCGCCGATTCTGCCCTAGTCCGGATATTTCATGAGGGGGCGCGGATGATCGCGCAGGACTTTTCGGCGAGCGCAAGGCGTGAGGAGACGGAATGGTGGGCCCATTGCGGCGACGAACAACGCAGCGATCGCCGGAAAGGACAAGCGAGGGCCGCGCCAGCGTGAAAATGCGGGCGGACAGTCTGTTCGAAGCACGATTCGACGGATTGCCTTATGCAGCAACAGGAACAAGGCATTTTCACGCGACCTCATGAAATTTCCGGGCTAAGGTCAGTTGGTCAGTCTGCGGTCAACCAGGATGAACGGGGCTCACTCGAAAGCACTTCGGTCCACAGGTTCGCGATCCGCAACCCGTTCACTCCTTTTCGACGACGCTGGTCGAAAGCAATCCAGCTTCCGCCAACTGTGTGCGCCAGGCAGAAGCGTCCTCAGGCAGGTCGTAAATGCCGGAAATCTCACGCATGGCTTGGTAGGTCCATCCCAAGGTTTGCGCATCCGACCCTGGATTCTCGGCAATCATCAGCAAGCCAGGCAAAGCGTCATACCGTTCGGCGATCAACAAGGTGCCCGACTGGGCCAGGCCGCAAAAGGCGCGCTCGCGGACCAGGGCTGAGGCATCGTTGACTGCGATCGACAACAAAGGCTCGACGATCTCGCTGCCTCCCAGTTTCGCCAGCGCATCGACGGCCCAGCGGCGAATCGTCTCGTCGACATCCAGGGTTGCTCGCAGCAGTTCGTCGTAAATGCGCTCGCGCTCCACACCACGCGCGGCCATCACCCCGAGACTCCAAAGCGCCCACGGCCCGGTCTGCTGTGGATCTGCGTGCCAGCGCCCCAGCAAACGCTCAACCTCGGCCGCCGATTTCTGCAGATTGAACTGGGCCAGATACAGCTCAAACCCAGCCATCCGAACTTCGATCAAGGGCGCGTTGATGGCGGTGGCAATGAGCACGCCAAGTGTGTCGGTGGGCTTGATTTGCCCTCGCCACGCATCTGCTTGCTGGATAACGTACTCGGGTGCACCAGAGAAACGATTGATCGCCAATTCCAAGGCACGTTCGGCGCGCTCTTGCACAGGCAACTGTTCCACCATGCCGGCGTAAAACGTGTCAAAGCGCGGGTCGGTTGAAGCGCCGCTTTGGAACAAGGGTTCGGCAATGCGGCGCAGTTGCTCGAGGGCCACGCTGCGCAGTTGCGGGCTGGCAGCGATTGCCGCACTCCCCAACAGAAACAACCCCGCAAACGCCCAGCGCCATTTCATTCGATGCCCCTTGGTTCAACAGGCCTCGGGGCACTCTATTCCAGATCTTGCTGCACGTCTCTGAGCGCGGGAACGCTCGTTTGTCCGCGTTTAGCTTGGTATTGGCCGCGCCTTGGAGCTCGGCAGCTACTTGGCGATCAACAGCAACACCGAACGCCCTTCGAGGCCGTAGTTGGTGCCCTCGCCGCCCAGCAGCGCTTCCGAGCCCGGCGCCACCACCATGTTGGGTCCGTCGTTCCAGCTGGCGGTGTCAGTCACCCGATACCATTGCTTGCCGGCGCCGGGCCAAGGCAGCGAGAAGTTCACATTGCCTGACCAGCCGTTGTACGCAACGTAAATCGCAGTGTTCGGATCGCCCAATTCGCTGCCATCGATGCGCCAGGCGATGGCATGGTTGGAGGCGCTATCGAAATACGCCGCGTCGGCTTGCGCACCGTCGGGCTTGAACCAGCGCAGCTGTTCCATCACGTTGCCGTTGGTATCGACGCTGGAATAGAAGTTGGCCGGTCGCAGCGCCGGGTGCGCTTTGCGGAATGCGATCATCCGGGTGACCGCAGTGCGGTGATTGATGTCGTCAGTGTCAAGCGTCCAGCTCAACCAGTTGGCTGCCGAGTCGAGGTTATAGGTGTTGTTGTTGCCAAACTGAGTGCGCAGAACTTCGTCGCCGCCAGTGAACATCGGCACGCCTGCGGACAACAAGGTCAACGCCATGCCGGTGCGCGCGGCCTTGCGCTGCTGGGCAAAATTGCCGCCCTGATCCCAACTGATGTTGTGATCTTCACCGCCGTCCGACGGACCATACGGCCACGGTTGAGTGTTTTGCTTGCTGTTGTAGGAATACAGGTCAAGCAAGGTGAAACCATCGTGGGCCACCATGAAGTTGACCGAGTGCCAGGGCTTGCGCCCATCGTCGCCATACAGATCGGACGAGCCAGAAAAGCGCGAAGCGAGAACGCCCGTGGTGAGCGTCGTCACCCCGAGTTGGTTCTGCTTCTTGCGCACGTCGTCGCGGAACTTGCCATTCCATTCGACCCAGCCACTGGGGAAGTTGCCGACCTGATAAGAATTGCCGCCAATCGCCCACGGCTCGGCGATCAGGTCCAAACCCGTGCCACCCAAGGCGGCCCGCGGTGGCAACTCATTGACGATGCGATTGATGGCATTGCCACCGTCAAACTTGTCGTAGTTGAAACAGCCGTGCTGACAGCTATTGCCGAGCACGGAGGCCAGATCAAAACGGAAGCCGTCCACACCGAGTGCATCGCGCCAATAGGCCAACGAGTCGATGATGAGGTTCTGGGCAGTGAGATTGCGGGTGTTGAAGTTGCCACCGACGCCGGTGTTGTCCCACGAATACTTGAGGTCGCTGGTCAGCGAGTAATACGTCGGATTGTCGAGACCACGGAACGATTGCAGGTTGTAAACGGTCAGGCCATCGCTGCCGCCCCACGCACCTCCTTCGCCGGTGTGGTTGTAGACCACATCGATGAAGACCTTGATGCCGACATCGTGGAATGCCTTCACCATCGCCTTCCACTCGCGGGTCGGCCCACCGGCGGTCTTGTCAGACGAATAGCGTCGATCCGGGGCGAAGTAGTTCAGGGTCATGTAGCCCCAATAATTGTCGCCATCGGTCGTGGTCGGATTGACGTCATTGGTGTCGTTTTGGGTTTCCTGTACCGGCAAGAACTCGACGGCAGTCACGCCGAGACTGGCGAGATACGCCGCCTTCAAGGCCGCGCCGGCATAGGTGCCTCGTTTGGATGCCACGATGCTGGTGTCGTTCATGGTCAAACCACGGACGTGGACTTCATAAACCACGTCGTCTTTCAGCGCTCGCGTGGGCTTGGTTCCCACTGACGCTGTGTTCGGCGCCAGCACCAAACCCTTCGGTGCGCAGGTGCCGCTGTTCTTGTTGCGATGGGTGGCACCACTGGCGTAGATAGTGCCGTCGGTGCAGGTCGCGGTGTTCGGGTCCTGACTGATCTCACGCGCGTACGGATCGAGCAGCAACTTGTTGGGGTTGAAGCGATTGCCGTTGGCGTCAATGTCGGTGATGAAGCCGACGCCGCTGCCCTTGGTCCAGCTGCTTACGTAAGGCCAGTTCGGACCCCAGGCGCGAAAGCCGTAATAGACCGTGCCGGTGATGCCATAGGTGTTCTTCAACGTCGACACCACCGCGGTCTTGGTCCACACGTTGGTGCTGGCGTTTTTCGTAAGCACATAACGCACCAGTTCTTGTGCGCCGGAGGGCGTCTTGTACAACCAGACTTCAATGCGGGTGGCGCGCGACGAATAGACGTTGAAAGTGATGTTGCTCTGACTGGCGTCATAGCGCGCACCCAACTGGAAGGCATCGATTGCCGCAGACGCTGGCGCACTGGTTGCCGCCAATCCCACACCGGCAATCACGCACAGCAAAGCATGCCGAAGCAGCTGAAAAATCCGCATTGAACTCCCCTCCCCGGGATGTGCAGCACCTTGGACTGACCTGCAGGCAACCGCGTCGGCCGCTGCGAAAATCAGACCCGCTTGAGCAACTTCAAGTGCTGGGGACTATACGGCTCGGTTGTACGGCCTGTGGGCCGCACACGGGGAATGCATTCGTATTCATGCGCCGCGCCCACCCGGAATGCATTCGTATTCATTGCGCGCGATGCTGGAGCCGCGCCACTGGCCATCACCGTTTGGGCCTAGGGTTGGCCGCTGGTGCCGCTCCCGCTGGAGGCCACCGGAGGAGCACTCGTGCTCGCCAAAGCGCCCTTGTAGCGCTGATGCAAAATCGCCACACGCTCGACGTAGAGCTGGGTTTCGTTGTACGGCGGAACGCCGCTGTAGCGATCCACCGCGCCTTCGCCGGCGTTGTAACCGGCCGAAGCCAAGCGGGTGTCGCCGTCGAAGCGTTTCAGCAGCCACGCCAGGTAGGTCGCGCCGCCGCGGATGTTTTCGGCCGGAGTGAACGGCTCGGACACATTGAAGCGGTCTGCCGTGGCCGGGATCAACTGCATCAAGCCCTGCGCGCCCTTGTTGGAAAGGGCATTCGGGTTGAACGCCGACTCGGCATGGATGATGGCGCGGATCAGTGCCTCGTCGACGCCCGCCGTTTGCGCAGCGTTGCGAATCTCGTCGGCGTAGGCGGTGGTGTTCAGCGCGACTGAACTGAAGTCGTAACCAGGCCGCGCGCTGCACGCAAAGCAGGTTTCCGTGTAGGAGAACACCACTTGCGCGCCTCCGGCCGGACGCCGGTTGGTGTAATGGGTGACGCCGTTCTTGACGAACCGATACACCGAACCACGAGTCACCTTGGCTTTGCCGGAGGGATCTGCGACCGACTCCGGTTTGGCATCGCCGGCTGCGGTGCGGAACTCGACCCGCTTGCCAGCCGGGATGCTCGATGTTGCTGGTGTGCTCGCGGTGGTTTGCGGACTGGACTTACCCGCTGAAACCGCCGGTGTAGCCGCCTTAGGTGCCGCGGCTGAGGTATCGATGTAGGTCCGCACCGCCGTGCACTGAGCGTAACCAGCGCGGGAACTGACATAGGCGATCTCGCCCTGCTTGCCCTTGCAGCGATACAAAACGCTGGTCGCCGCCACACTTGCCTGGGCAGCCAACAACAAGGTGAATAGCGCTAGCAGGCGAGTGACCACGGCGCAGTATGAGGCTCCATTGGCGAAGAAGTTCCGTGAATCGCACGGACAAACATTACGGATTGTGCCACCGGTCAGGCGTCTGGCGGCTAAACTATGCGCCCAATCCCGACCGGAATAATCGCCATGACCGGGAAGCAGCTCAATGCCACCGCCGAAAAACCGGCCGCCGGCAAGCTCTTCATCAAAACCCACGGCTGCCAGATGAACGAGTACGACTCGGACAAGATGGCCGACGTACTCGCCGCCGAGCACGGACTTGAACTGACGCTTGACGAGGCTGAGGCCGACGTCATTCTGGTCAATACATGCTCCATTCGCGAGAAGGCGCAGGAAAAAGTTTTCTCACAGCTTGGCCGCTGGCGGTCGCTGAAGCAGAAAAATGCCAACGTGATCATTGGTGTGGGCGGATGCGTCGCCAGCCAGGAAGGTGCGGCGATTCTGAAGCGTGCGCCTTATGTGGACTTGGTATTCGGCCCACAAACGCTGCATCGCTTGCCGGCGATGATCGATGCTCGCCGCGCCAGTGGACAGGCGCAGGTCGATATCAGCTTTCCCGAGATCGAGAAGTTTGATCGCCTGCCAGAGCCACGCGCCGAAGGCCCCACCGCATTCGTGTCGGTCATCGAGGGCTGCTCAAAATACTGCTCGTTCTGCGTGGTGCCCTACACACGCGGCGAAGAAGTGAGTCGGCCGCTGGATGACGTTTTGCTGGAAGTGTCCCGACTCGCCGCGCAGGGTGTTCGCGAGGTCAATCTGCTGGGTCAAAACGTCAACGCCTACCGCGGCGCGACCGCCGATGGATTCGACGCCGATCTGGCGCTGTTGATTCGTGCCATCGCGCAGATCGAAGGCATTGGTCGCATTCGTTACACGACCTCGCATCCGGTCGAATTCACCGACAGTTTGCTCGAAGCCCATCGCGACGTGCCGCAACTCGCGTCGTATTTGCACCTGCCGGTGCAGTCGGGTTCGGATCGAATTCTTGCAGCCATGAAACGTGGCCACACGGCGCTTGAGTACAAGTCGAAGATCCGGCGCCTGCGCGAAGCGCGTCCGGGCATCTGCATCAGCTCGGATTTCATCGTCGGGTTTCCTGGTGAAACCGATGCGGATTTCGAGAAGACCATGAAGTTGATCGAAGACATCGGCTTCGACCAGAGCTTCAGTTTCGTGTATTCGTCGCGGCCCGGCACCCCAGCGGCCAACCTGCCTGACCCGGTTCCGCTGGAGGAAAAAAAGGCCAGGCTGGCACGTCTGCAAGCCGCGATTGAAAGCAATTCCAAAGCCATTTCGAAGGCGATGATCGGCAGCGTGCAGCGCGTTTTGGTGGAGGGCATTTCCAAAAAAAGTGCGAGCGAATTGACTGGCCGCACCGAAAACATGCGCTACATCAATTTCCCCGGTCACTCCCGTTTGGTAGGGCAGTTTGTTGACGTGGTGGTGACCGAAGCGATGAGCAATTCGCTGCGTGGCCGGGTGCTGACGGACTAGCGATCAAGCGTAGGGTGCGTCTCGGACGCACCGGCTTTTGATATGGCGAATGACGCGGCTTTTGATATGGGCCATGACACCGCCCGGAAGCGGTGCGCCCGAGACACACCCTACATTTAGGCTGTGGTCCCGGCCTTTGGGCGCAGGGCGCTTGCGTGGTTATTGCTCCGCGCAGTTGCGCTCGATGGTGCGGCTGGCGGCGGCTAGCTTGGCTAGTTCGCGCGGCAGGCGGTTGCTCAGGCGCTCGATGCCTACGCGACCGGCTTGCAGGTGCGTCGCCGCAGCGGCGCAATTGCGCAAAGCGGCCAAGGCGTGCGCGCGCAGCACGAGGGTGATGGCGCGATCACGGGCGAGGTCGGCTCCGGCGTCTTGGAGACGGGTTTGCACGCGCTGGGCCATGGCATCGGCGACAGCAAATTCCTTCTCGGCGAGCAGCAACTGAGCTTCGTGCAGGGCGAACACCGCGGTTTCGGTGTGCGTCGCGTCGAATTCGGCCGCGTACACCGGCCGCGCGGCCTCAAAGCGGCGGCGTGCGTTGGCGGTGTCGCCACGCAGCAAGGCCGCCTGCACCTGCAACAGGTCACCTTCGGCGACACGCATCGCCGACAGCGGGGGCTTGGCGCTGGCGGTGATCCGATCGGCTTGATCGAAAAAACCGCCCGCGCGCGCACCATCATTGGCACGCAAAGCCGCCCAGCCGCGTTGACGCCAGAAATTTTCAAGCTGCGAGTCTTGCGGGGCGGATGCGTGCAAGCGCAACTCAGCCACCGCAAACAGGCGCTCGGCGCGCGCAAACTCGCCGCGTCGCGACATCGCTGCACCGGCACGGGTCAAGGCATCCAAGGCATCGGTGGACGCGGACGGCGCCGCCAGCGCGGCGGACTCGATGCGCGCGGCAAAGCTGAGCACGGTCTCGCGAGAGACGTCATCGGATTGTGCTTCTATCAACAAGGCAAGCACGCTCAAGCGGTTGACCGCTGACGAACCGCCGTCGTCATCGGCGGCCGCCAAGGCCAACTGCAACACCTGGCTGGCATCCTCGAATTTGCCCAGGTTGATCAAACCGTGGCCAATCTCAGTCAGCGCGCGCCAGCGCAGTTCCGGGCGGGTGCTGCGGCTGGCGGCCAATTGCTTGGCGGCGCTGATGAGGAACTCGCTGGCGCTGGGCTCGCGGCCGGCAAAGTAGCCCGGATTGGCCGCGCCCAGGACTTCCAGCACCGCCTCCAAATGCGCCGTCGCGGTGCGCGCCTCCTGCGCGGCGCGCGCCGCCTGTTGGCGGGCGATTGCCAAGCCGATGCTGAGTGCCAGCAAGGTCGCCGCCGCCACGCCCAGAGGCACGCGAAAACGCCGCAGCACGAACAGGGTTTGCGCACTGGCGCTGCCGATGCCGGAACGTAGCGGCTTGCGCGCTAGCCAGTCTTGAAGATCGGCATCCAAGGTCGCCACGTCGGCGTAGCGGTCCGGCGGCGACTTGGCCATCGCTTTGCGACTGACGCGATCCAATTCAATCAGCTCGCGGCGGCCGCGCCTATCCGCCGAAGCCTGCCGTGGCATCGCGCCGGCCAAGGATTGCGGCGTTTCACTCAGCGCCGCGCGCCCCCAATTGCCGCTGCTTGAGGCCTCCAGATACGGCGAGCAGCCAGCCACCAATTCGAACAACAAAACGCCCAGCGCATACACATCGGTGGCGGTGGTGGCCGCCTCGCCAGCGACTTGCTCCGGCGCGGCGTAGCGCAGCGTGAACGCGCGGTCACCGCTCATGGTGGGCTCGGCTTCATCGCTGTCCAGCAACTTGGCGATGCCGAAGTCGAGCAGCTTGGTCTGCCCGTCGGCGGTGACCAAGACGTTGGCCGGTTTGATGTCGCGGTGCACGATCAGATGGCGATGCGCGTGCGCCACCGCCGCGCACACGCCGCGCAGCAACCGCACCCGCGCGCGCGTATCCAGCGCTTGCTGCTTGGCATAGTCGAGCAAGCTCACGCCGTCGACGTATTCCATCGCCAGCCACGGCCATCCGTCGGCGCTCACGCCACCATCGATCAAGCGCGCGATGGCCGGATGATTCAAGCGCGCCAGCAACTGCCGCTCGCGCAAAAAGCGCCGCGTGATGTCAGGCGATGCCGCCAACCGATGCACACGCTTCAGGGCGACGACCTGCTCGAAGTCGCCGTCCAAGCGGGTGGCCAGAAACACCTCGCCCATGCCACCGCGGCCAAGCAAGCGCAGCACTCGGAACGGGCCGAACTTCAACTGCTCCAGGTCGGCCGCCGGGTCGGGCGGCACTAGGTCGCTGGGCTCCATGCGACTCAGCAACGCGCCCGCCTCGCGCGCCAGGTCCGCGTCGTCCAATGCCAGCGTCGCCAACAGCTCGGCACGCCTTGGGGGCTCGGCCTCGCACAGGGTTTGGAACGCGCGCTTGAGCGCAGCGAAACGATCGATGGCGAGCGGGCTGGTCATCTGTCGATCAGGTGTCAATCAACTCATCCGGTGCCGCAACCACGCACGCGCCATCGCCCAGTCGCGATAGACGGTGCGCTCGTCGACCTCAAGCAAATGCGCGACTTCCGCCACTTCCAAGCCCACGAAGTAGCGCAGTTCAACGATCTGCGCCATGCGCGCATCGAGCGCCGCCAGCGCAGTCAGCGCCTCATCCAGGGCGGGCAGTTCGGTGTTGGCCTCAATCGGCAAAGCCAAAGCTTCGATGTAGTCGACCCGTTGCCATTGTCCAGCGCCACGCTTCTCGCGCAACTGCGCACGAGCGCGATCAATCAGGGTTTGCCGCATCAGTTTGGCGGCGGTAGTGAACAGGTGCTTGCGATTGCAGATGTCGACCTGTCCGGCCCCCAACAGGCGCGCAAACACCTCATTCACCAAGGCCGTGGGTTGCAGGGTTTCATGATGCAGATGGCCGCGCAATGCATGCGCGGCCAGTTGGCGCAATTCGCGATAGACCTGCGGCAGCAAACCATCCAATGCCGCACTGTCACCGGCGTGCCAGCGACGCAGCAATTGGGTGATGTCTCCGCCCGCTTCACTCATCAATGGGGTGGCTCGCGGCTACAGGCTGAGGGCGGCGGCTCACGTTGGCAGGCGAAGTGACAGGCGACGGAAGTCGCAGTCTACAAGGCGGCCTGTCAGGTTTGCGCCGGATTGACGTATGCCATGCGCAAGGGGACGACGTTTGGTCCCGACACTTGCCATCGGGGAATCCACCATGCCAACCACCGCCTGCCGTTTGTTGCTGCTCAGCCTCACTGTGCTGTTGTCGTCCGCCTGCCAGCGTGGTGATGCCGGCCTCGCAAGCACTGCCGCGCCAATCGTTGCCGCACCCGTGTCGGCAGCGCCGTCCAAACCAATGCCAAGAGCTTGTGACTTGGTCAGCGCCGACCAAGCCCGAGCCGTGCTCGCGCAAGACGCCGGTTTGATGAGCGACGATCCGGAAAATTGCCTGTGGGCGAGCATGCAAAGCCCTGGGCAAATCACCATGCTGATGCTGCAAGTGAGCCAAGCCGACGACTCGGCGCAGGCGCAAATGCTGTTTGAAGCCCTGATCGGCATGGCCGGCAGCGACAGCTTGATTGGCGTGGCGGCGGGTGGCGAAGCCAAGTCAGCGGGTGGCGAATGGCTAGCCGAACTCGGCGACACCGCATGGATGTCGGCAACCAGCGCCGAGTTGATTGGCGCACGCCAAATCCATGTTCGCCAAGGCGCTCGCCTGCTATCGCTCAACGTCACCGGCATGGCCAAAGGCGATGCCAATGCCCAGTTGGAACTGGCGCAACGCATGCAGGCGCTGGCACGCACGGCGGTGGCCACACTATGAACGCGCACGGCATCGGTGTGCTTGGCTATTTGCTTGTTCGTGCAGTTTTGTTCGCCATCGGCGCTGCCGTAGCCAGCAGCCCGTGCTGGGGCGCTGAGTGGTTTGTGTCGACGCTAGGCAACAATGCCAGCGGCAACGGCAGCATCGGCGCTCCGTATCGTACGCTCAATTTCGTCCTCGATCCGGCCAATGAGATCGTGCAGGCCAACGACACGGTCACCTTGCGCGGCCCCATCGGCAACGCCGTCTACAACGAATGCGAAGTGCGTCTGCGGGTTCCTCTCACGCTGCGTTCGCATCCGGGCGAATGGGCGCGGATTCATTGCAGTATCGCGGTCGAGGACAGCATCGCGGTGCAGATCGATCCGGATGCCAGCGGCAGCCGTTTATCGCGCATTGAGGTCAGCGGTGGCGCGATTTACGCGGTGTTCTTGCAGACCGATTGGGAGCAAGTCGGCAACCCGACCGGCCGCGGTGCATCCAACATCGTGATCGAGGATTGCATCCTTCGCGATAGCGGTCGCGACGTGGTCAAGATCACACCCAAATCGAATGACGTGACCATCCGACGTTGTGAAATTTACGGTTCGGGACAGATCTACCCACCAGGCACGCCGCTCGAAGACAAAAACGCCGAAGGCATCGACAACGTCAACTCGGCGCGGATGACTGTCGAGGACAACTACATCCATGACATCGCCACCAATGGCGTGTACTTCAAGGGTGGCGCTACCGATGCCCTGGTCCAGCGCAACGTGATTGAGCGAGTCGGCGAAGGCGGCATTCTGGTTGGGTTTGATACCAGCCCGGAGTTTTTTGATCTGACGGAAAACCCCGCTTACTTCGAAGCGATTCGCGGCATTGTTCGCAACAATCTGGTCCGCGACAGCGGCCGCGCCGGTATCGGTCTGTACGCATCACGCGACGCCGTGATCGCCAACAACACTCTGTTGCGCACCGCCACCATCGATCAGGCCGCGATCTATTTTGGCGTAACCCTGCAAGACTTCGATCCCATTGCCGGACGACCGGCTAGCGTCAATCCGCGCATCGTCAATAACCTTATCAAGACGACCGCCGCGGCTTGCATCGGTATTCGTTGGGCCAATGAACTTGGCGGACTCTCCGGATTGAACGGCTCGCCTGGGACCAATTTCCAATGGTTTGACGATGGTGGAGCCTGCGATTTTTTTGATGGTCGACCGGGCAGCGCGATTGAAGACGGTGGCAATCTGGCGGCATGGCGCCTGCAAACCGGCGGTGACGCGTCCAGCGTCGAAGCGCCGCTCACCTTGGCCACCGACGGCCGTCTGCTCCCAACCAGCGCTGCCATTGATCGTGGCACCTTCCTGGCCGAAGTCAGCGACGACATTGATCGCGAACAACGTACGCAGCCGTTTGATATCGGTGCGGATGAGCTGGACTTGAGTGAGGTGTTTCGGAATGGGTTTGAGTGAAGCGTGGAAAAAGCGGGCGCAGCCTGTGGGCCTGAGGTTGTTTGCCGCCCCTCTCTCTTCAGCAGAGGCGGCGGAAGCCGCGAAATCGATTCCACAAGGCAAGTTCCTTCGCGGCTTCCGCTGCTCCCACACCCATGCCATAGGGTGCGTCTTGACGCACCAGCACTTGGCTTGCACCGAAGCCGGTGCGTCAAGACGCACCCTACCTCGCTGAGGGCGCCCACGCCTATGCGGCAGCGGCGGAAGCCGCGAAATCGATGACAATGGCAGCCGCACAACATCACCCGATTGCGCGAGTACCGAGCGTCATTCCCGGAAGTCCGCTGTCAGGTGTTGCCGCAAGTGACGTATGTCCAGTCATCACCTGCTCTGGACTCTGTTCCGATGCGTTACTGCTTATCGACGCTGCTCTTGCCGCTCGCTTTGACCATGACTGCGACCACCCTGAAGGCTGCAGGCGACGGCGAAGCCGATCTCAGCTTTGGCAGCAACGGCTTCCGCCTCATCGATACGGCGCCGATAGGCGACGTGCCCACCAACGAGCGCGGTCTCTTCGCGCATCGTTTGGCTGACGGTCGTTTGCTGGTGGTCATGCAGGCCCAGCAAGCCAATGTGCAACGGGCGATCACTACAGTGTTGTCCGCGGACGGGGTTCAGAGCTTGGCCACGGCCGAGTTTCCGCAGAATTTCAATTTCCTCGATCCACCCTTGCGTGGCTTCGGCCTCGACGCCAGCGAACGGCTGCTGATCGGTGGCAACGAATTTGATCCGAATACCAATCGCGTGCAGCCGGTGATCGTGCGTGCGCTCGGACCGGACTACCAACCTGACCCGGCGTTTGGCGTCGACGGCGCGTCGCGCCCATTCGGATCGACTCCCTTTGCCGTACTGCTGGCGATGACGGTACTGGCTGATGGCCGCAGCATCGTTTGCGGTGATGCCAACTTCACCGGCCTCGGCCAACGCGGCTACTGCTTGCGTCTGGACGCAGACGGCGTGTTCGACGGCAGCTTCGGGCCACTCATCTTCAACCCGCCCAACGTCGACATGACCTCGATCGGCGCGGTGCGCGAAGACAGCAGCGGCCGGCTGCTGCTGGCCGGCCATGCGCGGATGACCGGAGCCCCCGCCACACAGAGCTTCAGCGCCCGCGCAACAACGGCTGGCGTGCTCGATACCGACTACTGCGCCAGCGGCTGCGATGACACCGTGATGCTGCAAACCGAGCCAGGCTATCGCATCAACAACCTGCCAACGGCGGGCGCATTTCCCTGCTTTGACGTGCGCGAGCGCCCCAATGGGCACGTGCTACACGGCATTTTTCAGGGGCCGACCGTGGGCGAAGTCGGCTATCTGAGTCATCTGGATGGCGGCCGACTGGACCGCGGTGCTTTCTTCGACTTTGCCTCCATCGGTTGCGGCAGCGCGCTCAGCGAACCGGACAATCGCACGGTGGTTGCCCACACCGTTCGTTTTGATGGTGTGCAGTCGGGGGTGCTTCGACGGCTGCGGCCAAGGCCGACGCTGGACGCGCTATTTGACCCCTCGTTCAGCTCTGCCCCCGAAAGCATTCGCGCGCCACTGCCCGGCGGCGGGCTGGCGACCAGCAACGAGTGCAACTTCGCCCTGCTGGAGGCCGACGGCATCCTCTGCGTGGGTCTGGCGCGGATGGCGGACTCGCCGCTCAATCTCGATCTGATGCTGTACCGGGTCAGCAACGGCGCGCCACCGGTGGTGTTTGGCGATGGGTTTGAGCCTTGAGATTGCGCCTACGATTGCGAAACGAGCGCTGACCCGCGACGTAACGAACTGCGTTTGTCGCGCTAGCCTATCTGTAGTTTTTGCACTACTTTTTTGACGGTCGAGTTGAAGCAGACCGAAACGTTCCGCACGTGGTTCTCCAAGCTCCGGGATGAGCGCGCCGCCACGGCCATTGCGTCGCGGCTCGACCGTCTGGCATTCGGACACGCTGGCGATGCCGAGCCAGTGGGCAAGAATGTCAGCGAGCTTCGCACCCACTGCGGCCCCGCTATCTCGTGGACTTTCAACGACGCGGCAACGCGATCATCGTCCTGCTGTGCGGCGGCAACAAGAACTCGCAGGGCCGCGACATCAAGACTGCTCTGCGCCTTGCCGATGAATGGAGTGAACGACCGTGACCGAGAAGCTGACCACGTTCGACCCAGCCGAACACCTGCGTAACCGTCGAACAGATCGGCGGCGTTGAGGCCGCGACTGGCGAGCCGTTTGACAAACTTGCACCGACCGAGCACATCGCGCAGCTCAGCGAGCAGGGCGGGACTGCTGAGCAGTTCGATGCCGTGTCAGGTCTAGCTTCGTAGCATCGAGGATCGCGCAGCACGATCAAGCCAGCATTGCGGGCTTGATCACTTCATAAGCCCGTAGGTTGGGGTAAGCGCAGCGCACCCCAACGCGTGAGTGCTGGGTGACGAGAGTTTCAAGTCGTAGATCGCAGCCAAGCCAAGGCGTCGCCCGGTGCCGTTGGGACGAGGCAGAGGCGAACGCACGTCGTGGATCGCCGCAGGATTGCCTTGGGGTGCGCTGCGCTTACCCCAACCTACGGGCTGGAGGTCGTCGAAGACGATGCAGGCGGCACGTATCGGGCGGTCTGTACCGTGAAGTTCGTTGAAGCGGTGTTTGTATTGCACTGCTTCCAGAAGAAGAGCAAGACCGGCATTGCCATGCCGAAGGCCGACATCCACATCATCCACGCCCGGCTGAAGGTGGCTGAGGCAATGGCACAGGAATTACGCATTGCAAAGGCGAACCATTGGAGACACCGAGATTCAGCGCAGCTCGGGCAATGTCTTCGCCGATCTGGGACTGCCCGGCGCCGAGAAACTGAAGATCAAGACGGGCCTGGTGATCGAGATCAGGAAGGTGATGCGTGCTCACGGGCTGAATCAGCAAGCCGCGGCCAAGCGCATGGGCGTATCGCAGCCGAAAGTGTCGGGCATGATACGCGGCGATTTCAGCCATCTGTCCGAACGCAAGCTGATGGACTGCTTGAACCGCTTGGGTTACGACATCGAAATCACGGTGCGGCCGGCGGCTGTTCCGGTCGGGCAACTGACGCTTGCGACCGCCTGACGGGACCCGGCCGCCTTGCTTCGGATTACGACTACGCCGCCAACTCGATCTTCGCCGGCTTGCCCCATCGAGCGGCGAACTCCGTCGATCTGAAACATAAACGTCAGGTTCCAGCACAAACGACGTACGGCATAGGCAACCCTCGCTGGAATTGCCCATGCTCCGTCTGCCGATCAGCTTGCTCTTCTTCGCCCTTCCCGCATGGGCGAGCGCTGCGACCTTTACCGTCGATACCACCTCGGATGCTGCGTTGATGGCGTGCACGGCAGCGGCCGCAGATTGCTCGCTGCGCGGTGCGATTCTGGCCGCAAACGCCGCTCCGGGTGCCGACACCATCGCGTTCGATATTCCCGCCAACGATGCCGGCTTCATTGCGGCCAGCGGCCACTGGCGTATCAGCGTCGCCAATGAATTGCCGTTTGTTGATGATGATGCGGTCATCGATGGCTATACCCAGCCGGGCGCTGCCGAGAACACCTTGAGCCCGACGCAGGGCGGCAGCAACGCAAGGCTGTTGATTGAGGTGCAGAACGTCGGAGCTGCCTCAACCCAGGGCATCAAGAGTACCGGCAACAATTTCTTCTCGACGCTGGTGGTGCGCGGCCTCGTGATCAACCGGTTCAACCCGCAGATCGTGTTGAGCGGTGGTGCCGCGCATCGCATCGAGGGCTGTTTCATCGGCACGACGGTCGATGGCACGGCGGCTTCGCTGACGAGCAACAGTCCGGGCAACGGCATTCGGCTCAGTGGGCAAGGCGCGGTGGTGATCGGCGGACTGAATCCGGCGGCGCGCAATGTGATTGCCGGGGTCAACAACGCCATCGCCTCGTTCGGACTGCCCGATGGCCTGCGGATCGAGGGCAATCTGATCGGCACCAACGCCGCCGGCGATGCGCGGATTGGCAATCTCGGCGACGGCATCGCTTTCAATGGCGTATTCAACTCGACCATAGGTGGAGCCGTGCCCGCCGCGCGCAACCTGATCGCCGGCAGCGCGTTTTCCGCCATCCGCTTGAATGGCAGCGGCGGGCAACAGTCGTCGTTTACCGGCACCCGCGTGGTTGGCAACTTTATCGGCACCGATTGGACCGGCACCCTTACCATCGGCAACGGGCTCAATCCGAACAGCCCGTCGCAGGTGCAGCCCGGCATTCTGGTCGGCGGCACACTCGCCACTGGGCTGGTGATCGGCGGTGCCGCAGCCGGCGAAGCCAACCTGATCGCGCACTCCGGCGGTGCCGGCGTCACCATCGACAGCGTCATCGGTGTCGCCCTCAGCCGCAATGTGTTCCGCAACAATCGCGGTCCCGCCATCGACAATGTGCAAGGCGGCGCTTTCGTTGGGCCAACGCCGAACGATGTGGGCGATGCGGACATCGGCGGCAATCGCTTGCAGAATTTTCCGGTTGCACTCGGCATTGGCACGGTCACGGCCAACACGCTTGAGCTGCTCTACAGTGTCGACTCGGCACCTGCCAACGCCACCTACCCGCTCACCGTCGAATTCTTTCGCGGCGAAGGCGGCCAGGCCGCGCAATGGCTGGCCACCCAATCCATCACCCTCGCGCAAGCACAGACCACACGTAGCATCACCTTGCCACTGTCCGCGTTTGCCGATGACCTGGTGGTAATGACCGCGACCGATGCTGGCGGCAACACCAGCGAGTTTGGTCGGGTAGGCATTGGTGAGGTGTTTGCGGATGGGTTTGAGTGAAAAAGCCGCGGAGGCTTTAACTGGCAAACGAAAGTAAAAAATTGCCCTTTTTCTCAGGCAGGCGGCGGGCTTGCTGCTTGAACCTGGCCCGATCAGACATCATGATGCCTAAGTCCAAACCTCATGATGCACGCGCATGCGCACCACCCTCACACTCGACGACGACGTGGTGGCCTTGATCCAACGCCAAGCGCGAAAGCATGGCGACAGTTTCAAGCACATCGTCAATGACGCGCTCAGGCGCGGGCTGACTGCAAGCGCCGCGCCTGCGGTCGCGGAGCCGTTGGCGACCTATGCATTGGACACCCGCGCAGGCGTCGACTTGACCCGCGCACTGGCACTTTCGGCGGAGCTTGAAGACGAGGCTTTACTGGCCAAGCTCACTCTCGGTCGATAGCCATGAAAATCGTCGATGCGAATGTGTTGATCGCCGCCGCCGGTCGCGATCATCCGCATCACGCCATTGCGGCCGCGTGGCTGCAGGACGCCCGCAGCCGAAGTGAGCGCCTTGGCCTCTGCACCATGGTGGCGATGGCGTTCGTGCGCATCACCACGCATCGGAGAATCCACGCCAGCCCACTGTCAGTCACGCAAGCCATCGATTGGCTGCGCGTGCTGGCAGCCTCCCCGGCGGCGCAGTGGGTGCATCCGGGCGACCGCCATTGGGACCATTTGCAGCAATTGCTTGGCGATGCCGATCTCGCCGGCAATGTTGTCAACGACGCCCACCTTGCCGCGCTGGCGATGGAACACGGTGCCAGCGTGGTGAGTTTTGATCGCGACTTTCTGCGCTTTGCCGGCTTGCGCCTGGAGTTGCTCGACACCGCTCGCAATTAGCGGCTGTAGTCGCGGGCAGTGCTTCGCGGATTCGTCCGCCATGCAACTTGATCCAGCCTCGCCTCGGTCTGATCGCGCAAGCAGCGCTGATAAACTTGGGCCATGACGACAATCACCGCGCATGACTTTTTACTCGAACCGGAAGACATCGAGCGCCTCGCCAATCTGTGCGGCCCGCTCGATCAGCACTTGCGCCTGATCGAGGGTCGACTCAATGTTGAGGTCGGCAATCGCGGCAACGTGTTTCGGGTCAGCGGCAGCGCCGACAACGCACGCGACGCCGAACGCCTGTTGCGTGCCTTGTATCGCGACACCGAGCGCGTGACATTGACCCGCGATGCGCTGGAATTGCGCCTTGGCGCGGTTGACGAAGGCAGCAGCGATGTGGCCGAAGTTGCGATCAAGGTCAAGCGCGGCATGCTGCGTGGCCGTGGCGCCAATCAGCAGCGCTACTTGCACGCGGTGGTGCGCCACGCGATCAATTTCGGCATCGGCCCGGCCGGCACCGGCAAGACCTATCTGGCCGTCGCCAGCGCCGTCGAAGCGCTGAATGACTCGCGCGTGCAGCGACTGATTCTGGTGCGCCCGGCGGTTGAAGCCGGCGAAAAGCTGGGCTTCTTGCCGGGTGATCTGAGCCAGAAAGTTGATCCCTACCTACGTCCGTTGTACGACGCGCTGTACGAAATGCTCGGCGTGGAGAAAGTCGCCAAGCTCATCGAGCGCAACGTGATCGAGATTGCGCCGCTGGCGTACATGCGTGGTCGCACCTTGAATGATGCCTTCGTGATTCTGGATGAGGCGCAGAACACCAGTATCGAACAGATGAAGATGTTCCTCACCCGCATCGGGTTTGGCACCACGGCGGTGATTACCGGCGATCTGACCCAGATTGACCTGCCGAAGTCGCAGAAATCGGGCCTGCGCGATGCCCTCGATGTGTTGCGTGGCGTCGATGGCATCAGCTTCACTTTCTTTACTGCGCGCGATGTGGTGCGACATCCACTGGTGGCCAAGATTGTTCGCGCCTACAACACGCGCGACGGCATCGTGGACGAGGAGTAACCGGGCAATGCCTCGTGCGCAGAGATCGTCATTCCCGCGAAGGCGCGCTGCCATGCGGGGAATTCGTCAAGCGCGTGCTTTGCAGACGAAGTGTGATCGCAAGTGCTTGACTCCAAATCTTGTCGCCCCCGCGAAGGCGGGGGCCCAGCGCCTTGCGGCCTTCAAGTCACTGGGTTCCCGCCTTCGCGGGAACGACGCATCGTTGTAATGACTGTGGCGATGGTCTCCACGCCGTGATCCACACGCTCGACATCCGCTATGGCATGGCGCGAGCTGGCGTTCCGGCGCCCCACACCTTTCGAAAGTGGATGGCAGTCGCGCTGCCTAAGCGCCGTAGCGCCGTCGCCATCGCGTTGCGAGTCGTCGATGAGGTAGAAGCACGCCAGCTGAATCAGCAATTTCGTGGCCGTGACTACGCCACCAACGTACTCAGCTTTCCGGACAAAGTGATCGATCCGGTGAATGGCACCCGCTTCATCGGCGATATCGCCATTTGCGCACCCGTGGTGATCCGCGAAGCGCTGGAACAAGGCAAAGCGGTGCGCGCCCACTTTGCGCACATGACGATCCATGGCGTGCTGCATCTGCTGGGTCACGACCACGTCGATGAAGCCGATGCGGTGAAGATGGAGACGTTGGAGCGACAACTGTTGGCTTCGTTGGGGATCAGCGACCCGTATATCTGAATCACAGGCGTGACCCTCGGCGGTCATGGTGTTTCCGCTAGACTGCGCAATCCGCCGTAATGGCGTTGATCCCGCTTCCATGCCTGACGAACCAGACAGTAGCTCCAGCCATACCGTACCCGCCAGCCGATCCTGGTTTGGCCGCATCACGCAAGCGATCACCGGCGAGCCGCGCAACCGCGAAGAGCTGCTGGACGAGTTGCACACCGCCCATCAGAACGGTCTGCTCAGCGCCGACACCTTGGCGATGATCGAAGGTGCGCTCAACGTTTCTGACCTGCGTGTAGCCGACGTGATGGTGCCGCGCGCACAAGTGGTGACCTTGGCCGTGGATGCCAGCGCTGCCCATATCCTTGAGCAAGTGGTCGAAAGTGGGCACTCCCGCTTCCCCGTTCACGGCGATGAAAAGGACCACATCCTCGGCATCCTGTTGGCAAAAGACCTGCTGCGCGGCTGCCTTGGCGGTGCGCAATTCGATGTCCGCGCACTGCTGCGCCCGGTGGTGCTGATTCCAGAGTCCAAGCGTCTGAACGTGTTGTTGAAGGAGTTCCGCTCGTCGCGCAACCACATGGCCATCGTGGTCGACGAATATGGCGGTGTGGCCGGCCTGGTCACCATTGAAGATGTGCTCGAGCAGATCGTCGGCGACATCGACGACGAACACGACGATGCGCCGGATGCGCACGTCAACATTTCGCCGCTGCAGAACGGCGAGTATCTGGTCAATGCCTTGACGCCGATCGAAGACTTCAACGCGCGCTTTGACGCCGAGCTTCCGGACGATGAGTTCGACACCATTGGCGGTCTGGTCAGCGCGCACATTGGCCGCTTGCCGGAGGTCGGCGACGAGGCGACGCTTGGCTGCTTTCACCTCAAGGTGGCGGAATCAGACGGTCGCCGGGTAAACGCCCTGCATTTGCGCGTCGTCACTGACGAGTGAAGTCAGTTTGAGCGTGCATGGCTTGGTCGCGAGGATCATCGAGAAGGCCGGCCGTACCCGTGCCGGGGTTGATCGTGGCTTGCACCATTGTTTGCTGCTCTTCGCCCTGCTGGTGGGTGCGACTGGCCTGTCAGCGGCACCGCGCATTGGTGTGCTCACCATGGACCCGGGCGAAGAGTACTGGTCTCGATATGGCCATAACGCGATCCTGATCGTCGAAGGTGAGCGCGCCACGTCGTACAACTTTGGCTATTTCGATTTTGATCAACCGGGATTCCTGACCCGTTTTCTGCAAGGCGACATGCGTTATCGCCTGGCCGCCCTGCCCTATCAGGTGGACATGGCCGGTTACGCGACGGACGGTCGTGGCGTGCGCGTGCAGTGGCTGGCACTCGCGGATCAACAAGCCGAGCAATTGGCCGCAGCGTTGGCGACCAATGCGCTGCCAGAGAACGCCGAGTATCGCTACGACTACTACGTCTCGAACTGCTCCACCAAGGTGCGCGATGAACTGGATGCCGTACTCGGTGGCGAACTCAAGCGCCAACTCAGCGGCCGCTCGCACGGGCTGACGTTTCGTGATGAGTCGTTGCGATTGGCGTCGCCTGTGCCATGGATGGCAGTCGGCATTCACTTTGGTCTGGGCCCGGCGACCGATCGGCCAATGAGTTTGTGGGACGAGGCGTTTGTTCCAGCCCGACTGGCTAGCGCACTGGAAACGTTGCAAATCGATGGCAAAGCCTTGGTGCAATCGTCCGCAGAAATGCTGCCGGCGCAGCGCGATCCTGCGCCTGAGGCTGCGCCGCGTTGGATGCCAGCGTTTGCAATGGCGGGCGCGGCCCTGGTCGCATTCTTGATGCTGGCGTTTCGTACCCAGCGCGATGCATGGCAGCGCCTTGGAGTGCTTGCAACGGCGTCGTTTTGGCTATGCTGCGGCCTCGCAGGCAGCGGACTGTTGGCGCTATGGCTGGCGACGGACCACAGCGCCGCGTGGGCGAATCACAACGCACTGCTTGCCAATCCACTGTGTTTGTTGATGGTCGCAGCCCTCCCCAGTCTCTGGCGTGGTCAACCGGTAGCGACTTGGCTGCGCTGGTTGTCCATGGTGATCGTGGCCGGTGCCATTGCGTCGGTGTTCAAGGGTTGGCTGGGGATGCGTGGTCAGCATCAGCTGGAGTGGATCCTCCTGCTGTTGCCGGCGCACCTGATGTTGATGTGGCAGCTGCGCGGTGTTGGGCGTAGCGCCGAGGCTTCTGTTCGTTGATTGTGCGCATTGAAGTGGTTGCCTTGGATCCACTGAAGTGATTGCGGTGGCGGCGTAGGGCGGGTCTCGACCCGCCCAAACCAAGAAGGCTCAAAACGGCGGGTGGGGACCCCGCCAACCCCAGCAAGCGCCGAACCGCTATCTCGCCTCGCCCCCCACC
>JBQTGY010000007.1:0-3501 GCA_052390415.1 Pseudomarimonas sp. | reverse complement strand
GACGCAATTTCGATCGCCACCACCATCCGGCACACTGTCGTCAGGGTCGTCGCCATCTCGGTCTCTCCTCTTTCGTCGGAAGAGATTCCAGTGTCGGCGACCCTTCCCCCGACTCATAGGGTCTACGGCTACGCGTTGGATTTTGGCGAGCGGCAAGCGGAGCGGGTGATCACGACCGCCCCTCAATGCGCCTCATCCCAATTCCCGCCTGTCCCCACATCCACCACCAGCGGCACCCGCAAACTTGCTGCCGCCTGCATCAGCCCGCGCACTTCCGCGCACAGGGTGTCGCAGAAGTCCGTATCCACTTCAAACACCAGTTCGTCGTGCACTTGCTTGATCATCAGGGCGCGGTTGGCGTGTGGGAGTAGCCAGTCGTGGACGCGGCGCATGGCGATCTTGATGATGTCGGCGGCGGTGCCTTGCATGGGGGCGTTGATGGCGGCGCGTTCGGCGCCGGCGCGTTGGGCCTGGTTTCTGGAGTGGATTTCGATCAGTTGCAGGCGGCGGCCGAATACGGTCTCCACAAAGCCGCGTTCGTGCGCGCTTTTGCGGGCATCGTCCATGTAGCGGCGCACGCCGGGGTAGCGGGTGAAGTAGAGGGAGATGTAGTCCTGCGCTTCGCCGCGTGAAATGCCGAGTTGCTTGGCCAGACCAAACGCGCCCATGCCGTACATCAAGCCGAAGTTGATCGCCTTGGCCGCGCGCCGTTGCTCGCCGCTGACGTCGGCCAGCGGCACACCGAACACTTCCGCTGCGGTTGCCCGATGCACGTCGAGACCGCCGTCGAAGGCGGTCAACAAGTTCGGATCTTCAGACAGGTGGGCCATGATCCGCAGCTCAATCTGCGAGTAGTCGCAGGCGACGATGCGACGACCCGGCGGGGCGACAAAGGCGCGGCGGATGCGGCGGCCGTCTTCGGAGCGAATCGGGATGTTCTGCAAATTCGGATCGGTGGACGACAGCCGTCCGGTGGCGGCGCCGGCCTGGTGATAACTGGTGTGCACGCGGCCGGTAGTCGGGTTGAGCATCTCCGGCAGCTTGTCGGTGTAGGTGCTGCGCAGTTTGGCCAGACCACGATGGTCGAGAATCAGACGTGGCAACTCGTGCAGGTCGGCGATTGCTTCAAGCGCTTCTTCATTGGTGCTGGGCTGACCGCTGGGTGTCTTCACCCCGGGCGGAAGCTTGAGTTCGTCAAACAGCAACGCACCCAATTGTTTGGGCGAATCCAGATTGAAGTGGCGGCCGGCCACTTCAAACGCACGCTGCTGAGTCGCCAACATGCGTTTGCTCAGGTCCGCACTTTGCCGACGCAGTTCGGTCGCATCGATCAGCACGCCATTGCCCTCGATCGTGGTGAGCACCGGCACCAAGGGCATTTCGATTTCCCGGTACACCTTCTCGAGCGTGGGCTCGGTGGCCAGTTTCTTCGCGAGTTCTCGATGCAGGCGCAAAGTGATGTCGGCGTCTTCGGCGGCGTAAGCGGTGGCTTGTTCCAAGGCGACGTCGGCAAACGAAATCTGTTTGGCGCCTTTGCCGGCGACATCTTCAAAACGAATGGTGCGATAGCCCAGGTAACGCTGCGCCAACGAATCCATATCGTGGCGTTGACCGGCGGCCTGCCAGACCGCACTGGCCAACATGCTGTCTTCTGCGTACCCCTCAACGGCGATGCCGTAACGCTGCAGCACGTGCAAATCGTACTTGCCGTGTTGGCCGAGCTTGGGTTTGTCGGGATCGGTCAAAAGTGGCCGTAGCGCGTCGAGCACCAGAGACTGTTCGAGTTGTTTGGGCGCGCCCGGAAAACGGTGCGCAAGTGGGATGTAGCAGGCGTGGCCGCTGTCGACCGCCAGACTGATGCCGACCAGATTGGCCTGCATGGCATCCAGCGCATCGGTTTCGGTATCAAACGAGATCAGTGGTGCGGCGTGCAGCCGCGCGATCCACTGATCGAGTTGTTCGTTGGTCAGCACACACTCGTACTCGCCTTGGCTCGCCAAAGCGGGATCGGGCGCGCCTGCATCGGTGCTGCCAGACGCGACCGAACCGCGGCCTCGCGCACGGCCAGGTTCCACCGCTGTGGCCTGCGTGCGGGTGGGGCCTTCCAACTCACGCAACAACTGGTTGAAACCGTAGCGCGTGTACAAGTCGCGCAGCGCCGCCTGATCGCGTTCGCGCAGGATCAGTGTTTGCGGCGTCTCATCCAGATCCACATCGGTCTTGATGGTCACCAACTGTCGATTGAGCGGCAATCGATCGACTGCCGAGCGCAAGTTCTCGCCGATCTTGCCGCCGATCTTGCCGGCGTTGGCAATGACTGAATCAAGATCGCCGTATTCGGCCAGCCACTTGGCGGCGGTCTTGGGGCCACACTTGTCGACGCCGGGCACGTTGTCGACGCTGTCGCCCATCAAGGCCAGGTAGTCGACGATCTGGTCCGGTCGCACGCCAAACTTCTCGATCACGCCGGCGTCATCCAGGGTGCTGCCGCTCATGGTGTTGACCAGACGAACGCCGGGGCGCACCAGCTGCGCGAAGTCCTTGTCGCTGGTCGAGATGATCACATCGATGGCCGCAGCATGCGCGGCGACCGCGAGCGTGCCGATCACATCGTCGGCTTCCACTCCACTGACCCGCAGAATCGGAAAACCCAAGGCTTCGACGATGGCCAGCATCGGCTCGATCTGTGCGCGCAGATCGTCTGGCATGGGTGGGCGATTGGCCTTGTATTCAGCGTACAACTCATCGCGAAAGGTAGGCCCGGAGGCATCCATCACGAAGGCCGCACGGTCAGGCTTCTCTTTCAAGGTGGTGCGCAGCATGTTGACCACGCCGAACAGTGCGCCGGTGGGCTCGCCAGCGGCATTGCTCAGAGGTGGCAGTGCATGGAATGCGCGATACAGATAGCTGGAACCGTCGATCAGTACGAGGCGTGACATGCCGAGTTGACACCCAAAAGTGAACCACGATTCTACCGCTGCGCCTGCGCGAGACCGCGCAGACAGGGAACCCCGCAAAGCGCTTGCTATCCTTTCCCAAGTTATTGAGGAAGGCGCGTCATGTTGAACATCCGATTCACCCTTGCTGCGCTGTTGCTGGCAACGACATTGCCGGCGTTGGCGGCGGAGCCATCCACACTTCCACCGCCACCGGATGAACCAGCCATCATGGAATTGCCGCCGGAACCCGGCGCGGCGCCCACCGTATCCATCCGCACGATCGAGAACGGCGATGTGGTCGAGGAATATCGCCAGGACGGTCGCCTCACGTCCATCAAGGTGCGGCCGCTGCGAGGCCCGGCGTATACGGTGCACGACAGCAACGGCGATGGCCGGCTGGATCGCAAAGATGCGGAAGGCCCGGTCGCGCCGGTGTATTGGACGTTGTACGAGTGGGATTGAGGGATGGCTGCAGCCGTAGGGTGCGTCGCGGACGCACCCAAAGATGCGCCCACAAGTGGTGGGGGCGTGGCGCACCCGGCGGCAGGGCGAAATCGCAGAC
>JBQTGY010000006.1:0-68253 GCA_052390415.1 Pseudomarimonas sp. | reverse complement strand
CTGCGCACACTGTCAAAGATCCTGCGAATCAGCCTCAACGCCAACCCGCTCTACATTCCGCCGATCAAGCATTTCGCTCAACCGAGCCGCGCATCTTACAGCACTTTCTGCGTCCGTCAACACCTTCAATCAAGGATTTTTTGACGCCCTCTGCAATCCGCTGCAAAGGGCCGCGCACTCTAGCGGCGAGTTGTTCAACACGCAAGCCCTTTGTTCAGAGAATGTTGATCGATGCCTGTAGTAAGGTCTGAGTTCTCCTGCCAATACTTGTAAACATGCGCGACTACCTGCTTGTTTTGGTTCTGTTCTTCGGCCTGTTGAGTGGCGCACAGGCGTCTGAGTCATCGTGGGTCGAACTAGGCGGCAAGCGATACACGGTCGAGCTGGCCGCGGATGATCACAGCCGTATGCGTGGTCTGATGTTTCGCGAATCCATGCCTCGCGATGCGGGCATGCTCTTCGTTTTCGAGGCGGAGTATCCGCAAGCGTTCTGGATGAAGAACACCTTGATCGCGCTCGACATCCTGTATTTCGATGCATCGGCCAAGCTGGTTTCAATGTCGACGGATACACCACCTTGCAAGACGGCCTATTGCCCCAGCTATCCGAGCGCGGGCGCGGCGCGCTACGTACTGGAATTGAATGCCGGCGAAGCCAAGGCGTTGCAGTTGAAGCCCGGGGCGCGCCTCACTTTTGGGCCGAACATCGTTGGCGCACTGCTGGAGAAGTAGCTACTCGATTCTCATCACCTGTTTTTGTCACCGATTTCTCATCCACAGGAGGCCACGTCGTGAGCATGCTTGACCTTCGTACCGACGCCGCATGGGATCAACTCGCTGTTCTACCCGACGGCGACATTCCTTTGCTTCACGCGAGCTTGCTGATCGCTCGCGATGAATATCCAGAGCTTGATGTGGCGAGTTACGAAGCGCAGCTGCAAAGTCATGTGAGCCAGTTGGCGCCGCGCATGGCGGCGCAGCCCGACACCCGGCGCATGCTGGCGGAACTCAATCGCTACTTGTTTCAGGAACAAGGCTTCTGTGGCAACCAACAGGACTACTACGACCCGCGCAACAGTTATCTGAACGATGTGTTTGATCGCCGACTCGGCATCCCCATCTCGCTTGGCATCATTCAGATCGAGTTGGCGCGTCGCCTTGGCTTGCCACTCGAGGGCATTTCGTTTCCAGGGCACTTCTTGGTCAGCCTACCCATGGACGGCGGCTTGCTGGTGCTCGATCCTTATCATCAGGGAAGGTCCATCGACGCCGAGGAACTGAAGTTGCGCGCACGACCGCATCTGGGCGGGGACATCGATGATCAGCAGCTGCTGGATATTCTCGCGCCGGCTGGGCATCGCGCCATTCTTGTACGCATGCTGCGCAATCTGAAGTCGCTGTATACCGAGCGCGAGACTTGGGACAAGGCTGTACGATGCGCTGACCGGTTGGTGCGTTTGGATGCCACGCAGTCCGAGGAATCACGTGATCGCGGTTTGCTATACCTGAAACTCGGACACATGGGCGCGGCGCGTGCGGACCTCGCGCGCTATCTCCGGGAGCGTCCGCAAGCCGATGACGTCCAAAGCGTTCGCTTGGCCCTGATTGATACAGGCGCGCGGCCGGCGCGGTTGAATTGAATTGACGCCGTCCAAACGGCAGGCGGTTAACTCATCTCAACCATTTCGAAATCGGCCTTGGTCACGCCGCAGTCCGGACAAGTCCACGTCTCGGGCACGTCATCCCAACGTGTGCCAGCGGCGATCCCTTCGCTCGGCAATCCATCGGCTTCGCTATAGATGAATCCACAAACCACACACATCCATGAGGTAAACGGGCGAATCGGTTGGGCGTTGGAAGACATGATGCGTCGGCGAGGATATGCAAAAGGGCGCGAATTGTCCCATCGCCAGCCGTCGTGCGAAAGCTGCGGGAAACAACTCCGTTGATTGTGGATTCTGTTCTGTCCCTGCGCGGCTTGTACGCGATTACGCCCGATGATGCTGACACATTGCACCTGCTGGACCGTGTGAAGTCGGTGCTGACAGCCAAGCCCGCGTTGCTGCAATACCGCAACAAATCGGCGTCGCCAGCTTTGCAGGAAGCGCAGGCTTACGCGCTGGCAACGCTGTGTCGCGACGCGGACGTCCCTCTCATCATCAACGACAACGCCGCGCTGGCTTTGCAAGTGGGCGCCGCTGGCGTACATCTTGGCGTCGACGATGGTGCGCTGGACGACGCGCGGGCCACACTCGGACCAGCCGCGATTATCGGCGTCTCGTGTTATGGCAGCCTGTTGCTGGCAGAGCAGGCTGAGGCTCGCGGCGCAACGTATGTCGCTTTCGGCAGTGTCTTTGCATCATCGACCAAACCCAATGCTGAACAGATCAATCTGAGCGTGCTTGAGGAAGCGCGGCGGCGACTGCGGGTACCGATTTGCGCGATAGGCGGAATCGAACGTCGCAACGCGGCCCCACTGATTGCCATGGGCGTCGATTTGGTGGCAGTGATCAGCGACGTGTTTGACGATCCACAGCCTGCACTGGCGGCAATGCAGTTTGGCCGATTGTTCCCGCGCAGCTAGGTGCTGCAAGCACGCGCAAGCGGCGAAAGCAGAGGTCGCTCAACGCCTCGGTCGCTGCGGGATAATGCCGACCGAACTCTCCTCTTGGCGCGCGCATGAACCGCAATCACGAACTTTTTCAGACCGCTTTGCAGTTGCTTCCCGGTGGCGTCAATTCGCCGGTGCGTGCGTTCAAATCGGTGGGCGGCGAGCCGTTTTTTGCTGAGCGCGCAGCGGGCGCCTATCTGTGGGATGTCGAAGGCAAGCGCTACATTGACTACATCGGCTCGTGGGGGCCGATGATCGCTGGCCATGCACACCCGAGCGTGATCGAGGCGGTCACGCGGGTGGCACGCGATGGTCTGTCATTCGGCGTGCCCAATCCGCTGGAAGTGACGATGGCGCAAACCATCACTCGGCTGGTGCCGAGCTGTGAAATGGTGCGCATGGTCAACTCCGGTACTGAGGCGACGTTGTCGGCCATCCGACTCGCGCGAGGCGCGACTGGACGCTCGCGTATCGTCAAGTTTGAAGGCTGTTACCACGGTCACGGTGACAGCTTTCTCGTGAAGGCGGGTTCTGGCGCGTTGACCTTGGGTGTTCCCGATTCTCCCGGCGTACCCAAAACGCTAGCCGATCTGACCTTGACCCTGCCTTACAACGACTTCGACGCGGCGACCGAACTGTTCGCCACGTTCGGCGAAGAGATTGCGGCGCTGATCGTCGAACCCATCGTTGGCAATGCCAACTGCATCCTGCCGCGCACAGGCTTCCTGCAGCATCTGCGCGCGCTATGCACGCAGTACGGCGCAGTGTTGATTTTCGATGAAGTCATGACCGGCTTCCGGGTCGCGCTTGGCGGTGCTCAAGCGTTGTACGGCGTCACGCCTGACCTGAGCACCTTCGGCAAGATCATTGGCGGCGGCATGCCCGTCGGTGCTTATGGTGGACGCCGCGATCTGATGCAGCAGATCGCACCCGCGGGTCCGATATATCAAGCGGGCACGTTGAGCGGCAATCCGGTAGCGATGGCCGCCGGGCTTGCCACGCTTGAACTGATTCAGATCCCGGGTTTTTACGATGAGCTGTATCGACGAACCCGACTGTTGACCGACGCCTTGCAAGCCGTCGCCGATGGAGCAGGCATCGCGTTCAGTACGACGCGGGTCTGCGGCATGTTCGGGCTCTACTTCAACGCCGAAAAAATCGAAACCTATGCGCAGGCAACCTCCAGCGATGTCGCCGCGTTCAAGCGTTTCTTCCATGGCATGCTGGAACGCGGCGTGTACTTTGCTCCGTCGGCCTTTGAGGCGGGCTTTCTTTCCGCAGCGCACTCGGAACAAGACATCGCACACACCGTGCAGGCGGCGCGAGAAATCTTCGCGCGGTGGCCGGCATGAGCCCGCTTCAACACGACACGTTGCATCCGCACACGCAAGCGGTGCACGCGGGTGGTGCGCCCGACCCCAGCACGGGTGCCTTGAGTCCACCGCTGCACATGGCGACGACGTTTCAGCATGGTCCCGCCGGCGAGCGTATCGCCGGGTTTGAGTACCAGCGCGAGGGCAACCCGACCCAGGAACGTCTGGAGACCGCGCTGGCGACACTGGAAGGCGGTGCCGCAGCGCTATCGTTTGCCACCGGCATGGCAGCCATGAGTGCGATGCTTGATTCGGTCCCGCCGGGAAGCCACATCGTGATCCCCAGTGAGAGTTACGGTGGCCTGCGCAGCTTGGCGACCGAATTCCTGCCAGCTCGCGGTGTGGAAACCAGCATCGTAGACATGGCCGATCTGCGCGCCTTAGCAAATGCGCTGCGCGGCAACACACGACTGGTTTGGATCGAAACGCCGTCCAATCCCTTGCTTGCAGTGACCGACATTCGCGCCGTGGTCGCACTGGCCATGGCCAGGGGCAGCCTGATCGTCTGTGATAACACGTTCGCGACACCGCTGTTGCAGCAGCCGCTGGCTTTGGGCGCACACATCGTCATGCACTCGACGACCAAATATTTCGGCGGCCACAGTGATGTGATGGGCGGCGCGCTGGTATTTGCTCGCCGCGATGAACGCTTCGAAGCGCTTGCACATCGCCGCCATATCACCGGCGCGACCTTGTCCCCGTTCAATGCTTGGCTGACCTTGCGCGGCTGTCGCTCGCTGCCAGCGCGATTGGCTTGGCATTGCCGCAATGCGAAGGCGGTGGCAAGTGCGCTGGAGGCGCACTCGGCAGTTAGCGGCGTCAACTATCCCGGCCTCGCCAGTCATGCGGGTCACGCTATCGCCCGTCAACAGATGAGTGACTTCGGCGGCATGCTGAGCTTTACCTTGCATGGTGGCCGCGACGCCGCGCTGGCAGTCGCGGGCGCGCTGAAATTGATCGTCAACGCAACGTCGCTGGGCGGTTGCGAGTCCCTGATCGAGCATCGTGCGTCGGTGGAGGGGCCGAATCCTACTTCCCCGCAAAACCTGCTCCGGATGTCAGTGGGACTGGAACATGCGGAGGATCTTGTCGCCGATCTGATTCAGGCGCTGGATTCGATTTAGGCGAACCAAATCGGCCGAGGCTGAACGAGCGCGGCCTAATCCGCCGCCGTCTCTCCTGCCTTTTCAACAGCTGCCTGTTTGGCAGCGACGCCTGCAAAATCGCCAGCGCTGAAGACCGAATAGTTTTCCGGATTCAGATGCTTGCGCAGTGCTGCGTTGACCACCTCAGGCGTCAATGCCGCAAGCCGGGCCTCCAAGTCGGCACTCCAAGCCATCGTCCGATTCAGATAGGCGTTGTTGCTCAGCGAGGCAAGCAAGGATGCGTCTTCGCCACGCGAACGCTCGCGCGCTTTCAGCAAACCGTCGATGGCATCTTTCAACTCAACCGCTGAAACGCCTTCCTTCAGCAACAAGGCCAACTCTTCGCGAAAAGCCGCTTCGACCCGAACCATGTTCTCTGGCGCTGCAATCGCATACATCAAATGGCCGCCGGCTGCGTCGATCGCGTCGGCGCTGAACTGCGACGCCACGCTGTAGCTCAGGCCATCCTTCTGCCGCACGCGATCTGCCAGGCGTGACTTCAAGGAGCCGCCGCCAAACACATAATTACCAGCGATCAGCGCGGGATAATCTGGATGGCTGTCGGCCATCGGCAAGCCCACTGCCATCAGCAGCAGGGCATTGGCTTTGTCGGGCGTCTCAAAACGGCGGCTGACGGCGGCCAACTCGCGGTAGGGATCGGCGATCCGAACGAAGGGTTTTGTTGCGGTCCAGTCGCCAAAACGGGCGCGCAAATCCGACTTGATCGCGGCCGCATCGAAGTCACCAATCAAGGTGATTTCACCGCTGCGCGCCGCATGGAAGTCAGCGCTGAACTGGCGCGCTTGTTCCAATGTGACGGATGTCAGACTCTCCAGCTGTTCGTCAAAACTCTCGACGTATTTCGGGTGGCCTTTGGGCCAGGTGTTGCCATAGCGATCGAGCTCAAGTCCTGCAATTGCGGTGGGCTCGGTACGCGACGATTCAACATCGGTGATCGCCTGCGTGCGCAATTGTTCGAACTCGGAGGCAGGAAACGTCGAATGTTTGAGCAACTCCTCGATCAAGGCGAGCAGCTCGGGCAAGTGTTCGCGAGTCGTGTTGGCGCTTACCGACAGGCCTTGCGTGCTGCCGCTGATGCTCAACTGCGCCTTCAATTCATCAAGTCGCCGCGATATCGCTTCGCGGCTGTATTTTTCGCTGCCGCGCGTCAGCATCGCTGCTGCAAACTCGGCCGCTCGCGACTGTCCTTGCACATCCTCAGCGCCGCCAAAGCGCAGATTCATCGCGAGTAGCACGGTGTTACCACGGGTCTTCTTCGGCAGTAGGACGAGCTTGGTTTCATTGCCTGCATCACCCAAAGTCGTCCATTCGGTTCGAGCGTCGATATTTGCTGGACTTGGCTCAAACACCTCACCTGCGGCCATCGCTGCACGACCGACGTAACCTTCGACGAGACTCGCGACAGCGGGAGCCTCGCTGATCTCGGTGCGGTCGGGCGCCGCGGTCGGAATGAACTGGCCGAAGGTGCGGTTGCTTGGCTTCAGATAATGCTGAGCGACACGATTCACGTCAGCCGCGCTAACCGCCTCGATACGGTCACGCTGCAGGAAAAACATCCGCCAGTCGCCTTGCGCGATGGCCTCCGAAAGTGACATCGCCAGGCGATTGGCATCATTCATGGTCAGCTCGATGTCTTTCAACAGTCGCCGCTTGGTGTCCGTGACCTCTTCCTCGGTGAAGGGCGCATCGACGTTGGCCTCGATCAGCTTGATGAGTCTGGGCCGCAAGCCATCGACGGAGCTTTCCTTCGGCACTTCAGCGAGAAACATCATGTAGCCAGGTTCGGCGAGTGCGAACCCGAAGCCGGCGACAAATGTCGCCAGCTTGTTTTCCACCAGCGCCTTGTGCAGGCGACCAGTTGGCGTGTCGCCCAACGCCGAGAGCAGCACGTCGAGCGCGGCGAAGTCGGCGTGCGCTGCTGCGGGTCCGTGATAGGCCAGCGCTGCATAGGCCGTCTCGCCGACGCGGCGTACGGTCACTTCGCGCTCACCGTCCTGGGTGGGTTCGCGGGTGTAGGTGACTTCCATCGGTACGCTGGGTTTGGCGATCTTGCCAAAGGTGGCGACGATTTCGGTGAGCGCGCGCGCTGGCTCGATGCGTCCGGCCACCAACAAGGTGGCATTGTCTGGCCGGTAGTGCGCGCGATAGAAAGCTTGCAAGCGCTCGATCGGCAGATTCTCGATGTCGGCACGCGCGCCAATGGTCGAGTTGCCGTAGTTGTGCCAGAGATGTGCGGTGGACGTAACGCGATCAATCAACACCCGCACCGGATTGTTTTCGCCCGACTCCATCTCGTTGCGCACCACGGTCATCTCGGAATCGAGATCCTTGCGGGCGACAAAACTGTTGACCATGCGATCGGCTTCCAGCTCCAACATCCAGCGCAAGGTCTCGTCATCGGCGGTGAAACTGCCGAAATAGTTCGTCCGATCCAGCCAGGTGCTGGCGTTGAACCCGACACCGCGTTTTTTCATTTCGCCGGGTATGTCGCTATGCGTCGGTGTGCCCTTGAACAGCAAGTGCTCAAGCAAATGCGCCATCCCGGTCTCACCGTAGTTCTCGTGACGCGAGCCGACCAGGTAAGTGATGTTGACCGTCACCGTCGGCTTGCTGGCATCTGGAAACAGCAGCACGCGCAGGCCGTTGTCGAGGCGGTATTCGGTGATGCCCTCGACGCTGGGGCCAGCCGTTACCCCGCTCGGCAAGTCAAGCGCCGATGATGGGGTCGACAGCAGTGCAAACAGGGCGAAGGCAGCGAGTGCGGCGCGAAACGATGCGAGCATTGGTTTTCCTTGGTAGCGAGCCGCGGCTTCAGTGACGTGGCGGGCTTGAATATGCGAATGCCCCGCAGCATCCAGTAATTGGGGTGATGAGAGACTCCGTTTTCTCGACCGACTTATCGACGGCGACTACTGTTGCGCCGGCGCTGAAGTCGCCGTTCGCGCAAGCGGATCTGTACTACTAAAGTACTCGGGCGACTGTTGGGCTCGCTGATCGTCTTCGAAGCTGGAGAAATGGCAGGTCGATGGCCCTGCGGGTTATTCACTTGCTCCTGAATTGCTTGGCGCCGGTGTCGAAACGGACACGGCCAGCGCGTTCATCGATACACCTCGCGCCGTTTGCCAATTCTCACCACCAGTACGCACAACGCTTCCTCCCGAATGTCGGCGATGATGCGGAAATCGCCGACACGATACTTCCAGAAGCTGCCCAATTCCGAACCTTTCAGGGAATCCCCGATGCTGCGGGGATCATTCAGTAAGGCGACCCGCTCGAACAGGAATCTCAGCACGCGCTCGCGCGTCTGGGGATCAAGCCTGGCGACGTTTTTCTGTCCCAAGGTCGATAACTCAACCCGCCAGACCATACTGCTTCATCACGTCTTCGAGCGAAATCGTCGTCGAACGTCCGGCGCGAAGTTCAATCAATTCTTGCTCGGCCAGGTAAAGGTCCTCAAGGTCATCCAAGTGTTCACGGATAGCTTCGACCATGTAGAAGGTTTTGCTTCGCCCGGTGAGGTCAGCCAAGCCTTGAAGCCGCGCAGCCACGTCATCGGGAAGGCGAATGGAAACGGCAGCCACCGGGGTTCTCCTGAGCGAAATGCACTACAAGTATCGCACGCATCGCTCTACAAGTGACGCCTCACATCGACACCGTTAACGGACATCTCGTAAAGATGTCCTGACTGGGTGCGAACGCGCCTCGCTCGGGTTCGCCCTGCCAGGACTGCGGTCGCGGTGCCCAGTCGCCATCATCGCGCCCCAAGTAGTGGCGAACGAATTCGCCAAGATCGATTTCGAGGTGATCCGCAGCTGCGCTCGCGCCTGCGTCGCTGCCGTCGGCGGCCAAAGCAAATGCTTCGAATCGCTGCCAATCGTCGCTCATCCCGGTGACCATCAGGCGACCGAGATCATAGGCAAGCTGGGTGCCTTCATCGGGGCGCAGGTAGGCGCGACCGCTCCAGTAGTCCTGGATCAAATCGGGGGTCCAAAACGTGCGGTGGCGTGCGTGCAGCTCGATCAACTTGTGCGAGTCGGCGACCCGGCCGAAGGCGATTTCCATGTTTACAGCCAAGCCTTCGTTTAGCCACGCGGGCAACGGAAGGTGGGTGACAAAGGCATGTGTCATCTCGTGCACGATGGTGGCTTCGACTTCTTCGAGCGAGGTCCCATTGACCGCGAAGTGCGGTGCGGGGCCGCCAAAGTGCACGCCGGCACTCATCGCAAACTCACCTTCTTCCGGATACATGCCAGATAGGTAGCGATAGTAGTCATCGCCTTCGCGCAGCATCAGCACAACCTGCTTTTCGGGCAGGCGATCCGTCGCGAGCGCCGCGAGAGAGCGCGCAACCCGACGCTGAGTGAGGCTCAAGTAGGCCAGCGCCGTCTTGACCAGGCGTGGTTCGGCGGCGGTCAAGAGCAACGCGTCATCCGACTCGTGCAGGCGATAGCCAGCACCAAACGCTGCCGCAAGCCAGCTCAGCCAACCCTGCTGAACGGCGAGCCAAGCGGGGCCGTAGTGTTGATCGTCGTAGCGATCAATCCACTCGCGTGCCTGCATGAAGTCAGGGAACGGAAGGTCTTCATGCCAATCAGTCGCATCGGCCAACCTCAGTTCATCACCGAGGTAGTTCACAATGCCCTCGGCTGGCGGCACGGCTGCAGGTGTAGCGGTCGGCGCGGGCCCGCGACCCAGCGTGCGCTGCCACCAAGTCATTGGAATGCGTCGATCAGACACGTGGGACGACAGTCCGATTCCACACCGTCGGGTGCAGCCAGTGTCGACCGCGCGGGTCGTCGTTGCGGACTACCCAGCACTGCGCGGCCAGGCCGCATAGAACGCGCCCAACGCACCCAGACTCGCGATCCACACCGCGGCGGCGACGTTGAAGATGCGTGGGCCGCCGGCTTCCAGGCCGAACAACACGGCGGCGGCGATCATCAAGCCGGTGCCGAGGATGGCGTAGGTGGTTTTGCGTTGGCTGTCGCGGGAGACCGCGGCCAACGTGCGCAGATCCGCCGATGCCATGTCAATGCGATGACGGCCATCGGTCTGCTGTTGCAACCAGTCGCGAAACAGACGTGGCATGTCGGGCGCGGCGGTGATGATCTCCGGCAGACGTTTGCGGAATTCGCGCGCCAGCTGGGCCACGCTATAGCGCTCACGCAGGATGTTTTCCAGCACCGGATGCGCGACCGCAAAGATGTCCAGCTTGGGATCCAGCAAACGACCGACGCCTTCGATATTGAGCAGGGTCTTTTGCAGCAGGATCAATTGCGGCTGCAAGGTCAGCTGGTAGGTCTGCGCGGTGCGGAACAGTTTGACCACCACTTCACCCAGTGCGATTTCAGCCAGGGGACGAGTGAAGTAGGGCTCACAAATCGCTCGCGTCGCTGCCTCCAGTTCGTCGATGCGCACCGTGGATGGCATCCAGCCCGCCTCGATATGCAACTCGGCGACGCGCCGATAATCCTTGGAGAACATGGCGATGAAGTTCTCCGCCAGGTAGTACTGATCGCGCGCCGGCAGCTGGCCCATGATGCCGAAGTCCAGCGCGATGAAACGCGGGTTGTCGCGACGGGCGGGATCCGCATCCACCCAGATGTTGCCCGCATGGGCATCGGCATGGAAAAAGTTGTCGCGGAATACCTGCGTGTAGAACAGCCGCACGCCCTTGGCGGCAAGTTTGGGTCGGTCGATGCCAGCCGCATCCAGCGCCTTGATGTCGTCGGAAGGAATGCCGCGCACACGCTCCAAGGTCAGTACGCGTTGTGCGCTGTGGCTCCAGAACACTTCCGGCACATACAGGTCGTCGGAGTCCAGCCAATTGCGTCGCAGCACGCTGGCGTTGGCACCTTCGCGCTGCAGATCCAGCTCACCGCGCAAGGTCGCTTCGATCTCGTTGATCACATCCAGCGGGCGGATATTGGCCGCTTGCGGATGATGACGCGCAGCAATTTCAGCCAGGCCACGCAGCAAGGCGATGTCGCCGGTGATCTGTTTTTCGATGTCGGGCCGCAGCACCTTCACCACCACTTCGCGACCGCGCACGCCGTCGATATCGTGCAGGCGCGCGGGATGCACTTGGGCGATGGAGGCGGACGCCAACGGAGTCTCGTCGAACTGCGCGTACAGCTCGATGATCGGCTTGCCCAGCGCTGCTTCGACGATCTTGCGCGCGCGCTCGCCGTCGAACGGCGCCACGCGATCCTGCAACAGTGCCAGTTGTTCGGCGATATCTTCCGGCAGCAGGTCACGTCGGGTCGAAAGAATCTGACCGAACTTGACGAAGATCGGCCCCAGTTCCTGCAGCGCCATGCGCAAGCGCGCGCCGCGTGTGTGCGCGGCGATCTCGCTGCTGGCCTGCGGAACGAACGGCCGCAACAAGCGCGCGACGGGTTCGACGCCGGTGCCTTCCAGCAGCGAGTCGAGACGATACTTCACCAGCACGCGCAGGATGCGGGTCGCGCGCAAGGCGCCGCGAAATTGGGTCATGCCTATCACTGCCGGGCACTCATGCGATCAGGCGCTCATCGCGTCAGCCGCTCGACACGCGCCGCCAAACGATCCACGCCATCGCGCAGGTCGTCGACCTCATCGAAAAATATGGCTTGCTCGACCTTGGAGACGACGTCCTTGCGCTCCTCGGTCAGATAGTCAGCGCTGTCCTGGGCGAAGCGCTTGGCGCCTGCGCTTGCCGACGCAAATGCGGTACGCAGGGCGCGCGCGATCTGCACGCCGATGATGTCGCCAAACACACCTGCCAAGGCCGCATCCAGATCCGGCGAGAAGTCGCGAAGCAAGCGCTGCATCCGCTGCGCCAATTCTGCGTCACCGCTGATCTTCAACGCGCCTACCGGAACCGTTCTCGCGTTTTCAGGCAGCAGCATTGCAAACAGCGCACCTGCCGTCGCGCGCAGACTCAAGTCGGGCTCGCCATCCGACCGCACGGGCCCGACGCGCAGACGCTGGCCGTCAACGGTCACGCTCATCGCCAACCTGGGTGCTTGCAGATGCAATTCGATGCGACGGCCATTCAGCGCCACCAGGCGCTCGCTGGTTTCCGGATCAAGCGCCAGGGCACGGTTGATGACCATCTCCAGCGCGCGGCCCAGCGGCGCCAGCAGCGGATGAGAGATGGGTGGTGTTTCGTTGGTCATGGGCTAAGTGTAGCGGTGCGGGTGTGCAGGGCAGGATTGGGTGTGCGTTGCGTGAGGGTGGTCGATACTGTTCTGGATTTGGCCGCAAGCAGCGGAGCAACATCACATCGCTCAGCATGAATACACCACTACCACTGCCGCCACTGCCCGCGCCGACCCCACCAGCCCTGTCTCGGCAAGCATTCTTGCTGTGCCTGACAGTGCTGGCGATGCTCATGTGGTGCACCGATTTTGTGCCGGTGCTGGATCATTTCAATCTTGCCATTCACGAATCCGGCCATCTGCTGTTCGCCATCCTCGGCAACAGCATGTCGCTTTACGGCGGCACCTTGATGCAGTTTGTATTTCCGCTGGCAGTCACGTGGCATTTCTGGCGCTTGCAGCAGCCCATGTCTGCGGCCGTCGGTGTGGCCTGGGGTTTGGAGAACATCCAGTACGTGGCCTTTTATCTCGGTGATGCTCGTGCGCAAAAGCTGCCCTTGGTAGGCGGCGGCGAGCACGACTGGTTCAACATCTTGAGCCGTTGGGGCCTGCTGCAATGGGATACCCGGTTGGCCACCTTGCTCAATTTGCTGAGCTGGATCGGGATGGCCGCATTGGCGTGGTGGGCGTGGTCGTACGGACGACCGAAACCTCAGCGATTCACATCGAAATTCCGCTAGTGTGGTACTTCGAAATTTGAGGACAGCTGCCGCGAGTGGATTTGCGCGACTGACAAGGCGCGACAGTGAACAAGGGCGCATTGACGAGTCCTGAGAACTCGTCAGCGCGCAGAGAACGCCCCGGCAGGGAGGAACACCAAGCGTTAGCGAAGGCGGCTCGCGAAGCGAACGACCGAGCGTAGCGATGGCGTAGCGATGGCGTAGTCGCAAAGCGGCCGAACAACGCCGCTAGGCGCGCAAAGACGCCATGGATACGTTCGAATGGTTGCGATGCACCGCACTCGCTTCGGGCTGCGCGTGAGGGCTCAAGCGGCGCGCCGCGTGTCGATCCAGGCCGCCACTGCCATGCCCGCGGCGAGCAGCCACAGTGGCCAGTTGGCGGGATGCCAGCCAGAGCCCGCGTTGAAGCCATCCAGCACCTCGTAACTGGCCGGGACGAGGCTAAGAGCAGTCAGCAGACTTGCCGACGGTGCCAGCGCGGCAAGAGGCACGAGTGCGCTCAAGTACCACGGAAAAAGCACCGGGCTGACCACGAGTGGCGCAGCCAGCGTCCACTGTAGAGAGCGGGCCACATGGCCGTCCCGCGCGAGCTGCGAGGCGCGGGTCAGCATCCAGACCAAGAGCAGCGCCAGCACGGCACTACGCGGCACAGCTGCGAGCACGGCTGAGAGGCCGGCAAACAGCGGCGCGCCGACCCGCCAGCGTTCGAAGAACACCGGCAGGCTGCCCAGTGGATGCCAACCGGCGGCCAGCGCGCCGGCATATATCAGCGCCAAACTGAGTGCGGCAGCGGCGAGCATGGGCAAGGCACGGCGCCCGGCGATCACGCTCAGCGGCAAAAGCGCGAGCAGCGGCAGCAGCTTGAGCGCAGCGCCAACGCCGAGCGCGACGCCGGTGCTGCGCAGTGCTCCGCGCTGAAATGCAAGCAGCGCCAGCAGCAGGGCCAGCGTGCTGAAGACATCCAGGTGTGCGCCTATTCCGGATTCAAGCACCAGCAGCGGTGACAGCGCGAGCAAGGCCAAATGCCGGCTCTTCCCAAGTCCTGCCAGCAGACGCGCGCCGAACAGCAGAGCGCCGATGCTGGCGGCGGTGACGGCGAGTTTCCACAACCACGGGGCGAACTGTGGCCCGGCGCTCGCAATCAATGCATAAAGCGCCAACGCCGCCGGTGGGTACAAAGTGGGATAGGCCGAATGCTCGGCCGGCGTTGGCCATGACAAGCGCAAGGCGCTGAGCGCAGGCGCGTCGGGTGGCAAGCGATACGGATCAAAACCGGCTGCCGCCACCGCACCATCCCACAAATACCGATCTATGTCGTGGGTGGTAAACGGCGGCACATTGATCAACGCGAGCCGCACCAGAATGCCGGCGATCAACAGCCAGCGCAGCCGGTAGGTGGCCGCTGCGCCGGGGGTCATGACCCAAGCAATCAGCATCAACAGGCTGAGCGCGACGTGCAGCGCAAGGTACAGACTGCCGCTGGAGTTTTTGCTACCGGCAGCCAGCCAACTGCCGGACCACGCCAGCAGAACATAGCCCGCGCACACGCAGGCGAATGCAACCTGGAACCAGCGCATTTTGATCGGCACTGCAGCAGCGCCTCAGGTCGCCGCAACGACTGCGGCGGCGCGCGCGGGCCGGCGCTCGCGCAAGCTCTGTCCGCCGGCATACAGGAAGCCGCTCATGAACAGCAGCAGAAACGGTGCCACCAGCAGCAGCCCCGCAGTGCACGCCCATACCGAATAAGCGGCGAACAGCGCGGCCAGCAGCAGCTCCAAGCTCTCCAACCCGGTCAGCGTCTGCCGATAGGCGCTGGGTCGCGCCGCCACACCTTGATTGCGCAGCGCGTGCGCGCCTAGTTTTGGCGTGCGGACGAAGCTGCCGGCGCGCGCCGCAAAGCCTTCGAGCACGGCGCGACCGTTGTTCAAAGCCAGCCCAACGGCGGTGGCGAGCAGCGCCGGCACCTGCAACCAACCGCGCCCGATTCGGCCGTGCAGCAGGCGCTGGCCGACAAGAAAAAACAGCAGATGACTCAAGGTGGCCAGCACGAACAGGCCGAGGTCGAGCATTGGCGTGGGCAACCAGCCGAGTTCGCGGCGCAACACGATGCTCGGCAGCAGGAATACCGCACTGTCGATGAGCATGAACAGATACGCGAAGTTGCTCGACAGATGCAGGCTTGCCTCGAGCTTGAGTCGCCAGCCGATGGGCGCGCGCCAGATTCGCGGCAGCAGTTTGCGCATGACCTGGATCGCACCCTTCGCCCAGCGGTGCTGCTGGCTCTTGAACGCGTTCATCGCCACCGGCAGTTCGCTCAAGCATTCAACATGATTGAGGTAGGCGAAGCGCCAGCCGGCCAGTTGCGCGCGGTAACTCAAGTCGAGGTCTTCCGTGATCGTGTCGGCCTGCCAGCCGCCGGCGTCGTCAATGGCCTGTCGCCGCCAGACGCCAGCCGTGCCATTGAAATTGAAGAAGCAGCCGTTGGCGGCGCGGGCACGCTGATCGATTGCAAAGTGGGCGTCGAGCATGATCGCCTGCACCGCAGTCAGCGTGCTGTAGCCGCGGTTGAGATGGGTCCAGCGGCTTTGCACGAGGCCAATGGCGGGGTCGGCAAACGCGGCCAGCGCCTCGCGCAGAAAACCCGGATGCGGCACAAAGTCGGCATCGAAGATGGCGATGAACTCACCGCGCGCTGCTGGCAGGGCGGCCGCCAGAGCACCCGCCTTGTAGCCGCCGCGCCGCCGCCGTCGGCGGTGCTCGATCCATACACCGCGTGCGCGATGCTCGGCACAGCGCGCGGCAGCCAGCGCGGCGCTGGCATCGGTGGAATCATCAAGCAGCTGAATTTGCAGGCGATCCGCCGGGTAGTCGAGCGCCGCCGCCGCATCGATCAGCCGCTCGACCACGAACTGCTCGTTGTACACCGGCAACTGCACCGTGATCAACGGCAACTCGGCCGGCAGGAGAGCCGCAGGCGCTTGCGGTAACGCGGCCGCACGCAGTGCCCGCAGGGTCAAGTGCAAGCGGTGCACCCCGTATACGCAAAGCAGACCGACCAGCAAAAAGTGGCCGCCTAGAACCAGTGCCGCGAACACTTCGAACATCGACACGCGGGCCGCACCGTCAGTCGCTGTAGACGACGGCGAACATGTAGTTCACGCCTTTCAAGGTATTGTTGCCATACAGGTTGCTGGTGGCAGTGAACTCGGCGGCAACTCGCGGGGTGAGCCTCCAGCCGAGCGTGGTCTCCAGCTTGCCGAGATCAAACTCCAGACTGAGCAGCGGATTGCCGCCGGGCAGCGCGGAGGCACTTTCACTGGCGTTGCCGACCCCCTCGATGGCATCCAGTTTGGCGCGCAGATACAGGCTCTCGGATGCGTCGATGCCGTACTCGACGAGGTAGCGGATTTCGTCGGCCGGCGCGCCAACCCGGAGGCGGTAGCCGAGCTCGAACCCGACATAGCCGTACGAACCGAGCGACTTGCCGTACAGCAGGCGGCCCTCGACGTCTTCCTGGCCATTGCCGAGCGGCACCTCGGCATCCTCGTTGTACAGGTATGGCAGCTTGACCAGGAGTGACGTGGAAAGCTGGTAATCGGCGTTGACCAGGTTGTAGCGCAATCCGAGATCGACGTCGCCCAAGTCGTTGCTGTCGAACGACTCGCCATCCACATTGCTGCTGAGTTGTTTGAACGGCAGCGAGCCGAACAGGGTCAGGTTTGGGCGTAGGCCCACCTCACCGTAGTAGGTTACGTTGTTGTCGGTGAAGCGCTCGAAGCCAACCCCAGGCGCGCCAAATGTGCGCTCACTGCTGAAGTAGTTGTAGGCCAGCTTTTGGTAGGTATTGCCCTGCGGCTGGGTCCAGGCACCGGCCTGGGCGGGGGAACTGGCGACTCCACCCAACACAAGGAACAGCAGGTAGGGTGCACGTGGGCGGCTGGTCATTGAAAACTCCAAGAAATGGGTGATGGGCGGGCGGGCTGCGGCGGTCGGCGTGGTTGCAATGCGTTGGCGAACCGGCGCCAAGGCGCCAACCCCAGGCGCGATTCGGCCAAAGCGACATCGCTCGTTCTGCGCTGCCGTCCGCCAAGAGAAGAGCGAAAACGTGGCGCGGTGATTTCCTCGCGGAACTTTCACGCGCAAGCCCTCGCTGCGGACTTCTGATCCCGCGATACAGACTCAGTCGATGCAGAGCAGATCGATGCCGCGTGGATCGATTTGAAACTCGATGATGAGGGGCGAATCGTTTCGACTGCCGGTCGCCTCTATACAGACACCTCAAACAAAGGCGCTCACCAACATGCTGCGTATTTCAATGCTCTTGCTGTTTGCATTTTCCGGTTTGGCGGTCGCCGACGACCGCGTATTCAGCACCGACGAAGGTGCCATTCGTGGCTACGATCCGGTCGCCTACCACCACGAAGGCAAGCCGGTGCTGGGCTCGGCCGCCTTTGTGCACACCTGGAGCGGTGCCAGCTGGCGTTTCGCCAGCGCGGCCAACCGAGACGCCTTTGCAGCGACGCCCGAACGCTTCGCACCCCAGTATGGTGGCTACTGTGCCTACGGTACGTCGCAGGGCTACAAGGTCTCGACCCAGCCGGAGGCATTCGCCATCGTCGACGGCAAGCTGTACCTCAACTACAACAAGCCAGTGCAGACGACCTGGAACAAGGATCAGCCAGGCTACATCCGCGTCGCCAATGACAACTGGCGGCAGCTAGAGCACGCGGGCTACACCAGCGGAAAGTGAGCGCGACGCCGGGGCACAAAGGTGCGTCTGCACGCAGCAACCACCATGCGAGCCATCGACCGACTGCGCACCCCAACGACGAGTATGCGGTGCGTGCAAGGCGCACCCCATTGATTCGCGATTCATGCGCGGCGGGGGTCGCGCCACCACGTGGCCAGGCGCTCCAATCCGGTTGCGATACTCACGCTGGGCACATAGCCAAAATCGCGGCGCGCGGCGCCGATGTCATACCAGTGCGGTGTGGCCAACTGTTCGGCAATGAAGCGTGTCATCGGCGGCTCAGCACGCAGATTGAACACATCGTAAATCCGTTCAAGCACGCCGCCGATGGCGTAGGCGGCCGCAAACGGGATTTGCTTCTGGATCGCAGGCACGCCCGCTGCAGACAGCAGTGCATTGATGATGTCTGCGACCGCTTTGGGTTCACCATTGGAAATGAAGTAGGCCTTGCCCGTGCAGCGCCCGGCAAGTTTGCCGGTGAGGGCCGCGTAGGCCTTCAGATGAGCATCGACGGCATTGTCAATATAGGTGGTATCGATTCGATTGCTGCCATCGCCAACGAAGCGTAGCCGGCCTGACTGCGCGCGTTGAACCAGCCGCGGCAGCAGATGATTGTCACCCGGCCCCCAGATCAGGCGCGGTCGCAATGCGATGGTGCGCAGGCCGTCGCCATTCTCCTCCAGCACAATGCGCTCTGCGACGGCCTTGGTCGCCGGATAGTAGGCCTTGAATCGGCTTGCAACAGGCGCGCTCATTTCATTGCCGCCCTGCACTTCGACATGACCGTTGTGGGCGACGCTGGGGCTGGAGGTGTGGATCAGGATCGGCACGTCGTGCATTCGACAACCGGCGATCACATTACGTGTGCCGCGCACATTGGCATCAAAATAGTCGCGAAAACTGCCGGAGGCGCCGGCCTTGGCACCGACGTGAAACACTGCGTCCATGCCCTCGCAGGCGTCGATCACGCTGCCGAAATCAGCCAGATCGCCCTGCAACTGCGAAACTCCCAACGCATGCAGCGGCGCATGCCTGGCGCGGCTGTAACTGCTGACCTCATGGCCGCCCTCGAGCAAGCCGCGACACAGCGCGAAGCCAAGGAACCCGCCGCCGCCCGTGACCAACACCTTAGCCATGCGTTTGCTGCTTCTGTGGAACGTGGGGGAATGCTAGCTGAGTTGAAGGGCGGGACTGGGGACTGGGGACTCTTTGCGGTTATCCATTTTGCGGTAGCGCCAGCAGGCGCGATCACAGTGGGCCCAAACATTTGAACGCGCCTGCCGGCGCTCCGACAAAACCATGAAGTGCGTCGCGTGACGCACTCGGAGTCCCAAGTCCCGCGTTTCGCGCCCCTAGCGTCCCAACTTTCCCGCCGCCCACACCGCCAACTGTTCGCGGCCAATCTTTGCGTTGTGGCGGATATCGACCGGAAACCGGCGATGAAACAGAAAGTTCGTGATAGCCGCGGTGCGTGCATGCCGACTGGCGACTTCGCGTAGACGGACGAGCAGGTCGCGACGCGCACGGCGCGGCGTGGCGGGCAGCAACTCGATGCAGATCACCGGCAGCTGTTGCCCACGCGCGCCGACACCGACCAAGGCCGCGCGACGCACCTCGGGCAAGGTGCAGAAGATCGGCTCGACCTGCTCCGTGTAAAGCGGGCCGTTGGCGGTCTCGAGACGCTGCGTCTTGCGGCCACAGAACCAGAGTCGACCGTCTTGATCGAACCAGCCGAGATCGCCCATTCGATGGACGATACGCAAGCCGCCATCGGCAAGCGTTTCGCTTATCTTGGCCAGCGCCGTGGCGGCTGGTCGGGCGAAGTAAGCATCGGTGACCGATGGACCGGCGACCGTGATTTCGCCCACTTCGCCAGTCGGCAATTCGCTGACATCGGACCAACTCGGAAGCGCGGCATCAACAATCGCGATGATCCGCACATCGTTGCCACGCACGGGTCTTCCCACGCAGGTGCCAGCACCGGACTCGGTGGCTTCGCGGGTCGCTCGCAGTTCGCGGCCTTCGATGACGGCGACGGGCAGGCACTCGGTGGCACCGTACGGCGTCCAGATTTGGGCATCAGCAGGCAACATGGCTTGCATGCGGGCGACCACCTCGGGCGGCACCGGAGCGCCCGCTGAAGTCACTTGGCTCAAGCTCGGCAAGTTCACCCGCTGCGTTTCGCCGAACCGACTCAAGGTGTCCAGCAGCGCTGGCGAACCAAACATGCGGGTCACGCTGAAGTCGTTGATGGCCTGGATCAACTTGCGCGGATCGGCTTGGGCGGGTCGCGTGGGATCCATGTCGGGGATGACACTGGTCAGTCCCAGCGCCGGATCAAACAATGCGAAGGGCGGAAAGGTGGGTAGGTCGATACCGCCAGGAGCAATCGCCAGCGCCTCGCGCAACAGGTCAATCTGCGCCACAAAATGCCGGTGCCGATAGACCACGCCCTTGGGCACTCCGGTCGAGCCCGAGGTGAACAGAATGGCGGCAATCTCGTCGGGCGCGGTGTCGGCGATGGCAAACGGCAGCGTCGCGCCACGCGCTTCAATATCCTCAAGTGTCTGTCCGCCCCAAAACCAGCGCTGCCCAACGGTGATCGGCAAACGCACATGCTTGCGCGCCCAACCGAGCACACAGCGCGCGGCGTGTGCCAGCGGGATGCCGATGAATGCCACCGGTGCGGCTTCGTCCAGACATTGTTTGAGCGCGCGCTTGGAAATGCCCGGATCGATCAACACCGGCACCGCACCCAATTTGAACAGCGCGAACATCAGCAAAAACAACTCCGGCGATGGCCGCACCATCAGTGCGGCATGCATGCCGCGACTCACGCCTGCAGCGTGCAATCCGGCGGCGATCGCATTGCTGCGTTGATCCAGATCGGCGTAGCTGAGTGCATTGGCATTGGCATAGGCGACGCCACCGTCAGCGCGGCGTCCACTGGGGCAGCGGATGGCGATCTGGTCCGGTCGCTCGCTGGCCATGCGCGGCAAGGCGGCGGCGATGTTGCAGGGTTCAGTCATGCCTGAAGTTTAGTGCGAGCGCCGGCGCTCAGCGTTGCCAGGCGATCGACACGAACAATTCGCGACCTGCGCCGGGAAAGTAGCGGTATTGACCGAAGGCGAAATCCGCGCGCTCGGCATAGCGACGGTCCTGCACGTTCAACACGCGGGCACTCAGCGTCCAGCGATCATTGAAAGCGCGGTGCCAGCGCAGGTTGAGCAGGTCATGGCCGGGATAGCGCGCGGTGTTGGCGGCATCGAGGTCGTAACTGCCCTGATGTCGCCACTCCAGCTCGAACTCGCCTGCGAGCGCTCGCGTGTGCGCCAATCGTGCACCGCCCAACCAACGCGGCGCGGTATCGATGCGATTGCCAACGCGGATCACTTCGCCCGCCGCCGCGTCGCGATCAAACGCGTAACGATGATCGGCAAAGGCAAGCTCGGCACCGAGCGACCACTGCGGATGCCACTGCCATTGCACGCCGGACTCGACTCCACGATGGCGCGTGCGGCCGTCATTGATGGTGAAACCCAGCGCATCACGCAGAATCACGTGCTGCTTGCGGTAGTCATACGCGTCCACGGTCGCCGACCATGACCGTGCTTGCGCGCGCCAGCCCAATTCCAGTCCGACCAAGGTTTCCGGCTGCAAGTCCGCCACCGCTTGTCCACGCTGCAAGCGATACAGCTCGCCGGCTTGTGGCACCCGGAACGCACGCGCCAAGCGAGCAACGATGGCGTGCTGATCATGCACATCCCATTGCAGGCCGATGCTGCCGCTGGCATCCGAAAACTGGTCGCGCCGATCCGCCGGTCGGTTGAACAGGCAACCACCAAAACCACAGGCGCTGCCGTCATCGCGCAGGTTGCCGTCACCGATGCGGTTGGCATAGTCAAATCGGTGCACTTCACCGCGCAGTCCTGCCTGCAGCTGCCAACGCGAAGCCAGCGCCATATTCCACTGCACAAACGCGGCGACATTGGCAGTGTCGACGGAATAGTCGTAGTGACGTCCTGCCGGGCGAATAGCCTGTTGCGCGGCAGTGCCGGTCGTCAGCGCCTGCGCTTGGATTTCCAGCAAATCCCCGCTGGCGAACTCGAAATCCATTCCCGCCTGCGGCTGCCAGCCACCCTCACGTTGCCACAGCAGCTGCGCACCGACACTCTCGCTTTGGTTTTCCTCCAACGGTTGGCCGAGATTGAAGTGTTGCAGGAAGCGCATCGCATCGGTGCGGGCATACGGCACAAAGGAAAGACTTGCCTCGTCGTCGAGCCACCATGACCAGCGCCCTTGCAGGCGCAGCGCATGCCCGCGTCGAAATGCCTCCGGGTTGGCGTTGTCGTCGCGCCTACTGTCGCGGTAGGCGTCAAATCCTGCGATGAACCCAGCGGTATCCTGATCCAGACGACTGGCCGACAGCAGCAGGCGCGGCTCACCCGAGCGTTGCGCGTCCTGCCACTGCGCCACCCATTTGTGCTGCCGATAGCCTTCGTCGACGCGGAAACTGCCGGCATCCGTGGCAACGCCATCGATGCGCCAACGTTCGCCATCAGCGGCGCTCGCCATGATCCGCGCGAAGTCCTGCGCGCCGGTCTCGAAACTGCCAGCGCGCAATTCTTCATCGATGCGGCGCGGCCGCACATCGATCACGCCGTGCAGCGCATTCGATCCGTGTACCGCCGTGCCGGGACCGCGCAGCACTTCGATGCCGCCGGCCAACTCGGTGGGCAACTCAGCCAACTGGTTGACGTTGCAGAACGCGGCCGGGCGAATCGGCACGCCGTCTTCGAGCATCAGGAAAGCGCCGCAGGCGCCGGTTCCCGTGAGCACGGGTGAGCGGATCGCGGTCAGTTGTTCTTGTCCGCTGCCACGGCTGATCCATACGCCAGGCAGGCGGCTCAGGGATTCGTTGGCATGGCTCGCTGCGATGCGGGAAATGCGCTCGTCGGACACGCGCGAGGTGGCCTCAAGGGCGCGATCACGCAATCGACGAGCAACGACGTGAACGCCATCCAGACGGGTGGCCAGTTTGCCTTCAGCGGCAGCTCGACGGGTATCGACGCTCGTCGGCGATTGCGCCAACAACGGACACGTCGTAAAGCAGGAAAGCAATCCCAGCAGGAGCGCTGGCAGCGGCTTGGTTGTGCGAGTACGCGATTTCATGCAGCGATGCTGACAACGGCACCCGCGCACCATCAGGCGGACGGGCGCAGGCTCACGTCACAACTCCCCGGCTCGCAGTCGCAGTCGACTGGAGCCGAGGCGAGTGAGATCAGAACTTGAAGTCGACGCCTACGCTCACGCGATCCAGATCGCGAATGGCGTTGTCGGTCTGGTACTGGTCGAAGTCCAGGCTCACGTCAAAGCGGTCGTTGATGACATAACCGACGCCCAAGCCGTAACGCGGATCCGTGTTGGAGCCGCCAAAGCCGACATCCCAGTTGTGCACGCCAGCGCGCGCTTGGCCGAACACGCCGCTGTCACCAAACGGCACGCGGAAGTTCAGGCCAAGCTCGAAACTGGTGTAGTCGAGATCGCGAAACACGAGCAGTGGCGGGCACACGGCCGCCGGGCAGCGCGACTGGTAGTTGCCAAAATCGTTGTAGCCGAACTCGACCGCCAACCATGGCCGCAAGCGCCAGCCGAACGCCACCGCCAAGGTGGTGTCCTTGTCATCGTCATACGCCACGAACTGCTCGGTCTCGATGGTGCCCTGACCAAGGCTGCCGTGCAGATAGAAGCTGGTGTCCTGCGCGTGGGCGGCGGTCGCGCACAGCAGCAAGGCACTGAGGGTGGTTCCAAGCAGGGTGTGTTTGCGCATGATCTGATCCTTGATTGTCGTCGGGGAATGGTATCGCCGTTCTTGCTCTGGGGCAGACGGCTTCGCGGTCCCAAGCGATGAATCACCCGGACCACCACGAAGCTTACGACAAGCCGCGACTGACCTACACTTTGTCGATGCACACTGTTCATGACTCCGCGCTTGGCAAGGCCACGATCTATGCCGGCCACTACGACCCAGGCCGACTTTTTCCGATTGCGCGTGCAGGCCAACGCGCAACGCTTGGCACTGACATTGGGCACACATTTTTTGGTGCCGACATATGGAATGCCTACGAGTTTTCCTGGCTCGATGTGCGAGGTCGACCGCGTGTCGCCCTGCTGCGTCTGGATGTGCCGGCAGACTCACCCAACCTGATCGAATCGAAGTCGCTGAAGTTGTACTTGAACGGCTTCATGCAACAGCGTGTCGATGACATTTCCGATGTGGAGGCAACCCTGCACCGCGACCTCAGCGCTGTCGCTGGCGCTGAGGTCAGCGTCGACGTGATGGCGCACACCGACTCACGTTCAATTGTCGTCGTTGGCATGCAGGGCGAATCCATCGACGATGCCGATGTCGATATCGATCACTACGGTCCACCCGACGCAGGCTTGCTGCACGCGGACGCGCAGCATCCGGTGACCGAAACGCTGACCAGCGATGCATTGAAGTCGAACTGCCCGGTCACCGGCCAACCCGATTGGGCTACGCTGCACGTCACCTACAGCGGCCCGCGGATTGATCGTGGCGGCTTGCTGCGTTATGTCGCCAGCTTTCGTGAACACGCCGACTTCCACGAACATTGTGTCGAGCGGATGTTTGTCGATCTGCGCGAGCGCTGCGCGCCGACAACCTTGCTGGTGTATGCCCGCTACACGCGCCGCGGCGGCATCGACATCAACCCCTGGCGCAGCAGCGAGCCGCGAGTGGGACCAGAAAACAAGCGCACGCCTCGCCAATGAGGCGCGGCGTGCGTCGGTGAAGCGTGGCCTAAAACGCCACTTCCAATCCCAGCCCCAACCGATCCACATTGAAGCGCGACACACCCGTTTCATAACGATCCCAATCGAGGCTCACGCTGAAGCGGTCGTTGAAGGCGTAGCCGAAGCCGATTCCGTAATAGGGCTCGGTTTCCGAGCCACCAAAGCCGACATCAAACTCATGCACGCCGACGCGTGCAACGCCGAACATCGGGGTTTCGCCAAACGGCACGCGCGCGTTCAGGCCTAGTTCGATGCTTTCATACTCAAGCTCCGGAAAAACCACGGCCGGGCAAATTTCACCTCCACAGTTCGGCTGGTAATCACCGAGCTGACCATAGCCCGCCTCCACCGCCAGCCACGGCAGGAAGCGCCAGCCAAAGCGAAGCCCGAGCGCGGTATCGTTATCGTCGTCGACGAAACGGGAATCTTCGATCGTGCCTTCGCCAATGGTGCCGTGCAGATAGAACGGGCGATCCTGAGCGCTTGCAGCCAGTGAGCCGAACAACAGGGCGTTAGCAACCGCGCCAAGCAAAAGGTGTTTGAACATGAGGCAATCCTTGTGGTGAGTCCGAGACAATCCCAGCCCATCGCGACCTGACGCTGCATAGCGGCGACTATTGGCTGGGGTGATTGACTTGTTTGCCGGCCTGACCGGCGGCCGCAGTATCCGGCGACCAATGCGCCATCGCGCACTTGCGAAAATCACTCGTTCACGCGCCCGCCAACTAGATTTACCGTGGCTGACAGAAGGACTTGATGAAGGCCAGCAAGGCCCTTTTGGACCTTGACTTCCAAGTGGCTTAACAAGCGGCCAAGGTTTGGAAGCCTTCGCGTTGCTTCAGGCCGCAAGCGCACCGCCACAGCTGGAACCCTGCCCCGCCGTGCAACCGAAACAATGTTTGGCGACGGCGATGCGGCGCGGCACAGGCTCGCTCAGCAAGTCACGCAAATGCGGCCGCTGCTCACCGCTGCTTTCGGTCGGCAAATCGAGCATCTGGTTGAAGTCGCAGTCGTACAAATAGCCGCGCCAATCGACGCTGATCAGGTCGCGACACATCACGTTGGCGACGTTCTCCGGCCGATGCGCGTTGCGCAAGGTCTGCATGTAGTCGTCGAACTTGCCTTTGGACACCAGCCACGAGCCATAGCGTTTGATCGGCATGTTGGCGAGTGCGAACAACTGGTTGAAGACGATCCCGAAGCGCTCGCCGAGCAATTGTTTGTAGTCGGCTTCCAGCTTGGCTTGATCGGGTGGCAGAAAGGCGCCGTTCGGGTTGTAGACCAGATTCAGCACCAGCCCGCTATCAGGTTTGCCGTAGCCCAGCGCGTTCAATGTCTGCAAGGCCCGAATCGACGATGCAAACACGCCTTCACCACGCTGTTCGTCCACATTGGCCGCGCTGTAACAGGGCAAGGACGCCACGGCCTCGACGCGCTGGGCGGCCAGGAACTCAGCCACCCATTCGTAACCCGCCTCTTCCATGATGGTCGGATTCAAACGATCCATCACCGCTATCCCGCGCGCCCTTGCCTCGGCCACCAACCAGCGAAAGTCTGGATTCATTTCCGGCGACCCGCCGGTCAAATCGAACTGTTTGACCGCATGCCGCTCAGCCACTTCCAAGGCCACCTGCATCGTCGCCCGATCCATCAACTCGGTCCGCCGCGGCCCCGCATTCACATGGCAATGAATGCAACTCAAGTTGCACAAATATCCAAGATTGAGCTGCAACGTGCTCAACCCACGACGTTGAATGGCGGGAAAGTCACCGCCTTGAAGCTGGGGCCAGGTGTTGTGCATTTTTCGGGATTCGGGATTCGGGATTCGGGATTCGGGATTCGGGATTCGGGACCTGGAGACTCTTTCTCTTGATTTAGCTCTTGCTCTTGCTCTTGATGTTGGGTCCCGTCGTCGCGCCGAGCAGCGCAGCCGGGCTAGGGGGAAAGGCGCGAATGTTCGAGCACTTGGAAGTGCGCGGTTGGCTGGCGAGCGAAACCAAAGCGAGAAAAGTGAAAACTGGACTCCGGCTCACGCCGGAATGACGAGCAGAAGCTGGATTCCGGCGTTCGCGAGAATGACCAGATAACCCACTTAAGCGATTCATCACTCACTCCTCAAAAACGGCTGCCTCAACAACGCCCACAAACCCTGTGCCCCCGCCTCGCGAAACCCCTCCAACCCTATCGGCATATCGACCTCAGGCCGCAGAGGCACCACCCGATAACTGCCAAACACCCGATCCCACAGCGACAGGTGAAACCCGTAGTTGCTGTCGGTTTCCATGCGCACGACCGAGTGATGAATGCGATGCATCGACGGTGTCACCAACAACCAGCGCAGACGCCGATCCAGTCGCGCGGGAAAGGCAAAGTCGCTATGGGTGAAGAGGCTGCCCAATGACAACAGCAGCTCAAAGATGATGACAGCCAGGACAGATGGCCCGAGCGACCAGACCAGGGCCAGTTTGAACAACATCGACGCCACAATCTCCAGCGGATGGAAGCGCACGCCGGTCGACACATCGAAGCACATATCGCTGTGGTGCACGCGATGCAGACGCCAGAACCAGGGCACGACGTGAAAGGCCCGATGTTGCCAATAGATCGCCGCGTCCAGCAGCAGTAGTGCCAACAAGAACTCGATCCACGGCGGCCATTGCAGCCAGCCGAACAGGCCGCCGTCGCGCGCCCCCACAACCACCGCCAGACCAACCGCCAGCAGCGGAAACGCAAGGCGCAACAGCAGGCTGCCGATCACGACCAAACCCAGGTTGCTGAGCAGGCGGCGGTCTGCGCGTCCATCACCCCGCAAGGCGAAGCGACGCTGCAGGCCCCACAGCAGGATCCCGACCAAGACAAATGCCGACAACCGCAGCGGTCCTTCGACGGCGAGCAAATCGGTGGCGTTCAGGCGCTCACCCTGGCTGGCATCAGCCCGCGGCTGAGCTGAAGCAGTTGTCGCTGAGTGGTTGACGGCTCGGCGAGCGATTGCAGAGCATGGACCAGCGCGACCAGGTCATCGGCATGATCCACATCGGCCAACTGCGCCAACTCAAGCCACGCGCCATGCGCCTGCATTCGCCCGCGAAACTCGACCGCCGTGTGCGGCTGGCTATAGGCAATCGCCATCCAATCCTGCTGCGGCAAGACGCGGTTGGCGCCCATCAACCAGAAGCCACCGTCATTGGCCGGGCCGAGCACCAACCGCGGCGCTTCGCTTTGCAGCCAGTGGGCAGCGCGCAGCAATTCGGAAGCCACGAGTTGCGGTGCATCCGCTCCGATCAGGATGCCGCCGCCATGCCGCGTGACCAATTCGGCATGCACCCTCGCCATGCGTTCGCCAAGTCCGCCCACACCCTGCGAGAGTCTTGGCAAGCCTGCCCAGCGCGAATCTGCCAACGCGTCCGCCTCAGCGACCGCCCAGTAGACCGGCAGCGCGCAAGACTTCGAAACTTGCTCGGCGATGCTGGCGGTTGCCGCAGCCGCAGCGGCATACCAGAGCAAGGCGGCGGATTCGCCTATGCCAGCTGCGAGCCGGGTCTTGATCGGCGAATGTCCTGGCGTCTTGACGAAGATGGCGAGTGCAGCGGTCATCGTCTTTCGTGCAATGGTTTGACCGCGGAGAATTGTCGCGCCTGCGAGCATGTCAAGCGTAGATGTTTGGCCGTGGTTTGCCACCAGCCCTGCTCGCTGTACTTGCGCGCACTGGTTGAAAGCCGCGCGCGCAGGGGACGCAGTGGCACGCCAGCACGGCGCGCCGTCCAGACCAGGGCGTGGTCTTCGCCGTCGGCAAGTTGTTCGTCGAACCCGCCCAATTGATTGAACACGACACGCGGCAACAACAAGCCTTGATCACCAAACGGCAGCCCTAACAGCCGACTGCGCAACCACGCACCCAAGGCGTTGACGCACATCGCGTTGCCACCGTCATGAAAGTGCAAATCGAAATAGCCCAAGGCGGGTGCATCGCCGAGTCGCTCAATGGCGCGCAGCGCGGAGGCATCGAAGCGGCTATCGGCATGCAGGAACCACAACCACGGTCGCGTGCTCCCGGCCGCGCCTGCATTCAACTGCTGGCCACGTCCCGCCGGGCCACGAATGACACGAATAGAAGGGGTCGTCTTCGCCCGGCCCTGAGCGTCGTGTTCGGTCATCGACAAGAGCACTTCGGCGGACGCTGGCAACCCCGCCAACAACGGCAACAATCCTTTCCATGCGGTATCGCCTGTCCCGACGGGGATGACCACGGCGAGCTGGTCGAGCGACGGCATGAATCAGCAGCACGCTGCCGTGCTGTCGGGCGCTGTCGGCGGTGCACAATCGAACAGGCCAAAGTGCTGGCGGGTGTCGCCACTGATCTGAAAGTGTTGGCCATAACGAGTTGCACCCAACATGGCGGCGGTATTGCCACAGACCAACATGGGTCGCCCCGTTTCCAGCCGGTGGTGATCGTCGAGAACGAAGGCGTGTGGATGTTCGGCGATGCTGCCGAGGTAAGTCGCGACCTGGCCATGATCCTCGCAGCGATCCTCCAGTTCCAACTTGAACGCGCGAATGGTGCGCGAAGTGAAGTTGACCATGCCGATCTTGGCAACAATTGCCGGGTCATCGATCATGATCGGCGTGCTGCTCAGACAACGCGCGTCGGCACAGCCCAATGGATTCAGCACGCGCCGGAAGTCTTCGCCGTACATCGCCCCGGCCAGGCATTCGCCCAGCAATACGGGGTCATGACGCAGATGGGCGGGAATGCGTCGATCCGCGAACACATCCGAGAAATACAACTCGCCGCCTGGCTTCAGCACGCGAAAGATTTCCGCGAACACGCTTGCCTTGTCGGTGGCCAGATTGAGCACGCAATTCGAGACCACCACATCGACGCTGGCATCGGTTATGCCGAGCGCGCCAAGGTCTTCGATCATGCCTTCATGCAATTCCACATTGCTGGCGGCATAACCATAGCGCCTGGCGTGCCAGTCACGATGGCGACGGGCGACTTCCAACTGTTCGGGAGTCATGTCGACGCCGATCACGCGACCGTGCTCCCCGACCAGGCGCGACAGCAGATACGCATCGCGGCCGGTGCCGCAGCCCAGATCCAGCACCGTGCAGCCGGCCAATACGGACGGCAAGGGCGAGCCACAGCCGTAAAAGCGCGCGCTGATGTCGGGGTGAATATCGACCAGCAGCGGCCGCAAATGCGCCGGCATCGCCTCGGTGGGACAGCAGGCCGACGTTTTCAGATCGCTGCTACGACTCAAGGTTTGCCCGTAATACGCGCGAATGGCGAGCTGATCTTCGGTGCCTGCGTTCATACGGTTGTGATTGCCTGATTTCGCAAAGGGAGGGGGACGTTGATCGAGCGCATTCTCGCTGCCGCGCTCATGTGCCGAAACCACGCATGAGCTGGTAGCTGGCCGCCGCCAGGGCGGCCGCCAGCGGCAAGGTGAGTAGCCACGCCGCCAGAATTCCGGCAATGACCTTGACACCGCCGCTGCGTCGTGTCGCCGCAATGCCAAACACGGCGCCAGTGCTGACGTGGGTGGTGGAAACCGGCAATCCAAAACGCGAGGCCACGATAACCAGACCCGCGGTGATCAGGTTCGCACCCAAACCTTCGGCGGGATCCATGCGGGTGACGCGAAAGGCCAAGGTGTCAGCCACGCGCCGCGATGCAAACAAGCCACCCACGGTCATTGCCACCACGACCAGGCCGCTGGCCATCGGCGCGCCGAAACTGCCTGCCGCAACCATCAGCGCGGCGATCTTCGGCGTGTCATTCAAACCACGCGCGAAACTCACCGCCAAGGCGCTGGCCAGGTGCACGCGATCCAGGGTTCCTGCGGCCGACAAGGTCAGCAGCGCCTGACTCGGTGCCTGGCAGGCAGCATCGTCGAGCCTGCCAACACGCAACGATGCCACCATCGGAGCGATCACCGCGGACTGCCCTTGTGTGCCGGCAATCTCCGCGCCTGTGCGTGCGGCGACCGCCGCAGGCAGCGTCTCTGCGCAGACGCACACCGCGGCCGATTTTTCCGCCCGGCGGCGCCAACGGCGCAGCAGTGGCAGCAACAGCAGCGCCAATGTTATTGCCATCACCGGGGCTGCCAGCAAGGGCGCCAACATGCCACGCAACGCCACCGAAACATCCACGGCGCTGGGCGCGGCGGCCAGGCCCGCACCCAGCAAACCACCCAGCAAACCATGGGTGGTGGAAATGGGCAGGCCCATCCGCGTGGCCAGCCAGACAGTGATGGCCGCACCCAGCCCCACCGAGGTCAAGAACAGCAGCGATCCGGCCACCTCATCCGGAACGATTCCGCGCCCGCCGAAAGCCGCCAACAGGCCGCTGGCGACGATGATCGACAGCAAGCCACCGGCTGCAGTGGCCGCACTGGCCCAGAGGATGCCGCGGCGAAAGTCGAGCAGCCCCGAACCCACCAAGGTGGCCGCACCCTTGATGTTGTCGTTGGCGCCGTTGGCTGCGGCCAAAACGATCACGACCAGCAGCAACAGAAGACTCATGGCGATGCCGCGGCCGCGCTGACCGAGTTCAACGACCAGTCGTAGTCAAGAAACTCGATTTCCAGCTCGCCCGCGCGGATGCGTTGTTGCACGGCTGGATCAGCACTGAGTTGTTCCGCGTACCCCGCAAGGAAGCCCAGCGGCGGCGCAAGCGTGCCGGTCATCGAGGTGAAGTCATCGGCGTACCAGTCGAACAGTTTGGAAACCTCCAGCGTGTCGCCATCTGCGCTCACGCGGTTGCGACTGCGGTCGCTGAGAAAGCGCGTCGTCTGATCGGCAAGCTGCGTCTCCAGCTGCGCCGCGGTATAGGCCTCAGGCCGCAAGGCTGGACAGCCGATGGATGCGCAATTGACCGCGAAGTGGATGCGCGGCTCGGCAAAATCCGGCGCACCGCGCAGCAGGCCGTGTTCGATGTCATCCAGACTGCGCGTGCTGCCCAGCAGTGGCGCGATCACCTGCTTCCATGGCGATCCGAACAGGCTGCCGAGATCCTTGATGGAGACCAGATCGGCATCTCCGGTCAGGATCAGGTCCAGCGTCCAGGCGTTGTAGGCATTGATCAGGAAGGCCATCCGCTGGTCGGCATTCCAACCATCAAAATCGGCTTGGGTGACTGCAGCCAACTGCTTCAGATAGGCCTGCAACGCGGCGCTTTCCGCCTTCAGCCCGACATAGTCGACCCGGCTGGCATGGCCATCGTCGCTCCATTGCACGTGTTTGCCCAACAGCGTGCTCAGGGCCGCGTGGCTGTGGTCGACAGCAGCCTGGGTGGGCGCCGACGCGATCACGAGGATTGCACACAAGCAGATGGCATGCAGCAGGCGCATCGGACACGTCCCGTGGGGAGGGGAAATCAGCAGACAGAGTACGTGAGCAGACGATTCGGTTCGCCCTCGTGCGGCAATCTGCGTGAATTGAGGTCAAGAGGATGGCAAGCAGCGCCGAATCGTCGGCGGTTCAGGCTATCCTCAGACTTTGTCCAGCCAACGGCACGGCGGAGTTCTTCAGTGTCTGACACGGATCTGCTCGACCTGCGCGACGAAGTGAGCCTGCCGGGCGCGCTCGACGATGGCGCGCCGGCGTGGCGCATCCTGATTGTCGATGACGAAGAGCAGGTGCATCGCGTCACCCGCTTTGCGCTGGAAGGCGCGCAAATACTGGGCCGTGCGCTCACCTTCGAGAGTGCGTACTCCGCCGCCGAAGCGCGCGTGCTGTTGGGCAAGGGCCGCTACAGCTGCATCCTGCTCGATGTGGTGATGGAATCCGAAGACGCCGGCCTGCGCTTGGTGGGCGAGATTCGCGAGCGCTTTGAAGATCCAGCGGTGCGCATCGTCCTGCGCACCGGCCAGCCGGGTTATGCGCCAGAAATCGAAGTCATCCAGCACTACGACATCAACGACTACCGGGCCAAGTCGGAATTGACCAGTCAGCGCTTGCTGACCACGCTGACCTCGGCGCTGCGTTCGTTCCAGCAGATCCGCACCATCGAAGCCAATCGCGAAGGTTTGCGCTCGATCCTCGATGCGGCCTCCCGATTGATGGATGTGAAAGCGGTGAGCGGCTTCGCCGACGGCGTGTTGACCCAGATCTGCGCGATGTTGCACGTCGCCGCCGATGGTGTGCTGTGCGCCGAAGAGCGTGGCAACGGCATTGCCGAGTTGCGTGTGCTCGCGGCCAGTGGCCGTTATTCAGATCGCAAGGGCGAATCGCTGAGCGCACTGGTCGACCCCGAGTTGGTGAGTCGGGTCCGGCGCGTGCTTGCCAGTGAACAAAACGAGTTCGGTCGCGACTACGCCTTGCTGTTCATTCGCTCGCCTCGCGCCGAACGGCTGGTGGCGCATGTCACCACCCAGGCGCCGATTCCCGAGCTGGATCGACAGCTGCTGGAGCTGTTCTCGATCAATGTCGCCATCGGTCTGGACAACGCGCAGTTGTTCGAAGAACTGGAAACGATGGCGTTTCGCGATCCGTTGACCTCGGCCTGGAATCGCGCCTCGCTGGAACGCGAACTGCGGCGCCGCTGCCAGCTGGGTGCGCCATTCGCGCTGGCCTTGGCCGACATCGACAACTTCCAGGCCGTCAATGATGGTCTGGGACACGAGGTGGGCGATCACACGCTGAAAGCCAGCGCTGCCTTGCTGGCGGAGGTATTCGCCGGCGAGGCCTTTCTGGCGCGCACGGCGGCCGACAATTTCGCCGTGGTCATGGCCGACGATTCACCCAACGGTGAGTTGACCGCCGCACGCCTGGCCCAGTTGGCCGAGCGCTTGCAGCGCAACCTGGAAGTCGACGGCAACGAAATCGCCTTGACCATGACCCTGGGCGTGGCGCGTTATCCCGAACAAGGTCATAGCGCGTCTTCGCTGTTTCGCAATGCGGGCATTGCGCTCAAACAAGGCAAGCGTCTGAATCGCAGCAGCCACCAGTTTTTTGATGACCGCTTCGAGCGCGAACTGCAGGAGCGCCTGGACACCGCGCGCGAACTGCGCAGCGCGATCGAACAATCGGCGTTGAAACTGGTCTATCAGCCGCAGATGGACATGCTCACCGGCGCCTTGCTGGGCGTGGAGGCGCTGGTGCGTTGGCGGCGTCGCACCGGCTGGGTGTTGCCGGGCCAGTTCATCGCGGCGGCCGAAGAATCGGGGCAGATTCTTGCCATCGGCGAGTGGGTGCTGGCCGAAGCCTGTCGCCAGCAGGTGCGTTGGCAACAAGGCGGCGATTCGTTGGTGATGGCGGTCAATGTGTCGCCACGGCAATTGAAGGATCCCGGCTTTCCGCTGATGGTGGAACGTGTCATGGCGGAGACGGGGATTGATCCTGGCCAGCTGGAACTGGAAGTGACGGAATCGCTGCTGCTGGCGGAAGACGAACGCGCTCTGGAAACCTTGGCCACGCTGCGTCGCGCCGGCATCGGCATCGCCATTGATGACTTCGGCACGGGGCATTCTTCGCTCAGTCGATTGCAACGCTTGCCGATTGATCGGCTGAAGATTGATCGCTCGTTCGTCACCGGCCTGGTGGAACGCCGCGAAGATCGTGTCATCGCCGCGATGATCATCAACATGGGCCACTTGCTGGGCCTGAAGGTCATCGCTGAAGGCGTTGAAACACAGGCACAAGCCGACGTGCTGCGCGAAATGGACTGCGACCAGGCACAGGGCTATTTGTTCGGCCGGCCAATGGCGGCAGACGAGATTCCCCTGCCGGCCCGCCGTTAGGCGCAAGCCATGCGCGTCTGGTCAATCTTGCTGCTGCTTTTCCTGATGGCACCCGTATGGGCGCTTGAGGAAGACGTCACCGCGCGCTTTGAGTTGGTCAGTGATCTTGAGAACGTGCCTGACGGCGTGGTCACCGCCCTGGTCCAGGACCAAGCCGGGTTTCTGTGGATAGGCAGCACCCGCGGGCTGATCCGTTTTGACGGCTACAGCTTTCGTCGCTATGTGCACCGCGCCGACGACCCCGCCAGCATCAGCGGCAATCTCATTCGCAGCCTGCTGCTGGCCAAGGATGGCCGTTTGTGGATCGGCACCGATGCCGATGGCGTGTCGGTGTTTGATCCGCACCGCGAGACTTTTGCGACGTTCAGGCATGTGGACAGTGATCCCGCCAGCTTGGCGGCCGGTTCGGTCATCACCATGGCCGAAGCCGATGATGGTGGAATCTGGATCGGTCTGCGTGGAGGCGGTCTCGCCAAGCTCGATCCGAGCACTGCAAGAATCAGCAGTTTTCGCGTTGGTGTCGCCGGTGGCTTGGCGCCGCGCGACGATTTCATCCATGTGCTGCACTTCGACCCCCAAGGCGACTTGTGGATCGGCACACGGGCGGGCTTGCGCCGCCTGCGCGCTCGCAGTTCCCAGATCGAGCCGGTGTTGTCGTCGTCCGTGGACGCCAGCGGTTTGGACACCGATACCGTTTACAGCCTGCTGGAAGCGGGTGATGGCCTGCTCTGGGTGGGCACCCAGATGGGCAACCTGATGTTGGTGGATCGACGCACGCTCGCTGTCCAGCGACCACAGATCGAGCAAGGCACCGCGCCCGGCACGCTGGACTCGGTATCGGCCATGGTGCGCTTGCGCGGCGGCGATGTCTGGTTGGGCCGATCCAGTGGACTGGAAGTGCGGGAAGCCGGCAGTGGTCGTTTGCTGCGCCGCATCCGCCATGATCCCGGTCGCTCCACCGGGCTCGCCGGCAACGAGGTTCGCGCCTTGTTGCAAGATCGCTCAGGCTTGCTTTGGGTCGGCGGCTTTGGCGGTGGCGTGCAGTGGCATGACCCCAACAATCGGTGGGCCAAGGTGTTGCGTGGCGCGGAAGGGCATAACGGGGTGTTCGAGCGGCCGGACATTTCCAGCCTGCTCGAACGTCGCAATGGCGAGTTGTGGCTGGGCACTCGTGGGCGTGGCGTGGCCATCCTCGATGCCGATCTGAAGTTGGTCGGCGGGCTGTCGCCCGAGACTCAATCGGGCGAAGGTTTGAGCGTGGGCTGGATCACCGCGCTGGCTGAAGACAACAACGAACAGGTTTGGCTAGGCACACGCGATGGCCTGCGCCGTTACGACCCGATCAGCGGAGCGTTTGAGCGCTTCGGCGTCGACGAGGGTTTGGTGAATCTCAGTGTCCGCCGCTTGCTCATCGACTCACGCAAGGCGCTGTGGATCGGTACTGGTGATGGCTTGTTCGTATTGCGCCATGGTCAAGCTCAGGTCGAACGCCTGAGCCTGCCCGAAGCGCGGCCATTGCTTGGCGAGTTCAATGCCATTGCCGAAAGCAAAGATGGCAGCATCTGGTTCGGTGCATCCACCGGCTTGTTTCGCATGGAGGTCGGCGCGGACAGCCCGCAACGCGTCGACGATCAAGCCGACCCCGGCTTGCCGCATCCCAGTGTGGTGGGCTTGCTGATCGACCGGCACGACCAGTTATGGGTCGACACGGTCGAAGGTCTGTACCGGATGCACCCGCTCGGCAGCGGTTGGTCATTTGAATCGGTCAGCTTGCGGCTGGGCGTGGCCGGTGATTTCGGCGCCAATTTGCTGGAAGCCAGCGACGGTCGCATCTGGAGCCACCGGCAAGTTTATGACCCGAACAATGATCGGATCTACAGCCTGACCCGCGGCGATGGCGTGGATTTCGGCACCGGTTGGTTCCGTTCCTACCTGCAAACCCGCGATGGCCGACTGCTGTTTGGTGGCAGTCGCGGTCTATTGGTGATCGAGCCTCAGCATTTCCAACCCTGGACCTACCAGCCACCCCTGGTGTTGACCGATTTGCGCATTGCCGATCGGCCGCGACCGGTCGCCGAATCCGCCAGCGGCCTGGTGCTCAATCCGGGTCAGCGAAGTTTGTCAGTGGAATTTGCCGCGCTCGACTTCAGTGGCCCGCAGCGACTTCGTTACGGCTATCGCCTGACCGGCATCGACGACGATTGGGTGGAGACCACGGCGGCGCTGCGCGTCGCGACGTATCGCAACTTGTCGCCCGGCAACTATCGACTGCAAGTGCGCGCCAGCAACCGCAGCGGTGAGCTGAGCACGCAGCAAATTGACCTGCCGGTGAGCGTGGTGCCGGCGTGGTGGGAGACCCGCAGCTTTGCCGCCGCCGGCGCACTGGCTGCCCTGCTGCTGATCGCGTTCGCCATGCGTTTGCGACTATCGATGATGCGTCAGCAAGCCGCAGCACTGGAGGCCTTGGTCGCCAAACGCACCGAAGAACTCTCGCACGCCAAGGCGCATGCCGAGCAGTCGCTGCATCAACTGGAGCGCGCCAAGGATCAGTTGGTCGAAGCGGAGAAAATGGCGTCGCTGGGTGCGCTGGTGGCGGGAGTTGCGCATGAGATCAACACGCCGCTTGGCATCGCGGTCACCGCTGCTTCACATCTGAGTGATATCTCGAAGCAGGCCGAAGCACGCTTGAGCGACGGCCTGATGACCAAGGGCGAACTGAAGGCGTGGCAGCAGACGGTGGCTGAAGGCAACTCACTGATCCTGGGCAATCTTGAGCGCGCCGGCCGCCTGGTCAGCAGCTTCAAGCGGGTGGCCGTCGACCAATCCAGCGAGGAGCGCCGGCACTTCGAGCTGCGCGGCTTTCTGGAAGAAGTGCGCACCGCCCTGCGCCCCGGCTTCCGCCGCACGCGTTATGCATTGGCGATCGAATGTCCGTCAGGGATCGAACTCGATACCTTCCCCGGCGCGCTCTTCCAGATATTCACCAACCTCGTCAACAACGCCTTGGTGCACGCTTTTGACGGTCGCGAAACCGGCCACATGACAATCGCCGCCCGCATTGATGGCAACGAGTTGGAACTGCGTTTCACCGATGATGGCAATGGCATGCCCGCCGATATCGCCGCCCGCGCCTTCGACCCTTTTTTCACCACCCGCCGCAGCGCAGGCGGCTCCGGGCTTGGCCTGCATCTGGTCTACAACCTGGTCACGCAGTTGCTGCGCGGGCGCATCGAATTGCGCACCGTGGACGGCAGTGGCAGCGAGTTCCTGATCCGCTTGCCACTGCAGGGCTGATCGCGACCGCAGCGGACGCGTGCTTACGAGCGGTCAACGATCATGCAACGGTGGCGCATTCCCACTGCAGGTTGACGCTCGCTCGCAGTGAGATTTGCGCGATCTCACTTGGAAAGTCGCGGCGGCCAATGCTGCGCCCCGACGCAGAGCAGGCATACGATCAACAGCACGCTGTATTCGGCCCCGTTGCGGCCTGCGCCAACCACGAACCAGCCGGCCGGCGCGTGCACCATGGCGATACCCACCGCGTAGATCGCGGAATACATCAGTGCCAATGGCGCCACCAGCCGCCCGGCCGCAAATGCCAGGGTACCCACGATTTCGATCGCCGTGATCGAAGCCGCAATGGCAAATCCGAACGGCAGCCCTTGGCTATCCAGCCAATCACCGAAGGGCTGCACACCGCCACCCAACCATCGCGCCCAGCCGTGCGCGGCGATCAGCCCGGCAAGCACACAACGCAGCACCAGCCACGCTGCTCGGCTACGCGTCGCGGTGGCGAACTGGGTCACTTCTGATGATGGTTGGGTAGGCATGCATCGACTCCGTCATTGCGGTTCAGGACTGTAGAAAGACGCGAAGTGGGTCGCATGCCCTGTGCAGGTCAGCGGACTTCGGCAAGTCGGCACCTTACCGCAGCGCAATCGGCTCGCCCAGCTGTTGGGGGAGCACGTACGCTGGCGCCCCCCTTTGCCGATGGCATTGGTCCCGGATACAACCGCCCAGAGCGACACGCAGCGACTTGCACATGCTGCAATCATGCCGTCCACTGCCACCCACTCCGACCCCACGAGCCGCCATGATCAACAACGATGTACTGCGCAGCATTCGCTACATGCTCGACCTGAGTGACATCAAAGTGGTCGAGATCACCCAGCTGGCGGACCCGAGTTTTGCGCTGAGCAAGGACGATGTTCTGGCTTTCCTGAAGAAGGACGAGGAACCCGGCTACCGGGAATGCAACGACCGCATGTTGGTGCGTTTTCTCGATGGCCTGGTGCTGCACTACCGGGGCCAGGACGAATCCGCACCGGTGCGACCGCTGGCCAAACGGGTCACCAACAATCTGGTACTCAAGAAACTGCGCGTGGCATTTGAGTTGAAGGATGTCGACATGCACCAAGCCTTCATCGACGCCGGCCTGCCGGTCTCCAAACCGGAACTCTCGGCGCTGTTCCGACAACCTGAGCACAAGAACTATCGTGCGTGCGGGGATCAGATGTTGCGCAACTTTTTGAAGGGGTTGACGATGAGGGTGCGCGGGGGGTGAGGGGTCGGATTTTTCCGGCGGCGGCCGGGGGTTGGGTAGTTATCGTTGTTCCGGCGTAGGCCGGGAATTGTCTTTGCTTCTCTCGCCTGTTTATGGCTTGTCGCACGGTTTCGTCCGCCTACGGCGGCGGACGAAACCCTGCGGCAAGCCAGCAACAAGCGAGAGAAGCGAGAGCAAAAAGACGGCCGTCGCCAGCACGACGAGCCAAGCCAATCCCGGCATTCGCCGGAACGAAAAAGCCCCCCTTATTGACACCGCCCCAGATTCCCGCAGGCTGTGCGGCTTCGCGTTCACCGGTGCTGCCTGATGAAGTTGTTCGGCCTGTTGCGCAAACCCGACTGGGATCACAAAGACCCGGCGATCCGCCTGCGTGCGGTGCAGTCGAGTCAGGATCCGATCCTGCTCGGCAAGTTGACGGAGATGGTGCAGACCGATCCTGATCCTTCGGTGCGGGCGGCGGCGTTGCAGCGGATTGACGATCCGGTATTGCTTGAGCGACGTCTGCGTGGCGAAAACGAACCGAGTGTGGCGGCCGCCGCGCGCAAACGCTTGCTCGAGCGCTTGTGCAGTCCCGGCATGACGGTGGAAGCCGGGACCGCGGTCTTGTTGCTTTCGCATGACGCCGAGTTGCTGGCGCGCGTGGCCACCGACAGTCCGCATGGTGCGCTGCGCAAGCTGGCACTGGAGCGCTGCGAGCGCCCGGCCTTGCTGGTGTCGCGTTGTGTACAGGATCCCGATCCGGCATTGCGGATGTGGTTGCTGGATCGCATCGACTCGCCGGAAGCGCTGCACAAGATTGCCCTCGCCGCGCGCAAGTCCGACAAGCGCCTGACCAAGGCTGCGCGAGAGAAATTCGAAGCGCAGCAGCTGGCGGCGGGTGATGGCCTGGCACTGCAACGGCGCGTGTTGGCGCTCTGCGAGCAACTGGCGCGATTGAGTCGCGAGCTGCCCGCTGATCGCGAACAGATCCTTCTTGACCTCGGCGCACAGTGGCAACAGTTGCGCGAGCGCGCCGACGGTGACCTTGCGCGTCGCGCAGACGGCGCGTTGGCGATGGCGGAGGCGGCACTCAGCGCCGCTCGCGGCGAGCCCATTCCAACCCGCGCCGGTCAGTTGCCTGACGGCGTCGGCACGGCAGTGGAAGTCATCGCCGCGACGACGGTCGCCGAGGTTGCAGTCGAAGCGCCAGTGATCGAGACACCGGCGCTGCCGGAGCCTGCCATCGATGCCTTGTGGTCGCAGTTCCCCGCGATCGATGCGGAGGATTTCGACGCGCAGATTGCTGCGATTCGTGCCGAAGCACGCCAATATTCTGCCGTCGACAACACCACCGTACTGGGGCAATTGAGTGCGCTGCGGGCGCAGCTCGACGCCTTGGTCGGACAGCGCCGCCTGTTGCTTGCCAGCGCGCTCAGTGAACGCGCTGCGCAGCAATTGCAGTTCCTCGAACAGGCCATCAGTGATGGCAGCCTCAGCCTGGCACGCACCGCGCGCGAAGCACTCGGCCGCAATGTTCCTCGCGAGTTGCAGCGTCGTCTGGTGGATGCGGATGAAGGTTTGGCCAAGCTGGAGCGCTGGGCGCACTGGTCGACCAACAAGGTACGCACGCGCCTGTGCGATGAGGCGGAGGCCTTGCGCAGCAGTGGGGTGCATCCCGACGCGTTGGCCAACAAGGTCAAGGAGCTGAAGGCGGAATGGACGCGACTGGACGGCCTCGACGGCGCCGCCGCACCCGGTCCCGAACACGGTTTGACCCGGCGTTTCAATGGCCTCTGCGCACGTGCGCTGGCACCGGCACGCCCTTACTTCGAGAAGCGTCGCGAGCTGCGCGGCGAACGTTCCGAGCAGATTGCCAGCCTGATTGCAGAGGCCACCACCCTGCCATCTACCGGCGATGGCTTGCAGGCTTTGCGCAAGCGCGTCCGCGATGCCCTGCCGGCCCTGGATGATGCCGCACCCGAAAAGCGCGGCGAACAAGGCCGCCAATTGCGCGAACGTCTCGCCGCCATCGATGTCGCCCTGCAAGAAGTGCGAGAACAGGCGGCGCTCGGCAAGCGACGGTTGCTCGCAAAACTGCGCCGCGACCTCGGCACCGCCGATGCGGCGAGCGCCGTCGACATGGCCAAGCGCGCGCAAGTCGAATGGAAGGCACTGCCACGCAGTGAGCGCACGCTCGAAGACACGCTGTGGACCGAGTTTCGCGCCCTGATCGACCCGTTGTTCGAGCGCGCACGCGAGCAGGAAACGGCGCAACGCACGCGCAGTGCCGAAGCCGACAGCGCCGCGCAAGCCATCCTCGCCGAACTCGATGCCTTGGCGACGTCCGAGCAGGATCGTTTGCTGCACGCGAGCGCGCATCTGGAGACGTTGCAAGCGCGGTGGCGGGCGCTGGCGGTCAACGATGAGCCGAGCGCGGCCAGCCATGAACGTGGCGCACGACCAGCGCGTGACGGTGGCAGCCCGCGCGACAGTGGCAATGTGCGTGACAAAGGAGCTCGCCGCGATGGCGGCGGTCAGCGCGACGGTGGTGCACGCGATGGGCGAAAGGATGGCCACACGCGCAACCCGCGTGCCGCGCATCCGCTGGAATCGCGTTTCGAGGCCGCTGCTGCCCGCGTGCAGACGGCCCAGCAGCAAGCGCTGCGGCTGCGCGAGGCTCAGCATCTGGCCAACATCTGCGCGGCGGGCGCTCTGCTTGATCAGATGGCTGTTCTCGGCGTCGAGCAACGTGAAGCACTCGGCCAGCAGTTCCTGGCGATCGAGTTACCCAACGACGCGCGTGAGCCGTTGAGCAAGCGCTATCAGGCTTTGCTTGCAGGCGACGAAGCACGTGCAGGGGCGAGCAATGGCGATGCCGACGCGGCTGCCCTGTTGGCGGTGCGTGCCGAACTTAGTGCCGGCATCGAATCACCGAGCGAGGCTTTGGCCCTGCGCCGACAAGAACAGATGCGCCGCTTGGCGGCCAAACTTACCGGCAATCAATCCAGCAATCCGCAGGCCTTGATTCGCTCCTTGCTCATCGAACTGCAGTGCATGCCAGGCGTATCTGCAGGGCAGCGCAATGCCCTGCAAGCACGCATCATGGCGGCGCATGTGGCGGCAGGTGAATGAAGCGAGGTAGGGTGCGTCTTGACGCACCGGCGTCGGTTCAAGCCAAGTGGGTGCGTCAAGACGCACCCTATGGCATGTTTGTGGGAGCGGAAGTCGATGACCCTAGGCCAAGTCACCATCCCACGTCACCAACCCCACTCCGCAAACGCTTCAGCGACCAAACGCCCGATTCACACAACGCTGGTACCGCTCCTGCACGCGCGTCGCGAACCATTCGGTGGTCAGCTTGCGGGTGATCTTGGGGCTGACCAACTGGATCTTCGGCAGCAGCGCGCGGGGTAGTGGTTTGCCGGCGCGTGACTCCGCCAACGCGAACAATCGGGCGTACAAATCCGTCTCTTCGAAGTCGAATTGATCGCTTCTTTCCAAGGCGCGTCGAATCGCCGATTCGCTCATCGCAAGCTCGCCACTGAGGGAACGAACTGCGGCTTCGGTGCGGCCGATGGCGGCGGTACCCAAGCGTGGCGAAGGCAAGATCAAGTCGCCATCCAGCGCCAGCGGCACACCACTGGCCACCGTCACCGCCGCCTGAAATGCCGCGTTGCGGCTGGCATACCAGCCGGCATTGAAGTCAGCATAACGAAAGATGTGGCGCGTATAGGCGTTCGGATAACCCAGCAAATGGGCAATGCCGAAGTACATGCCGCCGCGGCGGGTAAATACCTCATGCCGTATCGACAGCTCATTTCCATACGGATAGCCACGCTCGGCGGCGTGACGTTGGGCGAAATGAATGCTGACCTGCATCGGCCCACCGGTATGCACCGGGTTGGCATCCGCAAACAGCTTCTTGCCCAGCGGCACGCGGCCGATGAACTCCTCAAACAACTCGCTCATGTGGCGCTCGGTGCGCACGGCGGCCAGCCGCGTGGCATAACTTCGACCATCGGTGGATGACACCTTCAAGGCCGCGGCGACAATCACGTTGGGAATGCCGATGGTCGCCGCACGCCGCTCGATTTCGCCACGCGCGATCTTCGCCAGATTCGCTACCGGCGGGTCGGCGACGTAACCAGATTCCTGCTCGGTGACTGCCAGCGCCGCGCACAGGTTTTCGGTGCTGGGCGGAATCTTCAGCAGCTGAAAGGCGGTCTGGATATCGGCTGCCCAGTCCGCCCGGTCGTGCAGGGTGCGAGGCAACAACACCTCGGACAGTTGCTCGCGCACCTCGGCGGGTGTCCGCCCTGGCGAAGCAGTCCGCGGCGGCGAGGCGCAGCCCGCCAGCGTCATCACGCTGACCAGCATCAGCCAACCCGCGCAGCGGCATGGCCGCAGATCGGCGGCTGTTGGCAGCGGTGAATGCAGCATGCAAAAGCTCCCGTTCGATCATCCATGCGTCACGCGCTTCGGATTCGCCGCGTGCACGCATGGTAACCACCCGTTTAACGCCGCCGTCGAGTCGAAGCGAAGTTCACCCACCGAAACAATCCATGACATCGCCTTCACAAATGGCACTCGCCGCCGCTGTTAGCGTCTTCACGGGACGGTTCGCCGGTCACAGGGGTCAACCCCGGCGAGCGCGAAATCGGTGCGCGCGAGGACATGCGATGGGAAAACTTCCTCGACTTGGTGACAGCCTGATTGCGTTCGCGCGCCAGTGCGGCCCAGTGTTCACCCTGCTGCTGCTGCTCGGTGGCGCACGCGCGGAAGAACCACTACGCATCGTGCATCCGCGCGGAGAGTCGAGCATCGATGACCGCGTGCACTACCCGCTCGCCGTATTGCGCCTGGCCCTGCAACGCAGTGGCTCAGCGTATGTGCTGCATCCCAATACCACCAGCACCCAACAATCACGCAGCCTGCGCATGCTGGAGCACGGTGGTCTCGACGTCGCTTGGTCAATGGGCACGGAAAAGCGCGCAGAGCGTCTGCTGACCATCCCCATTCCGATCGACCGCGGCTTGCTTGGTTGGCGCCTGTTGCTGATTCGGCGCGGCGACGCGGCACGTTTTGGCGCGGTGCATGACCTCAACGATCTGCGCCGCTTGCGTGCCGGCTTGGGCCATGATTGGCCAGATGTGGACGTGTTCCGTGATCGCGGCCTGCCCGTAGTCGACAGCCCCAATTACGAGGGCCTGTTTGAGATGCTGGCCCGCGACCGCTTTGATTATTTTCCCAGATCATTGGTGGAGATTTTTGCCGAACTGGAACAGCGTCAAACGATGGGACTGGAAATCGAGCCGGCACTGTTGTTGCGTTATCGCGCCGGGCTGTACTTTTTCGTTTGTCGCGAGCGACGTGAGTTGGCCCAGTTGATCGAGCGCGGACTGCGGGCGAGCATGACCGACGGCAGCTTCGATGCGCTGTTTGAGGCCGAGTTCGGCGAACTCATCACCCGTGCCACTTTGGGCGAGCGGCGGGCTATCGATCTCAACCCCGGCTGGCCTCCGGAAGCCGCGGCCGCCGGCCAGTCTGGGCTCTGGTTCGAGGCGGAGTCATCGCCTTGAATTCAGTCCTGCAGCTGGCACGCTCGCCGACAGGCTCGCAAGCCAGGCAATCCGTGCGTGCGCGCTTGTCGACCAGCGTCTTGCGACTTGGGCTGCTTGCAACCCTTGCCACGACCTTACTGCTGATCGGCAAGATTTATCACGACGAGCGCGCCGCGGCGCTGGAGCGTATCGCCGACATCGAACGCACCATGGTGCCGCTGCTGGTTGCTGGTTTGTGGGCAGTGGACGAACCACGCATCGAAGCCGTGCTGGATGGCATTTCGAATCGCACCGGCGTCGCTCGGGTGATCCTTGAAACCCATGAGGGTGATCGCTGGCAGCGCGGCGGTTCGGCGCCCAACCCCTGGATGGAACGCAGGTTCGAACTCGTCTTCCAGGATCGTGAACCGGTAAGTCTGGGGTCGCTCAGCCTCAGCCTGGACAAAACCTACTTGCTGCGGCGGATGTTCGAACAATCCCTGTTGGTGGCATTGACCGTCGCGGCAGCCATGTTTGGCATGGCCATGTTGATCCAGCACCTGTTCCAGCGCTGGGTCACCCGCCACCTGGAAGATGTGTCGGACTATGCGCGGGGTCTCAACGAAGACCGCATGAACACGGCGCTGGTGCTGCGGGATCGTGATTCCCGTGTTCGCGGGGACGAGTTGGGCCAACTTGCCGAAGCGCTTAATCTGATGCGCGAGCGGCTGCTGGGCAACCTGCGCCAGCACGCGGCGCAGGCCGCCGAGCTGACGGCTTACCAACACCAGCTGGAAGCGCGTGTGCAACAACGCACCGATGAATTGTCGGCGCGGGTGATCGAACTGGCGGCGGCCAACGATTCCCTGGTCGCAACCGAGCAGGCGTTGAAATCCAGCGAGCAACGCTTTCGACTCATCACCGATAACGTGCCGGCGCTGATTTCCTACATCGATCGCGATGAGGTGTTCCGCTTCAACAACAAGCGTTATGAACAATGGCTGCAAAAGCCGTTGGCCGAGATCACCGACCAGCGTCTGCAAGATGTCTACTCAGCGGAGACCTATGCGCTGATCAAGCCGCACCTTGAGCTTGGCTTCAGCGGCAAACGCGACAGCTTCGACCTTGAGCTGGCGAGCCGCGTCTACCGCGCCACGTATGTGCCGAACATCAATCAAGAAGGTGAGACGGTTGGCATCTACGGCCTGATCCACGACATCACCCGCTTGAAGGTGGTCGAGCGAGAACTGCGAGAAGCAGCGATGGTCGATCCGCTCACTGGATTGCCCAACCGCCGTCGCTTCTCCGAGATTCTGGACCAGGCCATCGAGCGCTCCGAGCGCAGTGGTCGTTTGATGGCATTGCTGTTTCTGGACCTCGATCACTTCAAGTCGATCAACGACACCCATGGCCACGAAGCCGGTGATCAGCTGCTGATTGAATTTGCTCGCCGCATCGTTGCCAGTATCCGCCGCAGTGACACGGCCGCCCGCCTCGCTGGCGACGAATTTGTGGTGATCCTTGAGAGCTTGGGCGAACCCGATGAAGCCGGCTTGATTGCAGGCAAGATTCTTGCCGCGATGCAGACTCCATTTGAACTCGCCACCGGCAGTTGCGTGCGCTCATCGAGCATCGGCATCACCATTCGCGCACCCGGCCTGCGCGATGCAGCCGCCCTGCTCAGGCAAGCCGACACCGCCCTCTACGTGGCCAAAGAAGCGGGGCGCGGTTGCTTCTCTGTGTTTGAGGATCACGCTGGCTGAACGCGCTACGCGACGATCTGACTGACCGCTATGCACGGAGCCGTGACAAGCGCTAAATAGGGGTGATCGAGGTTGCCGGCACCGGCGTGGGTGTCTGCACATCTGACGGCGCGGCGCCAAAGTGCCTGCAAACCGCCTGGCAGATGCACCGCCCAAGACCGCATCCTGAGGAAACACCATGAAGACGGCGTGGCCAGCAGCAACCCTCGGTGCTGTCATCGCACTGGCACTTCTGACGACGTCGACGCAGGCGGTTGGCGCCGAAGGCAAGAGCGACGCTGGCGATGCGGTGGAGAGCCAGGAAACCGACCGCCCCGCGGAAGCCGAAGCCGCTGGCAAGCCGCAGCCGGAGGACTCTGCTTCACCGCCGGAGAGCAGCCTCGCTGCTGCCCCGGCGCAAGCCGACAATGACAGGGGCGACGCCGAAGGTTCCAAGGGCGAGCAAGAAGACGAACAAGAAGATGCCCAGAAAGCCGAGACTGAAGAGGAAGACGACGAATGGGACGACGGACCCTATGAAGATCCGCTCGGTTTTGACGACGACTGAATGTTTGGGTCGATGGGCAGAAACCCGCGCCACACCAGCCGATTCCCGGTAGGCTGACCACAGGTCACCGGACGACATGCCCATGTCTCGACGCGGTCGCGACCGTGCGTTTGTCGTGCTGCTGTGGATGTTGGCGCTGGCGATTCCGCTGGGCGCCAGTCTGGCAGCGTCCTACCTGCTGACCCAGCACAACGTGGCCCTTGATCTTGAGCGACTGAGCAGCGCCAACGCGCGACGGGTAGAGGCGATATTCGATCAGGCGGCGGCGAGCCTGGCGCGCTTGAGCCAGACCAGCACAGGCGACTGCAGCGAGGCGGATCTCGAAGCCCTGCGCCAGGCGGTTTACAGCGATCTTTACTTTCGCGAAGCCGGTTTGTTGCGCAACGGCCATCTGCATTGCACCAGCTTTCACCACTATCAGCCGCCGATCGAGATCCCCGCGGCGTATCTGTCGGAACGCGCGGTGTTTGTCGATGGTGCGTTTGAAATCTGGCTGCCGCAACCGACCCTGCTCGGCGACCAATCGCTGGTGGTCGTGCATTTCCTTGATCGGGCGCGACTCGACTACGTCAACCTGCTGCTCAATGAGCGTCAATTCGTTGAAGGCGTAAAGCACTTCGGCGAGGTCCAAGGATTGGCTCTGCTTGCCTCCACCGATGCGGTGTTTCGGCTCGGTAGTGATGGTGCGGCCAGTGCGACCTGGGTGCCAGACGCGCTTGAACCCGGCATCCACTCTGACCAAACCCATGGCGTGGTCGCGATCGCCAAGGCCGGGCGCTATCCGCTTTACCTGCTGGCACGCATGCCGGCGCAGGCCGTGCGCAATCAGTGGGCCGCTGAGTCACGTCCCGCAACGTTGATCGGATTCGCCTTGTCGCTGGTCGCGGCGCTGCTGCTCAGCCGCCGGCTACCGCCGGAGCGTGAGGCCGTGCGGGATCTGCGACTCGGACTGCGCGGCGGCGAGATCGTCGCCTATTTCCAGCCGTTGATCGACGCACGCAGTGGCCGCGTGCTCGGCGCCGAGGCACTCGCACGTTGGCAACATCCGCAGCGCGGCTGGGTGCCGCCCGACGTATTCGCCCCACTGGCCGAGCGCAGCGGGCTGATCGAAGCGCTGACCCTCAGTGTGCTCGCCAAGGTCGCCGAGGCCCGGCGGCGCCTGCCACGCGAGCTGCGTCTGGCGGTCAACCTGTCGCCGTCACTGTTGCAGGATGGCAGCCTTGAGCGCTTGCTGGACGAGGCCTTTGGCGCCACGGCATCTCTGGATGGTTTGGTGCTGGAGATCACCGAGCGGCAACTGATCGAGTACACCAGTGGCACCGCCGCCGCCAGCGTCGCCCGCCTCGCCGCGCGTGGCGCCAAAGTATCGCTGGACGATTTCGGCACCGGCTATTCCGGCTTGAGTCACCTGCGCCATCTGACCCTGCATGAGCTGAAGATCGACGGCAGCTTCGTGCGCGCGCTCGACACCGAAGCGGTCACCGCCAGCCTGGTCGACGGCATCGCCGCCATGGCAGAACGATTGGGCCTCGAGCTGGTCGCCGAAGGCGTCGAAACCGCCGCGCAACGCGATCAATTGCTCGCCCGCGGCATCTTCATCCAACAAGGTTGGCTCTACGCCAAGGCGATGCCGCTGGGCGAGTTCGTTCGCTTCCTCGCCAGCAGCGAGCAAGCGTCTGCGGCGACGTGACGACTGAGATCATCGGTTGAATCCCTGCGATTTACTCGCTGCCAGCGACTCATGCCAGCCACGCTGATCCCGCCCCCACGCTGGCAAGCGGCTCCCATTGCCTTTGCATTGTTCGTGCTCTGCCACGCGCATGTCGTGATTGCGCCGCTGGCGCTGCCGCTGCTGCTGATCGGCTTCGCTTGGGCTGGCTGGCGCGGCGAGATCGACTTCGCGCGACGCTTTGATCGGGTCGATGTTGCCTCGCTGGGGTTTGCTGCAATTTGGTTGCTCTGCTGTATCACGGCGATCGATTCGACGCGGGCCTTCGAGCTATCGGTGCCGGTGGCCGTCGCCCTGTTTTCGGCGGTGGTGTTGCGGCGCACGTCGGATCTTGGGCATTGCGCCGATGTGTTGCTGTTGGCGCTCGCGCTGCTGGCGACCTGGCTGGCTGGATCGGCGCTATTCGCGTCACTGATTGAACATCGATCACCCGAAGCATTGGTAATCGCGATTCGTTCGCCATGGCTGGTGGTTCCAAACGACCTCGCGTGGGCGGCCTGTCTCTGGCCGCTGTGGAAGGCGCGCTGGTGGCACGGCAACTCGTTGTCTCGATCATTGCTGATTGCCGTGATCGTGCTGCATGTCTTTGCGCTGATTACGCTGCAATCGCGCCTGGGCCTGGTGTTGATGGCGCTGGTCGTCACCCTCGAACTGGCGGGTGCATGGTCCACGCGGGCGCGCTCGACGGTGTTCGCGTTGGCTGCGCTCGGGCTTGCACTTGGCGGACTGCTGCTGTTCGACAAGGGAATCACCAGCGTGTTGGCGAGACTGCAGCTGTGGCAAGCCGCGTGGAACCTGTTTCTGGCCCATCCGTGGCTCGGCGTCGGGCCGCACGGCTTCGTGCTTGCCTATCCCGAAGTCACCGCCGCAACCGCTCTCATTGACCCACGCCTCACGCCTTGGCCGCACAGCTTGCCGCTTGAGCTGCTGGCCGAAGGGGGCATTTTCTTGGCGCTAGGCACCTGTCTGCTGCTATTCTCCGCCCGCGCCACCATCGGGACAGCCGTCCGCGGATCGGTTCTGGCGCCATTCCTGCTGCTCTGTTTGGTTGAGGCAAGCACCTTGCGCCTGTGGCTCTGGGTGCTGCTGGTCCTCTTCCTGGTGTCCTCAGGTGCACGCTCCAAATCCAACCTGAGGTAGATCCAAGATGAAACCGTCATCCCCGCGCGAAGCGCTTTCGCGGACTGCGTTCGTGCTCGCGTTGCTGTCCTTGGCGACCGTTTCGCTGCGCGCGCCGGCCTGGGCGTCAACTCTCGCCCTGCAGGGCTATTACGCCGACTTCATGCTGACGCTGAATGGGCCGGTGCAGACCGTGGTCGCGGGATCGCGTTTTGCGACTGACGCCATCGTCCGCAGCCTTGGCCCGGATACCGCCAAGCACACCACCGTGACCGTGCGCGGCGATGACGATCTGCGCTTGCTAGAAGGCAACGGCTGCTTCACGGTAAGCATCCAATCGCTGCGCTGCGAGTTGCCGGAAATTGCCCCCGGCGGGCAAATCGTGCGCCGCGTGATGATCGATAGTGATCAAGATGCACGTGGTTTCCGGGTGATTTCTGGCTTGGTCGCGTCCGAGCTATTGCCGTCGCCCAACTATCCTGGGCTGGAAGTCGACGCCATCGCGGTGCAGCTGCAAGGCGATCATGCGGCCGGCATCGTCGTCGCCAACGAGCGCCCGCAAATCGATTCGGAACATCGCCTCACCTGGACCTTCATCGTCGACAACCACGGCCCCAGCAGCCTGCTCAGTGGTCGCCTGGTGCTGCAAGCCGAACCCGGCAGCGTGCTTACCTGCCGCGATTTCGGACGCGCCCGTTGCGAATCCAACCCAAACGGAACCATCTACCTGCCCGTCGATGGACGCCTTGAGATCGACGTCACGGTGCCAAGCATCGAGTCCCGCATCGGCGCGACCTACATCGCCATGACCCTGTATCGCGACGAAGGCAACGACGACGGCGGCCGCCCGAGCATGGCCTCGGCGGCATTCAGTATTGATGTTTTCAGTGACTCGTTTGGGGACTGAGAAGCGGTCCCCCAACCGACTGCCAGCCTCACGGGTCGCTTGACCGTTCGCGATTACTCGCCAAAAATCGAATAGTGGTGAATGCGTCCGACCGCATTCACGGCCTTGCGCAAATCCGGTTGTTGCCGCAGTTGTTCCCATCGCTCGCGTAATCGTTGCAAGGCCGGGACTGCCGGCGGCAGATAGCGAAACTCCTGCAGTCAACGGTTTCGGTGTACGAGGAACAAATGCACGGATGGGTGCGGCTGCCGGCGGCTATCGAGCATATGCAGTGATGCTGAGCGCGATCCGTAATTTTCGGGAGTACACAATCAATGATCGTTCCCGACTTCTGGGCCGAAGCCCGCAGGCAGCATCGGACGTCCCGCAAGCAGGTCACCGTGCGCAGGTATGGCTGGTCCACTTTCAGTCAAGCTGACGCGCAGCTGATGGCTGAGACACGAGCGGATGAAGCGCTTCAACGCATTGTGTCCGGAGAGCCGTTGCAGCGACTGGAGCGGAAGGTTGCTTACAACGGCGCGACCGGCATGCCAATCCGCGAAGAGGTGTTGGCCCGTCATGGCGAGCAGGTCATCACTCGCAACGCTTATGGGGCACATTGCCTCAACTCTCCGAATGCGATGTTCGCCGACATCGACTTCGCGACCGAGCACGCAGCCAAGCCCGCGATTCTCGCGTTTGTTGTATTGGCGGCGGCCTCCCTTGTTACTGGATGGATGTTGCACAGCTGGGGCAAGACGTTCGGATTGTTGTTCGTATCGCTTGTCGCCGCCGCACCTTTGGCAAGACTGTTCGCCCGTCTGGTTGTGGCGGCACGCGGCGGGTATGAGCACATATCGCGCGAGCGTATAGCCAGCTTCATTTCCGCCAATCCCTCCTGGAATGTTCGGCTCTACCGAACCCCGGCGGGACATCGGGTGCTGGCAACCCATCAGCCATTTGTTGCCGGCGCCGAAGAAGTGCAAGGCTTCTTTGCCGCTGTATCCGCTGACCCCGTTTACGTGCGCATGTGCACGAATCAAGGCTGCTTTCGCGCGCGGCTCACGGCCAAGCCGTGGCGTATCGGTATCTCCTCGCCCATGCGCCCACGCCCCGGAGTCTGGCCGGTACGGCCTGAGTCAGTCGCTACCCGCAATGCGTGGATTGCGACCTACGAATCCAAGGCCCAAGCCTTCGCTGCCTGCCGCTACGTCGAGTCGTTGGGTTCCGGTGTGGTCCACGAATCCCTCAAGTCGGTGGTCGACTTGCATGACCGGGAATCGCGGGCACTTTCGGAGGCTCTGCTCGGATGATGTCCAGGTTCGGCAAGGCAACGCTTGGCCAAATTCGCATAGGGCGGGACTTGACCCGCCGGCTCTTGGCCATGCCATGGTGCCGTGGCGAGCGAGCGGCGGGTCGAGACTCGCCCTGCATTCCGCTTTAGAAGCTCGTGCGCAATCGCGGCGGACTCGGCAAACGTCGTAATGTGCGGGGCTGTCTCCTGCGGATTTCGCCCATGCTGCGTCGGTTGCTGATTGTTTCGCTCGTCGTCCTTGCGGGCTGTGCCACACCCGTCCGTCAGCCTGTTGTCGAATCCGGCTTGCCCGCTGTCATCGCGCACCCTGAACTGGGTGCCTACATGGCCAGCCAATTTCGTGCCGATACACCCGGCGGCGTGGTGCTGGTGGCGCGTGGCAGTGAGGTGCTGTTGCATCAGGCCTACGGCATGGCCGACGTGTCGACACAACGGGCGATGACGGTGACTCAGCCGCTGCCGCTGGGTTCAATCACCAAATCCTTCACCGCCGCCAGCGTACTGACCTTGGTCGACACGGGAGTGGTTGGTTTGAGCGACGACATCCGTTGGCACGTCACCCGCGCGGGCGTGCGTGAGCGCGTGGTCACCGTGGAGCAACTGCTCACTCACACTTCGGGCTTGCCCAACATCGTCGACATGGTCGACTTTCCGCGCTGGGCCAAGCAGCCGCGCACTACCGCCGAGCTGATCGCGCACATCGCCAACGAGGATTTTCACTTCGAGCCAGGCAACGGTTTTTATTACTCTGACTCGGGCTATTTCCTGCTGGGTGAGTTGTTGGAGCGTCAGCTGGGCAGCAGTTGGCATGCGGCAATCCGTGCCCGGGTCGGATTGCCGTTGGGTTTGAACAGTGTGGAGTCTGCCGAGAATCTGGGACCACGGGCGGCGGTGGGTTACACCAAGGCCGGCGACTGGTACATGCCGGCCGAGATGATCCATCCCAGCGTGCCGCACGCGTCCGGCGGACTGGTCGCGACCGCCGCCGATGTGCTTGGCTGGGTGCGCGCCTGGCGCGATGGTCGCCTGCTCACGCCGGCCTTGCGCGAAAAGGCTTGGTCAGGCCGCACGCTTCCGAACGGCGTGCATTCCAGTTATGGCTTCGGTTGGAAACGGCACCCGTTCGAGAGCCATGACGCGGTCCAACACGGTGGCTTCGTGCCCGGTTACACCGCTTCGTTATTGCACTTGCCAACGCTCGACCTCACCGCCATCGTCTTGCTCAACACCGACAGCGGCATCGAAGCGAGTAACCTGGCGCGGCGCGCGCTGCGTCTGTTGTTGACCGGCTCGCCCGATCTGATCGTGCATCCATTGAGCGAGGCCGAACGCGCCGGACTGGCCGGTCTTTTTCGCAGTGACCGCGGCAAGGAGTGGACCCTGATCGCTGATGCCGATGATCTGCACATCGACCTCGCTGGTGAACGCGTGGACCTCGTCGCCATCAGCGCCGATTCGCTTTGCGCCGCCGACAGCGACGGCAGCTGGTGTTTCGCCATCGGTCGCGATGCATCTGGTCGAGCTGTGACCATCGCGGCGGCATTGAACGGAGAGCCGCAAGCGCGGGCGCAGCGGATTGAGTGAATCAGTGCGACACGCGCAAGCTGTGTACGTAAATCGAACGGCATCCTGTTGGTTGCGTGAGTGCCCATTGGCATCGAGAAGCTGCATCGGCACACGAGGTCATTGACGATTCACACAACGCGCTTTGCCAGTGTTCGAAACGGCGGCGTCGCCATCACCATGTCGGCCATGCTGCAGGCGAGTTCGCGTTCGGCGAGAACGGCGGCGTCGGCACCGTGTTCGAGCACGTGGCGCACTTCGGCTTCGCTATGCGCGCGCGCGAACACGGTGATGATGGGATTGGCTTCGCGCAGGCGAGTGACGATCTCGCCGGCCTCCAGCGCCTGCGCAACCGCGATCACCGCCAGGCGCGCGCTGTGTGCGTGGGCTTCCTTGAGTACCCGCGGAGACGAAGCGTTGCCACGAATGGCGGGAAAACCTGCCGCGTGGGCGAGTTCGACGTGGTCGGGATTGCTGTCGATCACCACCAGATTGAGCTCGCGCTCACGCAACAAATTGGCGAGATGGGTGCCGACTCGCCCGTAGCCAACGACGACGACATGGTCTTGTGCAACCAGGGCTGGACCGGCTGGCAGTTCGTCGGCCGTCTGGGCGTTGACCATGGCTTGGCTGGCGTCGCGTCGTGTTTGCCAACGGTCCAGCAATACGAACAGAAACGGGTTGGCGATGATCGACAGGATGGCGCCCGCCAGAATCAGATCGCGTCCTTCGGTGGGCAGGACGGCGAGTGACACGCCCAGCCCGGCGAGGATGAAGGAGAACTCGCCGGTCTGCGCCAGGCTGGCGGAAATCGTCAGCGCAGTGTCGTTGGGATGACCAAACAGGCGGACGATGGCGTAGGCCGCAATCGACTTGCCGAAGACGATGATCAGAAACGTCGCCAATACTTGCAGCGGTTGCTGCAACAACACGGCGGGGTCAAACAACATGCCGACCGAAACGAAAAACAGCACCGCGAAGGCATCGCGCATCGGCAACGAATCATTGGCCGCTTGATGGCTGAGTTCGGATTCGTTGAGCAACATGCCGGCAAAAAACGCGCCCAACGCAAACGACACACCGAAGAGATGTGCCGAGCCGAACGCCACGCCCATGGCGATGGCGAGGATGCACAGCGTAAACAGCTCACGCGAACCGGTGCCGGCAACGCGCTCAAGCAACCAGGGAATCGCCCGCCGCCCTACCACCAGCATCAAGACCACGAATGCGGTGACTTTGCCCATGGTGATGGCTAGCGAGATCAGCACGCTTCCCACGCTCATTTGACCATCGCCGTTTTCCGCAAATGCCGCGGCCAGCGCCGGTAACAGCACCAAGGTGAGCACCATCACCAGGTCTTCGACGATCAGCCAACCCACCGCAATGCGGCCACGCGGCGTGTCCAACAGGCGGCGATCCTCCATCGCCCGCAACAACACCACCGTACTGGCCACCGACAGCGCCAATCCAAACACCAGCCCCTGCATGGTCGGCCAGCCCATCCACGCCGCCAACGCCCAGCCCAACACTGTCGCCGCGCCAATCTGCACGATCGCGCCCGGCACCGCGATGTTCTTGACCTTGAGCAGGTCGTCCAGCGAAAAGTGCAAACCGACGCCAAACATCAGCAGGATCACGCCGATCTCGGACAACTCCAGTGCCAGCGCTTGATCGGCCACAAAGCCCGGTGTGAACGGTCCGACTACGATTCCCGCGAGGAGATAACCCACCAGCGGTGACAAGCGCAGACGGTGGGCCAGCGTGCCGAGCGCAAATGCCAGCACAAAGCCGACAGAGAGGATGGCGATCAGCGGGGTGTGATGCGGCATCAGCGAACTTCGCTCGGCGGACAATCACCATCAAATGCGGACGGCTGGCGCGACTGCCAAGCGGCGAAATCACGCTGGTAGCGCAGCAGTTCGTCGGCGTGGATTTCGAATACACAACGGTCGCAGCCGCTCTCGCAGCAATCCGAAGGCAGCGGTTTTTCCGGTGGGATGGGGCGAGGGTCTAGAGCGACTTCTTGCATTCGGCGATTTTAGCCGGCCAGTCGCCATAGGGCGGGCCTTGGCCCGCCGTGTTGAATTTCCCGACGGAAGATCGGCGGGCCGAGACCCGCCCTACGGACCCGCTGTTGCTGTCAGACCCATCCAGTCGCGTAGAAGATCCCGATCACCACAAACACGGCCGTGGTCTTGATGATGGTGATGGCGAAGATGTCTTTGTAGGCCTGCCGATGGGTCAGGCCGGTCACGGCCAACAGGGTGATGACGGCGCCGTTGTGCGGCAAGGTGTCCATGCCACCGCTGGCCATGGCGGCGACGCGGTGCAGCACTTCCATCGGGATGCCGGCGGCATTGGCATTGGCGATGAAGGTGTCGGCCATCGCCGCCAGCGCGATGCTCATGCCACCGGAGGCCGAACCGGTGATGCCGGCCAAGGCGGACACGGTCACGGCCTCGTTGATCAGCGGATTGGGAATCGAACCCAGCGCGTTGGCGACCACCAGAAAACCGGGCAAGGACGCAATCACCGCGCCGAATCCATACTCCGACGCCGTGTTCATCGACGCCAACAAGGCGCCGCCAATTGCCGGCTTGGTGCTCTCGGCGAACTGCGTTGCCACCGAACGCCACGCCAACAGCAGCACCGTCACGATGCCCAACAACAAGGCGGCTTCCACCGCCCAGATCGCGGCGATCTTGGAGACTTCCTGCACCACGGGTGGCGGCGTGCCGATCACCGAGGGCGCGAAAGAATGACTCGCTCCGTAATAGGCAGGAATCAACAGGGTGAAGATCTTGTTGGCCACACCCACCACCAGCAGCGGCAACAACGCCAGCCACGGATTGGCCAAACGAGCACCGGCGAAAGCTGCAGGTTCATTCAGCAATTCGCTGCCGTAACCCTCGCCAACGCTATGTGCCACCCGCCGCCGCCATTCCAGATAGAGCATGCCCATGGCGAGGATGAACAGGCCGCCCAGCGTGCCGAGGATCGGCGCAGCCCAGGTATCGGTGCCGAAGAACGAGGCCGGGATGATGTTCTGGATTTGCGGCGTGCCCGGCAACGCATCCATGGTGAAGGTGAATGCGCCCAGCGCAATCGTGCCCGGGATCAAGCGCTTGGGGATGTTGCCTTGGCGGAACATCTCGGCCGCGAACGGATACACCGCAAACACCACCACGAACAGCGACACGCCTCCATACGTGAGCACGGCGCAGACCGCGACGATGGATAACATCGCCCGTTCCGGCCCGAACAAGCGGATCACCGCGGCGACGATGGACTTTGAAAAACCGGAGATCTCGATCAACTTGCCGAAGATCGCGCCGAGCAGAAACACCGGGAAATACAACTTCAGAAAGCCGACCATCTTGTCCATGAACAAGCCGGTGAACACCGGCGCGACCAGCGACGGGTCGGTCAGCAGCACTGCGCCCAAGGCGGCCACCGGTGCAAACAGGATGACGCTGTAGCCGCGATAGGCCACCAGCATCAGAAAGCACAGGGATGCGAGGACGATCAGGAAATCCAACGGCCGGCTCCGGCAGGATGCAGTTGCGCAGTGTCCGCATCCATGACACCAAAGCCCACTGTACTTAGGTACAAATGGCGCAATCGCCGCGCCGGTTGGCGCCGCGTGTCACCTGCAGCAACCCGCAGGACGCATCTGCCGCGGCTTTGCCGCAGCTTGACTCACACACCAGAGACCAACGCTGCGGTGGTTGATCGATGCGCGTGGTTGTCCAGCCCCGCCTGGTGCCACCGAAGCCGAGCCTTCAGAAGCTCATGCATCCGCCCGGCATCGCGATGGTGACCGCAGCGCCGAATCGCTTCTTCAACTCCGCGGCCAAGGCATGCCGAGCACCGTCCTCGCCATGCACCAAGGCCACCGGCGGGCGCGAGCTGAAGTGGCCATACCATTCCAGCAAGCCTGCTTGATCGGCATGCGCCGACAGTCCGCCGATGGTGTGGCGACGGGCTTTCACCCGAATCTTCTCGCCGAAGATGGTGACGAAGGGTGCGCCGTCGACCAGTCGCCGACCCAAGGTGCCCATCGCCTGATAACCGACGAACAGCACATCGGCATTTTCGCGCCACAGGTTGTGCCGCAGGTGATGACGGATGCGACCGCCGTTGCACATGCCGGAGCCGGCGATGATGATCGCGCCGCCACCGCGACGGTTCAGCGCCATCGAATCCTGGGCGTCACTGACCAGGCGCAAGTTGGACAGTTGAAATGGACCCTTGCCGCTGGCCATGCGCTGTTTGCCATCGGCATCGAACAATTCGGCGTGGCGCTTGTAAACCTCCACCACCTTGGCCGCCATTGGCGAGTCGAGATAGATCTTCCAGCGCGCCAATCCCCAGTCCTGAAAGTGACGGGCGAACCAGTACAGGAGCTCCTGACTGCGCCCCACCGCGAACGCCGGAATCAGCACGTTGCCGCCGTCCTGCCAGGCGCGATCAAGAATCTCGCCCATCTGTGCGACGGTTTCCGCGCGCGGGCGGTGCAGGCGATCGCCGTAGGTGCTCTCCAGCAACAGCAGGTCAGCTTCCGTGCGTGGCGTGGGGTCGCACAGGAACGGCGTGCCTTTGGGACCAATATCGCCGGAGAACACCAAACGGCGACGGCGTTCACCAAGCTCGGTTGTCACGCCGACGCTGGCCGCGCCGATGATGTGGCCGGCGTCTTCGAAGTCGACATGGATGCCGGGCAGGATTTCCTGCGCCGCGCCATAGTCGATCGGCCGCATTCTGGCGAGCGTGTCGGCGACGTCATTCAAGGAGTACAGCGGCTCGACGGGTTCTTCGCCGCGTCGCAAGCGTGCGCGTGTTTCGCGTTCGGCATCGGCCGCCGCCAACGAGGCCGAATCTTCCAGCATGATGCGCGCCAGCTGGATGGTCGCCGGCGTGGCGTAGATCGGCCCGCGATAGCCGCGTCTCAGCAACAACGGCAGGCGTCCGATGTGGTCGATGTGGGCATGGCTGACCACCACCGCGTTGAGTCGCCGCGCATCGAAACCGAATGCACCCGCATTGCGCGCTGCCTCGCCACGGCCGCCCTGGATCATTCCGCAATCCAGCAGGACTTTGTGCTTGCCACATTCGACCAGGTGCCGCGAACCGGTGACCTCGCCGGCCGCACCCAGGAACTGAACCTGCATTTCCGGGCTGTGGGTCATGGCCTGTGCTCCTGTTTTGAGGCCGTTCCGATTATCGACCTGTGCTCGCCGCCACGCGTGAAAACTTCAACGGAACTCGCAGCAACCGTGCCGCGAAGCAAGTCGAGCCAGGCAGTCGGCGACGTCACCGAATCGAAAGGGTTTTGCTTCGCTGACGAGAGGAATCACCGTGAGTTCGGCAGGCGTCGGTGAGGTAGCAAAGTATTTCTCGACGCCCGCTTGCACCTGATCGAATCGAGTTGCCATGCCAACGTCGCGCCACGCGGTTTCGCCGTAATAGGCACCCATGATCGAGCCAAGTTGGGCGGGAATGGTATCGCTATCGCCGACGCCAAAGGCCAACGCACAGAGTGCTTCATAACTGCTGCCAGCCCAATGCAGCACGGCGGACATTTGCGCCAGGAACAAGGCGCAGTCGAACTTGCCACGGCCCTGTCCTTCGAAGGGTTTGAAGGTGACGAAGATGCGATCCCTGATCGCTTCCAGAAGCGTTTGCAGCGGATTGCCGCGATCGTCGGTGCCGACCTGTTTGCCTAGCTGCCATGCATCGATCAATTTTGCGGGTGCAGTTGCATCCAGCAGTTGTTCGGCTTGGCGAATGAAAAAAGTGGCGAAGGGCTCCGTGGCATCGGAGCGGATGGCTTGCGCCAGAATCGCCGCCAGCATGCCGGTCGAAAATCCCGCGTAACCGTGATCCAGGATCGAGAAGTTCTTGAACTGATTCAGCACCTTGGCCCGCTCGCAGCCAAAGTAGATCGAGGCAAGCTCCAGATACAGAAACTGGCCAAATACCACCGGCGAAACCGCGTCCCAAAACTGCGTAATGTTCGTCGCAAGCGGTCTGTTTGCGGGGGTTTCTGTTGTCGTTGGGCTGGCCGGCAACCCGCGGCTGGAACGCTCCTGCGAGAGCCAGTACAGCACTTCATTGATCACCCGCTCGCGCATGGCGAACACCGCTTTGTAGTGCGCCGGCGCTGTCCGGTACGGATGGTTGTGCATCGCCTGCAACCACGCTTCGTAGCCCTTTTCATCGGGCTTGGTGACGATGCCACCGATGGTTGCGACCAACGCGTCTGCCGCGTCTTGGTCACGCAACCATTGGTGCAACATCATCACGCGCACGCCGGTGTCGTCGGTGACGATTCCCACCTCGTTGGCAAGCGTGGTTCCCAACGGTGTCGGCCACACGCCGAACGCTTCCGGAGCGGTTCGTTGCTCGTAGATTTTGTACGCCCTCAGATCCAGTGCAAGCAAGTCCTTGGCGATCTCACCATTCAGTCCCAACACCTCATGCGCCGCCCCCAGGGCATCACCAAACGCGCCCATCAGCATCATGCCCATCGCCTTGTCGCGGAACTGCTCACGCGTCAGGGTGCAGGTGGGTTTGGCGGCGGTTTTATCCTGTTGCAGCGCCTTGTTCGACAACACCTTGTCGGTCGACCCGATGGTCGCTTTTGGCGCGGTCGCGCGGTCGTTCAGAGCATCGCTGCGCAAGGCATTGTTGCCGGCCTTTTCGGCGGCTGTATTGCCACTCACCCCGCCTGCCAGTGGCGGCAGCTCAGCCATTTTCGGAAGGCAAGCTCGGGAATAGCGCCTGCAACAACTTCACGCGTTCGCCGTCGTTGTCGCTGACTGCCAACATCTTCTGTCGCAGCAGATCGGTCTGCGCCTGCGTGCGGTCGTTGCTCGCCAGCTTCTCGCGCACGGCTTCCATCTGCAGACCCAGCGAATAGGCATCCAGTGCATTGCCCTGCCCCAGCAGCGACTCCACGATCACGCCATCGGTGGGCAGGATCGAGCGGGTCACGCCCAACACCACGCCGGGCACGGTGACATCGACACCGTCCCGCGCGGGCAGCAATTGGCTCGATACCCGCGGAAACCGCCAGAACGATGCTTTCAGCGGGTGCTCCGCGGCCTCGATGCTGGCGTCGGTGATGAGCTCGCCGTCACCGCTGTGCGCCAGACTCTTGGCCTCGACCAAGGGTCGCAGCTCGGTTTCCCAGTCAAACGACAGAAACAGCGCGTTCCAGATCTTCGTTTTCACCAGCTCGAACTTGGACGGCACAACGTGCTGGGTCAGAAGCTCGTCGAGTTCCGGCAGGGTGAATTCCTGATAGTGACCCGGCTGCCCATTGCTGTAGGCCAAGCGGATGTCGGTGACCGACAACACCGTGACGAAAACCTGATTCATCTGCCGCAGTACGAAGTTGAGCGTGCGGCCGACGTTGATGTTTTCGATGGTGCGTTTGATGGCGCGTTCTTCGCCTTCTTCGGTCTCGGTTTCGCTGGACGTATTCACTTCCAGTTGCCGCTTGGCCGCCGCCTTCGCCGCATGTTTTTGCGTGGAGCTGGCAACGTTCTTGGCGAAGTCCTCGCGTTTGCTGGCCGCGGTCGAATTGACCGTACCCGAGGCGTTGGCCGAACCCCAACCCCAGGTCGCCGACGCTTGCACATTGGCCGAGACCGCCAAACTCGAATCCTGCGATTGTGCGGTCGAACTTTCCTGGGTCAGATCGGCCTGGAATTCATCGGCCGACTCTTCCTCAAAACTGTCGAGAATGCTTGAGGCTTCCGACTGCTTGGCCTTCGAGCGCTTGTAGGTTTTCACCTCCACTTCGTGACGCTCACCCGGCAACAGCGAAAACGTGCTGATGGTGCGACCTGCGCCGTACTCGCCAAGAAAACTCGACATCCGGCACTGATGGACGATCGCGATGCGCGGTGGGCCAGCGGGAATTTCATCGCGCAGCTCGTAACGAACGTCGCCACTCATGCTGCGCGTCTGCACCACACGCTCGCCTTGCCGCACCCGCTGCACAAAGCGGTGCGCGCCGATGCGGCCCACCAGTGCATCGAGTCGGCGCAAATAGGCGGGCCGTTGACCGGGCACCAGACCCAGACGCGCTCGCCGCGGCAGCGGTCTGAACGCAGGCGTGAGTTGCTCGGCTTCCACGCCCATCTCCTTCAGCCGCCGCCGGATCACGCTGTCGGCGAGGATGCCTGGAAGGTCAAGATTGCCACCCGGCAACAACCCCGGCATCCGCGACAGCGCGGCATCGACGATCAAATCAAACGGCGGCACTGGCAATGGACCACCGCCGGGCAGACCCGGGATCGGACCGGGATCCGGGTTTCCGGGCAAGGGTCCAGGATTCAAGGGCTGCTGCGGCGTGAGCAAATCGCTCAGGTCAACCTGGGCGACCAGACCACCCACCAGATCGTTGATGTCCTTGATCGAATAGTCGGTGCCAGGCAAACGACCGGGCGATGAATCGGGATTCGGATCGGGCTTGGGATTCGGATCGGGCTTGGGATCAGGCTTGGGATTCGGGGTCGGCTCCGGCGCCGGCACTCGCGGTGGCTTCAGGGTGTCGGGCGGCACGGTCAGATCGAGAAAATAGCGACCGTTGTATTCGGCCGGTTGTGGCACGTTGTAGTTCAGCAGCGGTGCGGCCCCGGGCACGCCGAACTGCATCAACGCGTTTTCATCAGCCCGAAACGGAAGCCGGTCGTCGTTCACGCGATTCTCCCTCGCAAGTGTTCCGGCGCGACTATACGCTGGCGATGTGGCGGACTCGGGGTGGTGTTGCCGTGGTTTGGTAGCGCCATCACTTCGCGAGCAAGGTCCACAGTCCAACGGCAATGAAGCCGATGCCGGCGACGATTTTCAGCGTGGCAGGTGAAACTACCCGCTCAAGTTGCGCGCCAACCAGCACGCCGATGCCGGCGGCCAATACCAGCGCGGAAGCCGAACCCGCGAACACTACCCACTTGCTGGACTCGGCCTTGGCCGAAAACAGCATGGTCGCGAGTTGGGTCTTGTCGCCGATTTCAGCCAGAAAAACCGTCACGAAAACGGTTGCGAAGGCTTGCCACAAGGTGACTGACATGGTGGTGCTCGTTGCATGGGTGGGATGGCTGCAGCGTGTGAGCACTTACGCTTGAAATGGCCTCACGTATCCAACATCGCGGATGCCTGAAAAACTTCCGCGACATCAGGTTGCAAAACCATGACTTTAGGTGTGCTTGAGAGCGTTGGCTCACGGTTGCAGGTTAGCCGACGAATCGCTGTATGCTACGTGCTACACGTATCCCGTGTCGATTTTGAAGGATGTATGTCCAATTTGACCCTGAGCATTGACGACGACATTTTGCAGCGCGCGCGCGAGGCCGCGTTGCGCGACCGGACATCGGTCAATGCGCTGGTGCGCGATTACCTGACTCGTTATGCCGACAGCAAGCGCCGGCGTTTTGAGGCGCTGGATGCGCTGGATGCGCTGGCCGCCAGCACCGCCTCACGCAGCGATGCGCGCTGGAGCCGTGGCGAGTTGCACGAGCGCTGAAGGTGCGGGTCTTCGTCGACACCAATCTCTGGGCTTACCGACTCGATCAACGCGAGCCGGAAAAGTCGCAACGGGTCGGTGCTTGGCTGCGCGAACTCGCCGCAGAGCATGAGATCGTCGTCAGCACCCAGGTCTTCATCGAGTTGCGCTCGGTGTTGACCCGCAAGCTGAAGCCACCGCTGAGCCACGCCGACACGCAGCGCGCGCTTACCGCGGTGGCCACATTCGAGGTGGTCAGCGCTGACCAGACTCTCGTGTTGGATGCCCACGAGCTGTCGCAACGTGAACAGCTTTCCTGGTTCGATGCCCTGATCGTCGAAGCCGCCATCCGCAGCGGCTGTGAGGTCCTCTACAGCGAAGACCTCCAGCACAGCAGACAGTACGCAGGATTGCTTACGTGCAATCCGCTGCTCGTGCCTGGCGCATAAAGCGCGTTGCTGAGTCGCGGACGGTCCCCTTTGCCGGTTTGGCGATCTGCCAGTTCTTCGTTACCCTCGATGGATTGAATCACGGAGCAGGCCTACCCCATGCTCAGATCCATGGTGTTGATCGGACTCTTGGCTGCTGCAACGGGCAACGCAGCAGTTGAACGCAGCAACGATGGGTACGGCCAGGTTCTGCTGTATCCGTATTTCAGCGCTGGCGCTGAGTTGTCGACGGTGGCCTCGGTCAGTCAGACGGTGAGCTTGCTCGACGTGAACGCGGAAGAGCCGCTGGCGATCAGCGTGGTGGTGAAGTTGGATACGGGTGACACCGCCGGGACGCTGGTTTCCGAGCACTTCACGGTGTTTCTGGCACCGCACGCAAGCTGGAATTTCACCTTGTCGCAGGTGCAGGGCCGCACCGCTCTGAGCACCGACAGCACGACCTGCGCTTTTCGAGATGAGTCGGCCTTGACTACCGGCCCGGTGACGTTCGCGAACGTTGGCGCGGAGGGTTGGATCGAGGTCTATTTGCTTGGGCGGACCAAGACCGAACGCGGCATCGGCGAATTGCTGCGCCTTCGCCAGTGTGCACAGATCGCGGAGCGCCTGGACGGGCTGAGCGCCGCCGAATGGCTGGTTCCTGTTGGCAAAGCGCTGCGTGGTGCCGCGCATCTGGTCGACATTCCGTCCGGGACCAGTTATTCGCTGCCCACCGTGGCGCTGAAAGATTTTGCGGACACACCTCAATGGGGTTTTTCTGATCAACCCACGCTGGCGGATGTCAGCCCGCCGGTGGCGCATGTGGTGGCGTCCGATGGCGATTGGCTGGACGCGAGATTCAGCGCGAATCCGGTGGATGCAGTCAGCGCCGTGCTGATGGACGCGCGATGGGAGGTCGACTTCACCTCCGAGCCGGCACTGGGCGCGCGCACCGACCTGGTGATCGTGGCACCGACCCGCGAATGGTATGTGGGCGGAACACCCACGCGGGCACCGTTCGCCAGCCATCCTTCGTTTTCGCCCAATGGCTCGCCCAGAACCATCGGTCGCCTGCATGATCGCAGCGGTAACGTCAGAACTCCGCCCTTCCAGTCCGCGTCGGCGCAACTCAAATGCACGCCACCACCGACCGTGGTTCCGCAACTGGGACCAGCCATCGGCAGCTCGCTGGTGGTCGTCCAGTTCGCCCCGCAACCGACGCTGCAAAGCCAACGCAGCTACCCGATGCAGCATCGAAGCGTAGGAGGCGGGACCTGCTTCACCGCGCCGGTGCCGGTCTGGCAAAGCATCACTTCCGGCCGCTTGGCGCTGCAGTTCGATATCCATCCGGACCTCGGCGTCGGCAGCCTGACCTCCGACGAAGGACTCGTGTTCACCGGATTGCCAGTGATCGGCGCGGCGCTCACCAAGGCGGTCAACGGCGGTGTCGGGGGCAGCCTGGCGAATTTTGGACTGGTGCAGGGGATTTCGCGGACGGCGGGAAGTCCTTGAGGATAAGTGGGCGGGCGAGATCAAACAGCGCGACAAGCTGTGACCATCGGTGATCCTGTGCTTTCCAGCCAACTCGTCGTATCGATCACCGGATTCCCGCCTTCGCGAGAAGGACGATTTTTGAGGATCGGCGTGACGGGTCGTGCCATTGCTACTCGGCATCCAGTCCTCACTAACTCTCCCTCAATCCAACCGCTTGCGAAAACGCAACACCGCCAGCGTCATCATCACTGCGGTAAATCCCAGCAGTATCCCCACCTCCTGCCACTGCTCCATCAGCGTGGCACCGCGCAGCATGACGCCGCGGATCAGGCGCACGAAGTGGGTGAGCGGCAGTAACTCAGCCAACCACTGCGCCACCCGCGGCATGCCGGCGAAGGGGAACATGAAGCCTGACAGCAGGATCGATGGCAGGAAGACGAAGAAGCTCATCTGCATGGCCTGGAACTGCGACTGGGCGCGGGTGGAGATCAGCAGGCCGAGGCTCAGGTTGGCGGCGATCAGCAGCATGGCGGCGCCGTAGACATCGTGCAGGTGGCCGCGCACGGGCACTTCGAACATGAGCACGCCGAGCAGCAACACGATGGTGGTTTGCAGCAGGCCGATGACGATGTAGGGCAGCACCTTGCCGATCATCAGTTCCAGGCGGGTGACCGGGGTGGTGATCAGCAGTTCGAGGTTGCCACGCTCACGTTCGCGCACGATGGCGACGGCGGTGAACAGCACCATGGTCATGGTCAGGATCACGCCGATCAGGCCAGGTACAACGTTGACTGCCGAGCGGCGTTCCGGGTTGTAGAAACTGACTACGCTGACCTGGCCTTGGCGCAGTCCGGCGCTGCCATCCAGCGGCAGTTGCGCCAGTTGGCGGGCGGCGTTCTGCACGCTGGTATCGCTGCCATCGACCAGCACTTGCACGGCTTCGCGTCCCTCAGCCAAGCGTCTGTCGAAGTCCGGCGGAATCACCACGCCTACGCTGATGCGACCGCGTCGTAGCAACTGCATCAGTTGTTCCGGTGTAAACGCTTCGGCGCGTTGCGCGATCACGCCGGTGGCGAGCAGATCCTGCACCACCATCCGCGAGGCCGAGGTGCCCGCTTGATCGGCGATGGCGGCGTCGATGCCACGCACGTCGAGGTTGATCGCAAATCCGAACAACATCAGCTGGATGGCCGGAATGCCGACGATCATCGCGGCGGTGATGCGGTCACGACGCAGCTGCCGCAACTCCTTGAGCACGATGGCCCACATCCGCCGCGCCTTCATGGCAACGGCTCCATCACGTAGCTGACTCCATCACACGGCCCCGCGTGGCGGCGACGAAGACATCCTCCAGATTGGGCATGGTCGCCTGCAGTTCTGCCTGCAACCCGGCATCCGCCAGCGCCTGTTGCAGGCGCGCGGCGATGCCGGCGTCTGCCGTGGTCAACACACGCAGCTCGCTGCCGATCTGGGCGACGCTGATCACGCCTGACTGCGCCAGCAGCGTGGCCTGGACCTTGCGTGGCTGCGTCGCCAGCACGCGCAGCGTGCGCCCAGCCAGCGCCGCGGCCATCTGCGCGGGAACACCGTCGGCGACCAGCGCGCCTTGATCAAGAATGGCCAGCCGATGGCAGCGTTCGGCTTCATCCATGTAGTGGGTCGAGACCAGGATGGTGGTGCCGACATCGGCGAGATCGAAGAGTTTTTCCCAGAAGTCGCGGCGTGACTTGGGATCGACCGCGCTGGTGGGCTCGTCGAGCAACAACAGTTCAGGCCGATGGATCACCGCGCCGGCCAGCGCCAGCCGCTGTTTCTGACCACCGCTCAAGGTGCCGGCCAGCTGCTTGCTGCGGTCGTCGAGCTGATATTCCTGCAGCAATTCGGCGATGCGCGCTTGCGCATTGATGCGGGGCAGCCCCTGCACCGCGGCCAGAAATTCGAGGTTTTCGCGCACGCTCAAGTCCTCGAACAACGAGAACTTCTGCGTCATGTAACCGATGTGGCGTTTCAGTTGTTCGGCCTGCTGCGGGATGCGCAAACCCAGCACTTCGATCTCGCCCGCGCTGGGTGTGAGCAGGCCACAGAGCATGCGGATCGTGGTTGATTTACCGGAACCATTGGGACCGAGAAATCCGTACACGCAAGCACGCGGCACGGTCAGATCGACACGATCCACCGCGAGCAAACTGCCGAAGCGCTTGCTCAGTTGTCGCGCCTGGATGGCGATTTCGCTCACGGCGCGATTGGCTGATCCAGCTCGGCGCTCACCGGAAGACCCGCCGGCAACGCCGCCGCATCCGTGCCCAATTCGACTTCGGCGATGTAGGACAGGCGCGCCGCGTCCTTGCCGGTCAACGCGTAGTAAGGCGTGAAGCTGGGCTCGCTGCGCACGCTGCGCACGCGACCGGCGTAGGTGGTCTCGCTGCCTGCAATCCGCACCTGCACGACGGTCCCGATCTCGAAATCTGCGCGCAGCGGCTGCGGCACATACAGACGCGCATACGGCACCTCGCCCACCAGCAGCACCACCAGGGGCGCTCCGATGGGCGGTTGTTCGCCCACTTCGTACGGCAGGCTGTCGATGCGGCCAGCACGCGGCGCGCGCAGTTGCAGGCGCGCGCGGTCGATCGCAACAGACCGCGACTGCGCCTGCGCCGTATGCAACGCCGCTTCGGCTTGAGCAATGTCCTCGGCGCGACTGCCATTGGCGAGCAAGGCACGGCCCGCACGCAGTGCCTTCAATTCCGACTGCGCGGCGCGCGCGGCGGCGGCGGCTTGATCCAGCTGCGCGGCCGGCAACAGGTTCTGCTCGACCATGCGGCGGATGCGCCGATGCTCCTGATCGGCGTTATGCGCCAACGCCAGTGCCGCGGCGACGCGTGCTTCGGCCTCGTCGCGGCTCTCGCTCCTTGCGCCGGCAAGCAACAGCGCGACGGCTTGTTGCAGGCGCGCGACCTCGGCGAGCGCGGCCGCTTCACGCGCCTCGGCGTGCGCGGGGTCCAGCGTGACCAGATCATCCCCAGCCGTGACCTGCTGGCCTTCGACCACCGCAATGGCGGTAATCGGTTCGGATGCGGTCGCCGGCAAGGTCACCCGATCCCACTCCAACGTGCCCAAGGCCTGCGGAGGTGGGTCGGCGCAGGCGGCCAGCAGAACGAACACGGCTAGGCTTGAGATCCATCGGGCATCACGTGATGAACGGTTCATGGCATCGAGTCCACGCCCTGCCTAAAACATGCAAGGTACACGCGACATGCGCGATGGAGAATCTGCGGCGGCGGGTTCGCGGCGATACGCCGCAAGGCAAGCACCGGGTTCGCCCATTTCGCTGTGTCTCAGCACGCACCGAACACATCGCACACGAGCGGCCGCGCGGGAGCGCGGCCCTCCAACCACTCGCATCCGTATTGCCCTCGCCGAGCCCGCTCCCGGAGGGGGGCCGCCCCCCCCCCCCGCCGGAAAAAGATGGTATATAAAACGAGCCCAGGGGCGCCCAGCCCAACAAACACCACACAAAAAGCACAAACCAACCCCA
>JBQTGY010000005.1:0-8462 GCA_052390415.1 Pseudomarimonas sp. | reverse complement strand
CACCGAAATAGCAGCGCAAGGCACGGTGCGTCCGAGACGCACCCTACGCCACCGGCAGCACCCGATTCTTGGTCCGGGCCCGCAACGCAATCGCCAACACCCCACCCAGCACCATCGCGCCGCCGATCAGCAATCTCGGTCCCGGTCTATCGCCCCAGAAGGCGATGCCCAAGGCCACCGCGAACACCGGTGTGATCAGCAGGTAGGGCGTGACTTGTGAAACCGGATAGCGCTTCACCAGCCAGAAGAACAGGCCATGCCCAAGCGCAGAGGCGAATATCGCCGCGTAGGCGACGCCAAACCAAGCCACCCACGGCGCGGACCGCAACGTGCCCATTTGATCGTGCTCGAACACGTGGCTGATCGCCAATAGCGGCACGATCCCGATCACCGCGCTCCACGCCTGTTGATTGAACGGGTGCATGCCCGTCAAACCGCGCAACATCACCGTGCCGACGGCCAGCAGCAGCGAGGCCAGCAGCATCAGTAACAACGACTTGGGTGCCGCCAGAACCACCGGATCAAAGCCCAGCACGAGGATGCCGGCAAAACTCACCGCAATGCCGAGACTGGTGCGCCAACCAAATCGCTCACCAAGAAAGATCACCGCCAGCAGGGCGGTCATCGGCACGTAGCTTTGGGTGACGATGGCGGGTGAGGCGAGGTTGCCCGCCAACTGGATTGCCCAGAAACTGAAGCCGAAATGCAGCGCGCCCGAGCACAGGCTGATCGCAATCAAACGCGGCCATTGGCCGGTGGCTGGCAGCCGCAACCATGGCCATAACAGCAAGGCGACCAGACCCAGACGCAGCGCCGTGAACAGGAACGGTGGCAAATGCTGCAATGCTGCGGCCGAGGTCAGGAAATTGCCGGCCCAGGCGAGGCAGATCAGGAGGACGAGGAGTAAGTGTCGAAACGGCATGTGAGGTTGTGCGCGGGTGTGCACCACTTCCGAACGATGCGCGAGCCATAGGCGCGACGAGCCGGGATGCAGCGACTTTGGCGGTCAAGCCCCTCTCCCGTCGGGAGAGCGGTTGGGGTGAGGGTTCGGGTCTCAAACGAGGCTTCACTATGGCCCCGCACCCTCATTCGGCGCTGCGCGCCACCTTCTCCCGGAGGGAGAAGGACGCACCGCTGCACCCGTTGAGGTACCAAGCAAATCAGCATGTTGTCGGCGCAGCAAAAATTCGCTGGCGGCGGTTCATCTCCACAAATCAACCAGTTGAGCAACCGGTGCCACATCCGGTCTTCGGACTCAATGCAACCCCGCTCAATAACTCAACCCAGCTCGCCGAAACAGTTTGCTCAACAACCACAACGGACCAATCAGCAAGTACGACAAATCAGTCAGAAACGAAGGCCGTTTGCCTTCGATTTCATGACCAATGAACTGCACTATCCAGGCGACGACGAAGACGATAACCGCGCTCCACAGCAAGGTCTGCGCACCCAGCACGCCATACATCCAATGCGTGAGCCACATCAGCCCGGCCAGCACCACCAACATCGCCAGCGCCAGCGGTCGCGACAAGCGCAAATAGAAACCCATCGCAGCCACCAGTGATAGCCCCGCCCACAGCCCCGGCGTACCCAGCCCGGCAGGCACCGGAATCACCCATAAGCCAGCCACTACCGACCACACGATCACCGGCACACACAGCCAATGGATGATCTGATTGGTCGGGTTACGATGGTCTTCGCTGTAGTTGCCCAGGTACTGGTCAACTGGGCGGCGTTGGTCGGTGTAAGTTGCGTTCATGACGAACTCCTGCTCGCGCGCGGGCGAGTCACTGGGCTGGAGGCTTTAACGAAAATCGATGTCGCACAAACGGTGCAGCGCTTCCCGATAACGGTCGCGGGTGCCGCTGATCACGGCAGCGGGAAGCGATGGTCCTGGGGCGGTTTTGCCCCAGTCTAGCGTTTCAAGATGATCGCGCACGAACTGCTTGTCATAGCTGGGAGGGCTGGTCCCGACACGATATTCCTCGGCTGGCCAGAAGCGTGAGGAATCAGGCGTCAGCAGTTCGTCCATGATCCGCAATTGGCCGTGCGTGTCGACGCCGAATTCCAGTTTGGTGTCAGCGATGATGACGCCACGTTTGGCCGCGAATTCGGCGGCATAGCGATACACCGCCAAGGTCGCCGCGCGAACCTGTTCGGCCAGATCGCCGCCGATGCGGGCAACCACGGCATCAAAGCCGATGTTCTCATCGTGATCGCCGACGGCGGCCTTGCTGCTGGGTGTGAAAATCGGCTCGCCGAGTTGTTGTGCTTGCTGCAGGCCTGAGGGCAACCGGATGCCACACAAGCTGCCGCTAGCTTGGTAGTCCTTCCAACCCGAGCCAATCAGATAACCGCGGGCGATGGCTTCCACCGGCAGCGGCTTCAACTTCATGACCACCACGCTGCGCGCGGCATACGGCGCGGCATCGACGCCCGCTGGCAACACGCTGGCCACATCCACACCGGTCAGGTGATTCGGCAACAGATGAGCGGTGCGGGCGAACCAGACGTTGGACATCTGACACAACATCTCCCCCTTGCCTGGAATCGGGTCGGGCAGCACCACATCAAACGCCGACAATCGATCGGTGGCCACCATCAGCAATCGGTTGTCGGCCAGCTCGAACACGTCGCGCACCTTGCCGCGATGCAGCAGTGGCAGACCCGGCAACTCGGCCGTATGCAGCGTTGTCGACACGCGTGGCTCCGACGATGGGCTCGCGCCCGCAAGCCGCTCATTGTAAGCGTGCACAAGGCGCGGTCGATCAGCTTGCTACACTTTGGCCATATGGCTGATTCCCCCTTGAAGGCGCTGCCCGCGGGTGCGCTCATGTTTTTGTCACTGGTCTCCGGCAGCAGCACGGCGACTTCCCTCACCCCGCCTCCCAAATTGGGCCTGTGCGCAAGTTGCCACAATGAAAACGGCATGGCGACGCTGCCGGCGCACCCGCATCTGGCGGGTCAGGATGCCGAATACCTGCGTTTGGCGTTAGCCAAGTACAAAACGGGCGAACGTGACCACGCGCCGATGCGTGCTGCCGTGAGTGCCTTGTCGCAGGCGGATCTGGATCGCATCGTCGACTATTACGCCGCGCTGCCGCACGCGCCTGCGCAATCCACAGGCAGTCACCAATGATGATTTACGGCAAAGTTTTTGGCGCCATCATCGGCTGGTTGCTGCTGCGGCATCCGATTGGATTGGTCATCGGCGGCTTGCTCGGCCACGCGCTGGATGCCGGCTGGATGCGCACCTCCAACACCGAGTCCGACGTCGACCGCGCTTACAAAACACTGACCGTCGACAGCAGCGCCAGCACCGAGGCCATCGATCAGGCTTACCGCCGTCTGATGGCGCAATACCATCCCGACAAAGTCGCCGGTGCCGCCGATGAAATCCGCAAGCTCGCCGAAGACCGTGCCAGCGCAATCAATGCCGCGTATGACACGGTGATGGCCGCGCGCCGCCGGCCAGAGTGACTTTAGAAAACTCCTGAACTGGTCTCCCCATGTCCACTTGCATCATCGCCCCTTCCATCCTCTCCGCCAATTTCGCCAAGCTCGGCGACGAGGTCGACCGCGTGCTTGCTGCCGGTGCGGACTGGGTGCATTTCGATGTGATGGACAACCATTACGTGCCGAATCTGACGATTGGACCCTTGGTCTGCGAGGCATTGCGCAAGCACGGTGTGACGGCGCCTATCGACGTGCATCTGATGGTGGAGCCGGTGGATCGCATCGTTCCAGATTTTGCCAAGGCGGGCGCGAGCCTGATCAGCTTTCATCCGGAAGCCAGCAAACATGTGGATCGCACCCTGCAGCTGATTCGCGATCACGGTTGCCAAGCCGGTCTGGTATTGAATCCGGCGACCCCGATTGCCTGCATCGAACACGTGATGGAGCGGCTGGATTTGATCCTGGTGATGTCGGTGAACCCCGGTTTCGGCGGCCAGAGTTTCATCCCCGGTGCGCTCAGCAAATTGCGCGCACTGCGCCAACGCATCGATCAAAGCGGTTTGCCGATTCGGCTGCAAGTCGACGGCGGCGTCAAAGCCTCCAACATCCGCGCCATTGCTGAAGCCGGTGCCGATACGTTTGTCGCCGGCTCGGCAATTTTTGGCGACAGCGACTACGCGGCGGTGATCGCGAAGATGCGTGGCGAAGTGGCGGCGGCGCGCGGGCTGGCCTGAACCACGCTGAGCCTTTGTCCAAGTGTTGCGCCTCAGGCTCGACGTTTTGGTTTGGCTCGCTCGACCACATGCTCCGCCACCACCACAAAACGCAGCGGGCCGCCGCTGACCACCGTACCGAATGGCCAGCAGGTGACCAGGATCAGCTGATTGGCGTTGGCGGACAACGAGAGCTGCTCGGTGCGGCTGTCGGCGATATGCATGTCGACGACACGATAGCGATGCACGCCATGGGTGGACTCAAGTTCAACCAGATCATTGGGTGTGATCTTTCGTAGCCAGTCGAAATGGGTGTCGCGATGCGCGCTGATGATGGTGGTGCCATCGCTGCCGGGTGCGGCGCTGGCTTCGGCCCAGCCGGGACCAAAAGCGATGGTGCGGCCGCTGTCGCCGGCCAACACGATCTGGTCGATGTGCAGCCGTTGCATGCGCAAACGCGCGACCGGGTGATTGTCGGCCCAGGGCCAGGGGCGTTGTGGTTGGCCGTCACCACGCATTGCGTCCCAGGCCCGGGTGAGCAGGATTTGCGCGAGTGCAGCTTTGACGTGGATGTAGCTGGCGTTGAGAGTCAGGGCGACCGCAAGAGTTACCAACGCTGCCACGACAAGGTGACGCAGGGTGTCGTGCTTGCGTGATCCAGGCTGGCTGGATGCGATGCATCCTCCGCAGCCAAGGAGGGCCGCGCTCCTGCGCGGCTGCTTTTGGGCTGTCGGAAGATTCTCAAGGCAGCGCCGCAGGAGCGGCGCCCTCCACGAGCAAAGGGCGGTGATGCAGCCGAGCCCGGTCACGAGCCGAGATCGGCAGCTCACGGTGGGCTGCTGTTCGGGTTGATCGCGCTGATGGGAACTGCTGCACCCAGGCGAAGACCGCGCGTTCGAAGTGGCACATACACGCCCAATCGCCGCAGACACGCGCGTGGCGAGCACTTGCGCAGCGCAGGTTCCGGGCTGAGCAGCAGGGGTGCGACAGGGTGTTGTTCGCAACGAGGCTCGTTTGGCGGATTGCCATTCGACTCGTGGCGTTGCTCCAGTACCAGAATCACGTTGAATTCCTCGGTGGGGGGTGCTCCCGCCGGCGCGACACGGTCGAGCGGGCGGCTACGACGAACGTTGAACGAATAGGTGGTGAGCATCGGGTTCATCTGTTCCTGATCGCGTCGCATCCGGTCAATTCACGCCGGGCGCGACGATTCGCTCGCGGCGGCGAACCAGTGCCCCTGCCATCAGGGCCAAGGTGAGTGCGATGCCAAGTTGACTGCGTGCACTGGTGCTGCCTTGGGCCAAGGCCACGCTGTCGGCGGGCGCGGCGTTGGGAATGTGGGTGCCGGCAAGCGCTGCGTCGCTGGGCCGGACCGGTGTCCGTTCGACCGCGATCAAGCTGGTGAAGCGACTGGCCAGACCGTGTTGCAGGGCGGTTTCCACGATCTGCGGTCGGCCAGCCAATTCCGGAAGACCCGCGCGCATGGCATCTTCGATCGATTCGATGCGGGCGCGTCCCCACAGGCGACCGACGCCGTTGGCATGGATCGCGTGCAGCGGATCAAGCCGCATCCGAGAGCGCCATGGCTCGTCACGGGATTGCCCGATCACGCTCACCTCGCCTTGCAACACCGGCAGCCGGGCGACGATCTGCAAGGGCTCACCGGCATACAGATCAGGCAGCCGCGGCGGATAAATTTCAGCCGCGTCCGGCCACGTCACTTCGAGATCGTGCAGCACCGGTCGGTTGAGTCGCGCGAACAACACTTGCATCTGTTCGGTGACCTCAAGGATGTCGCGAATCAGCGCCTGACTGCCACGACCCATTTCTGCCGCCTTGCGAATGAAGTGACTGTTTGGTGCGCTGCCGATGGCGACCGGAAACAGGCGCGCTTGTCCGCGCTGGGTCTCGATGATGTTCAACAGTTCGGCCTCGTTGCCGATGGCGGCATCGGTCGCCAGCACCACTTGCCTGACCATGCCGGCGGGCGGTGCGCCTTCGAATGCGAGTGACAGCGCAGGCGCCATTTCCGTGCCACCGCTGGCGTACAGCGCGGCCACGAAGGCGCGGGCATGACTGATCGAATCGGCGTTGACGGGCATCGATTCTGCAAACAGCCGCTCGCTGGCGTCGCTGAAGCGGATCACGTTGAAATAATCGCGTGGCGTCAGCTGCAACAGCGCCGCATCCAGCGCGGCGATGGCTTGTTCCATCGCGGCACCGAGCATCGAGCCGGAGTTGTCCACCACCAGAATCATTTCGCGTGGCAACGCCTGCACTGGCAAGGTGGGTGGCAGCAGCATCAGCAAGGCGTAATGTTCGCCATCGACTTCTTCAGTGAACACCGCCCGCTGCGGCAGCGTGCTGGGCAGCGGCTTCCAACGCAGTTCGAAGTCGCGATCAGCGAGTTCCACCAGGTCGGTCAGAATCACTCGCTGGAAGCCCGCCATTGGGGTGACAGTGATCCGATGGGTGACGCTGTCGATGCCGAGCAACGGCACGCCCGCTTGCAGGTCGGCGGTGAGGCTGACAGTGGGCTCAATCCCGTCGCTGTGTTTGATCGCCTGGCTCGGCAACGGATCGGAATTTTCGTCCTTGCCCATGGCCAGGGCCGAGGACACAAAACGCGGTGTGAGCGTCAGCGGCAACGTGATCGAGAAGGCGTGATCGGAATAGCTGACCGCCTGCCAATAGCCGATCTCGATGGCGATCTTCTCGCCGGGGCCGATGTTGGTCACCGCCGTGCGAAACAGGTTGGGACGGTCCTGTTCGACCAGCGCGGCGTTGCGCCCGCTCGACGCCGCTTCCGCAAAAATCTGACGTGCAGCTTCCTTCTCACGCACTTCGCCGACGATCAGGCGCTCGCCGATGCTGACCCGCAAGCTGCCGACCGCAGCCTCTGAGGGCAGCGGCAACAGATAGCGGCCTTCCTGCCATTCGCTGCTGTCATTGACATAGGTCTGGCGGACGGTGACTTCGGCGATCAAGCCACGAATCTGCATGTCGACCGCGGTATCCAGCGCGAGCGTTGGCTGCCAGCCGGATTGAGTGCGAAAGGCCAGGCCCTCAGCGTGTGTTTCTGGACTGTCACCACTGGCGATGGCGCTACCGACAAACAACATCAGCGATGAAAATATGCTGATCCAGTGGCGGCGAATGGCGTTGTGGCCGCGCGATCCATTGCCCGGATAACGCTGGGCCGGTTGCTTTTCCGGCTCGCCGTCTTCCGACTGCGTCGCCCGGGATTGTGGCGAAGAAACGGGGCGAGTCGCGCTGGCTTCAATGGGCTGGATGGCGGCGGCAACTGCAAGCGTAAGCCGCGGCGCAATCAACAGACGCGGCTTGGCGGTGACACGGTGCGAACTCATGGCTGACTCCTGTGGGGGCAGGGCCAGTAAGCGCGTCATGACGGCCACAGTCCGGGCGCAGATGTGGCCGGCCTCCGATCAGTTGTGGCGAATCGCGGGCAGCGCATTGCGTCGTCATCGATGGGTGACTAGGCTGCAACCCATGAGCCGAACCGTTGCCATCATCGAAGACGAACCCGAACTGCGCGCCAACTATGTCGAGGCGCTCAAGCGCTACGGCTATCACGTGGAAGCGTATGCCGACCGACCCTCCGCCAAACTCGCTTTCGCGTTGCGTTTGCCCGACCTGGCCATCATCGATATCGGCTTGGGCGACGAGCCGGAAGGCGGCTTCGAGTTATGCCGCGAATTGCGCAGCCGCAGCGCCAGTCTGCCGATCTTGTTTCTGACCGCGCGCGACTCCGATCTCGACATCATCTCGGGGCTGCGCCTGGGCGCCGATGATTACCTGAGCAAGTCGATCAGCCTGCCGCAGCTGACCGCACGCGTGAACGCGTTGTTGCGGCGCATGGATGCCTTGCGCGCGCCAGCGACTCAGGACTCGGTATTCGTGCTGCGCCGGCTGCGACTCGAATTGGAGCGCCTGCGGGTGAGCTGGAACGAGGTTGAGGTGCCGCTGACGGTGACCGAGTTCTGGATGATCCACGCCATGGTCCGCCGCCCCGGTCACGTCAAGAGTCGCGAACAGCTGATGCGCGAAGCACAAATCGAAGTCGACGAAGCCACCGTCACCTCACACATCAAACGCGCCCGCCGCAAATTCGAAGCCATTGATGCCACGTTTGACGAGATCGATACGGTGCATGGGGCGGGGTATCGGTGGAGGCCGTGAGTTTGCGGGGAGAAGCGGGGCTGGGGGCGGGGGGCGGGGGGGGGGGGGGCCCGGAAAGAGCATTGTGGGTGTGTGGGGGGAACCTGGGCCCCC
>JBQTGY010000004.1:0-7318 GCA_052390415.1 Pseudomarimonas sp. | reverse complement strand
CTGGACTTGCTCCTCACTCCGCCAATAGCTTTGGCTATTGGCCTCGCTCCGGAGCGGCGTCCATCACGCCCATCCCGTCGCGATCCCACTTCCGCTTCATCCGTTACAGCCCACTAGTGGACTACGGTCGGCTGATGCTTGTTCAGCCTGTCGCGACTCCTACTTGATCATGCCCGGCAAATAACGATGCCAGCGTGCCCGCGGATCGGGGCTCTCTTCTGAGGAACCGCCTTTTCCCGCGCTGCCAGCCGAAACCGTGGCGCTGGACTTGTGCCGAGTGCCGACCGCATTGGCGTCGGTTGAATTCTCGCCTGCTTCAGCGGGAGCCTGCTTGGGATTTGCGGTGCATGCGGCATCCGCATCACTGAATCCGCTCAGGCCCAGCGACATCAATACAGCGCAAGCGAACGACAACCCGACGGACATGAGCTTTCCCGGTGGAGGGCAGGACGCCGACGATCATCGGCAAGGCGCCAGTTTACGTCGCCTCGGTTGCGCTTCCTCTGGTCGCGAATTCGTCTCGGCGTGGGTGCTTCTCGTTTGATCGCATCGCGCGATACAGACCGCTTCCGCGCTGCGGTGCAGCAATGCTTGCAGGTGAGGCTCTGGCAGACTGCGGCCATGGTCGCCGTTCTGCATCCTCAGTCTCAGCGAAGCGAATGGCGCGTCACCGCGCCGGCGTTGCGGCGGGCGTTGATTGCCGGCATGCGACGCGTCATTTCGCGTCGCGATCTGCTCAACAAGATCAATGTGTTTCCGGTGCCCGACGGTGACACCGGCAGCAATCTGGCGTTTACCTTGAGCAGCGTGTTGAGCGGCAGTCTCAGTCGACGCGCGCACTCTACCGGCACGCTGTTGCGTGATGTTGCCGAAGACGCCATCGACGGCGCACGCGGCAATTCCGGCGCCATCCTCGCGCAGTTCCTGCAGGGCGTGAGCGAGGTGGTTGGGGTGAATCACGTGCTGACGCCGCAAAACATCGCGGCGGCCGCACGGGCAGGCTCGGATCAAGCGCATGGCGCGCTGGCGCAGCCTCGCGAAGGCACCATTCTCAGCGTCATTCGCGCCTTTGCAGATGGTTTGGGCAACTCGCTGGGCGCCGCGCGCGGTGACATCCGCGGCTGGTTTGCCGGTGCTTTGCGGCAGGCCCAAGCGGCGCTCGCCAACACCCCCAATCAGCTGCCGGTGCTGCGTCAGGCCGGGGTCGTCGATGCTGGCGCGCAGGGCTTTGTCGATCTCCTGGAAGGCATTCAGGCGTTCATTGACTCCGGCGAATCCATGGCGGCCAGTGCCAGCAACAGCGAACAACCGACCCTGACCTTTGCCGGCGATCACTGGCACGACGAAGCGGATGCCGATCGGCCTTGGTGCAGTGAGTGTTTGCTGCTGGTTGACGACCACCTGCCAGCCATCGAACGCGAGCGTTTGCAGGCCGCGTTGGCGGGGCTGGACGCGATGAGCGTCGTGGTCGCCGGTAGCGCTCGCCGCATGCGGGTGCACGCACACGTCGCCGATCCCGCGCGCTTGTTTGAAGTGGTCGGTCAATTTGGTGAAGTCAGTGGCCGCAAGGCCGAGGACATGCGCCTCCAGCATCAAGCGGCGAACAGCCAGCAGACGGTCGGTGTGATGACCGACAGTGGTGCGGATTTGCCGCGCGAGGTGGCCGAACGCCTGGGTATCCACATGGTGCCGGTGCGCGTCAGTTTTGGTAACGAGGACTTCCTCGACAAGGTCTCCCTTACCCCGGCCGAGTTCTATCGACGCTTGAAGGCGAGCGCAATCCTGCCGCTGACTTCGCAGCCGCCGCCCGGCGATTTCCGCCGTCAGTTTGAATTCTTGTTGAGCCACCACGCCGAAGCGGTGTATGTCGGTATTGCTCGTGGCCTCAGCGGCACCCTGCAGTCGGCTGAGACGGCGGCGGCGAGGCTTGATGCCACTCGCGCGCAAGTGATCGACAGCAGCAATGCTTCGTGTGGTTTAGGGCTGTTGGCTATTGCTGCCGCCGAAGCTGCCCAGGGTGGTGCCGATGCTGCTGGCGTGCGTGCTGAAGTCGAGCGCCTGCGGTCACGGACGTACACTTTCGCTGCCACACGCGACGTCAGTTTTGCGGTGCGTGGCGGACGCATTCCGGCTTGGACGTTGCCGGTCGCCACGGCCCTGCGACTCACCGCCATCGCGCAAATGCAGCCCAGCGGCAAGCTCGGCATACGCGGTGCGTTGTTCGGACGCAACGATGTACCGCGGCGGTTTGCCAGCTATGTCAGCAAGCGGATTGATCAAAAAATCCGCTGGCGTTTGTTGGTAGGCCACTGCGATTGCGCGGCCGATGGTGAAACCCTGTTGGCTGCCTTGCAGCAGCAGCTCGATTGTCGGGACGCCTGGTTGGTGGAAGCCGGGCCGGCTATCGGCGCGCACGCAGGCCCTGGCGCGCTGGTGGTGTCAGTGCAAGCGGAGTAAAACGTGGCAGTGATGAGGTGGATTACACCCAGCCAAGTGTTATCGGGCGCACAGAGTGAAGATGTTAACTTCGATACGCTTTGGAGGCTGGCAGCTGCGGCCACTCTCGAGTCCGAGCGAGTGCAGGATTGCACGGCGTTCAATTCACCGGCGTTGATTTCACTCCAGGGAGCGCAAACCATGTTTCGTCAAATCTTGATTTTCAGCCTGTTGATGGTCGCAACCGCGGTCGCTTCAGCCGTCGAGCCCGATGCGCGGTGGCCCGACTTCCAACTGCAAGCGGGCGAGACAACGGTCAGCCGCAGTGGCTCCAGCGAGTACTTTCAGGGCTTCGAGTCTCCCTGTTTTGGTGCGCCCTACAATCCGTCGCCGGAAGATGACTGGATTCGCTTCTATTCCGAGGTGACACGGGTTGCCAGCGGCAGCGGCGGCATTGCCTCACGCAACGGTTTCTTTCATGCCGAACTGCTACCGCCGCTGCCCGGCGCGCCAGCCAACACCAGCGGTGCTTTCACGCGTCTGGGTGGTTATGCCAGTTCCTTCGATGGCGGCTTCACTGTCGAAGTGGATGTGTATCTGGACTTGACGGACCCCCAGGTGCTGTCGGGCATCAATGCCGACTATGGCTTTGATGTTTCCTCGGCGGTCAACACCCAGGCCGGCGGTCATCGTCGCGATTTCATCTTCCATGCCGCCAGCAACACCGCCGGGCAAGTCCTCATCGGTGCAAGCAATACCAGTACCTTCAGCGTGCGCGGCAATCTCGCGTCCGGTCCACATTTCGTTGTCACCAGCAGCGGCTGGTACACCTTCCAATGGGTTTATCGCGATGCCGGCAACGGCACGCTGGCCGTCGATACCAACTTGCTCTCCATGAGTGGCACGCAGCTGTGGACGCAGACTTCCAACAACTTGACCGACGTGATTGCGACCCAGATCGGCGGCAACCGCTATCTGTGGTTTCTGTTCCTTGAAAGCAATCGCGTGGCGATCGACAACAGTCGCATCAACAGCGGCGTCTTGACGGCCAGTTTTGGCTCGACACCGATTGCTGGCTCAACTTTGAATGCTGGCAGTGCGGCGGTCGGTAGCCCGGCGCCGGGTGCCAACTTGCTGGTGCGCAGTCTCGGCACGCTGCGTCTGGAGGTGTGCAGCTGTGCCATCAGCGGGCCAGCCGCCGCCGATTTCAGCGTGGCTACCTGCCCAGCCATCATCGAGCCCAACGCCACCTTGAACCTGAGCATTGGTTGCACGCCGTCGGCAAACGGCGCGCGCAATGCCAGTGTGCTGATCTTGACCAACGACAGCGCAGCCGGTCCCGGTTTCACGTTCCCGTTGACCTGCAATGGGGGCGTGATTCCAGCTCCCGCCATCCCCCCGGTCATGGTGCCGAGCCAGTCCACGCAAACGCTGTGGTCGCTCGTCGCCATGTTTGCATTGTTCGGCGTGATAGCCCTGCGCCGCATGCGCTGAGCAGGTTCGAGGACGTCGCCGCGCCCCGAATCGGCGCGGCAGAGTTCCATTCATCCGCAATGCGCCGCGTGCCCGGATGAGTGAATCGGGCGCCGGATCGATTTGGGCCAGCCTGCGTTTGCGCCGCTCAGCTGCGGGTATCCTTTGGCCTCCTAAACTCTCGTCCAGGCAGCGATGCTCCTGCTAGCTGGCGCCCTCGTCTTGGCCTACCTGCTCGGCTCGCTGTCGGGCAGTTTGATCTTGGGTCGCGCCGTCGGCGTCGACATCCGCTCCCGTGGCAGCGGCAATGCCGGTGGCACCAATGCCTTGCGTACCTTGGGTTGGCGTTTCGCGCTCGGTGTCGTGATCATCGATATCGGCAAAGGCGCACTGGCGGCGTGGATCGGTTTGCTTCTTTATGCGCCGGCCGCGTGGTCTGCACAGGCACTTGCCTATGCCTGTGTGCTGATGGCCGCCATCGGGCATACCTGGCCGGTGTTCTTTGGGTTCCGCGGCGGCAAGGGCGCCGGCACCTTGGTGGGTGGACTGTTGGTCATCTGGCCTCTGTCCGTGCCGTTCCTGCTGCTGGCTTGGGTGCTGCTCCTGACAGGCACCGGTTACGTCGGACTTGCCACCATCTGTGCGGCCCTGTGCCTGATTCCGGCGGCGCTGTGGCTGCCTGCGGAGACGCTTGAGCGCAGCGTGTTTGCAGTCGCGGCGGCGCTGTTCATCGTTTTCACGCATCGGCTCAACCTGGTTCGACTGGCGGCCGGTAACGAGCATCGATTCGAGCGCGTGCGCCTGCTGGCCAGGTTGTTCGGCCGATGAGCCTGGCGGCGGAACGGTTACGGGCAGCGTTGCCAGTGGAAACGGCTGCGCGTTTGCCGTTGATCGAGTGGGTGACGCACAGCGACTCCACCAATAGCGACTTGCTTCGCCGCACTGCGCAGCTGCCGGACCGCGCGCTGTTGGTCGCCGATGCTCAATCGGCCGGACGTGGTCGACATGGTCGTCAGTGGATCTTGCCAATGGGCGGCAACCTGGCCATGTCGATGTTCGCGCGTTCGCGCCTGACGCCGGCCGAATTGGGTGGTTTGAGTCTGGCCCTTGGAGTGGCTTGCGCCGAGGCCTTGCGGCGGCAGGTCGGTCCCGAAATCGGCTTGAAGTGGCCGAACGACATCATGGCGCGCGGGCGCAAGCTCGGTGGCTTGTTGATCGAATTGGCCAAGCGTGACGCTGCGGGTGTCGACGTCGTGGTTGGCGTCGGACTCAATCTGTGCCTGCCGATGGACGCCGAGCCCGCCTGGATTGGGCTCGATGAATTGAGTGTCGAAGCCTCGCGGTTCGCAGCGGATCGAACGTTGGTAACGGCAGATCTGAGCGTGGCCTTGTTGGCAACCCTGGAACAGTTCGAAGGCGATGGCTGGCCTGCGTTTGCCGAGCGCTGGGACGAGCTGGATGTGCTTCGCGGCGAAAATGTGCGCGTGCTCACGGCCGGCGCCCAACACATGGGGCGTGCCGTGGGTGTGCGCCAGGATGGCGCCTTGCGCGTGTCTTGCGACGATGGCGAGCGCGCGTTTGTCAGCGCCGAAGTCAGCGTGAGACGGCTATGAGACTGTTGCTGGACTTGGGCAATACGCGACTGAAATGGGCGCTCTGTGACGGTGAGCATCTGCTGACCATGCATGCCGCCAGGCTGGATGAAATCCAGAGCCTGCCGGCCGCAGACTCGGCGCTACTCGCGACCAGTTCGGCCGAGCCCCAGCGTGTGCAGCAAGTACAGCACCTCTTGCGGTCGGCCGGAATCACGACCTGGGATCGCGTGGGGCCACCGCACAACGATGCTTTGCTGACTCTTGCGTACGCAGACCCCGCAACGCTTGGCGTGGATCGTTGGCTCGCCATGCGTGCCGCGCGAGCAGTCAGCCGCGATGCCTGTGTGGTGGTGAGCGTTGGCACCGCGCTGACCATCGATGCCGTCGATGACACTGGCCAGCATCTGGGCGGCACCATCGTGGCTGGACCCAGCGCCATGCGTGACGCGCTGGTGGCCCGAGCGGCTCATCTGCATCACCATCAGGGTGAACTCAGTGCCTGGGCAAGCACCACCGCCGACGCTGTCCATTCGGGGCCCTTGCTCGCTTGCACGGCCCTCATCGAACGGCAGTATCGCGACTTTGCGCAATCCTGTGCCACTGCACCCCGTTTGCTGGTGACAGGCGGCGGAGCCGAGGTACTTTTGCCCGCCTTACGTCTGGAAGCAGAAAACATTCCCGATCTGGTGCTGCGCGGGATGTACACGTTGATTGATACCGAGGAGGAAGTGCGTAGGCCTTAGACTTGAGCATCTCTGCGTCGCCCGTGGTCACTGGTTGTAGCGGCGCGTGCTTGACCCACTTCGATTGGCCACACCTTGCGAAGCGGAGTGAGTTCGTGCGCTGCACGCCTGCCTTCGCTTTGCCAGGTCTGCTCATGATGAGCGTCGGTGCGGCGCGCATGCTGTTGTAGAGCCGAGCTTGCTCGGCTGCCCTTCCCCGGTTCCCAGTTCCCAGTTCCCAGTTCCCAGTCCCCAACATGCTTCTGCGCGCCCTTGTCCTGATATTGCTAGCGATGAACGTGGGTGCCGCCGCTTGGTGGGCACTGCGGCCGCCGCCGCGCGTGCCGGCTCCCATGGCAGCCACGCAGGACGAGGTGCCCGCATTGGTCCTGCTCAGCGAGACCGATCGGGTCACTGCCAGCGTGGTCGCCGAGCCCAGCGAACCGCCGCAGCCGATCCGCGTCGGGGAAGCGAGTCAGTGTCTCGAGATCGGCCCCTTCCTGACTCAAGCGGATCTGCGTCGCGCCTTGGCGGCACTGACGCCGGGCGCGCAGCGCATCCAGTACCGAGAGGCAAACGCCGTCGTGCAACGCGGCTATCGGGTATTTCTGCCCGCACCACCGTCGCGCGAGGCCGCGCTCGCGGTCGCACGTGGATTGTTTGGTCGCGGTGTCCGCGATTACTACGTGGTGACCTCGGGAGCCGACGAAAACACCATCTCGTTTGGTTTGTACCGCAACGAAGTGAATGCCCGCCGCCGCCAGGAAGAAGTGCTTGCCTTCGGCGTCGACGCCAAGCTCGAACCGCGCAGCGAGAGCATTCCGCAGTTCTGGGTTGATCTGGACAGCAATGAAACATTCGACTGGCGTGCCGCCTTGGGCGGCTACAGCGGCGTGGCCAGTCGCAACATTCCCTGCGATTGAGATCACGCCGCAGTCCGGGCCGGTGCGGCACGGGCGCCCGCGTGGCTAGCCCGGACATTTCATGAGGGGGCGTGGATGATCGCGCAGGGCTTTGCGGCAAGCGCAAGGCGCGACGAGCCGGAATGGTGGGCCCATTGCGGCGAGAAGCAACGCAGCGATTGCCGCAAAG
>JBQTGY010000003.1:0-49529 GCA_052390415.1 Pseudomarimonas sp. | reverse complement strand
AGATCATCCACCCAGCAGCGTAACCATACGATGGCCCAAGCTCCGACGTTGCGTCAGAGCCGATTTCGATGGTCACTGGTTGGTCGCCGCATGCGTAGTGAACGAAACCACCAACGAATGGCTTTCCATCCAAAGATTGCAGCGAGCTCAGGCCGATGGGCTGTGTAGTCTTGATGGGGGCCCGAAGCGTGGCTTGCCAGGTATCAACCTGACCCTCGCTGCACCCGCGTGCGGTACGCGTGCACGTTGTTGCCTGGGATGCTCGTCGCCCGCGTGCCCTTTATTTCGCCGACCTGCTGATCGCTACCGGTCACCGGCTTGGCCTCGACGGCGGTTTCGTGTTCGAAGGCGTGCGATTTGTCGGTGTTGCGGTAGTGCCGGTACATGGCCCAATACAGGCCGGTTGCGCTGGCTGGCCCCGCCAGCAGCAGCCAAAGTCCACCATCGTCGCTCATGACTTATAACCCCACGATCCAGATTGCCAAGCCTTCCACAACGGTGCCCACGGTGAGTGCGGCGAGGATCAGCTTCCACTGCTGCACCGGGATGCTGCCCATGGTCTCGCCGGTGCGACCATTCACCGCGATGTAATGCAACAGGCCGCCGTTTTTGCCCGGCTGGTGATACGAATACAGCCACACCGGAAGATACATCGACACCCAACGCGTGCCGTGCACGTCCAGGCTTTCCTGTTCCCAGCGTACGCCGCGATCGTATTCGCCCACCGAATCCACCACTTTGGCGCGGGCGATTGACAGCAGTTGGTCTTCAAGACGCGGACGCAGATGCTCCACGTCGCGGTCGCGTTTCTCCGAGGTGACGCCGGTCAGATAGGAGGCATTCCACTTCACCGCGTTCTTGGTGTCGAACGGCAGGATCGTGTTGATGATGTTGTTGGTGTTGGCCTTGGTATCCAGATTGCCGCGTTCGCCGGAAGATTCCAGCGGCAGGTCGTCCACGGTGAAGTCCACGTGCCGGGTGACGTAGTACACGTCGGCATCGTAATAGGTCTTCTTTTTGTCGCCGCTGCCCCGCTCGTATCGCGCCGTCTCGATCTCGCCCTGACCGGCGACATCGGCGCTGGCCCGGCCATCAACGATCATGTAAGGCAAGTAGACGGCAGTGACGTTCTCGGGCGTGAACTGTTCCTTGAATGCCTTCAGCGCGAACAGTTTGCGTTTGTCGACGAACTGACGAATGCGCGCTACCGCATCATCCTTCTTGATGTGGAAGGGCAACACCGCATCGGGCACTGCGCCGTTCGCCACCTGTTCGTTGACGCCAAACACGTGGCGGCACCAATGACAACGCGCGGTCATCTGGCTTTCGGTGTTGACCGTCACTTCGGCGCCGCAGCCGGTGCACTTGAAGCTCATCAGGTGGCTGGAATCGGCAGCGATATTTTCCGCACCGGACGCGATGATCGTGCCGGTAAGTTGGTCGAGGCCCTCGCCGAGCCCGAATTCCTCTTCGACCCGCGCACCATGCCATTCGTTGCGGCAATACAGGCACACCAGCGTGTCGCCGCCGGGCTTGTGACGGATGTCGGTCGCGCCGCATTTTGGGCAACGGTTGAGACCGTCCTTCAGTTCCGCAGCAGACGTGTCGATGGCGACCGGGTCGGGTGCCTGCAGTTCGTCGCGGATGGCATCGGGCAGCGATTCCGGGTCAATCGGAAAACTGCCCGCTGGCGGCGGCACGTCTTGCGGAGACCCCGGGCCGGTGTAGGCGGGCAGCGGTGGTGGTGGAACCTGGGCGTTCGACATGGTCGTTCCGTGGTTTGCAGCTTACAAACCCAGCGCCTTGGCTTTCGCCGCGTCGTAATCGGCCTGCGTGATCAGCCCGAGATCGAGCATGTCCTTGGCTTTCTTCAATTTGGCAATCGGGTCGTCAGCCGCAGGCGCGGCCGCTGCCACTGGCTGCTGTAAACCACCAATGCCGCCCAACATGCCGGAGGCCATTCCGATTCCCATTACGCCTGCCGCACCGGCGGTCTCGCCGGCCGACTGGATGCCCGCCGCAACGCTGGCCTGCAAATTGGAATTGCCACGCGCACCCGACAGCGCGTCGGCGCGCTGCACTTGCTTCAGCAGTTCCTTGGTGTTGGCGTCGTATTCGATGGAAACAATGGCGGTTTTGGCGATGGCCAAGCCGCGATCCGATTTCCACTGATAGCCATTCTCCACCGCCGCCGACAGGCTCTTGGCAAAGCCGATGGAGTCCTGTTGCAGCTTGGTGATGCGATTGCCCTTGCTCGGGTCGTTGGTGTAGAGGCTGAAGGCCGGCGCCAGCGAACCCACCACCTCGTTGAACAGCTGACCGGCGGCGGCATTGTCCATGTCGGTGAAATCAAACACCTTGCCGACCTGAAGATAGGTCGCCGGCACGAAGTTCTTCACGAACAGGATCGGATCGACGATCTTCAGCGTATAGGAGCCGCGCGTCACCGCGCCGACCTGGGTGTTGAGGAACCCGTCGTCCCAATAGATTTCCGACTGCGTTCCGAAGCGGTTGTCTGGCAGTTCCTTCAGCGAGACGAAGAAAGCCGCCTGCTGCGAACCAGGCTGGCCGCCAAACTTGAAACGCTCCCAGCTTTGCTTGACCAGCGCATCGACGATACCGTCGCCGGAGAAGATCGACTTCGAATTGAGGTCGTCGGATCGCCACTCGTACCCGCCGGGTTCGGCAGCAAAGCCGGTGACCTTGCCATCCTGGAACAGCAGCAGCCCATAACCTTCGGGAACGACGATCTTCGAGCCGTTGGTGATGATGTTCGAGGAACCCTTGGTATTCGAACCGCGTCCCGCATTGGTGCCACGCGGCACCGCGGCAAACAGCGCTGCCGTCGAAGGCAAACCATCCGGAACCGTGTAGAAGTCCTTCCACTGGTCGGCGAGCACACCGCCAATCGAACCCGCCACTGCTTGAATCAGACCCATGACATCACTCCGCGATTCGTGGCCGGGTAGGGTACCCGCCATGCCCGGCGAACTATACATTCATGGACAAAGAAGCAGAGGGCGAGGTCGTCTGCGCCGGAAGAGGATTTTTGTAGAGCGGACCGGGAGAAGCGAAGGCGTCGTGCACAGCGCGCGAACTTGCTCCGCTGCATCTTGCTCATCAGGGCCGGTATCTAATCGCAGGCGACCAATCAACAGCAGCCGAGCAAGCTCGGCTCCACAAACTCCCCAGCGAGGTAGGGTGCGTCTTGACGCACCGGCTTCGGTTCAAGCCAAGTGCTGGTGCGTCGAGACGCACCCTATGGCATGTTAGTGGGACCGAGCGCAGTGAAGGCGTGGCTGCGCAGCAGCCCAACGGCGGAAGCCGCGATTCAATTCCGGACTGCAAATTATCGCGGCTTCTGCCGTTGGGCCGCCTTGCGGCCAGCCCTTCGCTGCGCTCGGTCCCAGGGTTGGGTCGCTTCGCCCAACTACTCCGTCCGCAGCGCCTGCGCCGGATCGACGCGTGCGGCACGGCGCGCAGGGAACCAGCTGGCGAGGGCCGCCGTGCCCATCAGCACCAGCGTTGCGCCCAGCAGAGTCGCGGGATCGGCCACAGTGACGCCGTAAAGAAACGCCCGCAGAAACGGTGCTGCCAACGCATACAGAACAAACCCGACGGCAACGCCGCTGGCCGTCAGGGTGAAACCGCGCGAGGCCACCAAGCGCGTGATGCGCTTCGGGTCTGCGCCCATTGCGACGCGTACACCGAACTCGCGTGTCCGCAGGGCAACCATGTACGCCATCACTCCGTACAAGCCGATCATGCCGAGCACCAGCGTGATCGCCGCGGACGCCGTCATCAGCGTGAGAACCAGTGACAACCGCGCCGTCGAGGCACGCACCACATTGTCCATCGTCTCGACGTTGTAGATGGCGACGGTTGGATCAAGTTGGCGCAGGCTTTGTCGGATTGCCGAAACGAGCGCGCCTGGTGGTCCAGACGACCTCACGACCAGTGCCATGTTTCCACGCGGGGCGGGCTCAACGGTTGGGTCGACCGGCAGCGCCAGCGGGCGGTAGATCATCGCCGTGGGTGCTGTTGCGAGGTCCTGGTCGCGTACATCGCCGACCACGCCGATCACGGTGTAGACCAATCCGGATACGTCCAAGAACAATTTTTTTCCCACCGAGGCTGTACCCATCCGATCACCAAACAGGGTCGCCGCCGCCTGCCGGCTGATGATGATGTCCGTGCCCCGTTCCTGATCGAGCGAGCGGAACCCCTGACCCGCGAGCAGCGGAATCGACATCGCCGCGAAGTAGCCATCGTCGATGATGGTCACTGGCAGCGACCGTGTTTTCCCCTGTGTGTCCGTTCGAAACGTCTGCTCGAGTGTTGCGCCACCAGCGAGCGGCAGCTTTACCGTCAAGCCGGCACTTTCGACCAACGGCAGTTGCCGCACCGCTGCAGCCAAACGAGCGTAGAACACAACCGTGGACGCGCCGTCGTAATTCGCCGATGGCAGTTGGGTGCGCAGCGTCGTCACGTGAGCTGGCTCGAAACCCGGATGCACCTGGTACAGGCCAAACGCTGTGCGCAGCAACAGCGCCGATCCGATGGTGACCACCAGCGCCACGGCGATCTGCAGGGTAGTGATGGCATGACGTACACGCAGCCGGGACTTGCCGGTCGACGCACCACGGCCGGCTTCACGCAGGTTGCGCGGCAAATTCGTTCGCCAGAAGCGACCCGCCGGAACGACTGCAGATACGATCACGCCAAGGATTGTGATGAGGATGATGAATGCAATGGTCGGCAGTCCAACCTCGACCTCCGCGAGACGAGGCACATCGGCGGGGCCAAATGCGACCAGCGTCTGCACGGCGCCATAAGTCAGCAGCAGCGCAAGAACGCCGGCGGTCGCCCCGAGCACCAGTGCCTCACCGAGAAAATGGGTAGCCGTACGAAAGCGAGCGGCGCCAAGCGCGGCGCGCACGGCAAGCTCGGGCTGGCGGCCGTCGGCGCGAATCAACAACAGGTTGGTGACGTTTGCCCATGCGACCAGCAGTACGAGGCCCGACGCCGCGGCCAGCATCCAAAGGGTGCTGGCAATATCGCCGGTGACTTCCTCGCGCAAGGGTTTCACGATCGGCGTTGGTCCCACGTCTGCAAGCCAGGTTGCCGTCACACTTTCCGATACTCGGCCCGCGACTTGGTCGCTCCTCGCTCTTTCCACTTGCGGGAACAACTCCGCCATCCTCGGCAACAGCGCGACCAGTTCGGATTGCACTTGCTCAGCCGTAGCGCCCGGCGCGAGCCGCGCCACGCCTGCGTAGAGGAATTCGCCGACGGTGGCGTTGTCGACGCGCTTGGCCGGAAGCCAGACGCGTGTCGCCGGGGTCGGGAACGAGAACCGCGCCGGCATCACGCCGATGATCTCGCGGGCCACGCTGTTGACCATCAAGATCTTGCCGATGACGTCGGGCGCGGCATTGAACCGGGAGCGCCATTCGGCTTCGCTCAACATCACCGCGTTCGGCCCGCCGCGCAGCTCCTCGTGTGGGTTGAACGAGCGACCGAGCAGCGGCGGAATCTGCAGCATCGGCACCATCGACGCAGTGATCCAGGTGGCGACGACGCTGTCGGCAACGTCATCGTCACCTTCGGTCCACAGGTTGCTGCTGCCGGTTCGGTAGAAGCCAACACCATCCAGAGTTTTCGCGTGTTGCGAGTAGGTGACGTACAGCGCCGGCGGCTGCCCGATCCACCCGGCATCTCGATCCTGAAGGCGAACGCTGAGCAAGCGCTCCGGTTCGCCATAAGGCAGCGGAGCCAGCAGCACGCCGTAAACGATGGCAAACATCGACGCAACCGAAGCGACGCCCACGGCGAGGGTGAGAATCACCGCGATGGTGAAGATCGGCGCGCGTTTCAGTGATCGCAGCGCGTGTCGAATAACCATTGGGGGTGCAGTCTCGGTCGGCTCACAGGCATTGGGTTGGGGAGCGTCGAATGGAAGCGGCAGAGCGATGGTCAAAACCACTCGGCTGCACGCTGACACCGGCAATCAGCTTGGCAGAATCCGTGTGCAAGAAATGGCCGTTTGCAGGCAGTGAGTGACCGCAAGCGGGCAGGCTGCGCCGGTACTGCAACCTCGATCGAGTGCTACGCTCGCAGCAATTGCCGCCCCTCACTGACTCGGCCATTGAACCATCCCCGCATTCCGAACTACACGGTCTTGCAGCAGCTCGGCGAGGGCGGCATGGGGGCGGTATTTCTCGCACGTGACGAGCGGCTTGGGCGCAAGGTCGCGATCAAGACGCTGCATGGCGGCGGCCGCGACGATCCGTCGACACGACTGCGTTTCCAGCAGGAGGCCAAAGCGGCCTCGGGGCTGAATCACCCCAACATTGTCACTGTCTACGACATCGGCGCGGAAGGCGACGTCGACTTCATTGCGATGGAATACGTCGACGGTGAGTCGTTGGCGGCGCAGGTGGGGCGCGGTGAACATGGCGTCAAGCTGGCGTTGCGCATCGGTTTGTCGGTGGCATCGGCGTTGGCCGCTGCGCATGCAGCCGGCATCGTGCATCGCGATCTCAAACCGGCGAACGTGATGCTGTCTCAGGGCGGCTTGGTCAAGCTGGTGGATTTCGGCTTGGCCAAGTATTGCCTGCTGACGCCGTCCGCTGACGACGCCGCGACTCGCCAGCTCACACCCAATACGACTGTCGGAACCCTACTCGGCACACCCGCCTACATGGCACCCGAACAGGTTGAAGGACGCGCGGTGGATGCACGCACCGACGTGTTTGCGCTGGGCGTGCTGCTGTATGAATTGCTCAGCGGTCGACGGCCGTTTCAGGGCAGTTCGCAAGCGGCGCTGCTGAGCAGCATCCTGCGCGACGAGCCGGAATCGTTACAGCATCAATGTCGTGATTGTCCGAGGCCGTTGGCGCGGCTGGTGCTGCACTGCCTGCGCAAGTCGCCAGCAGATCGCCCGCAGGATGCAGGCGTGGCGCTGGCGGCGCTGCAACAGATCGACAAGGCCTGGCGCGCTCGCGCCACACCGCTAGGCAAACTGCTGCGCCCGCATGTGTTGTGGCCTGTCGCACTGGTGGTGCTTGGCGCGATGGCGTGGGCAGGGCAACAGGGCTGGCAGGCGCGCAAAGATCTTGCGCGGTTGGCGGCAGGCATCGCCCAAATGGCGCAGATGCTGGAAGTTGATCACCGGGTTGAGGCTTATGGGGTACTGCGCGGTCTGGAGCAGCAATTTCCCAAGCATCCCGAGCTGGCGCAGTGGTGGAACGAACTGAGCATCCCTGGCGATCTGATTACCGAGCCACCCGGCGCGAAGTTGTGGCTCAATGCGTATGACCGTCCCGGCTCGCCCTGGATCGACATGGGCGAGAGCGACCAACGTGGGTCGCTGCTGCCTTTCGATCAAGTGCGTTGGCGCGTCGAAAAACCCGGCTATCGCACGCTCGAACTGGCCTCACGCGGCGACCTGCCGCGCATCCTGCTGATCGCAGACGATGCAACGGCACCGAGCGACATGGTGCATGTGCCAGGCGGTCGGGTTGGCTTCAACGCATTTCCGGCTTCCGATCTGGAGGACTTCTGGCTGGACCGCACCGAAGTGACCAATGCGGCATTCCAGCGTTTCGTCGACGCGGGTGGGTATGCCGATCCGCAGTGGTGGCAGGAGGCCGTCATCATCGATGGGCGCGCGCTGACGTTTGACGAATCAAGATCGCTGTTTCGCGACAGTACCGGCCGCGCCGGCCCGTCAGAGTGGGAGCTCGGCCAGCATCGCAAGGGCGAGCAACAGCTGCCGGTCACGGGGGTGAGTTGGTACGAAGCCGCCGCCTATGCACGTTTTGTCGGCAAGTCGTTGCCCACCGCGCACCATTGGCTGCGTGCGGCCGACTATGGCGCGTTTGCCAACATTCTCGGCTTGGCGAACTTCGATGGTGAAGGACCGGCGATGGTGGCCAGTCGAGGCGCGCTGACCTCATTCGGCAATCATGACCTTGCCGGCAATGTGGCCGAGTGGGTGCAGAACGGCGCTGCCTCGCGCCGCCTGATCCTGGGCGGTCATTGGGGTTCGTCCCCCTACATGTTTAATCACTTCGACAACGTCGATGCCTTGGCGCGCAACCGCCAGATCGGATTTCGCTGCGCGCGCTTGGATACGCCACCGAACGCCGAACTAGTGATCGCGCCATCGCCTGCACCCATCGCCAGCAATCCTCCGATCAGTGATGACGTGTTCGCCGCTTACGCCCGTCTGTTCCGCTACGAACCTGCCGGCAGCGCTGCGGAGCTGGAATCGGACCAGCTCGGCGAGTACGGACGCGTCGAGACCTGGCGCATTCCGGCGGAAACCGGTGGCAACACGTTCCGCCTCAAACTGTACCTGCCAACCGACGCCAAACCGCCATATCAGGCGGTGTTGTTCGGACCGCCGTCGTCGGCATTCCTGGTCGCCAATCTGGATCAGACACGCACCCGCGACTTCGGGTTTCTGGTGCGTTCCGGTCGCGCGGTCGCCTTCCCCAGCTATGCGGGCACTCACGAGCGTCGTTTGCCACCCGATGCCGGCCCGCAGGCGTGGCGAACCTTGCGTATTGGCTGGGTGAAGGATGCCAACCGCGTGGTCGATTTCCTCGTCGCGCGGCCGGACATAGATTCCAACCGCATCGGTTATTACGGCCTGAGTCTGGGTGCCAACAACGGTTTCCACACTCTGGCCATGGAGCCGCGCCTACAGGCCGCCGTGATGGTTTCTGGCGGCATCGGCCGACCCGATACGCCCCCCGAATTCGATGTCGTCAACTTCGCCCCGCGCGTGCGCCAGCCCGTGCTGATGGTGGGTGGGCGTTATGACGCCAGCTACCCGCTGGAAAGCAATCAACTGCGTTTGCTGGATTTGCTCGGCAGCGCGCCACAAGACAAAGCGCATTACGTGTTCGACGGCGGGCACATGCCACCACGCATGCAGGAGGTGATGGGCGTCACCCTGGATTGGTTTGATCGCCAACTCGGCCCGGTGCGTCGTCAGCCTACGCCTTGAACCACAAATCAGCCGCTGAACTGAGGAGGTTCTGCGTGAATGAAATGGACCAACCCGTTCACCGTCTCATCGAAGCCTATCGACGTGCCGTTTTCGAACGCGACGTCGACGCGTTCATGCGCCTGTACGACCCCAGCGCCCGGGTCTTCGACGCGTGGGACGTGTGGTCGTATGAGAGCGCAGACGCCTGGAGGGTCTCGGTGGATGCCTGGCTTTCGTCACTGGGCGATGAACGCGTCCAAGTGACTGCGGCAGACGTGCAAGCGCATCGCGTGTCACCCCTTCTGGTCGCCAGCGCAGTCTTCAAATACGCCGCCATCTCCAGCACCGGCCAAGAACTGCGCGCCTTGCAGAATCGCCTGACCTGGGTGCTTCGAGCCGAAGGCGACGGGTGGAAGATCGTGCATGAACACACGTCGTTGCCGGTGGGGCATGAGGATGCGCGGGCGATTTTCCAGCGGCCGGGTGTGCTTTGATGCAGGGACTGTTGACCTGCATGGAGCATGTCGCGTGGCCCAAGCGTTGATTCTTGCAGGGGAAGGGATTGCAGATGGATGGCGGCTCAGCGACTTGCGATCCACATCAATGCGCAATGCCTGATCTGGTGTCCTGAATTCGCCGTCAAATCGTCCGGCCGCTTCGCATGGTGCGCCTGGCAAATAGCAGGGCCGTGAGCAGGCCGATTGCAGCAACCAAAGCGATAATCATCCACACCTTCTGGGTTTCGAGTCGGGCAACAGTGCCTTCGCCTTCACCTTCGGCAAAGAAGCGCATGCCGGAGACGTTTCCCGAGGCGTCGCGTTCCATCCGGATTCGGTCGAAGCCGTTGGAGTACAGGAAGGTGTCGTCCGCGATCGCGGTGAGCACTTCGCGCGGCCGATCGGTGCGTTGGGCGGTCAATACTCCATCGACAAGGCGCAGCGTGCGCGTCGAATCAGCATCGACGCGATACACGCCTTCGTACTGCTTGAGCAGCGCGACGTCCACGCGCACGGGGTTCACCACCGGATACGGATCGCCCAGTGCGGCTGCGGCAAGCCGGCGTGCAAGGGCGCGCGGTTCCTGCGTTGGGGAAGGGGTCTCACTGTTGTGCAGCGCGGCCACGGTCACGTCTGGCCCCGGCACGTAGGTCAGATGCGCCGTGAAGCCGGGAATACCACCGCTGTGTTCCAGCGATGGCCTGCCCCGCACGGCGTTGGTTTCGAAGCCGAAGGCGTAACCGATGTCCTTTGCCCCGCCGACCGGCGTGATCATGCGCGCGTAAGTGGCGGGCTTGAGCACTCGCCCTTTGTGCAAGGCGCGACTGAATCGGGCCAGATCGTCGACGCTCGACACCAGCGCGCCTGCGGCATGTGGCTGCGTCATGCTGATCTGCAACGGCGACTGCGGAGCCTTGCCGTTGGTGGTGTAACCCTTTACCTGACGCGCGATGACATACGGGTCGGCGCCGTAACCCGTGTCATGCATGGCCAGCGGCGTGAACAAGGCCTGTTCGAGATGCAGATGCCAAGGATGACCACTGGCCGCTTCGATCACTGCACCGACCAGCACATAGCCGGAGTTGCTGTAACTCCAGGCGTCCCCCGGCGCGAAATCGGGCGCTTCGTTCTTGAAATAATCCACCAGTTGCACGGTCGTGAGGTTGCGTTTGATCGGCCCATCCCAAGTCCCCGGTATGGCGGTGTAGTCCTTGATCCCGGAAGTGTGATTGAGCAACTGCGCGACGGTGATGCCCGCGCCACCGGGATAGTCCGGCAAATACTTCGAAAGTGGATCCGGCAGAGATACTTTTCCGGCGTCGACCAACGTCAGCAGCCCAGCCGCAGTGATCGGTTTGGTTACCGAGCCGATTCGGAAGCGATCCGCCGCCGTTAGTGCCACGCCAGCTTCAACATCAGCCTGACCGCGCGCACTCCGAAACAACACCTCATCCCCGCGCATCACCAACACCGCTACCCCAGGTGCGTCGGTGCGGTAGGTCTCGGCCAGCAGCGTTTGCGCATAGGAGGCGAATTGCGTGGGCGAGGGTGGAGTTGCGCTGATTGCCGGATGCGCTGTCAGAGCTACAGCGAGGGTGAACGTCAGGCCGATGTGTCGCATGCGGATGGAACCTCTCAGGCCGAGGCTGAACGGGCATCGGTCCGGCAGATTAATGGAAAGTCGATCAAGCCGATCGACGTGTTCACGTGGTGGGGGTGGACGCGTAACTTCACGGCGAGCCACCCTTGTGTGTCGCCAGCACAGTCAACAGTTGCGCCGCCAATCCCGGCCCCGTCAACGTGCGCTCAACCCCGCTCACCGCACGCTGATATCGCTAAGCAGCAACAGTTCACACGCACCTGCACCCGTATCCTCACGGGACAACGAAGAGTTCCACCGCCAGCCGTCCGCGCGCGTGGCAGCGACCAGAATGCCGCGGCCGACGATGCGTTGGCCGGCTCGCAGTTGCTCGATCTTGCGTAACACCTCTGCTGATGCTGGAAGTACATGCAGGTTGGCGACCGAGCGATCCAGTTCGCGCTGCGGGATCGGCGGTTGTGAGGCATAGCGGTAGTTGAGGAAGCGGCTGCCATGGCTCCAGTCCAGCGCGTCGATGTTGGCGCTGTCGCTCATCGCTCCCCAGGCGATGCCGAGATCTACCGGGCTGTAGTTGGCTTCGGTGCCTTGGCTGTACCAAGCCAACGAAAGCAATCGTGCATCGAACTCGAATTCTGCCAACGGCTGCAACTCAAGATCGAGATAGGTCTGTGGCGTTGCATTCGAGATGAGTCGCTGGATCGGAGGATCCGGCGCGATAACCCGTCCCGCAGCCTGCGGAATCTGGGACGGTGGGAATAGCGGGCCGGGCTGGCCGACCCGGTAAACAAAGCCGAGCAAACACAGGCCGATCAACCACCAAAATTGTTTCGGCATCGTGATTCGGGAATGAACGGAGGCAATGGCGACGAGACAAGGCAGGAAAAGGTGACCGAGGAAATTGAACGCGGCGAGCGATGGCCGTTCTGCTTCGGGAAAGCTGGCGGTCACTATAAGAACCGGCGAACCTGTTCCATTGGTCGACCTGCCAATGGCGTCTCCTTCTCTCCGCGCGCGGGGAGAAGGAGCCGGGCCTGCAACTCGGCTGGTGTGTGATCCAACCGTCTCCCCACGAATTTCACGTCGGCAAGGTGCCCACGGATATGATCCCCACACCCGTCGTCGCTTCAACCGCAGCGAGGTGCCCGATGAACCGTACCTGGTGGCTGCTGGCAGGGGCTTTGGTGTCCAGCGTTGCGACTGCGGCGACGGTCGCGGTCAATGTGGACGTGTCGCAGCAGCGTCGCGCCATCAATCCGGAAATCTACGGGGTCAATTTCGGCGCGGTTTCGCAGTTGGTCGATCCCGGGTTCACTGTGCGGCGCTCGGGTGGCAATGCGACCACGCGTTACAACTGGCAGGTGGATGTCAGTAATCGCGGGTTTGATTTCGTTTTCCTCAATGTGTCGGAGGGCAATGGCGTTGGGCTGCCGAACAATTCCACTGCGAACCAGTTTCTCGCCGAGACGTTGGCGGCGGGCGCCGAGCCCATCCAAACCATCGGCACGATTGGCTGGACGCCGTTGAACCTGCGCGCCAAACGCTACGGCTATTCAATTTCCAAGTACGGGGCGCAGTTGCAGAACGGTGGCACCTTCGATGCTGATGGCGGCAATGGCGAATGCAACATCGCGCAGAACACCACCGGCTTTTGTGTGGATACGCCCGGCAACGGGCCGCACCAGATCGTCGGCAACGATCCGACCGACACCTCGTTCGCGAGTGATCACACCTGGGCGCGCAGTTGGGTTGCGCATCTGAAGACGCGTCACGGCAGTGCGGCGAACGGCGGGGTTCGTTATTACTCGCTCGACAACGAGGTGATGCTGTGGAATTCCACCCATCGCGATGTGCATCCGTTGCCTGCGACGTACGACGAGATCTGGAGCAAGACGGTCGCCTATGCGACGGCGATCAAGGCGGAAGATCCCGGCGCGAAGATCTTCGGGCCGGTGACCTGGGGTTACTGCGATCTGTTCGGATCGGCGGCGGACAATTGCCTGCTCGGGCCGGACCGCACGGCGCATGGCGGCGTGCCGTTCGTGCAGTGGTTCCTGCGCCAGGTCTGCGCGCATGAACAGGCGACCGGCCTGCGCGTGGTCGATTATCTGGACCTGCACTACTACCCGCAGGGCAGTGATGTGGTGGACTTCGGTGACAACAATGGCGTGTCCGAGAACACGGCGAACTCGGCCAAACGTCTGCGTTCGCTGAAGGAGCTGTACGACCCGACCTGGGTGGCGGAATCATGGATGGGCGACCTCGGTGATTTCGATCAATACCACTACGACAAACCGCGACTGATCCCGCGCGTGCGTGAATGGATTCAGGCTGAGTGCCCTGGAACCAAACTCGCGATCACCGAATACAACTGGGGCCCGAATCAAGGTGCAAGCGGCGCGCTGGCTCAGGCCGAAGCACTGGCGATCTTCGGCCGCGAAGGCGTGGATCTGGCCACACGCTGGACCGCACCGCCGCCGGGATCGCGGGTGGAACGTGCGTTCCGCCTGTTCCTAGACTTTGATGGCAATGGCAGTCGCATCGAAGGCGACAGCGTGCGTGCGACCAGCGCGAACATCGATCTGCTCGGTGCCTATGCAGTCGAGCGCGTCGGTGAACGTTTGATGGTGGTATTGATCAACAAGGATGTCGGGGCGACGACCGCGCAGATTTCGCTGGCAGCGCCGGTGAACGGTGCCTGGACCCTGTACCGCTTCGATGCAAATTCAGACGTCACCCAAGTGGGCACCGGCACCATCAACGGCACGACCCTGACGCTGGCGAACCTGCCGGCGCGTTCGGCGAACCTGCTGGTGTTGCCGACGGGTGCATCGACGCAGGTGTTCGCGAACGGGTTTGAGGGGCCGTAGCTTTCTTGAGACTTCACCCCTGCCGAGCTTTCTCAATCGCCGCCACATCAATCTTGGTCATTTCCATGAACCGCCTTCAGATCGCCACTGGCCGCCGTTGGCGCATGAAGAAGCGGTAAAGGGTCGGAATCACGAACAAGGTCAGCACCGCCGAGAAGGCCAGCCCCCAGACGATGCTCGACGCCACCGGGCCCCACAGCAGCGACTGGCCGCCGAGCCCCACCGCCAGCGAGAAGAGACCGGCAATCGTCGTGCCGGTGGTCATGATGATGGCGATCACGCGCCGCCGTGCGGCATAGATCGTGGCATGCAGGGTGCGCATGCCGGTGGCGCGACGGTCGTTGGCCGCGCTGATCAGCACGATCGCGGCGTTCACCGCAATGCCAGTGAGCGCGATGATGCCGTACAGCGTGTACAGCGACAGCGGGTTGCCTGATACCAGCAAACCCAGGGTGACTCCGGTGAAGGCCAGTGGCACGGTGACGAGAATAAGCAGCGGCTGGAAATAGCTGCGGAACTGCGCGGCGAGAATGAGATAAATCAGACCAATCCCGAGCAGGAACAGCCCGCCCATCGCGTCCAGCGATTCTTCGATGTCGTCGAGTTCGCCGGAGAAATCCAGATTGGTGTTCGGAAAGGCCGGGCGCTCGCGATCCCATGCCTCGACCAGCAGACGGTTCGCTTCGACGGTGTCGATCAGGTCGGGGTCGAGGTCGGCTTCGATGGTGATGGCACGCCGCAGGTTCCAGTGTCGGATCATGCCCGGACTCTTGCCCTGCTCGGCGTGCACCAGGGCGCGCAGCGTGCTCATGCCACCACCCGGCAGGGCGATCGGGTCGTCCAGCACCGCCTCGATTTGCTGCACGCTGCGCGGCGTCGCGCGCACCCGCAGCTCGACCTTCTCGCCGCGGTCGCGCAAGTCGGCGACCACTTCGCCATCGACGTGCAGGCGCACGAGTCGCGCCACCGCGCCGGGATCCAGGCCAGCGCGTCGTGCTGCCTCCACGTCAACCTGCAGACTCAACTCGTCACGCCCGGCGACGTCGTTGTCGACGATGTCGCGGGTGCCGGGAATCTTCGCAACCTCGGCTTTGATAGCTGCAGCGGCGGCGCGCAATTCAACGAAATCATCGGCACGCACCTTGACGCTGATCGGCTTACCCGCGGGCGGGCCACCGGAAATCTTGAGGAAGCTCAAGGTGGCGCGACCGGGTGTCGATTCCACCGCCTTGCGCATGCCTTCGATGATCTCGTCCAGACTGCGGGCGTCGGGCGTGGAAGGATTCAGCGACACCGCGATCTGCCCGTACTGGTCGCCGAACACCGGCTCGACCTCGGTGAACTTGATGCCGGTCATCGACACCACCGAGCGCGCTTCGCCTTCGCGTAGATGCGCGCGGACGACTTCCTCGACGCGCATGGTCTGGCGCAGGGTGGCATCGATCGATGAATCCGGCGGCATGTCTACATTCACGTAGTACAGGCGGATCGGGTCGAAGGCGAAGAACTGGAACTTGACCATTCCACCAGCAAGCGCAGCGACGGCGCCGATGAACAGCGCCAACGCGAACGCCAGATAACGACCCGGATGGCGCATGACGTGGATCAGGGCGCGCGTGTAGGCCACACGCACCCGTTGCGTGTAACGCTCGCGCAGCGCTTGCGTGCGCGAGCGGCTGATCGAGCGCGCGCCCAACGCGCCAATGTGCGCCGGCAGCATCCACATCGCCTCGACCAGACTGACCAGCAGACCGACCGTCACCACAAAGGGAATCACGAACATGAATTTGCCGATGATGCCCGGCAGCAGCATCAGCGGCAGGAAGGCGGCAATGGTCGTCGATACCGCGGCGAGCACTGGCAGGCCCACTTCGCGCAATGCGTCCAGCGCCGCCGGCAGTGCGTCCATGCCGCGCTGCATGCGGTAGTAAATCGATTCGACGATCACGACGGCGTCGTCGACCAACATGCCGAGCACGATGACCACGCCCAGCAGCACCGAGACGTTGAGGGTCGAACCCCAGATGTCGAGAAACCAGAACGTGCCCGCCACCGAAAACACCACGCCCAGCGAGACCAGCGCCGCGATCCGCGAACCCAGGAACACCCAGCACACGGCCAGCACCAGCAGCAGGCCGAGCACCGCGTTGTTCTGCATGATGCCCAGCGCTTCGCGGGTAGGAATCGTCTGGTCGTCGGTCATCACCAAAGACAGGCCGCTGTCTGCCAGCACAGCGTTCTTGCGCTCGACGTAGTCGTGGATTCGCTCAACCAGCTGCAGCGTGTTGGTGTAGCCAACCTTGGTCACCGACATCAGCACCATCGGCTGGCCATCCATGGCAGACAAGGTGCGCGGCGTCACCCGGTCGCGTCGCACCGCAGCGACCGCGTCGAGCGGCACCTGTGCGTCGGCCATGCCGCGCGGCTGCAGCACGAAGCCTGCAATCGCTTCGGGATCGGGACTGGTGTCGCTGACACGCACCAACCATTCGCCATCGCCGGTCCTGACCTTGCCGGCGAAAGTGTCGCGGAACCAGATCCGCAGGCCGTCGGCAAGATCGGTGGCCAGCAGGCCGCGAGACGCCAGCGCAGCGGGATCGAACTCGACATGCAGCTCGGGATCCTGAAAACCGATGGCAGTGACTTGGTCGACGCCGCTGATCCGCTCGAGATCATCCTTCACCTGGCGCGCCGCGAAGCGCAGGTGTTCGTCGCTGGCCTGGCCGCGCAGCGCCAACATCGCGGTGGGGAACCCATTCGATGTGGTGATCTCGAGGATCACCGGATCGACCGCTTCGCTCGGCAGTTCCGCGTTGAACTTGTTCTGAATTTCTCGACGCACATCGGTGATGCGCTTGTCGAACACCCGCACCGGTATCTCGCGAAAGCGGACCAGAATGTTGGACACGCCCTCACGCGAGGTGCTGACCACGAAGCGGATGTCCTGCACGTTGCGCAGTGAATCCTCGAGTGGATTGGTGATCCGGTTCTCGACATCCTGCGCACTGGCGCCGGGCAGGGCGGTCGAGATGTTGACCCAGTTGAAGTTGATCTCCGGGTCCTGCTCGCGCGGCATCTTCTGGTAGGCCAATGCGCCCATCAGGATGACCACCACGAAGGCGATGTTGGCCAGCGGATGGTTGGTAATGAGGCTGCGGACAATCGACATGGTTGGACTCGAAGCGCGGCTGTGTTTGTTCAAAAATTGGCGCGGACGCGGTCAGGGCGTGCTGTCGACCGTCACGGGCTCGCCATCGCTCAGCGCTTGCTGGCCGTCAACCACGATCTGCGCAGAATCCGGCAGGTCGATGGCGAAGCTGCGTCCCTGCTGGGCGTCGGTGGCGGCGATGAAACGGGCAAATCCATCCACCACCACAAAAGCGCCGCGCTGTTCGCCACGCTGGACCATCAGTTCGGCCGGCAACAGGCGCTGTGGACCCTGCCAACGCAGCAGGCCCGCCAGACCCGCCGTGGCCGGGGCATCGACAAAAGCGAAGCGAGCGACCTGGGTGCGTGTGCTGGAGTCTGCGACGGGCGACAGCCGCAGCAGACGCAGCGGCCAGCTCTGGCCCTGACTCTCGAAACGCAGCGCGCTGGCCTTCTCGATGCCGCGTGCATCACCGGCTTGCAGGGCAACTTGCACTTCCGGTGCGGCGAGATCGACGATCCTCAGCAATGGGCTGCCGATGCCCGCCAGCGCGCCCCGCTGCGCATGCCGCTCGATCACCACGCCAGCAAACGGGGCGACGATGCGCGCCTTTTCCACGCTGCGCGCAGCCACTTTGCGCGCCGCCTCGCGCACCGCGACTTCTGATCGCGCCGCCTGCTCTTCGGTACCGCGCGCCAGCAGATCGTCGGCGGAGGCGTAGTGCTGCTCGCGCAGTTGTTTGGCGCGCGCCAGCCGCTGCGCCGCCATGTCCAGATTGGACTTCGCCGCCGCCAACAGGGCATCCGCCTGAGCCAGCGCCAGGCGGGCATCGCTGGCGTCGAGTTCGATCAACAGCTCGCCGCGACGAACGGAGGCCCCAACGTCAGCATGAACGGCACTGACGACGGCCGAGAGCTCAGCGGACAACAGGCTGTCGTTCGGGCTGAGCACTTGCGCCGAGGCTTGACCCTGCGCCAATTCAGCAATCTCGGCGAGCGCGCGCGTTTTCACCGCGGCGGCGGTGAGCACAGGAAACAGCAGCAGCGTTGTCAGCGCCAGGAGTCGCGGCAGCGAACCGGTGTGCAAATGAGTCATGAAGGAAACTTCTTTGAAAATCGATCAGGAAGACGCCGCTTGCCCAGAGTAGGTCTCGACCCACCGAGCTTGTGAGCAGTGTGAGCTGGATGCGCGTGATTGCCCGTGTGGCCTACGGTGGATTGCCGCTGCGCAACAGGTTGGCGCGACCGGTGGGCCAAGGCAAACAATTTGCCTGCGCACCTGGCACAGTATAAACAAGCACTTGGCGCACATTGCTAACGCCATCTTTCAGGTTGAGCACGATGTCCAGCGTGCCGTTGGCATCCGCATCCGCCAAGGTGGGCACCGACATCACGCCGCGGTCCGGCAGGGGAATGGTGTGCAGGCGATTGCCCAAGGCATCGAGCACAAACAGGTTGCTCTTGTCGGCGTCCGGCGAGTAGCTGGCGAACACGATCTCGGGACGGCCGTCGCCAGACAAGTCACCGATAGCCACGCCGCCTGTGAGCACGCGCGCATCGGTGGTGTAGGTGTGTTGCCACATTGCCTGCCGGTTCGAATCCACAGCGTGGATGCGCCCGTCGAATCCGGCAAAAACAAACTCTGGCCCCGGACGCGAAGAGTCGATGTTGGCGACCGCAGGTTGATTGGTCGCGCCGACAATATTGGTGCCGGCGAAATCCAGCAGTCCTGCGAGATAGGTGGGCGCGTGATACGGGGCAACCCACGCCGTGGGCCGGGTGCCATCCGGGCGCATCACCCAAACGGCGACGCCGCGCTGGCGGTCGGTCTGCGCCGCATTCTGCACCGAGCCCAGGATCACCAGCTCACGGATGCCATCGCCGTCCACATCCGCAAACGCCGGCGCGGAGTTGGTGAAGTGGCCCTGGTTGTCGACCGCTTCGTTGTTGGCGAAGCCCTGCTGCGCCAGCGTGTAGTCCAGCATCGAACGCACGCCCGAAATCTTGTCGCGATTGTTGAAGATCGATGCCGCATCAAAGGCGCGGCCGCTGCCGTCGTGCAGACTCAGGTACGCATTGTCGTGACCGGCGAACACCTCGAGCGCGGCATCGGCATCAACGTTGCCCAAGGCGACGTTCTGGTCAAAACCGCCGGTGACGAAACACGTCGTGGTGCAGCCGGCCGCGCCGCTGGTGTTGGGCGGGAACCCGACCACCGGCGCGCCGTTGTGATGCACCGCATACAACAAGTCGCGCTGGCCGTTGGCCTCCAGCCGCTGGGTAGTCGCAACCACCAGTTCCAGATCGCCATCGCCATCGATGTCGCCTGCGGCAATCGAGCGCATTTCGTCGCGCCAGGTGTGCGGAAAACCGGGCAGCAAGGTACCGGCCGAGTTCCACGCATAGATCTGGCCGCGCGCGGCGACAGCCACTTCGAGTCCCGGTTGCGAACTGACGAGGTCGGCGACGATCGGCGACGACCACACGCGACCCGTCACCGTGGCACGAAACACGACAGTGCCGTTGATGTGCCAGCCGATCACCAGACCGCTGCGCGCGGCCAGAATCTCTGGCGTGCCATCCCCCTGCAGATCAGCAACGGCGGGCGAGCCCAGCCAGGACTCGTGGAACGAATCGCGCAAGGTTGCCGACAGCTGCGGCGTCGCGACCGTGGTGTTGCCCGGCGTGACCACGCTGCACAGCGAAGACACAGCCGCCTCGAACCCATTGGCGAATACCAACGGATCGGGCGCGCCAGCGAGTGCCGGGAAGCTGGCGAGGCCCAAAACGCAATACGTGATCGTACGCGGGACAGTCACCGCGTCAGTCTAACGCGCGGGCTTGGCCGCTTGGCGGAGCGAGCCAATGCCGCTCGATGGGAAACCGCGTTTCGAGCCGGACCAATCGACCGCTGTGTCCAAACGGCGGCGAAAGCCGATCCCGGCGGGTGAGCCCGGTGGAAGATAAATCCTTCAGCTCGGTTGCAGCACCTTTGTCAGCCGATCAAGCACCTGTTGCAGCTCCGGAACCAGCGCTTGACCTTCGACCAGCTCCACGTCGCGGCCGAGCATCAGCACCTGGGCCAGCAGGTTGTGTGCTGAGTCGGCGCCGACCAGCAGCAAGCTGTGGCTGTCGGTCTCGGGTTCCAGCACGCCGCACCAAACGGGCAAGCTGGCTTGCAGTTCGGCAAGGCTGCCGGCCACGCGCAGGGTGATTCGAAACGCGTAGGGCGCGTAGGCGATGCCACGTTCAAGGCGCGCGGCAACGTCCTGCGGCACCGGCCGCGGAGTGAATCTGGCGCCCACAACGGGCTTGTGGGTGATGCGGTCGACTCGAAACGTGCGCCAGTCGCCGCGCACGCAGTCCCATGCGATCAGATACCAGCGGCGGCCAAAGTTGGCCAAGCGCTGTGGCTGCACCTCACGCTGGCTGGATTCGCCGGCGTGATTCTCGTAGGCGAAGTGCAGGCTGCAAAAGTCGCGGCAGGCGGTAGCGAGGTCGCTCAGCAGGCTCGCATCCACCAGCGGCGGCCCGCTGCGCAGCGACAGCGTCACCGCATGCAGGGCGGTCGCGCGCCGGCGCAGACGGGTGGGCATCAATTGGTCGAGTTTGCCCAACAAGCGCAGTGACGTGGCTTCGATGCCGCCGACATTGGCGCTGGCCGCACGCAGTGCAATCGCCAGCGCCACCGCTTCGTCGTCATCCAGCACCAGGGGCGGCAGGTCCGCGCCACGACCCAGCGCGTAACCACCACCCACGCCGGCAGAGGCTTCGATGGGATAGCCCAGTTCGCGCAGGCGATCAATGTCTCGACGCACGGTGCGCGCGTCGATGCCAAGTGCGTCTGCCAGCGCCGCGCCTGGCCAGTGCCGTCGCGATTGCAGCAAGCTGGCCAGACGCAGCAGACGGGCCGAGGTGGAAAGCATGCGATCAGCCTATCGAGGACGGAATATGTCCGCAATGTCCGCTACCTTGCTCGCACCTTCAACCGACGTCAGGATTCCCCATGAGCACGCCCAACCTCACGCTGTACCACAACCCCCAGTCCCGTTCGTCCAGTGCGCGGGTTCTGTTGGAAGCCGTCGGCGCGCCCTACGAAGTGCAGTACATCGATTTCAAGGCTGGCGACAACCGCACGCCGGAGTTCCTCGCCCTCAACCCACTCGGAAAATTGCCGACGCTGGTGCACAACGGCGTCGTGGTGACGGAACAAGTGGCGATCACCATCTACCTGGCGGATCGCTTCCCGAACGCAAAGCTCGCGCCGGCATTTGATGACTCCCGGCGTGGGCCGTACTTGCGCTGGCTCGCGTTTTACGCGGCGTGTTTCGAACCCGCACTGATGGACATGGCCTTCAAGCGCGAACCCATCGACCCCAGCACCTCTCCTTTTCGCGACTACGACAGCGTCATCGAAACGCTGGTGGAGCAGTTGTCGCGTGGAGACTACTTGTTGGGTGACACGCTCACCGCGGCCGACCTGCTCTGGGGCTCCGCACTCAAATGGACGACCGACTTCGGCTTGGTGCCCAAACTTCCGGTGATCGTCGCGTACATGGATCGCATCGGTGCGCATTCGGCGGTGGTTCGTGCCGGAGAACTGGATGCGAAGCTATTGGCAGAACGCGGCCAGGGAAGCTGAGCATGCTGCTCGGAATTGGCGCAAACGCACCGACTGACTTTGAATTTGCCATCGGCGACTGGCAGGTCAGGCATCGTCGGCTGCGAGAGCGGCTGGTCGGTTGTACCGAGTGGATCGAATTTGCTGGCGAAATGTCCACCCAACGGGTGTTGGGTGGATTCGGCAATGTCGAAGACAACCTGCTGCATCTGCCTGAAGGCTCGTATCGCGCGCTGGCAATGCGTGCATTCGATCCGTGCAGCAAGCGTTGGTCGATCTGGTGGTTGGATGGGCGCGCGCCTGGTCAACTCGATGTGCCTGTGGTCGGCGCGTTCGAGGATGGCGTCGGCACGTTCTTCGCAGACGACACCCTCAACGGAGTGCCCATCCGTGTTCGCTTCCTGTGGATTACCGTCGATCCAACCGCGCCACGCTGGGAGCAGGCGTTTTCCAGCGATGGTGGCACGAACTGGGAGACCAACTGGACCATGGCGTTTCGCCGCGCGACCGACGAGGTCTGAGCTGACAATCAACTCGATTGCTGCCATGTCATGGCAGCATCGATGTCGCCCGGACTACTCCACCAGCACCGAGAGCCGGTCCAGATCGCGCAGCAGTTCAGAGCGCGCCACCGCGTCAAGCTCGCGGAAGCAACGCCGTCCGGCGTCGTCCCAGCTGTTGGCAATCCGCAGGCTGAGCGCGCCCAGCGTCTGTTTGGGTTCGTAGTTGATTTCACCGACGACGGTGCCGGGCTCGAGTTCGAGTTGCACTTCAAGCCCGCCCGGCAGCGACTTTTCAAACCAGCCGATCCAGCCGCCGTCCTGCGGGCTGCCGTGCCGCCATCCGCGATGCTGCAGGCCGTAAACGCTGCCGATTGCAACGCGTTTGCCCTTGAAGCGCGACGACTCGAACTGGCCCAGTTCGTCCTCGCTCATGGTCAGAATTTCGCGGCCAAGCTGCACGAAAGGTTGCAGGATCTCGTAGTCGGCGAACACCTGGCCGAACGCAGCCTGTTGGGCTTCGCCCAACATCAGCACGTGCGGCAGGCAGACGGTGGCGTCTTCGGCAAGCTCGAACTGCATGTCCTCGTGATCGGCAAAGCTCAGATCCTCGGCGACGCGAAATCCCAGCACGCTGCCATCTGCCTGCGGCACGCCCCATAGCAGCCGGCGCACAAGGTGGCGCATCAATGGGTGCTGGACGAAGAACTGGCGGAACACCGACGCGTCGAAGCTGCGCCCGCTGCACATCGCCAGCTCCAGGCGCTGGATCTGGTTGTTGGCAATGGCCTTGACGTCCTTCTTCAGCAGCTTCCAGCGCTCGCTGGCGGCTGGGGCGAGTTCGCCGTCATCGGCCTTGTTGGGCTTGGGCAGATCCTTCAGTCGTGCGCCGTTGGCATCGAGCACAAAGGGCCGCAACTGTTCGTCGAAACCGACGGTGAAGCGGCGGTGGCCGAAGTCGAGCAGTAGCGTGCCGTTGGCGTCCAGATCGAGGTCGGGCACCAATCGATCAGCCAGCTCCTCGGTGCTGAGGTCGCGTGCCTCGGCAATCGCCTGAATCCGGTCTCGCGCACGATCCTGCAGGCCCTTGAACTTGGCCTTCTGGGCGATGCCATTGAGATTCATCAAGGCCAGGTCGCTGCCGATTGCCGCGAGGATGTCGAGCCCCAGCACGGCCCGCGCATGCTGCGATTCGCCAGGCCACTCGCGGATCAGGGGCGTCAGTTGGCGCACGCAGCCATCGCCACCGATCAGACCCATCGCAGTGAAGCCCCATGATTCCTTGCTCGGTGCGCCGTTCTGATACCAGGCCTGGAACAGATCCCAGGCGAATTCGTCCAGCGATGCAGCGTTGCAGGCGGACTTGACCTGATCGAGCCCCGTGTAGGCTTCGTCCAGCAGTGACACCTGCAGCATGGTGCCGAGTGCGGGCAGCACTTCGGCCGGCAAGGCGCGACCGTCAGTGAGGCGCGGCCGTGCGAAACCACCGGGCAGGAAAAAGTTCGCCAGCGGGCGTGGCTTCTGCGGCAGCAGCGACAGAGGGTCGACAGCGGTGATCGCTTCCAGCAGGGCTTCGCCCGCTGCGCCGAAATGGCGGGCACCTTCGATCAAGCGGGCCGGCTCGACGTTGGCGGCGAGCCAGCGCAGCGCTGCCTCGGCATTGGCAATGACCTGCTTTGCACCGCTCGCACACTGCACCAGCAGCGCCGTGCTGGCCAATTCGGCATGCGCGCGCAGCCAGGCTGCAGCGTGAGGACGCGATTTTTTTCCGAGCAGACCTTTCGCCGCGAAGGCCGCGACTTCCGGAGCTGCCACTGGCAGCGCAGCGATCAGTCCATGCTCAAGACGGCTTTCGAGGAAATTCAGCAAACCCGGCAAGGCAGCAAGCTCGTAGTGCGCAATCAGCGAACCCGCGGTCGGTGAGCCCTCCCAGGTGTAACCATCCCAACCGCTCAGCGAGTTCCACAGCAACAAGCGGAAACGAGGCGCGAGCGACGTCAACGAACGCAGGTAGCGGTAACGGTGATAGGCCGGGCGGCTGCCGCGATGGGATTCGATCGCCGCGAGGTGCGGCGAGAGATCGGCAATTTCGCCGGACAGCAAGGCTGGCCACAAGTCTCGTGGTATCGATAGTTGCTCCAGCGCTTCGCCCATGCGCCCCTTCTGTTTGTTGGAGTCCGGGTCGGCGGAGTCGTTGGCGGGCAAACGCCGAGACCAGTCCTCACGAAGTCCATCCGGCCATTGCAAACGTGCAGCCGGCATGGCCACGTCCGGCAACGTTGGCCGCACCCGTTTCGGCTGCGGTTTGAGCCAAGGCGGATCGCTCAGCACCGTCGGCAAGGCATCGAGCGGCGCTTCGTCGAGATCGATCAGCTTGCTGCACAGACGATCCAGTACATCGGATGCCGCTCCAACTGTGTCGTCGCGCAGCAGAGCAAGCAGCGCCGGGTAGGCGGCCAACATGCGTGACAACCAGGCTTCGGCGGATTTACTGCGGCTACGCGCGATGAAGGTGAGCGCTGCGCGCATCGCCGCGAACGGATAGGCGCGGGCGAAGTCATCGATTTGCGCACGTGCTTCCTTGTGCTCGATGCGACCCAGCAACTCAACGAAGGCCTCATTGCTGTCGAATCCTCGCAGGATCTCGGCCAGACGCTGGCGCAGCTGCGAGTCGTCGACGAGATCGTACAGGCGCGCAACCAGCGGCAGCGCCGCGGCAGCATGCGCGCGGACCAGGTTCAAGGCCAGGATGGTCGAAGTCGGATTTCCGCGCGAAGCGGGCGCTTCCACCAGTGCCTGCGCTTGCGTGAGGGTGAGGCTGACCCCGGCGAGTCCGGAAGCTGATATCCGCGCATAGCCATTGTTGAAGTCGGCAACCTCCAGAGCCTCGGCGACCAGTGTTGCCTCGCTGTTGAACACGGCACCGCGCAGGAAGCGATCGATGGCGGCGGACGGAACCTTGGCGCGCGCGATGGCTGTGGCCTGCGCGTAGTCGCTTTCCGAACAGCTTGCCAGCGCGGCATTCAGTGCATCGATGCTGAGTCGCCCGTTGTAGTACCAGTTGACGTGCGATCCGGACGGCATCTGCGTCATCGCGGCCAGATAACACTCGGTCGCGAATGCCACGCCGTGGAGTTGGACCGCGAGCTGGATCAGCAGACACTGCGCATTGTCGTAATTCTCGTTCTGGACCACGCAGCCGAGCTGCAGCGCGACCAGCCAGCGTTGCGGATCGGCTTCGGTCAGACTGGTTTCGCTGAACAGGTGGTCGAGCGGATTCTGCTTGAGCACAGCAGCGAGCCCGGCACCCTTGATGGCCCAGTGCGATTGCCGATCCTCTTGATTTACGAAACCCGCGAGACTTAGCCACAGCGCGGGCAGGGCGGGCGGTGCCCCATGCGCCGGAAAGCCGCGTTGTGAAGGCAGTGCCTTGCGCCAGGCGCTGCTGAACTGGAACTCGCCGCTCGGCTGCCGCAGGTCGCCGACCTCCGCTGAAGGTTTGCTCGGTGCAGGTCGAGAGGGTGCAACCATACTGGCTGGCGCATCGCTCGCATTGGAGATATCCGCAGCCGCCGTTGGCGCGACTACCGATTTTCCAGCGGACTTTGCAACCGACGGCGTCGAAGGCTTTGACGAGGTGCTGGCGAGCACCGCGGGGATGCTGCCAGCGGCGCTCGCGACCTCGCTGTAACCCTTGCCGGTCTTCTCCTTGATCAGCTTGTCGACTTCGGCCTGCGCCTTGGCGTCGCTCACGGCCGTCTTGCTCAGTGTCTGGCCGTTGGTACCGATGCGACCGTAGCGCACGCTGTAGGTGCTGCCGTCGCGGCTGACCTCCCAAAACTTCGATGATGTGCCTTCGATCAGCTCAAAGCGTTGCATCAGCGGATTCCTCCAGAGTGTGTTCGATCAGGGTGTGTTCGAAATCGATGGCAGCGGCCGCGTGGCCGGCCAGGGCGGTCCAGTGCATCAGCGCGCGAAACGCCGCCATCGCACCGTCGGCATTGCGCCCCGCGTAGTGGTGAAGTTGCGTGGACAGCTCGGCCAACAGCGGCTCGGCCGCTCCCAGACCAAGCTCGCGCGCCCGCCTTGCCAGCACATTCAATCGTCGCGGGGTCGAGGTGCAGCGTCCCAGGCCATCACGCAGCAGTTCGCACTGGCTGTCGTCGACCGCAGATAACCACTGTGCCAGCGGATCGTCGACCGCAGCGGGTGCATCGGCCAGCAGCAGGGCCGAGACACTGCCATCGGGGCCAAAAAGATCGGGCACCACCAAGCGTCCCGCGCTCAATGCCCAAGGTTCGATGACCAGGCCTTCACTGCAACGGCGCACTGGCCCGGCGATCTGTATCGACGCGTCGCTCGCCTGGGCCTGCTTGAGTACACCCGCAATCGCATCTAATGCGCCGGGCGCGACTGCGGAATAGTCGCGTCTTAGCCACCATGGCGCGCCACTCGGATCGAGGAGCGAAGCATGCAAACACTGTCGCGCCGGATCAAAACCGATGCGCAGCACCTTGGCCACCCGCAACACGTGAAAGCCGGGCAGCGCGCTGCGTGGTTGCAGTTCGCGCGGCAAGGCATGCGCCTGCTGGCGCAACCAGGCGGCTTGATCCTCGATCAGCAACGGTGCACGCAGCGCCGACCAGTCGCCGTTGTGCGCGCTGATCGAGGCTTTGCCGGCGAAGCTCTGGCCCAGCTTCAGCTCAAGATTGGCGCGACGTTTGGCGGTGGTGGTGACCAGACTGCCGAGCGCGAGCCGCGACAGCCGCAGCGTGCCGGCGACACGCTGCTGGTCGAGCTTCGCCAGTTCGCTGGACGGATCGTCCGCAGCGCGCTGCCACTGCTTGTGCAGACAAAGTAGCGTCTGTGTGTCGCAGTCGATCACCGCCAGCGTCGCGCGCCGCTCACGGCCGTCCGCATGCACGCGGATGCCGAGCGACATCAGGCTCAAACGATCAAGCGGCGTTTCCATGGCCTCACCCAACCCCAGCAAGCCGCGTGCAGGCAACTCGGCACCCGCCGCGGCGACCGCCAGACGCAGGCTCAGTTCGCGCAGCAGTTGCAGTCCATCGGCGTAGGCAAAACGTGCACTGCGATGCTGGTACAACGCCAGCCATTGTTCGATCGCCTGCAGGCATAAGGAGAGCCAGGTCGCGCCGAGTTCGCTGCTGGCCCGCAAGGCACGGCTCAGCGTGTCGGCAACCACCGGGCTTTGTGCTGCACCATGCGCGAGACCTTCGTGCAGCAGGCTTTCGATCAGCTGCAGGAATGGTGTCGGCGAAAAAGCGGCAGGCAGCGCGGCGCGGTCGTGTGGATCGCCCAGCTCGACGGCCAATCGCGCTTCGGCCAGAGGGCCGGCTTTCGCCAGCGCCAATGCGCCCAATGCGATGTGCTCGCAACGCTGCTGGGCCACACAGTCGCAGTGGGCAAAAGCAAGGTCGGCGCCGGCGTAATAACGAGCCGTCGCCTGCGGCAGCCGGGCGGTGAACACCTCGCTGCGGCGATCACCGCTCTGCGTGCGCTCCACTTCGATGCGGACGCCCTTGCGCAGCTCACGATCCACCAGCGGCCACAGCGATGTGGCGGTAAACGCACGAATCAGCGACTCGTCGAGCGAGCCAAAATCGGCTGCTGCAAACACTTCATCCGCCGGCGCTCGCTCAATGGATTCCGTGTAATGCAGCACCGCGGCGATGCGATGCCGGCACAGCGCGGCACCACAGCTGCAGCGCGCGTCCTTCAAGCCCGCGCCTGCACCGAATTCGCTGCGAACCTGATCGGGAAACACGGCCACCAAGGTGCCGTCCGACAGCAGCTCCAGGATCGGCACATAACCGGCCGCCAGTTCCCGCTGCGCGCGTTTGACCAGACCCAGATTGGCGAGCTGTGCCAATGCTTCGGGGGTCAGCTTCAACAAGTCGGCGCGTGAGCCCTGCATCAGCGCGTCTGTCCGAGCTTGAGCTTCTCTGCCAGCCACTTCGCCAGCTGGCCGGGTGTCATCGCACCCACTTCGGCGCCCACGTCCACCAGCTTGCGTGCCATATCGCGGTCGTAATTCGGCACCGCGTCCTGATCCAGCGCAGCGAGGCCCAACACACGGCTGCCCTGCGCGCACAGCTCGCGGACGATGCGCACCAGCAGATGCGGCGGTGCGCCTTCGTAGAAGTCGCTGACCAGCACGACGATGGCCCGGCGTGGCGCGTCGATCAGTTCTGCCGCAAACCGCATGGCCTTCTGGATGTCGGTGCCGCCGCCCAGTTGCACCTTCATCAGCAGTTCGACCGGGTCGCTGCGCTGATCGGTGAGATTGACGACCTCGGTGTCGAAGGCGAGCAGATGCGTGTCGATGCCGGGCAGGCCGCTCAGGCAGGCGGCGGTCACCGCCGAATGGATCACGCTGGGCAACATGCTGCCGCTCTGGTCGACGACCAGGATGATCTGCCAGCGCTCCAGATGCCGCGAGGTGCGGCTGTTGAACAGCGCGCGTTCGATCACCAGCCGCTGGTTCTCGGGATCGTAATGTCTGAGGTTGGCGCGCAGCGTCGCCGCCGCATCGAAGTTGCGCGCATTGGCGAAGCGAGTGTGCTGGCGTCGATTGCGCACGCCACTGAAGGCCTGCTGCAGTTCGACCGCCAACGCTTCGATCAGCTCGCGGACCACGGCGGCGACCAACTCGCGCGCCATCGCCAGCACCTCCGGGTTCATCAGATGTTTGGTGCGCAGCACGGCTTCCAACATCGCCTGGCTCGGCTTCACCCGCTGCAGCACCTCCGGCCGGGTGATCAACTCGGTGATCTGGTACTGCTCGACCGCGTCGCGCTCCAGGCGCTCGATGGTCTCTTTCGGGAACAACTGATGGACCTGGTTGATCCACTCGGGCACGGTCAGCGCGCTCGGGCCGCTACCCGCGGAGCGCTCGCGACTCATCACTTCGCGTCCGTCCTGTTCGCCGTCACGGCCGTACAACCAGTCAAGCGCGCGATCCATCGCCTGCGCAGAGTCACCCAGCAAGGAACTGGCTCCCGCTCCACCTGCACCGCCGCCGAGCGCACTTTCGGCGGCTTCGCCGAGCAGCAGTCGCCAACGTTCGAGTTGACCCAAGGCCAGCGTCGTCACAACCCGAACCTCTGCTGCAGGTGACTGACGGCCTGCGTCAATCGTGCGCCGCGCTCAAGGTCAGCGATCGAGCAGGGCAGTTGCAGCCAATCACCATCGATGCGGTTTTCCTGTCCGAGGCGACGTGCAAGCTGCAAGCCGATCTCCGCGCGTTCGCGCGGCGGGAAAAAGTGGAAGGCTTGCCGCAGCGAGGGCGCGGCAAGCAGAAACTCGTGCTCGCTCATCGCCGCGATTGCTTCGTCCAGTACACCGAGCAGTTCCGGCGAGCGCCCGGACTCGCTGCGAGCCAGCGCGAACAGGCCGTAGAGGAAATCGCCCAGCGGCTCGCCGGAAGCAAACCCCCGTAAGGTCTGCAGCAGCCTGCCTTCGCTGGCCGCGTTTTGCGGCTGTCGCCACAACACGCCGAAGCAAGCGCCACGCGCCGCTGGAGGCAAATGGGCGTTACCCGCCAGTCGCGCCAGCGTTTCGTTGATCACATCGATGTGCACCGACAGCGGCAATTCGGCGGTGAGCAAACGGTCAACCAGCCGCAACGCTTCGACGTCATCGGCGTGCGCCGGCTGATTGGGCGCACACAGCCCCTCAAGCAACCACAGCAAACGCAGCAGGATCGCATCCAGCGCGGGCGCGACCAATTCGCGCGGATCGTCCGGACCGAGCCGACTCGCTGCCAGGGTGAGCAGACGCAGCCCGGCTCGCGCCAAGGCACCGTGTTGATGGCAGCCAGCGATCGCGGCATGCAGGTTCGACAGCAGGCTCGCGCCCAACCCGGCATAACCAGCACGCAGCGCCGCGGCGTACAGGCTGGCGAGTGCATCGACATCGATTGCCTCGCCGAGCTGTTCTTCCAGACGGCGCAACGCGGCGGCTTGCAGGGTAGGGCCATAGGCGCCGGCTTCGATCAGCGCGACATGGCGTTCGTCGTTCGGCGTCAGTCGCCAGTCCTCCAACGGATGCTGGTCGGCGGCCAGTTGGCGAGCCGCTCGCGGCGCGCTGCTGCCGAGAGACTGGAATCCCGGAATTCGCAGGATCTGCAGTCGCCATAGCGCTTGGGCACGTTGCCGATGATCCTCACGATGACGATCAAGCTGCAGATTCTGCGCACCCGTCAGCGCCAGCTTCTCCTGCGTGGCCTCGACATCGAACACCAGCGGTGGCAACGGTGTGCCCGGGGCAAGTCGGCCGACGGTATCGCCGGTCAGCGCAAGCAAGGTTTCGCGCAACATCGGATCGTCGCGCATCGACAGCGTCTCGCGCGCCTGCCACGGTGGTGGTGCAGACAGTGCGTCGCTGCAGATGGCATCGAGCACGCCGTCGAGCACGTCAATGCGCATGGGTTGCGCATGTCCACGCAAGCGCGCCAGCAGCTGGGTGCGCGTTGTTGCTGCAATCAGGCTGGCAGTGGAAATCACCTGCTTGCGCTCGCGCAGGCGTTCGACGATGGCGCGCATTGCCTGTTCGGCGGCGGCATCCGCGCCATCTCGGTACAACCAGCGATACCAGGCCGGCGATTGCACACCTGCGCCGTAGCCGCCCAGGGCTTCGAGGCGACGGTCGCTGTAGGGCACCAGGAAACTTCCGTGACGCTCGATGGTGTCTGGTACGGCGAGTTCGAGCGCGTCATCGCCATTGACGTTGTCATTCACCCGTTGCAGCAGTGCCGCGCGATGCCAGCCGCCGCAAACCACCAGCACACGTTCGCCAGACCCGAGCGTACGCGCGATCCAGCGCGCCATGTACGCCTCGCGGGCGCAATCACTGGCATCACCTGGCTCATCGCGGCGCAGTTCGTCGAAATAGCCGGCCAGCCGTTGCGCCAGTTCCGGCTGCGGCAGCGACTGCTCGAACAGGTGGTCCCAAAGCGCATCGCCGTCATCCAGACCCAGACGTTCCGCCAGCGCACGTTCGCGTCGCCGTTGCCGCCGATCGGCAACGGCATCGGCGACCAGCGCGGCGCGCCCGCGTGACCCTTCGTGCCAATAGGGCAGGTCGATGAAACGCACCTGCGCGCCGATATCACGCGCGGTCTGCAGCGCGATCCATTCCGGCGCGTAGTCGGAGAACGGCGCGAAACAGTGGCGGGTGTGACCCGCTTCGGCGTAGTAGCTGAAGATCGCGATCGGGGCGAGATGCTCGGCGCTTTGCAGCTCGCCCATGCGCTCGTTGAAATCGCTGGGGCCCTCGATCAGCACATGCTGCGGTCGCCAGGCGCGCAGCCGCGCTTCGACCAGCCGCGCACAGGCCGGGCTGTGGTGGCGAACGCCGATGACTTCCAGCGCGTCGCTCACGCGGAGGGCAGGCGGTGCCTTGCTTCGTAGAACGCGCGCCAGGCGGCGCCGCTGCGTTTGCCGACGCGCTGATCGAGGTAACGCCGCAGCTTCTTCAGGTCGTCGGCATTGTCTTTCACCGCAGTCCCGAGCAAAGCCTCGACAATGTCACCTGGATCGGCAGCATCGCCGCGCAGATAGAACCCGCGCAGACCAATCGAGTGCGCCACGCTGACGGCTTCCGCGGTCGACAACACGGTCGACAGTCGCTCCATGCCGCCGCCTTCCGAATCCAGCCCCTGGCGCAGCTCACGAAAGCTCGACACCAGCACTTCCAGCACGTCGTCGGGTGGGCTCAGCGCGACGCCGGATTGTTGCAACAAACGCGAAGCTTCGCGCTTGACCAGCGCCAGTTCGTCGTCGAGGCTGGCAATCGGAAACACCGTCTCGAACGCGAAACGACGCTTCAATGCGGCGCTCATCTCGTTGACACCACGGTCGCGGGTATTTGCTGTCGCGATCAGATTGAAGCCGGGAGCGGCGTAGATCGCCCCGTTCGGCCCATCCAGCTCCGGCACCATCAGCACGCGCTCGGAAAGGATCGACAGCAGGCTGTCCTGCACTTCCGCCGGGCAGCGGGTGATTTCCTCGAAGCGGGCAATCCGGCCTTCGCGCATCGCGGTCAGGATCGGCCCCGGCACCAGCGCCCGTGGGCTGGGGCCTTCATTCAACAGCAGCGCGTAATTCCAGCCGTAGCGGATCTGGTCCTCGGTGGTCGAGGCACCACCTTGCACGGTCAGCACGCTGCTGCCGGAAATCGCCGCCGCCAGCAATTCGCTGAGCAGTGACTTCGCTGTACCCGGCTCGCCCACCAGCAGCAGCCCGCGACCACTGGCCAACGTGACCATGCAGCGATCCACCAGCGCCATCGGCAGCATCAACTTGGCTGGCATCTTGTTCGACGGATCACCGGCAATGAAGCGCCGCACGGCGCGCATGCTCAGCCGCCAGCCCGGCGGTTTGGGATCGCGATCCTCGCGGGCGAGGGCACTGATTTCGGCCGCATGCACAATTTCAGCAGGCGGCCGCTGCACTTCGATTGCTGCAACAGGCTGTCCGGACGCGGGAATGCGGGCCATCGGGTCCCTGGTAGGTCGGAAGAGGCGGAGGGATGGTACTGGGATTGCGAAAGCGTGGCACTTTAGATGCCGTTGCGGGTGCACGCACTGACGGTCGCCAATTGCAGAGATTCAGGTCGGCGTCTAAACCCTGAAGCGGCCTCCCGCATCCAAGCGACCACCGTTCCGGTCCATGGAGGAACCTGCATGCAGACACGACGCGCAGTCAATACCGCGCTCTGGACCGGCGTGCCCACCGGCGAGTGTTATGCCATCGGTACCTTCGATCTGCTGCCGGGTGCATGGTCGGATCGCTGCCATCAGGAAAGAGTCCTCAAAATGAAGTTCACCGCAGTGGCGCTGATGCTGGCATTCGGCAACGTTCTGGCTGCACCCCTCGAAGTAGCAGAGGAGGTTGCGAAGGGTCGGCATCCAGGCATCGACGCGTTGATGCTCGCGCAATCCGATCGACTCATCGCTGCGGGCGTGCGGCCCGCTCTGAAACTGGAGGAGATCGACATCCGCTCTGCCACCAAGTCGGTGACTGCCTTGCTCATCGGCATTGCCATCGACCGCGGCCACATTGCCTCCCTCGATGCGCCGGTTTCGAAGTTTCTGCCAGAACTTTCCGAGTCGTTCTCCGAACCGCAGCGCGCGGCCATGCGTGTTCGCGACCTGCTGACGATGCGCAGCGGCCTTGACTGCGACGACTGGGATCCAAAGTCACCTGGCCACGAGGACAGCATGTATCAGCAAACCGATTGGCTCAGCTTCTGGTCGAAGGTGCCGATGCAACAGCCTCCCGGTGAACGCTTCTCTTACTGCACCGGAAATGTCATCGCGCTGGGGCGGTTGCTGGCCAATGCGACCGGGCAGGCGGTGCCGGAATTCGCGCGCACTGCCCTGTTCGAACCCTTGGGCATCCGCGATGCACGCTGGGCAAACTGGAACAACGGGCAGGACACGGACACGGGCGGACATCTGGCACTGCAGCCCGACGCGCTGCTTGCAATCGGACAGTTGGTGTTGAACGAAGGCAGGTGGAACGGCCAGCAGGTGGTCAGCGCAAAGTGGATACGCGCCATGACCCACGCCCATACCGACATTCCGGGCAGGGCACAGCGCTATGGCTATCTCTGGTGGCTGGATGAAACCAGGCAACCCAGCCTGCCACGCACCCGCCTGCTCATGGCCTGGGGAAACGGTGGCAATTTCGTGGTCGTGATGCCGGAACTGTCGGCGGTTTATGTCTCGGTAGGCCATCGTTACAACCAACCTGAAGCGCTCGAGCCGCTGCAATGGCTGCGAGACCGCCTGCTTCCCGCTCTCGGCAAATCGGCGGATTTGCGGTCGCCTTGATGGTGGGTCGGGGCCGGCCGCACGCAGTGACGGATGGTGGTTGAGCCTGGGCCGAGCAGGTCTGAGCGCTCAAGAGCGCATAGGCTCCGGGCGACGAAGGCTCCAGAATCCGAGCAAGGCAAACATCAGGCAGGCCCCGCCCGTGATTCCCAATGCCCACAACGTCCAGATGAAGAAGTAGCCGCCCGCTGTCGGAATGACTTCAGCAACGCCGCGTCCAGAAAAGTGCAGCGCGGGTATCACGAGCGCCAACAGCGATCCGAGCAGGACCACGGTGTAACCAAGTGCCCGCCGCCGCCGACCGTAGCACGCACCGCGCCAGTCCACCCACATCAGGGTGGCGATGAACCACACCGACAGAATGGCGATTCCACGCAAGTTCTCGATTCCGCTGGGTTCGAAGCCGCGCATGATGTCGTCCGCCAGGTGACATGACGTCAGCCAGACGGCGGTGATGGACAGCAGGGCAAGCAGGGTGTCGTTTTTCATCTGTGTTGTCCTCCGCATACCTGGTGGGACGTCACCCGCAGCGTGGGTATTCCAACGCCGGATGGGCCGCGCGAGACCATGCTGCCTGCGTCTGCACCGCAATGAATGGACGATGGGCATGAAGCGTCGTTTTTCGCCACCAGCGCGCACTGAGGTGGAGTGAAGGGCGCGTTCAGCGGTGTCAAGCGCGATAGCGCTGAGCGTTCGAAGCGAGCACGAATTCCGCAACCCATCCCATCCAATCCGCTGATCGTCTCATCGGTGCGGCCAGCTAACGACCAGCGGGGCTAGGCTTCCAACGCATTCGATGGCGAGATCTGACAAAGCATTCCAATGGGGCTCGCCCATTCGAACCTATCCAAGAACAGGGAAGACCTGATGGCAATCCGATCACTGCAGTCATCGCCGCAGCCATATGCTCGCATTGGTGGAGCCATCTATCTGATCATCATCATCTCCGGCCTGTTGGGCGAGATGTTCATCCGCGAACGGCTCATCGTGGCGGGCGACGCCTTGGCGACGCTGGAGAACATCCGCGCCTCGGAGTTGCTTTGGCGGTTTGGCATCGCCGCCAATCTCTTTCATCTCGCCTGTTCCGTGCCGCTCGCGCTCATTCTTTATCGCTTGCTGTCGCCCGTGAACCGGCATCTGGCTTTGCTCGCGGTGATGTTCAACATGGTGGCCATCAGCCTTGAGGCCGTAAGCAAGCTGTTCCTGCTGCCATCGTTGTTCGTGCTGGGCAACGCTCCGTATCTCGAGGTCTTTTCGCAGGATCAACTGGCCGCGCTTGCTTCTCTTTCCAACCGCTCGCATGCCTACGGATTCAACATCAGCCTGATCTTCTTCGGCTTCGAATGTATCGTGCTTGGCTACCTGATCTTCAAGTCAACGTTTCTGCCCAAGACCATCGGCGTTTTGATGCAAATCGCGGGCATCTGCTACCTGACCAACAGCTTCACGCTGTTGCTGGCACCAACGTTCGCAAACGTCCTCATCCTGCTGCCGTCATTCGTCGCCGAGCTGTCGCTGGCACTGTGGCTGCTGATCAAGGGCGTCGCCACCCACAAGTGGCGTGAGCGTCTGGCAGCCGGGCTTTCGGCAAATCGAATGTTGCCTGCGGGCTCGTGATCACGGCAGAAAGTCAAGCCGTGATCGCGAGCCCAGCCTTGGAGGGCGTCGCTCCCGCGACGCCGCATCCCAGCAGCGTAGAACGCGATATGAAGGCGTGCCATCGGCCTGCCCATTACGAAGCACACCACGAGACCCGTTTGTGCGACGAGAAACACCACCACCGGCGCGTCGAATGCGAGGCATCAGCTCGCCGGCAAGTACTTCGCCGGAATCGGCACCTCAGCGCTTTCGTTCTGCCAGAACACCGTCACCACCCACCAGCGCCCGCCACGCATCAGCAACTGAATGCTGTTGATGCCGCGCACAAAAGGCGCCGCATCGTCCGGCGTGCGGCGCGATTCGTAGGTGCTGAAAACGTGCGCGATGTCGCCGAAGCGTTCGACCCGGCGCGCGATCTCACTCTCAAAAAAACCATGCTGCTGAAAATGTGGCCGCACGGAAGCGACGTAGGCTTCGGTATCAAGCACCTGCAAAACATCGTCCCCATTCGGACGCCAACCGGTCGGAATCATCCGCGCGCCCGGCAGCATCAGATGCCGTTCGCGCTCCCAATCACGCTCGCCCGGCGGTCCCGAGATCACGTCGTACAGCGCGTGCATGATGGCGTCGATGCTGGCGACATCGGTGTCGCGTGGGCCAGGAGATTGCGACATCAGTGTCTCCGCAATGGGCGTAGCCACGACACTAACAACACAGCGCCACCCGCACCTGTGCCGGTGGTCAGAGCGCACATCTTGCCGAACAGGCGGGCTCGTTCACCGGAATGTCGTTCGGACCTGGTTGAGTTGCGGGCACTGCCTCCCTGTCAATTCCAGGTCAGCGGTGACACCTCCCATCTGTTTGGTGCGTGGCTTACCGGCACTTCTGCGGTGTCGCTTCAATGGCGTTCGACCGCGTGTTGAGGTGTAAACGCACAACCAACGGAAGGTGATCCGAAGCAATCCCCACACCCCGCGTGCTGCTCACCACGGACCAGTGATTGCTCACCAGCACATGATCGATGGGGATGCCGATCACGCCCTGGCCGAAACTTGGCCAGGATGGACGCAGATCGCTGGCGCGTTGCAGTCCGAGGTCGGCGAGGCCGCTGAAGGCGGATGACCATGGCGTGGCGTTGAGATCGCCGGCAATGACCGTCGGTTGGGCGCGCGACGCGCTCTCGACTGCGAGCGTGTGCAGACGCGTGTTGCGGGCCCGATGAAACAACGGGGACAGTGGTGGCATGGGGTGCACAGCGATCACGGTCACGCATGCGGTCGGCAACTGCAGCTTGGCCTCAATGCGTGCGAGATCGTGTTCGTCGCGTTGCACTTCGTCGTCGGTCAACGGATAGCGTGAAAGCAGGGCGATGCCGAAAGGATCTTCGCTGGCCGCCACACGTTGATAGCGATAGTCGGGCACGTCGCGCAGCTCACGTGCGTAGGCCGATGAGACTTCGAGAACCACGACCACGTCCGGCTTTTCGCGCGCCAGCCACGCCGCGAGTGGGCCGACATCGGTCGAAGTGAAATGGACATTGGCAGTGGCGATGCTCAGATCTACAGCCGCGTCAGACGCATGCTTGATCGCCGATGCGGCGGTGAGCCAGGGCAGGGGCACCAGCAGCATGGCGCAACACCACCAGCGACTGTCGGAGACCGTTGCGAAAAGCGCTGCGATCATCAAGCCCGGCAGGAACAACCACTGCCAATGAGCGGCGAGGTCGATCAGCCAGGGTACTCGGCCATCGTTGTCTGCAAGTACATGCGAAAAAAGCGGCAACAACAGCCCGCTGCCGCATGCGAGCACCAAGACCTTGGCCCGACGTGAGAACCACCTGCGCCAATCGATGCGATGTCGGGGGGCGTGAGCCATGGTCTTTCGATCAAAAAGGCGCTCAACCTTGGCCTAGCGGAAGGTAAAGCGTCAACGCGTGTTCGGCGGTCTCATGAAGGCGGCGGCGCGCTCGTCGAGGGCATCTGCTACCAGCAAGCGCACACCCAATTCACCGCGAAGTGCCAATTCCGCGTGCCTGTCACATTTCCGCCACCGCTTCGTTACCCTGCCACCTAACAGCGGACGGCAGCCATGACCAGCGATTTGCTTCGAACCCAACTCCAGCAGGATTTCGTCGCGGCGCAGGCGGGGGACAAGGCGGCTTACGGGCGGTTGATGGCGCGCACGCAGGGTGTGGTGACCGGGATTGCGTTGGCGCATACGCGTGATCTGGCGCTGAGTCAGGACATTGCGCAGGAGACGTTTCTGCGTGGTTGGATGCGGCTGTCAGATATCCATTCGGCGGAGAGTTTTCTGCCGTGGCTGCGCGAGGTGGCGCGCAATCAGGCGCTGGATCAGCTGCGCGCGCGGCGTTATCGCGAAGTCACGCTGGGCGACGATCCGCAGGGGCTTGCTGATCGTGCCAGCGTGACGGCGACGCCGGAGCAGCACGTGCTGGACATCGAGCTGAGCGACTGGCTGCGCGACGCGATCGAGCACGTGCCGGCGGACAGTCGCGAGGTGTTGATGCTGTACTACATGGAAGGCAAGCGCAGCCAGCAGGTGGCCGCATTGCTGGACATGAGCGATGCCAGCGTGCGCAAGCGTCTGCAACGCGCGCGCGATCATCTGAGTCAGCAGTTTCTGCAGGCGTTCGATGGCGCGCTTACCCGGGTGGCACCCGGTGCGGGCGTGGCGTCGGCGGTGCTGGCGGCGATCAGTGGTACCGGTTCAACCCTGGTCAAAGCGGCTGCTACAAGCGGGGTGGCAAAAGCAGGCGGCTCGTTGCTTGGCGGGGCAGGGGCCACGCTTGCGGGATTGATGGCGGCAGTGGCTGCAGTGTTTTTCGGCGTGTATCTGGAAATTCGCAGCATTCTCGCGCCGATGCGTTCACCCGCGCGACGCCGAGCGGTCATCGTCAATGGTGTGGTCTATGCGGCACTGATGGCCGGCTACGTGCTGGCGCTTGGCTGGGTCAAGGCACAGGGATGGAGCGGGTACCAGATCCTCGCGATGGCGGTGGCGGTGGCGGCCTTGATCGTCATGCTCGCGCTGCATCGGATCTGGCAGAGCAAGCGTGATGCGGCGGAACGCGGATAGGGCAGGTCGATGCGCTGGCAGTGCCGCCCTGCCTAGCCTGACCCGGCAGCACTTCAGCTGTCCGCCAACACGTCCGCCAGCCATTGGCGCGCCGCGGCTTCTTCGTCGAAATAGGCGAGCTTCACGCCGGCCGCGACGTAGATCCGCTGCATTTGCGCTCGGCAGATCGACTCACCGTCGCCATGTTGGATGATCAGCGCAAGCGCGCGCATGCCGATTTGAAATCGCCTGCGCACGGAATCCTGCATCAGGGCCTCGCCTTCGGGCCCAAACACGGGAACGCCTTGCACGATAGCCAGCACGCCCCATGGCGATTCAAGACTGGCCACCATGAGGCCAACTGTCTGCGTGTATTCCAGGGTGGTCTCGGTGTTCCAGACCGCCGAGCAACGCAGCACCAGCAGGTTGCCCTCGGTGGTCAGCTCGTAGTCGCCGATTCGTCGAAACACGGGGTGGGTCACCCTGCAGGCGTCGGATGGCATGATTGACCGGTCGACCGGATCATGCAACAGCCGTATCCGAGCGTGACCCGCAGCGCGCACTTTTTTCGTTGAGTTGAGGCATCGGAATCCCATCCGCAGTGCAAAGGAGCCTGTCATGAAAACGATGTTGAACCTGGTAAGTGCTGCTCTGTTGTTGCCCTTCAGCGCACTGGCGCAGGAGACCTGCGGCTGGATGCCCACCGCCGAGTTGAATCGCCTGCTGCCACAGGCCGCGCCGTGGTCGGTGATGGTGGGTGGCAAGGTGGGCTCGTGCAAATTCACCAGCAGCAGTGGTCCGGGTGGAATCGCGGTGATCGGCGCCCACCAAATGCTGAAGGCAGATGCCGCCGAGGCTGCCAAGCTCGCGCAGTCGTTGCGCACCAATATCGACGGAAAGTACGACCTGCAATCGGTCGAAGGGCTCGGCGAGCACGGTTTCAGCTATTCACCACAATCTGCAGATGGCGCCGCCAGCCGCAGTTCAATCAGTTACGTCGGCCACTACAAACACGTTGCCCTGACCGGTCAGTTGGTGCTGCCGGTGGGCGCTGATTTCGCTGCATACGCGGACGGCGGACGCGCTTTCATGCGCGCTGCCCTGGCCATCGCCGACGACGCAGGCGCCACCAAGGCGGCCGGTTGCCCGTGGTTCGACGAAGCTGTCGTGCGCCGTCTGTTGCCAGGCGATGGTTACTCCAGTCAGGCGTTTGGCGCCAACAGCTGCATGGCGCAAAGCAGCGGAATGGCTTTGATCCTGTCGGTTCAGGAAGACGTCGATCCCGAGTTGGCAATTCGCATGCGTGATGGCAGCTGCGCCTGGACAGAACAGCCGAGCGTGGGCGCGGGCGCGATGTTGGGCAGCGACTGTCAGGGTGGCCGTCCGCGCGCGCTGCTCGTAATTCCGCTGGGCTCGCAGCAACTCAGCTACGCCTTTTCCCCCGGCCGCGCGCCCACGGCGGCAGAAACCGCACTGTTGCTTGAACTGGGTAGCAAGATTCGAGCGCGCGCGCCGTAGTTTGCAGGATCGACGCCACGCTGAGACTCGTTCCGCGCTAGATTCGAAGGACTCGAACCGCGCTTGGAAAATCTGGCATACGTCGTTCAGCCGGCAGCGATCCCCGCGTGGTGTCACTCCAGCGGATCGCCCAGTCGGCTTCCTCGAGCATGGCCGAATCCCACACCGGATCAGCCAGTGTGGCGTCCAGTTCTCGATCAACTCGCCTCGCGTGGCGCGGCGGCACGCTTGGTTGCATGTTTTCGATAGTTCGCTAACAATGGAACTATGAACTCTGCCGATGCCGTCCTGGCGCTTAGCGCCCTCAGCCACGAAACCCGACTCACCGTGTTCCGATTGCTGGTCCAAGCAGGCCCCGAAGGGCTTGCCGTGGGCGAGCTGCGTGACCACCTGCAGGTCGCGGGCGCAACGCTCACCGCGCATCTGAACATCTTGCGCGCGGCCGCCCTAGTCGCCGACGAGCGCCAAGGGCGCGTGATCCGGATGCGCGCGAACTACGCGCAGATGGACACGCTGCTCGCCTATCTCACCGAAAACTGCTGCGCAGGGAAGACCCAATGCGGACCCAGCGCAGTCTGCACTCCACCCAAGCGAGGAGCCCGACGATGAACCGTTTCCATGTACACCTCAATGTGGCCGATCTGGAGGCGGGCATCCGCTTCTACAGCGCGCTGTTCGCAACCGACCCAACCGTGCGCAAGCCTGACTACGCCAAGTGGATGCTCGAGGATCCGCGCGTCAACTTCGCGATCTCCAACACCGGCCGCAATCCCGGCATCGATCATCTGGGTATCCAGGTGGATGAAGCCGATGGCCTCGCAGCGCTCGGCCACCGCCTGGATGCTGCGGGCGGCACCGTGGTGCCAGAAGATGCCGCCGTGTGCTGCTACGCGCGCTCCGACAAGCTGTGGACCGAAGATCCGCAAGGTACGCGTTGGGAGACCTTCCACACGCACGGTGAGACGACGACTTACTACGCCGGTGAATCGGCATGCGCGTCCGATGGCGCTGCGTGTACTCCGGATGTGAGCCAGATGAAGCCGAAGTCCGAACCCAGCGGCGTCTGCTGCACACCGCTGTCGGGTTGTTGCTGAGCGCGCTGATGCATCGCATCCAGTCCGCATCAGCACAGGACGTGCCGGCCATTCGAGCGCTTCTGGAGCGCTCGGGGCTGCCCATCTCAGACCTGGCATCTGCGCCCATCGATCTGCTGGTGATCCACGACGGCGGCGGGCTGATCGGCGTCATCGGCGTGGAGCGGCTTAGCCAGCATGGCCTGCTGCGGTCGCTGGCAGTGGCTAGCGAGCAGCGAAATTCCGGACTCGGCGATGCACTCGTACACGCGGCGGAAGCGCACGCGCGTGCGCTTGGACTGCTCGACCTGGTGCTGCTGACGACCACGGCCGCACCATTCTTCGCAAAGCGCGGCTACACGGTCATTGCACGCGGCGATGCGCCGGACGACGTGCAACGCAGCGGAGAGTTCACATCCATCTGTCCGGCCTCCGCGACCTGTATGTACAAATCGCTGTCGGTGACTGCATGAACCCGAGGAAGCGCGTCTTGTTCGTGTGCATCGAGAACTCCAATCGCAGCCAGATGGCCGAAGCGTTCGCGCGAATCCATGGCGGTGATGCGGTCGAGGCACTGAGTGCCGGCTCGCGACCTTCGGGTCGGATCAATCCGAAGGCCGTGCGTTTTATGGCCGAATACGACTACGACCTCAGCCCGCATGCATCCAAGTCCCTCGACGAAATCGACGGCGCGTTCGATGCGGTCGTGACCATGGGCTGTGGCGACAACTGCCCTTGGGTGCCAGCGAAACTGCGCGAAGATTGGGCACTGCCCGATCCGAGGGACATGGACGACGTCGGTTACCGCGCCGTCCGTGACGAGATTGCGACCCGCGTGAAAGCGCTGCTGAGGAAACTGTGATGCTCGCGCGCAAGCTGCTGGCCGAAGGCATCGGCACCATGCTGCTGCTCGCCACCGTGGTGGGTTCGGGCATCATGGGCGTGCGCCTCGCAAGCGGGAACGATGCCATCGCGTTGCTGGCCAATGCCGGCGCAACGGCGGGTGCACTTTACGTTCTGATCACCATCTTCGGCCCGATCTCCGGTGCGCATTTCAATCCGGCGGTGACGATCGCGATGCGCTTGCGCGGACAGATCTCGTCGCGGCATGCCGTGGCATACCTGCTCGTCCAGATCGGCGCGGCGATCGTCGGCGTCGTTCTTGCGCATGCGATGTTCGACCTGCCGCTCGTGCAGGACGGCGATCACATCCGGACAGGTGCGGGGCAATGGCTCAGCGAAATGATCGCGACTTTCGGCCTGCTGCTGACGATCCTGCTCGGCGCGCGTCATCGACCAGCCGCGAGCCCGGCACTCGTGGCCAGCTACATCTTCGCCGCCTATTGGTTCACGGCGAGTACGTCATTCGCCAATCCTGCAGTGACGATCGCGCGTGCGTTGACGCAGAGCTTCGCCTGCATCCGGATGGAGGACGTGCCTGGCTTCGTCGCAGCGCAACTGCTCGGTGTGGCGATCGCGATGGTCGTGGCCCGTGTACTGGAAGGTGTGACGATCGAAAAGGAATCGCATCCATGATCGCTACAGCACGTTGGCATTGGGCCCATCTGGGCCTTCTTGCCTTGATCATGCTGATTGCAGTGATCGCGCAGGGCTGGGCCAAGCCGTCCACCAAGATGTTGGCGCCGCGTGTTGCACACGGCGGTCCAAGGCAAACGTAACGTATCGATTTCACGGACGTGGCACTGACAACCGACCAACATCTGCGTGTTAGCCTCTGTAGGCATTCATATGCAGCTTCCACCGGGCCGCGGTCGAAGGTCCCCATCCCCAATTGTCCGCGGGCGAGAATCCCCAGTGATCAATCGCCCCGTCGAGCTTCCGACAGCGTGTCAGCAGCGACGGACCGGGTGTCGAGCCGTGTGAAGGCGACTCGCGCCTCAAAAGGCACGCAGCTACGGAATAGCCTCCACAGATCAGGTCCCGTTGAACCCGGCGGCGGATCTCGATTTGGCAAGAAGTGACGGCGGGACACGGGCTAGGTTCCAGCGACCGTACGGTTCGGAGAACCACCGGATGGATCGAGATCAAGTCGAGGAATCGGCGTGGGCCGACCGTCATGGGCGGAAGATATTGGACTGTGCCTGACGTGAGTCGATCCGCCTGCGTAAATTCGGCGATGTCTGCTTTCGGTGTCCCAAGGAAACGCAGCAATTCGCGCCCAGTCAAAGTGCTAGGCGGGAGCTTGTTCGCCAGTTCGAGAGCTGCAGCCCGGACCCCCGCAACCAAGAATTCGGGGAGCTCGAGCATCTGAGGGCAATCCGCAGCGAGCGCCTCCATGCGCGGGGGGTCGGTGGGCAACGCGATGGCCCGGCTGCCGGATCGGAGGCGATAGGCGCGCGCATGGGCGAACCCGCTGTCCACGGTAGCCCCCCTCGTTGGATGCGATCACGCTAGCGGGGATTCGGATCAAAGATCGGGCAATCTCGTCCGAGAAGGGCACGTCGGGAGCTCCTAGCAGGACATGTTCCTCCCTGGATCTCTCGGCCCAGTCCAGATACTTGGTAACGAGTCACGCCGGCCTCGACGATGCCTTTTTTCTGCGGGTCGCGTGGCGGACACGGACTGATCTTGAAACCGTATCCCTCGGCACATTCGGCGTAGGCGCGTTGCACCGTCGGATCGGTGTGGCAGGCCCGCGTGATGGCGCACTTGGGGTTGTCGATGATCACCCGCGCTGGCACGCCGCCGAACCACTCGAAGGCACGCCGGTGGCAGCCCAGCCAGCTCGCTACAGTTTGGTCGAGCACCAGCTCGGCATACTGGTGGCGCGACCAGCACAGGGTCATGACGAAGATCCAGGTCTTGAGCGCCTCGCCGGTACGCGCATGCGGGATGATCGGCCCGGATCCGAAATCGACCTGCACCGCATCGCCGGGCGCGAAGTCCAGACGCATCGTCGTGGCCACCGGCTGTGCGTCCTGATGCGCCTGCAGGCAGCGGCGCACCGCCGAATAGCTGCCGGTTTAACCACGGTTGCGGCACAGCGCCGCGTGGATCGTCGTGCCGGCGGTGCCGGTGGCGATCCAGCGCTCGATTTCGTCGCGGTAGGGCTCAAGCGTTGACACGCAGGGCGCTGCCCGTGGGCCCGCGGCGAACACCGCCGCCAGCGTCACGTCATCGGGCAACGGCACTGCCGCATCCAGCCAGCCGCGCGCCAGCGCCACCGCACGCACCGCGCCGGCCTTGGGCCGGCCCATCAGCCCAGAGCGGGCAATCTCACGATCAGAGTCGCCCTGCCGCATGCGCAGCAGGACCTGTCGGTACTGGTACATCTCGAATCTCCTCTTGCTCATCGCCGCCTCCTGGCAAACAGCCGTGGAGGGTAGCGGGTGGGTGGGAGTTCGAGACCCGTCCGGAGCCGGCTCAATGCCGGCGGAACGGTGGCCGTCAGGACGCCGGGGTGGCTCCTTTATGCCGATCCTCAAGTGGCTCGTTTAAGGCGATCCTGGATTGGCTCCATTACGCCGATCATCGACTGGCTCCATTACGTCGATCCTGGAATGGCTCTATTGGGGCGGTCGGTGACACCCTGCGCCTGCCGCTAGTTCAAGTCGAAAGGAAATTCGTGTTGGGATTGAACAATCTTTCTGCTTTCAGCGGATTCGTGTTGGACCGGTTCTCATGATTGAACGCAATTCGGCCATTCCGCTTCTCCATTCGGCACGCATTCGATGTCAGCCGATCCAACAAGCGCGTGAACGTACAGATAGTCCACCAGACAGGAGGTAGGACAAATGAGACGGAACCATCGCCTTTCAATATCCGCGTTGTGTTTGATTTCGCTTGTCGGCTGCTAGGCGTTCCGCATTGGGTCTGATCGCGCCCCTCAGGAGGCGGCAACCCACGACGAGGCCGGTTCAACCCATCTCGCGGTGCTGTCGGTCGCACCTTGGGATGAATATCGACTTGCACTGCAGCCGCGTTTCGCCCTTTCCGAAGCCGCGGCACTGGAGCGAGTAGAACAGGCGAGCCGACGCAGTGAGCGATCGCTCCGGAGCTTCTTCGGCGCAAGTCTCAATCTTCAGGGGCCCGCATCGACTTCTGTCTCCCAAAGAACGACAACCGAGAACGCAGAAGGCGAGACTTCGACAACTTCGACGCGAAGTGCTTTATCGGGGCCAGCAATGGATGCTTCAGGTTCGGCTCCTGCAATGCCAAGCTCGTTGCGACCAACAGCACCCGCCGCCGGAATCGCACTACCAACGCCTTCTGACCAACTAGCAATGAACTCAATGCTTCAGTACACAGCGGCCGCGGCGTTGTACCAAGAGGTCCAGCTCATCAATCGCTATGTGCAAGACGCGGTGAAGGTGAGTGGAATGCAGCCCTTCGTTGTTCGAATGCAGATAAGTGTGCTTCCAAGCGCACGGCGCCGACCCTATGACACCTTTGTGGACCTGCGATGCAGCCATCGACAGCGTGGAACCAGGGCGGTGAGCCGATGATTGAAGGCGAAAAAGATTGCTCGCAGCTGCGCCTGAAGTTGGCTCTGGTCGGAGTCGTCGAGGGTGAACCGCCGCAGTTCATCCATCAAGTCGATCGGCGCGCCGATGGTTGCCGCCCGACACCAACAGCGATACATCGCTTCGGTCATTGCAACGAGCTTCTCGAAACCAGCACGGGTATAAGCTGGATTCAGCACCCGCATGACGCACTCCCGCTGTTGGCGCCATGCAGCGCCGTAGGCGGTCAATATGCCATCGAAACCCAGTTCTGCAGCGACTTGTTGGATACGCGCGCCGCGCCAGTAAGTTCCTGGGCGCTCTCGTGCTATCGCGTGAAACAGCCCCGGGTCGTCCCACACGACTAGTCGACTGCGTCCGATCGATAGGCGGAACGGGGTGCCGAACTCCTGCGCCCAGGCGACACATTGATGGTGGAACCGCGCTGAGTCGATCTGGAGGGCGTTGCCAAAGAACGGGACGCCACGCGGGCCGGGCAAGGCTTCGACAAATCGAGGAGACGCGGAGAGTATTGCGGCAGCTTCAGTCGTCATGGTGAGGAACCTCCCAGGGGCGGTCGGACTCGCAAACCGGCTAGTCGCTCAGGCTCGCCGTAATGAGGTCTGTCCGCACGTCCTAACGTCTCGTGTCCTTATCCCTGCGTTGCGCGTCCCGAGATCTCCGTTACGCCCAGCTTGCGGACGATCGAAACTGGTCACGGAGCCAGCCACGGGGCGGACGAACGCGCCTGATTCCGCGTCCGATTCAGCAGCAATATTCGTTGCGTGCGAACCGACAGCCACTGAGCGCCTTGATGCGCCGCCGACCCCTGCGCAACAGCCCGGGAGCGGCGTCGAAATGGGGTGGGAACTTCAGGCTCAGCCCGAGACGCCGCAGGGTGATCTCGCATCGAAGTACTCAAAGTAGATCGTTCCCTCGCCTTCCCTAAGGGGCGGCCGCTCCGTTTCGCAGCTTGTGTCAAAATATTGGAGGGCGCGACAGGGCTGCGCGTCCTCGTGCGCGTTGTTGTCGCCGCACCGATAGCAGATTCTCGCGACCCATCGGTCACCGGGCCGGCAAGACTTGGCCGGTTTCGCACGAGGATTCTGCTACGAGCCTCAACCAAGCACTCGCCTGTTCGCCGCTGTCGGTGCGGGGATGCGAGCGCCAGCAGTTCATAAAGGCCGATGAAAACCTATCACCCAACACCTCTCCAGCTCGAGATTCTCCTGCTGCAGGATCAGTATCCGGACAAGCCGATACACAACATTGGCGGATACACGAAATTCTGCGGAGAGCTGGACTGGGCGGCGTTGGAGCGAGCTCATTTGAAGGTCTGCGCGACGTACGACGCGTGGCGATTGCGACTCGTTTCTTCCGAAGATGGCGTCAGGCTGCAATTTTCCGAAGACGAGCCGAATTCAGTATTTGTCGATCTGGCGAACCATCCAAACGGTAGTGAGCGTCTCGCGCTGGACTTCATAGCATCTGTGATGGAACGCCCGTTCGACATGCGCGGGAGTTTGTTTCGAGCCGGCATCATCAGAGTCGCTCAGGATGAGGCTTGGTTTTTCGTCGTCGCTCACCACGTCATCATGGATGGTCACAGCTTCGTGTTATGGCATCGGGTCGTGGCGAGGTCATACGACGAAGCGGTGAATAGCATCCTCTTCGTGGAGCCGACGCGGCGCGTCAGCTTCGAGTCCCTTCTATTGGAAAACGAAGGGCGGCCGACGGGCGATACGAGCGAGCGTGATCGAACGTACTGGGCCACTCGGTTCCAGCGGCTTCCTCATAGAGTGTTCCGGCGCCGTACGGATGTGCCGCACGAGGCGCAACCGAGCCGAAGGATTACCCGTTGCCTCGAATCAGCCACGTTCGACGCAATTCGATCCTATTGCGACGAGCACAAGCTCGGAATCCAGTCATTCTTCATCGGCGTGCTACACGCATACGTCGCCCGAATTAGTGGTCAGACAACGTCGGTAATCGGCGTCCCATCGCACAATAGGACAAACGCAGCAACCAAGACGGTTGTAGGTTCGTTGGCATCGCTCACTCCTTTGCTTGTCCAAATCGACTCCGGCTCCAGCTTTTTAAGGTTGTGCGAGCGGATCGGACGGGATTTGAGACAGGACTACCGCCATCGCAAATACCCGCTTAGCAGTATCCGTCGAGATCTCGGGCTCCACGGACCCGAGATGCCGCTGTTCGAGGTTCAGTTCAGCTATCAGTTGCTCAACTATGCTGTCGAAATCAAGGATTTGAAGGTTGCGACCACGAGTCTAGGGGCAAACTTTGTCCAGACTCCCATCTGTTTTACGTTGTGCGAATTTGGAGAAGGCCACGAAATCGAAGTCCAGTTTGACTATAACCTGGCTTACATGGATGACGAGGAGGCAAGCCTCACTCTGGAGAGGCTGCTGGGTATCATTCAGTGGGCAGTGCGCGATCCTGCGCGGCCCTTATGCGAGGTCCCCATTCTCTGCGCCGCGGACGAACGCAAGCTCGGTGGTTGGAACAGTGGGTCATTGGCTTGGGATTTGGTGTGCGTGCACGAGCGGTTTGAGTTTCAGGTCTCGCGTCACCCGGACATGCCAGCGCTGGTCCAACACGGCGTTGTCACAACCTACCGCGAACTCGATTTTCGGGCGAACGATCTCGCGAATGTGCTGATCGAGCGTGGGGTCCTTCCAGGGGACCTGGTTGGTGTTTTGACATCGCGCTCGCCGGAACTTGTGGTCTGCATGCTCGGGGCGTTGAAGGCTGGGGCGGCCTTTGTTCCGCTCGATCCGCAACATCCTGCGGACCGGTTGTGTCAGGTGGTTCGTGATTCCAATTTGCGCTGTGTCGTGGGTGACTTGCCCAGTTGGGAGTCGATTCACAGAGTGCCGCTAGTGGATTCTCGGGCAGCGGTCGGCTCGACGCTGCGCCCAGATGTCTCTGTCCCGACGGACGCGCTTGCGTACGTCATCTTTACTTCCGGTTCGACGGGTCAACCGAAAGGCGTGTGTGTGACTCACGCACAGTTCATGCAGGCTCTCACGTCGATCAACGGCGTGCTGGATATTGGCTATGGTGATTTGTTTCCTTGCCTAGCTTCTCAGGCGTTTGACGGATCATTGCTTGAGCTTTGGGTACCGCTGACACATGGTGGTTGCAGCGAGGTTCTGGAACGCACTTTGGTGGCGGATGTTCCGGCGCTTTTGGAAGCAACGTCCCAGGCGACGGTCCTTTGGACCGTAACGAGCCTCATGGCTCCTTGGTTGGAATACGTCGTGGAACGTGGCGTGCGCGCGGTCCTGCCGCGGTTGAGACAGGTAATCGTGGGTGGAGAGGCGGTCCCAAAGAGCCTGCTGGAAGCCTTGGTGGCTGCGCTCCCCGGGGTGCGTGTCATCGAGATTTATGGTCCGACGGAAACTGTCATCTTCACTACGTACCAGGTCGCTGATGCTGGGCGCCCTCCGGTGGAGCATTGCATTGGAAAGCTGCTTCCAAATGCGCGGGCGCAAGTGCTCGACCCACACGGAGGGCGTTTGCCGATTGGAGTGACAGGTGAGCTCCATTTGGGTGGACCCAGCGTTGCGCGCGGCTATCTGAATCGGCCGGAGCTGACGGCGGCGCGTTTCGTTTCTGATCCGTATGCGGACGACGCGGGTGCGCGGATGTACCGGACCGGTGATCTGGTGCGTTGGCTGCCGGGCGGGC
>JBQTGY010000002.1:0-14532 GCA_052390415.1 Pseudomarimonas sp. | reverse complement strand
CAAGTGAGCATCGTGCCAGCGGGAAAACGCAGCGAACACTTTGTCATTTTGAGATTCATCACTTTTGACGAGGCGCACCAACGAAGTTCGGGCGTTTTCTCGCGACCTCATGAAATGTCCGGGCTAGTGGGCTGTAACGGATGAAGCGGAAGTGGGATCGCGACGGGATGGGCGTGATGGACGCCGCTCCGGAGCGAGGCCAATAGCCAAAGCTATTGGCGGAGTGAGGAGCACGTCCAGCGCGGCCAGACCGAGCGAGCTACTTTCGATTTGTCCGTTACAGTCCACTAGCTACCCTTGCAATGCCATTGCGAACGTAGCCAGCGCGCCGGTGCGGCAAAGCTCCAGTGCAGGCGCCGGACCCGAAGCCAGCCCCGACCAAAGTCAGCACGAAACGATCCTCCATGTTCATTTACGACTCCTTCAACGGGACAGCAATCGACGGCATACGCGCATCTGACCGCAGCCGGTGCAAGCGCCGCGCTGACAATACTTCGTCCATCGCTGGACAGCCACCGCCACCAATTGCAGCATCACCGATGCTGGATCACGAACGGCTATGCTTTTCGGATGTCAGTACCGCTTCCAACTTCTGCTGGAGCCACCCTCCCTGCCCATCTCGGATGGCGACTGCTGGCCATGCTGTACGACAGCCTGCCGCTGGCGGCATTGTGGATAGCGGTCAGCGCGCTGTCGCTGCTGCTGCATGCCGGCGTGCCGATTGCGCCGTGGTCCCTGCTGTTCTGGCTACAAGTGCTGGCCTTGTGGATAGTCAGCGGCCTGTATCTGGTGATCTCATGGCAACGTGGAGGGCAGACTTTGGGCATGCGACCGTGGCGACTAAGGCTGTGCAGCGGCGACCAGCAACCGCTGCGCCTTGGCCGACTCTGGCTGCGCTATGTTCTGGCGACCATTTCACTCGCGACGGGCATCGGCTTGCTGTGGTCACTGTTCGACCGACAACGCCGCTGTTGGCACGACATCGGCTCGCATACGCGGATCTGGCGGATCAGTCGCTGATTGCGACGCAGGAGGCTTACTCGCCCGCCAGCAGCGGTCGTCGCAACCACAGCCATGCGCCCATCATCATCAGCAAGGCGGGTCCGGAGTGAGCCAGTGCCAAATCGATGCGATAAACCTCGGCCAGGTTCACCAATAGCCGTTGCAGCACGAAAAACCCCAGCGCCAGCACGATGCCGATGAACAGGCGTTTGCCGAAGCCGCCGGAACGCAAACTGCCGAAAGCGAACGGAATCGCGACCACGCATAACGCCAGCACGTTCAACGGATAGAACCAGCGCGCCCACAGGGCGCTGGCAAATTCGGACGTGTCCAGGCCGTTGCGCTGCAGATAGTCGAGATTGTTTTGCAGATCGCGAATCGACAAGTACCGCGGGCGGCGTATCGAAAGGCTGAGCACGTCCGGGCTCAACTGCGAATCCCAGGCTTCTTCGGCCACACTCTGTGTTTCGACGTGGCGCTCGAAGAATCGACTGCGACGCACCTCGAACAGGCGCCAGCGCTGATCGCGATGCTCGGCGCGCGCCGCCATCGCCAACGATTTCAAGCGGCCCTCGCTATCGAATTCGTACAGCTTGACCCGATCCAGTTCAACGTAGGCTTGGTTGTCCTGGCCGCGAATGCGCCCAGAGCGGGCATTCAGGAAGGTGTCGCCTTCGCGCGCCCACAAACCGGATTCGCTGACCACGCCAACATCCTTCGACTTCGCCCCCACCCTCAGGGATTGCGCACGTTGTTCGCCCGCGGGGGCGATGGTCTCGCCAATCAACAACATGGCCAGCAACAGTCCGCCCACTGCCATCCCGGCCGCTCCGCCGATCCGCAGTTTTGACAATCCAACCGCGCGCAAGGCGGTCAGTTCGGAGGTCGCTGCGAGGGCGCCCAAGCCGAGCAGGCAGCCGATGAGAGCAGCGGTGGGAAACAGGTCGTAGGTTCGCCGCGGTACGGTGTAAGCGACATAGGCCAACGCCGTTCCTGCGCCGTAGTCTCCCTCGCCAATGTCGCCGAGTTCCGCGGCAAAAGCCGCTATCAGGTCAATGCCCAGCAAGACCGACCCGGCCAGGGCAATCGCCGCCAGCACCGTCTTCGCGACCAGCCAATCGCTGCGTCGCAGCCACGCGCGACCCGTCCAGCCGGGGCTGATGCCATCGGGACTGCTTCCATCGCGACCATGACTGCTGCGGCGTTTCCAAATGCTGCTCATCGGCGCCGGCGCTCAAGGTGACCGTCGCGCCACAGCAGCCAGAGCGTGAGCAGCAACACTGGTCCGTGCAGCCACCACAGCCCGAACGCCAGCGGCATGCTGCCTTCGCCCAACCATGCGCGACCCAGCACCATCAGGTTCTGATACGCGACGTAGGCCAGCACACCCAGCAACAACACCCCATAACGCGCCGCCCGCGGTGGCGTACGCGCCAGCGGCAAGGCCAGCATGGCCAGGGTCAACGCCGCCAGCGGCGCGCCAAGCCGCCAATGCAGTTCCGCCACATCCTCTGCGCTGCCGCGTTGCCACAGGCTCAACGAATCGCGACGCTGCGGCTCGGCGCCTACTACCGCTTCCTCGCTGTCGGGCACGCGAATCTCGTTGCGCTTGAAGCGCATCATCCGAAAGTCGTTCTGACCGGGTACACCCTCGACTCGAAAGCCTTCCTCCAACAACAAATAGCGCTCATCGCCGACGCTTTCACTGAACAATTCACCGGCCCGCGCGGTGACCACGTCGATCCGATCATCACGCTCGGAGTGCACGAACAGACGCTGGAATCGACTGCCATCGGCGCTCATGTCGCCGAGGTAGATGACGCTGTGCCGACCCGGCAAGGCGATGAATCGACCTGGCTCCAGCCCAGCCACCAGCAGCGAGCGATTGGCGCTATCGATCATGCGCTTGGAGGTCTCAAGCGCCAGCGGCGAGCCCCAAAGGGAAACGGCTGCCACCACTCCGACTACGGGCAGCGCCAACGCCAGCAGCGGTCGCAGCAAGGCCCGCGGACCCACGCCCGCCGATGCCAGCACGGCCATTTCGCTGTCGCGATACAGCCGCCCAATTGCCAGCAGCACACCCAGAAACAGCGCCAACGGCAGCAGCAACGGCAGTGCATCCAAGGAGCGCAGCCCCAGTTGCGACAACAGCAGGGCGGCCGGCACCTTGCCGCGCGCGATCTTGCTCAGCAGATCGGCCAACAGCCCACCCATGCTGACCATGATCAGCACCACCAGACTGGCGCCGAAGCTGGTCAGCAATTCAGTGAAGACGTAACGGTCAAGCTTGCGCAATGGGCGAACGGGTCAGTTGGCAATCGCCCTGCTCGCCTGTTGATGGCAGCGGCCGAACGAGCGTGGCGGGGCTGATAGAATGCCATCGTCGCACTCGCTGGGTTGTGCGGACTTGGTCTCCCCCAGCGACTTTCTTCAGCTTCGCTGCCTCCAGCTTCAATTATTCCAGCTTCAATACTTCAAGTAGAGATCACGCCACGATGCCCAACCACCACCTGTCGACGGCACTCGCCGCCTCCATTGATGCTGATTGTCTGATTGCTGCCGTCTTCGAGGACGGCAGTCTGTCAGCCGCCGCGGCCACGCTCGATTTGGCCAGCGATGGCCGCATCAGTGCGCTGATCGCGTCGGCCGATGTGTCCGGAAAGCTTGGGCGTAGCTTGCTGTTGCACAGCTTGCCTGGTGTCGCCACTCCGCGCGTTCTGTTGGTCGGCGCGGGTGCGGCCGGCAAGCTGGAGCCCGCACGCTTCCTGAAGCTGCTCGCCGATACATTCAAGGCGCTCAAGGGCACGCCGATCAAGCGCGCGCATTCCACCCTCAGCATGCTGGAGGTCGAGGGGCGTGATGCGGCATGGCGTCTGCGCCAATCGGTGCTGGCCGCCGAATACGTCTGCTATCGCTATACCGCCACGCGTCGCCACAGCAATGGCGATTCCTTGCTGGAAGTCAGTCACGAAGGCGCGGCTGAGCAACAAGCGGTGCTTGAGCAGGCGATAGGCATTGCCTCGGGTGTGCGCTTTTCCCGCGAGCTTGGCAACCTGCCGCCAAATATTTGTGACCCGGCTTACTTGGCCACGCAGGCTGAAGCGATGGCGACCACGCACAGCGGTGTGACCTGTGAAGTGCTGGATCGCGAGCACATGGAAGCGCTGGGTATGGGTTCGCTGCTGGCGGTGGCGCGTGGCTCCGCCAACGCGCCAAAGTTGATCGTGCTGCAATACCGTGCCGGCGGTGACGCCAAGCCGTTCGTCTTGGTCGGCAAGGGCATCACCTTTGATTCCGGCGGCATCAACCTCAAGGTCGCCGGTGGCATCGAGGAAATGAAATTCGACATGTGTGGCGCGGCCACCGTGCTCGGCACCTTTCGTGCGGCGGTGGAAGCCAAGCTCGCGGTCAATCTGGTTGCTGTCGTCGCCGCCGTCGAAAACATGCCGGACGGCGCCAGCTATCGTCCGTCCGACGTGCTCACGTCAATGTCCGGCAAGACCATCGAAGTGCTCAACACCGATGCCGAGGGCCGGCTGATTCTGTGCGATGCGCTCACGTATGCCCAGCGCTTCGAGCCTGCGGCCCTGGTCAATGTCGCCACCTTGACCGGAGCCTGCGTGGTCGCGCTCGGCAAACATGCGAGCGGCTTGATGAGCAAACACGATGATCTGGCAAACGAGCTACTGAGCGCCGGCGAGACTGCCGGTGATCGCGCCTGGCGTTTGCCGTTGTGGGACGAGTACCAATCCGGCCTCGACTCCGCATTCGCCGACATGGCCAACATCGGCAGCAAGTGGGGCGGCGCGATCACCGCCGGCTGCTTCCTGTCGCGCTTCACCGAAGGCCAGCGCTGGGCGCATCTGGATATCGCCGGCACCGGCTGGGACGAAGGCCGCAAGGGGTATGCGACAGGGCGGCCGGTGGGATTGTTGGCGCAGTGGCTGCTTGATCGCCTTGCTTGAAGGCTTGGGATTCGGGATTTGGGAATTGGGATTCGCAACCACATAAGCGCGCCGAAGCCTCAGGTCCGTTGCCAACCTTGGCCGCCATTGATGCAATGCGTGCGAGAACCATCGACCGCTCGAACACTTTCAGGATCGCGAGCGTGAACGATTCTCGAAGCCCAAATCACGAATCCCGGCTCCAGTCCCATGCGCGCTGATTTTTACGTCATTGCCAAACCACGCTTTCTTGCCGACCCGATCGCGTTGGTCTGCGAGTTGACGCGGCGGGCGTATGACACCGGCAAGCCGGTTTTGATCCTGGCGCGAGACAACGCGCAAGCGGAAGCGGTGGACGACGCCTTGTGGGCATTTGGAGAAGCGGTGTACCTGCCGCACCAGATCGCCGGCCGGGACGAAGACGATGAGCTGACGCCGATTCTGATAGCGACGCCCGACCTGGACGCAGCCGACCGCCCGCTGGTGATCAATTTGCGCGACAACGCCTTTGCCGGCCGCTGCGAGCGCGTGCTGGAAGTGGTGCCCGCCGATCCTTCAGCCCGCGAACCGCTGCGGAAGCGCTGGCGAGATTACGCGGCGCGGCAGTTTGAGATGTTTAAGCATGATATGTAGGGATTGGGTCGAGTGAGCATCTCTGTCGACGTTGGTGGCAGGGAGTTCGATTGGTTTGCCGCTGACAGCGAAGGCCGGCTGGCGCTTTTTGCGACTGCTGGCTTCGGCCCTGTTCCCGATTCGGTGCTCTCGGCGACTGAAGCTCATGATGCGGTAAGCGACAGCTTGGAGGTCTCAGATTGGGGCACCTCGGCGGTATGGGAAAGCTACGCGCTCGCGGGCCTTTACGCCTATGACTGGTCTGACCATCAAGGCTCTTATTTGCGTGTCGCTCAGCCGGCGAAGCTAGTACCTGCTGCTCTGGCGGCCGCTATTGCCTCTATCCCGGGGCTTCTCCATTTCGCCTTGTCGTTCTCCGAAGTAGCGGCGGTTACGCGGGACTGGCATGGCAGTGCAAAGGAATCGGTGCAAATCGCTATGCGTCAGATCACTGAGAATTCGAATCGCTTCTAAGCCCCGCTCCCCTCGGGGTGAGCGGGGCTTTCGAGCTGCGAAGCAGCGAGCCCGCGAGCGCCGACTCGCTTGCAAGCGAGTCGGCTGGGGTGCAGGTTAGGGTGAGGGTACGGGCAGAGCGAGGCGTTGGCACTCACCACCTTAAAATTCGTCAACGCGAGTTCGTACCCTCATCCGGCGCTTCGCGCCACCTTCTCCCGGTGGGAGAAGGGAAATGCGTCGCGCGCACGTCTCGTCCCATGACACGCTGCTTCGCTCCAGTCACCAGCCCCAATCCCCAAAAGTAGAAATGGAAAAATCATTCGAACCCGCCGCCATCGAAGCCCGTTGGTATCCGCAATGGGAAGCCTCCGGGGTGTTCAAACCGTCGGGCGTAGGCACGCCCTACACCATCATGCTGCCGCCGCCGAATGTCACCGGCACCCTGCACATGGGGCACGCGTTTCAGCACACGCTGATGGACACGCTGATCCGTTATCACCGCATGCGTGGTTTCGACACGTTGTGGCAAGTGGGTACGGATCACGCCGGCATCGCCACCGAGATGGTGGTGGGTCGCAACCTGCAGTTGGAAGGCCGCGGTGAGACGCGCGATACGCTGGGGCGCGAGGCTTTCATCCAAAAGGTGTGGGAATGGAAGCAGCAGTCGGGCGACACCATCACCCGGCAAATGCGCCGGCTTGGTGCCTCGGCCGATTGGTCGCGCGAGCGCTTCACCATGGACGCTGGCCTGTCGGAGGCCGTCAACGAGACCTTTGTCCGTCTGCATGAAGAAGGCCTGATTTATCGCGGCCAGCGGCTGGTCAATTGGGATCCGGTGCTGAAGACCGCGATCTCCGATCTGGAAGTGGTCAGCGAGGAAGAAGCCGGCCACATGTGGTCGATCGCCTATCCGCTGATCGACGCCATGCTTGCCGATGGCGGCGACAAACTGGTGGTCGCGACGACGCGCCCGGAAACCATGCTCGGCGACGTTGCGGTGATGGTGCATCCGGAAGACGAGCGTTATGCGCATCTGATCGGAAAATCGGTACGACTGCCGTTGTGCGATCGCGCGATTCCGATCATCGCTGATGACTACGTGGACCGCGCCTTCGGCACCGGCGTGGTCAAGGTCACGCCCGCGCATGATTTCAACGACTACGCGGTCGGTCAGCGGCACGGTTTGCCGATGATCAACATCTTCACCGATGTGGCCAGCTTGAACGATGCCGTACCGGAGCGTTTTCAAGGCCTGGATCGTTATGTCGCGCGCAAGGCGGTGCTGGCGGAATTGAGCGAGCTTGAGTTGTTGATCGAAACCAAACCGCACACCTTGCAGGTGCCACGCGGTGACCGCACCGGGCAGGTGATCGAGCCGTATCTGACCCACCAATGGTTCGTGAAAATGGACGCGCTGGCGGCGCGTGGGTTGGCCCTGGTTGAAGAAGGCGACGTACGCTTCGTGCCGGCCAATTGGATCAATACCTATCGGCATTGGATGGGCAACATCCAGGACTGGTGCATCAGCCGGCAGCTATGGTGGGGACATCGCATCCCGGCGTGGTATGACGAGGCCGGCAACATCTTCGTCGCGCGGACGGAAAACGATGCCTACCGCAGGGCGGGTCTTGACCCGCCGGCTTCTGCATCCATTGAGGCAAGCGAAAACGGCGGGTCGAGACCCGCCCTACGGCGCGATGCTGACGTTCTCGAGACCTGGTTCTCCTCGGCGCTGTGGTCGCATTCGACGCTGGGCTGGCCGAATGCGGACGACATGGCGACTTACGACTTCGCCAAACGTCTGCCCACTTCGGTACTGGTGACTGGTTTCGACATCATTTTCTTCTGGGTCGCCCGGATGATCATGATGACCGACCACTTCACCGGCCAGGTGCCGTTCCGCGATGTCTACATCACTGGCCTGGTGCGCGACAGTCTGGGCCAGAAGATGTCGAAGTCGAAGGGCAATGTGCTGGATCCGATTGATCTGATCGACGGCATCAGCGCCGATGACCTGGTCGCCAAACGAACCAGCGGATTGATGAAGCCCACCGACGCGCCGAAGATCGAGAAGGCCACGCGCAAGGAGTTTCCGAACGGCATTCCGGCCTTCGGTGCGGATGCACTGCGTTTCACCTTCGCCTCGTTGGCGAGCCATGGCCGCGATATCAAGTTCGATCTGAATCGTTGCGAGGGCTACAAGAACTTCTGCAACAAGCTGTGGAACGCGGCGCGTTTTGTGTTGATGAACTGCGAAGGCGCCGACTTCAGCGCCACGCATGGCGCGCCTCCGCAGCCCGTCACCGATGCCGAGAAGTGGATATTGACTCGCTTCGATGCACTGCTTGTGACCATTGAAGAGCAGTTCGCCGCCTACCGCTTCGATCTGGCCGCGCAGGCGATGTACGAGTTCGTCTGGAACCACTACTGCGATTGGTTTCTGGAATTGGCCAAGCCAGCGCTGGCCAGCAACGATGCACCGGCGATGGCCAGCACGCGGCATACCCTGCTCTATGTGTTGGAGCGCTCGCTGTGCGCCTTGCATCCGATGATCCCGTTTGTGACCGAGGAAATTTGGCAGGAGATCGCACCACGCTTGGGGATTGCTGGCGCGACGATTTGCGTCCAACCCTATCCGCTGCGCGAATCCGAGCTGTGTTTTGCGGAGGAATCCGCCAACATCGAATGGTTGCAGGCAGTGATCGCCGCCCTGCGTCGCTTGCGCAGTGAACTCAACGTGGCACCCGCCAAGACCATCCGCTTGCTGTTTTCGGGTGGTAGCGAAGCCGACCGTGCGCACGTCGCGCGGTTCGCTGGTGCGATCGCTTTTTTACTCAAGACCGACGAGCAGACGTGGCTGGATGCATCAGCCTCGCCGCCGCCTTCCGCCGCCGCCGTGGTCGGCACGCTGAGCTTGTTCGTGCCACTTGCCGGCTTGGTCGATCTCGACGCCGAACGTGTCCGCTTGGACAAGGAGATCAAACGCATCGTTGGCGAGATCGGCAAGTGCCAAGGCAAATTGGCGAGCGAGACCTTCGTCGCCAATGCACCGCCAGCAGTGGTCGCGCAAGAGCGGCAACGTCTGCTGGACTGGCAAGCCCAGCATGCGGGGCTATCTGAACAGCGCGAGCGACTCAACAAGGATTGAGTCTCGGGGTGGAACCAGTGTCAGAGCGGGCACCTGCCCGCTTGGCGCAAGCCACCGGGAAGCGGACAATCGAGACGTCTGAATCGCTGGCAATCGCATGACCACCAAGCTGAGTCTGTACTCGTTCGTGCCCTTCGACCGCAGCGCGCGGGTGCGCTGGCTGTCGCACGAACTCGGCATCACGATTGACGAACACAAGCTCGATTTCGCCGGCGGTGAACACCGTCGCGAGACGCACCTTGCTCGGCATCCGTTCGGCTTGGTGCCGGCGGTTGAAATCGATGGGGAATGGCGTTGGGAATCGGTGGCGATTTGTCAGTCGCTGGCAGAAAAGCGACCGGAAGCGGGCTTGACCGTGCCGATGGCATCGCCGGATCGGCCGCAGTATTTGTCGTGGCTTTTCTTTGCGGCATCCACGTTTGATTCGGCGACGTTCCTGGTCTTTCGCTACGCCGCGCTGATGCCGGATGAAGCGCAGCGCAAAGAAGCGCAAGCAGCGTTGATGCCGTTGCTGATCCGGCTATCCAGGCATCTTGAGAACAACGACTATTTGCTTGGCGAGCGCTTTACCTTGCCCGACATCGTGTTGGGTCACGCAATCCAACTGCTTTATCTGACCCGTGCGATCGACGACTTTCCGACCTTGTTGCAGTATCGCCGGCGCTTGGCGGCGCGGCCGGCGGCCAAGCAGGCGGGCGTGTTCACGCCGCGGCCCTGAGCACGCAAAGCAGCCGAGCTTGCTCGGCTGCTCTCCTCCGCCAACTGCCTATGCCGCCGTCAACTCCCGCCCCATCACGATTGCATCTTCGCGGCCACCATGTGCCGGGTAATAACGCGGCCGCCGCCCGATTTCGCTGAACCCCAAGGATTCGTACAGCGCGATTGCGGTCGGATTCGAGGGTCGCACTTCCAGAAACACGCGTTCAGCGCGGTGCCAGCGCGCAGCGTCCAGCATGCGCAGCACCAGCCGACGACCATGGCCTTGGCCCTGTACGTCCGGGGCGACGCAGACGTTGAGCAGGTGCGCCTCATCTGCGGCGACGCTGACCACCGCGTAAGCAAAAATATCGCCGCCATCGGATTCCAGCACCCAGCAGCCATAACCGGCGCGCAGACAATCGCGAAATACCCCGATTGACCAAGGAAACGCATACGACGCCGATTCGATCGCCAACACCTGCGGCAGATCGGCCTCGTGCATCGCGCGCAACTGGGCCGGCAAACTGTCTGGGCGAGGTAACGCGCTCATCCCGGTGCGGGACCGCGCAAGTCACGCTTCAACTTGCGCAACCGCGGCCACAATGCGCGGCGGGCAGTGGCGCTGCTGAGCAACACCTCCAGCGACGGCAAGTCCATCTCGGCATCACCGGCACCCGCTTGCACCAGTTGCACACCATCCAGACTCAAGCCCGCCGCGCGTGACACCGCGAGCAACATCTGCTGCTGAGCGGACTCCGCCGACGGCGGAAAGCTGATCAGCGAAAATCGCGGACGCATCAATTGCACGTTCGCGACTGGCACCTGAGCCGCGCCGTCGGCAACGTCGGACAAGCACGCCTGCCCTGCCGCCTCCTGAACTGGCTGCAACACCTGGAATCCCAGAGCATGCAGCAATCGCTGTTGCTCGGCACTCCATACCGCCACCATCTCAGACACCGGCGGCTGCGGTTTGCAGATCGCGCAGGAAGGCGGCCAAAACCTGATCCAAGGCCTCGCCCATGGCGGTCACCGAGTCTTTGACCGATGCAGCGGCAGCGGGCACCTCGGCCTTGTATTCACGCAACAGCATGGGTAGTTCGTTGCCACCACCTTCGACGCGCAGCTGCAGCTGTACCACTGCCACCCAACCGCTCGCACTCAGCACCCGTTCAAAACGTTCGATACGACCACTTACCCGCAGTCGGGCTGCATTGGAGGGCAAGCGATCCGCCACCACGGCAGAAGCATTCAGATCCCGCAACGCTCCGATCAGCCGGCGCTGCAACATGCGCACTGGCGGATCCACCCACAGCTGGTAGTGATAGGCACGCAAGCGCGCCGCCTCCGGATCCAGGCTGTAGATCAACGCTTGATCCGAATACAGGCCATCCGCGATCAAGGTGTCGACGCTGATCGGTTGCGCGAACAAGGGCGCCGGCAAGGCGGTCACGGCAGCGCGCGTAGGCAAGCGGAAATAGGTGGTGTCAGGAATGCCGGAGGTCGAAACACAACCGCTCAGCAGCAGGATCAGCAATGCGACCAATCCTGCGGTGAACCCGGAACCCAGCCCATGTCGGCACATGTTCATTCCTCCACCTCATCTTGTGGCGCCGTGAACAACAGCCGATTCGGGCTGCGGCGAATCTCGCGACTGAACTCGTCGAAATTGCGGCTCGACGATTCCAGATGGTGAGTGATCGCATCGATGCGCTGCGCGATCGCGCCAATGCTGAGCTCAATGTCAGCCACCGACTGCCGCAACGCCGGGCGATTTTCGTCCACGGCCGCGTTCAACGACACCAGCAAGGTGTCGGCCTGCGCCTGGGTGGTCTTCAACTCCGCCGCAAGGATTCGCACGTCCTGCAAGGTGCCGGCGATGGCATCGCGATTCGGCTCGTCCAACACGGCATTGATCGAATCGGCCGCCTTGTTGAGACGCTCCAGGAGTTTTTGCGATTCCAGCACCAGCGTCGGCGCGCCTTCATCCAGGGTGGCGCCCAGCGAATCCACCCGCAGCGCGAGAGTTTCGATCAGTGGTCGGATGCGTTCTTTCGAGAGCACGGTCAGCTCGCCTGCCAACTCATTCATCGCCGCGAAAACGTCACCGCCTTCCTCGCCCTTCAACTCGCCACCCGCGTCCAGCATCTGCGGGCTGCTGCCTTCGCGAATGCCTATCGCCATGTCCGCCAACAATCCCGACGACTGCCGCGCAGCAATGCTGTCGGACGGAATGGGCCAATCCGACTGCACCCCCAGCTCCACCCGATAGCGCGTGCGCCCGGACTCCCGCTGCGGCTCGATGCCGATCACCTGACCGACCTTGAAGCCTTCGTAATACACCGGCGCGCCAAACCGCAAACCGGACACATTGGCGAACTGCACGTAATAACTGGTCGCGGCGCCACCCCGACCCGTGATCGCCGCCAGCGTCGAAAGCAAGATGCCCAGCGCCACCACGACGATGAGTCCGACCAGGACGTAGTTGATGTTGTCGCGTTTCATAGAGGGGGGCTCATGTTTGTCTCGTCATTCCGGCGAAGTCCGGAATCCAGCTTTTCGCTTCTCTGGCTTTAGTCTGGCTCGCCGCAGGGTTTCGTCCACCTCGCGGTGGCCGAGTCACTTTTCTTTGAGTCGCCACGAGGCGCGCAGGAGCGCGCGCCGAAGGCGGCCCGAAGGGTGGAGGGCAGGATGCCCGACATACAGAAAAGTAACCAAAAGAAAGGCGATCCCGATGTGGCGCTCGCGATGAAGCCGCGAGTTCGCGGCAGTTGGGAGGGGTTTTTGACCGAGCGAAGCGAAGGCGTGGGCGAAGCCCCGACAGTACATCCATGTACCGGCAAAAACGCACGCGCATCCATGCGCGCACCCCTGACGGGCCTGATCTCCCAACCGCCGCCGCCACAAAGGGGACCCCAAAGTCAAAAGCAAGAGCAGGGGCCCGCACTCTCGTGGATGACTGCGCCTTGTCTTGATACCGATGCACTTGCATCTGCTTCTGCATCTGCTCCTGTTGTTGCTCGTGCTGTTGCTGTTGCTCTGGCTCTTGACCCTGGGCCCCGTCATCGCGCCGAGCAGCGCAGCCGGGCTCGGGGGAAAGGCGCGCATGTCCGAGCACATGGATGTGCGAGTTCGCGCTGGCCCGAGTCCGGCGAGCAGCGCAGGGAACGGCGTAGCCGCGCGATGCTCGGGTCGCCTTTCTTTTGGTTACTTTTCTTTGGCGAAGCAAAGAAAAGTGACTCGGCCGCCGCCGTAGGCGGACGAAACCGCGCGACAAACCAAAATGAAGCGAGAGAAGCCGAAAACTAGACTCCGGCCTTCGCCGGAATGACGAGAAATGAGCTTCGCCATGAAGTCAGTCCGCCCACCAAACACACTCAGACAAACACCGAAAATGCAATCCCACATCACCCTCCTCCCCGGCGACGGCATCGGCCCCGAAGTGGTCGCTCAAGGTCGATTGCTCCTGGACGCGATTGCCGCGCGCTACGGCCACAGTTTCAGCATGGAAGAGGCGCTGATAGGCGGGTGTGCAATCGACGCCGAAGGCGATCCGCTCCCGGCGGCTACCATCGCCGCTTGCCAGCGCGCGGATGCGGTGTTGCTGGGTGCCGTGGGTGGGCCGAAGTGGTCGGATCCGAATGCGCCGGTGCGGCCTGAGCAGGGCCTGCTCAAGCTGCGGGCGACCCTGGGCGTGTTCGCGAATTTGCGACCGGTCAAGCCGCATCCTGCGGGAGCCACGCAGTCGCCAATCAAGACTCGACTGTTGAAAAACGTCGACCTGATTTTCGTCCGCGAACTGACCGGTGGCAGTTATTTTGGGGCCAAGCAGCGGACTGCCGATATGGCCACGGACGAATGTCGCTACACAGTGGCGGAGATCGAGCGTGTCACCCGTCGCGCGGCAGAATTGGCGCGGGCGCGGCGCGGCAAGCTCACCCATGTCGACAAGGCCAACGTGATGGAGACCTCGCGGCTGTGGCGCAGTACGGTGACGCGGATCATGCGTGACGACTATCCCGATGTGCGGGTCGAACATTTGCTGGTCGACTCAATGGCGATGTATCTGCTGACTCGTCCCGCCGACTTCGATGTCATCCTCACCGAGAATCTGTTTGGTGACATCCTGACCGACGAGGCCGCGGTACTCGCTGGCTCGATGGGGCTGTTGCCATCCGCGTCCTTGGGTTTGGGCAAGGTCGGGCTGTATGAGCCGATTCATGGCTCCGCACCGGATATCGCAGGCAAGGGCATCGCAAATCCCTACGCCACGCTGTTGTCGGTGGCGATGCTGTTGCGGCATTCATTGGGCTTGACGGTCGAAGCCAGTGCTGTCGAAACGGCGGTTTCGCAGGCCTTGAACGATGGCGTGTTGACACGCGACCTGCGCAAGCGTGATGCCGCGAGCACGGCCGAAGCGGGAGCTGCGGTGATCGCTCGTTTGCCGAAACGACAGCGGCAACGGCGAGCGGCGTGAATCCATCGACAGCAAGCAACCAGGAGGTGGCTGCTGAGCCAGCCGTGGCCATCGACCGCGCGCAGTGGCTGCGCGCGATCCTCACCGCGCCGGTCTACGACGTCGCGCGGCGCACGCCACTGGAAGCCGCACCACGCATTTCCAATCGCATCGGCAATCAGGTGTTGCTCAAGCGAGAGGATCTGCAACCGGTCTTT
>JBQTGY010000001.1:0-43209 GCA_052390415.1 Pseudomarimonas sp. | reverse complement strand
AGACCAAGTGAGCATCGTGCCAGCGGGAAAACGCAGCGAACACTTTGTCATTTTGAGATTCATCACTTTTGACGAGGCGCACCAACGAAGTTCGGGCGTTTTCTCGCGACCTCATGAAATGTCCGGGTTAACCGCTGACTGCCTCCAACGCAGCCACAATCCGGCGTCGCAGGGCGGCGTCCTCGCTACCCGCGGTCGCCGTCGCCGCAAAATTGAGCGCGTACAGAAAGGCGATGAGATTGTGCCGCTGAGTAAGGCCAGCAACCGATTTGCTGGCGGCCGACCAGTCGGTGGAATCGGTCGGACGGACGAGGCGTGCAAACCAGCCGTCCCACCACGCATCGTCCAGGACACCACGCTGATGCGTGAAGAACACAGCGCGGGCGAAGCGCTCGGGCTCGCCAAAACGGTAGGCGTGTTTGCCGGGGGCGATCTTGATAGCCAGCGCATCCATCAACGTGGCGACATCGTCGGCCTCCACCTCGGCATTGATCGACAGCTGCAGGATCCAGTCTGCTCCGTGCGCGACCTGATGGCGCCAGCCGACTGCCTCATCAAAGCCGCGAAAATCGGTGATCCCCGCGACGTAGGCCTGACAAGCCTGCACCAACTCCTTCCGCTCAGCCGGTTCGAACTGAGGCGATAGGCGGTCCACGCGCGCTACTTCGGACAAAGTCAGTGCGCCGAACGAATGCCGCAACCCCAGCGCGTCGTCAGGCTCCCGCAACGACAACAGCAACCGTGTGCGCAGGGTATTCAGCGTCGCCTTTTCAATCAGACCGCCGCGCATCCACGTCGACAGGGCCTCAAACGCCACACCGTCGCGAAGCACAGGATCGGGTTCGGCCAGGCAATCCAGCAACTGGATCGCTTGCGTTTGGCGGGCAGCGTCTTCGCTGATGACGAATCCCGCCTGCTTCAACTCGATCAATTTTCCCCGCGTGCTGCTGTCTGCCATACAGCTCGCATTCGTAAACGGCGATATCGCCAGCACCAGCAAACCCGCCAAGACCTTCTGCATGAATTTCTCCGTCGTCGGTGATTGCGGCAAATAGCCGCTGCACCGGACCAGCCTAGCGCAGCCGACGCAACCGCCTGTGCTCGCGTCACCGCGAATTGGCGTCGCTTTGACGCCACGGCGAGACGCGCCCTCCGACATCCAGTCTGCGCTTGATCATCTGCCGTCTTCTCCCGGCCAAGCGACGACATGACAGCTGTCATGACAACCAGCTGACAGCGTCCACTGCCGGAATTTCCAGCCAAACCGCAACCTGCTCGCACCTACCGGGAGTGCGTCGTGCAGAAAGCCAACCTCAACCGCAATACCTCCAGCAACAGCGCTCTGGCGCAGCTGGTCGGCGTCAGCAAGCGCTATGGCAAGACCCTGGCTTTGGACAATATCCACCTCACGATTCAACCGGCACAAGTGGTGGCCTTGTTGGGTCCGAACGGCGCTGGCAAGACCACCGCCCTGGCGCTGTTGACCGGCGCGATGCGTCCGGATTCCGGCTCGGTATCCCTGTTCGGCGGCGACCCGACCGACTGGCGTGTGCGTCGCCAGATTGGCGTGATGCAGCAAAGCGCCAATCTGCCCGAGACATTGCGTGTGGCCGAGCACGTGCGCCAGTTTTCCGGTTATTACCCGAATCCGCGTGCTGTCGAGCAGACCTTGGCGATGGCCGGCATCAGCGATCTGGCGGGTCGCCGTTACGATGCCTTGTCCGGCGGCCAACAACGGCGTGTGCAGTTCGCCTTGGCAATCTGTGGGCAACCGCCGTTGCTGTTCATTGACGAGCCAACCGTCGGCCTGGATGTGGAGTCTCGACGCGGCTTCTGGAAGGTCATCGCCGGCTTGCGCGCGGCCGGCACCAGCATCTTGCTGACCACGCATTACATCGAAGAAGCCGACGCGCTGGCGGATCGCATTGTGCTGGTCGGCAAGGGCCGCGTCTTGGCGGAGGACACACCCTCAGGCATCAAGGCGCGTGCCTCTGGCAAGCGCGTTCGCTGCACCTCCCAACTGGACGTCGCACGCTTGAGTCACTGGCCGGAAGTGACCTCGGTTACCCGTGAGGGCCACACCCTTGAGCTGCGCAGTGCAGTCGCTGAAGCGCTGTTGCGACGCCTGCTGGATGCCGATCCGCAGCTGACGGATATCGAAGTGATGCCGCTGAGTCTGGAAGAAGCCTTGGCAACGCTTGTTACATCCGAATCGCCCACATCCGCATCGCCTGCCCTGGAGCATGCCGCATGAACAGCCAGATGATGTCCGCCCCTGCCCCGATGATGCTGACGCGCATCTACCTGCGTGAGGCCGGCTACGAGTTTCTGCGTCTGCTGCGCACGCCTGCATTCGCCCTGCCGACGCTGATCTTTCCGCTGGTGTTCTACGTGATGTTCGCCATCGTGCTGCCCGGCCGCTGGGGTGAGTTCGACAAGAGCGCCTACTTGCTGGCGACCTACGGTGTGTTCGGAATCATGGGGCCAGCCTTGTTCGGCTTTGGCGTGGGCCTGGCCATGGAACGCGAGAACGGATTGCTGGCATTGAAGCAGGTCTCACCGATGCCGACGGGCGCTTATTTCTTTGCCAAGATCGCCATGAGTCAGTGCTTTGGCTTGGCCGTGGTGATCCTGCTGTCGATTGCCGGAGTGGGCTTTGGAAACGTCGAAATCACGCTGGATCGCTGGCTGCTGCTGGTCGCCGTTCTACTGTTGGGCACCCTGCCCTTTTGCGCACTAGGTTTATGGATGGGCACCTTGCTCAAGGGCCAGACGGCGATCGCCATCGTCAATCTGGTGTACCTGCCGATGTCGGTGCTGTCCGGTCTGTGGATGCCGTTGTTCGCGTTTCCACAGCTGTTGCAGAAGGCTGCGGTCATCTGGCCGTCGTGGCACCTGGCGCAGTTGGCGTTGGGCGTGGTCGGGCAGGTCGAGGGCGTGCGCTATGGCTTGCATGTCGGCGTGTTGTTGGTGACCACCGTCTTGTTCCTGAGCTTGGCCGCGATGCGGCTGCGAGGACGTTGAGGCCATGCGCACACTACCTCTGATCGCGGTCGCCAGTGCGGTGGCGCTGGCAGCTTTGCTGGTGTTATCAGCCCCAACGCCACCACCCGCGCAGGTCGCTGCGAAGGCCCCCGCCCCACCCAGCGAGTTCGTCATCACCGACGTGCGTGTTTTCGATGGCGAAACCACATGGCCCAATGCCGACGTGCGCATCAAGGATGGGCGGATTACTGCGATTGCCGAGCAGCTCGAATGGCCCGGCGAATTGGCCGTCGTTGATGGCAGCGGTAAAACCCTGCTGCCCGGATTGATCGACGCCCACGTGCATAGCTGGGGCGATGCCCGCCAGCAGATGCTGCGTTTTGGTGTTACCACCGCGCTTGATATGTTCAGCGATCCGGCGCAGCTGCAGGGTTTCCGACGTGACCGCGAGTCCTTGGCAACAACCGACCGCGCCGATGTCTGGGGGGCCGGCGCGCTGGTCACGGCCAAAGGTGGACACGGCACCCAGTTCGGCATGGCAGTGGAGACCTATGACGACGTCGCGCAAGCGCCGGCATTGGTCGAGTCACGCATCGCTGAGGGCTCGGACTTCATCAAGTTCGTGGTCGACGACGGCCACGCGTATGGCGATCATCACGATTTGCCGACGCTGGATGCGCCGCGCATCGAAGCCTTGCTCGCCGCTACCGGCGCGAGCAAGCAGATGGCCGTGGCGCATGTGGCTCAAGTGGAAACCGGCCTCGCCGTCATTCGCGCGGGTGCAGAAGGCTTGGTCCATGTATTCAGTGATCGCCTAGCCAGTAGCGAAGAAGTCGCTGTGATGGCCGAAAGCGGCGCCTTCGTGATTCCAACCTTGACCGTGATCAGTGGTTTGGGCGGCCAGTCGATTGGCCAGTCGATCAGTGAAGACGCGGACTTGTCACCCTTGCTCGACGCCGCGCAGCGGGACACCTTGCGCGCGGCATTTCCACCGCAATTCCAGCGAGCGACGCACGTGTCGAATGGCTTCGGAAATGTTGCCGCATTGCAGCGTGCGGGCGTCGACATTCTGGCCGGCACCGATGCCGGCAATCCTGGCACCGCGCATGGTGCCAGCATGCACGGCGAGCTTGAGCTGTTGGTCAAGGCCGGCCTCACGGCCAGCGAGGCGTTGCGGGCGGCGACGGCGCTGCCGGCCAAACGCTTCGAATTGTTGGATCGCGGCCGAATTGCGGTCGGCCATCGCGCCGACATGCTGTTGGTCGATGGCGATCCGACTGTCGAAATCGGTGCGACGCGGCGTATCGTCACGATTTGGAAAAATGGCACCCCGGTCTCCCGCGCGCCTGTCGCGAAGGCTGCCGATAAAGCTGGTCCGCAACTGGCAAAGGTCGATAGCCCATTCGACGGCAAGACCATGGAGACGAGTCAGGGCCAGCTTTGGGCGCCTAGCCTGGATTCGATCATCGGCGGCAAGTCCAGCGCCGTGCTCGCCTTGCAAGACGAAGGCAACACCAGCTTCATGCAGGTGGGCGGCACCGTCGCCATCGGTGCTCCCTATCCATGGGCTGGCGCGGCCCTCTTGGTTGGCAAACCACCGATGTCTCCCACCGATGCGAGTCGACTGACCGAGCTGAGCTTTCGTCTGCGCGGCGACGGCCGCAAGCTGCTGGTGATGTTGCTGACCGGCAACAACAGCCAAGCGCCCGCCATGCGACGGGTCACCTCAACGAAGGAATGGCAGACCCATCGCCTGGCCCTCGCCGATTTTCAGGGCGCCGACCTCACCCGCTTGCGCGCGGTCGCCATCACTGCCAGCCTGCCGGCCGGCGAGTTCGCCTTTGATCTGGATGATTTCGAGTTGCGTTGATGGCCACCACGCCCACCACAACAACCGAACCCGCAGCCGCCGTTCCGGCGCGAATCGCCGTGAGTCATACAGCGACGGACGTACCCAGGACGGTGGATGCGTTCAACAGCCCGTGGTTCACGCTGAGCTACCTGATTTTCGTGTTTGTGCCGCTGCTGTTTGTGCCGCAGCTGTCCACGCGCGCCGTGCTGCTCAGTCTGTTGGCGGCGGCCATTTTTGTGCCGATTCATCTGCACGAATGGGAGCGTGGACGCCAGCGTCCGCTGCTGGCTATCGGCGTGACCTTGCTGCTTGGCCTTGCCTTGATTCCGTTCAATCCCGGCGGCAATACCTTCATCATCTACGTCATGGCGATGGCGGGAGCGCGTTTGCCACCGCGTCGCGCGACCCAGGTTGGCTTGTTTGCCTGGTTGCTGATGACGCTGGAATTCAGCTGGCTGGGTTACGGATTCGAGGCCACCGCCGCCTATGCCGGAATGACCCTGGTGGTCGGTGGCATGGTGCTGCTCAGCACCATCTTCGCGCAGGCCCAGGAGCGGCAGAATGCTCAGTTGCGGTTGTCCCAGGAGGAAGTTAAGCGCTTGGCCGCCTTGGCCGAACGCGAACGCATCGGACGCGACCTGCATGACCTGCTCGGCCACACGCTGTCGCTGGTCGTGTTGAAGAGCGAACTCGCCGGTAAACTGCTGGATCGAGATGCCACCGCCGCGCGGCAACAGATTCGCGAAGTCGAAACGGTAGCCAGACACGCGCTGGCAGAAGTCAGGCAAGCGGTGAGCGGCATCCGTCAGAGCGGCTTGTTGGCCGAAGTCGCCGCCTGTCGTTTGGCATTGTTGAGCGCCGACATCGAGCTGGCGGTGCGAATGGCCCCGTTGCAGATCGCCAATGAGGTCGAAGCGGTGTTGGCGCTCAGCCTGCGTGAGGCCACCACCAACGTCTTGCGCCACGCTCGCGCCAGCCAGGTCACCATCGAACTGGACAATGTCGGGGAGGAATTGCGTTTGCGGATTGAGGATGACGGCTGCGGCGACAACATCCAGCCGGGCAACGGCTTGCGTGGCATGCGCGAGCGCTTGGGCTCGATCAATGCACGGCTCGATATCGGGCATCCGAGCGACGCTGGCACCCGCTTGACCATCCTCGTTCCAGCACCGTGGCGTGCCCATGCCAATGCCCTGGCCGAGGTTAGCAAGTGATTCGACTGGTGTTGGCTGAAGACCAAGCCATGGTGCGCGGTGCATTGGCCGCGTTGTTGGGGCTGGAAACCGATCTCAGCGTGGTTGGCGAAGCCGGCGATGGCGAAGCCGCATGGACCTTGGTCGAGGCACAACGCCCCGATCTGGTGGTCACCGACATCGAAATGCCCAAACTCAGCGGTCTCGAGTTGGCTGCGCGCATCCAGGCCGCGCAACTGCCGACCCGAGTGGTCATCCTCACTACCTTTGGTCGTGCCGGCTACCTGCGGCGCGCGTTGGATACCGGGGTGCGTGGTTACCTGCTGAAAGACGCTCCCAGCGACCAACTGGCCGAAGGCTTGCGCCAAGTACATCGGGGCGGCCGAGTCATCGATCCGCAGCTGGCGCTCGCTGCGTGGTCAGAACAAGATCCCTTGAGCGAACGCGAACGGCAGGTGCTGCGCCTCGCGGGCGAGGGTTCGAGCAGCGCCGACATCGGCCAACAGTTGCACCTCTCGCAGGGCACAGTGCGCAATTATTTGTCGGAAGCGATTGGCAAACTGGGCGCCAGCAATCGCATCGAAGCGTATCGCTTGGCGCGGCAGAACGGTTGGCTGTAAGGATTCGAACGTGTAGCCCGGATGCAGCGCAGCGGAATCCGGGGGATTCGGGGTGAAAGTCCCCGGATGCCGCTGCACTACATCCGCGCTACGACTCTTCGGTTGTTGATCGAGGACGCTCAGCCCACGCTGCTACGCAACGCCGCAATCCGCTCCGCCAACGGCGGGTGGGTCATGAATAGGCGCTTCATGCCGTTGCCGATACCACCGGAAATTCCAAACGCGGCAACCGCGGTCGGCAAGGTGTTCTGGCCGTGGTTCTGCGCCAAACGCTCCAGCGCGGCGATCATCTTCTGCCGACCCGCCAGGTGCGCACCGCCCGCATCCGCGCGGAACTCGCGCCAACGGCTGAACCACATCTGGATCATTGAAGCGAAGATGCCGAACACCACCTGCAACACCATCACCACGACAAAGTAGCCGATGCCGCCGCCACCTTCGCTGCGGCCTCCGCGCAACCACGAGTCAACGATCGAGCCGACCACGCGCGCCAACACGATGACAAAGGTGTTCAACACGCCTTGAATCAGCGCCATGGTCACCATGTCGCCGTTGGCCACATGGCTGACTTCGTGCGCCAACACGGCTTCTGCCTCATCGCGATTCATCGCGCGCATCAGCCCGGTGGACACTGCGACCAGCGAACTGTTGCGGGTCATGCCGGTAGCGAAGGCGTTGATTTCAGGGGCCTCATAAATCGCTACTTCCGGCATCTTGATGCCCGCTGCATCGGCCTGCCGACGCACGGTGTTGACCAACCAGGTCTCCATCTCGTTGCGTGGGGTTTCGATGACTTGCGCGCCGGTGGCGCGTTTGGCCAACCACTTCGACATCGCCAGCGAAATGAAGCTGCCGCCAAAACCAAAGATGGCCGCCATCACCAACAAGCCAGCGCCGCCTTGCAACTGCACGCCAAACACGTTTTGCAACACGAACATGACCACACCCAGCAGCACCAGCACCGCAAGGTTGGTGGCAAGAAAAAGTACGATCCGCATCATGGCGCTGTTCTCCGGGGTCACTGAAACGCCGTCACATTGGCGGCCTGTCGCTGATCTTGGGGTTCAAGCGGAGCGAATCAAGCCAGAAACTGAAGGTAATTCAGACTCATGACAGCCAACGCCATCGTGCAACCGTTGATGACCGGCCCCGCTTACTTGTTGGAAGGTTTTCGGCGGCTGCCGCTACCAGGCTTGCGTCGCTACCTGTTCATGCCGGTATTGGGAAATGTATTGGTGATCTTGTTGGCAGCAGTGGCCTTGTTCTTCGGCCTCGACTGGTTGCTGGACAAGTGGCTGCCTGACACGTTCGATTGGGTGCGTTATCTGGTGTTTCCGCTGGTAGCCGCGGCGTTGCTGATCGTTGCGATGCTGGGCTTCACCCTGCTCGCCGCACTGCTGCTGTCGCCGTTTCTTGGCCGCCTCGCGGCCGAGGTGGAAAAACTCGATGGCGTGACACCGCCGGACTTGCCACCTGCGGGCTGGTGGAACGGTTTGCGGGCGGACATGGCGCTGGAGCTGCGTCGTCTCGCCTACGTCGCCACCTGTTTGTTCGGCGTGTTGTTATTGGGTCTGACGCCTCTGCTGAACTTGCTCGCCGCCCCGGTCGGCGTGCTGGTGAGCAGTTGGCTGCTGGCGGTCGAATACGCGGGCAATCCGCTGGGCAATCACAAACAGAGTCTGCGCGATCAATTGAACTTGTTGCGCAGCGCGCGCTGGAAAGTGGTCGGTTTCGGCGTCGCCTCGTTTGCCTGCTCGCTGGTGCCCGTGGTCAATTTTGTGGTGGTGCCGGCCTCGGTGATTGGCATGACCTTGCTTTGTCGCGACCTCAGGGCGCGTGCTACCGAGAATTGACTCGATGCCAGCTTACCGGGGCCGTTTTGCGCCCTCACCCACCGGCCCCCTGCATTTCGGTTCATTGGTTGCCGCGCTGGGCAGCTGGCTGGATGCGCGTTATCACCAAGGCACATGGATGGTGCGCATCGAGGATCTCGATCCACCGCGCGAGCGAGCGGGTGCCGCCGGTGCGCAACTTCGAACCTTGGCCGCACTGGGACTGCATGCCGACGAACCTATCCTGCGCCAAAGCACACGGTCGGACGCGTATGAGGCAGCCCTGGCGACGCTCGCACAAAGCGGGCATGTTTTTGAATGCCGGTGCAGCCGCAACGATCTTGCGGCTGCTGACGGATTGCATCTTGCTTGCGTCAGCAAACCCAGCGGCAAGCACGCCGCATTGCGATTTCGACCGCAGGCCTCGGTAGTCAGCTTCGAGGACCGCCTGCACGGCGCGCAGACCCAGGCCGTTCCCGACACCGTCGGCGATGTGGTGTTGCGGCGCGCAGACGGGCTCTATGCTTATCAGCTCGCCGTCGTGGTCGACGATGCCGCGCAGGGCATTACAGACGTGGTGCGCGGGGCGGACCTGCTGGCCTCCACGACCCGACAGATCGCGCTTCAGCTAGCCCTTGTGCTGCCCACCCCGCGGTATCTGCATTTGCCCCTGGTGCTGGATGATCAGGGCCGCAAACTCAGCAAGTCGCTGGCTGCTTGCCCAGTCGATGACGAGCAACCACTCGCGGTGCTTCAACAGGCGTGGCGCTTTCTGTTTCCCACGCTGCCCAACCCAGCTGGCAACAACTGCGGTGACTGGCTGCGTCGGGCCGCGGAAGCCTATCGACCCGAAGCCTTGGGTCGCCACAATCGACCTGCAGCCGACCAGCAACAGCGCTGATCTCAGGCTCAACAACGGTAAGCACCCGGTAGAACTCGCTGTGTAGAATCCGTGCAGGTGTCCCACTCAAGAGGGCATCCAACCAGGGAGGAGTTCCACATGACAACTGCACGCACCGTGCTGGTGACGGGCGGTACCGGCGGTATTGGTACGGCCATCTGCAAACGCTTGGCAACGCTGGGCCATCGCGTCGCCACCAACTACCGCAACGAAGCCAAAGCGCGCGAGTGGCAGGCCGATTTGAAAGCGCAGGGCTTCGATATCGCGCTGGCAAAAGGCGATGTCGGCAGCGCCGATGAAGCCGCCGCCATGGTCGCCGAGGTAGTCGCACAACTGGGGCCGGTCGAAGTGCTGATCAACAACGCCGGCATCACCCGCGATGGCACCTTCCATCGCATGAAGGCCGAGCAATGGGGCGATGTAATCAACACCAACCTCAACTCGTGTTTCAACGTCACCCGTCCGGTCATCGACGGCATGCGTGATCGCAAGTGGGGCCGCATCATCCAGATCAGCTCGATCAATGGCCTCAAAGGTCAGTATGGTCAGGCCAACTACGCCGCCGCCAAAGCCGGCATGCACGGCTTCACGATCTCATTGGCGCGCGAAAACGCAAAACTCGGCGTAACGGTCAACACCGTCTCGCCCGGCTATGTCGCCACCGACATGGTAATGGCTGTGCCCGAGGACGTTCGCGCCAAGATCGTCGCCGAGATTCCGACGGGTCGCCTAGGCACGCCAGACGAAATCGCCCATGCAGTGGCGTTTCTGGTCTCCGAAGACTCGGGTTGGATCACGGGATCCAATCTGGATATCAATGGTGGGCAGCATATGGGGTGGTGATTGGGTCGGGTTATCGGGCGGACTTGCGTCCGCCTGATGGCTGCGAGCGCCTTGTGTTTCCGGCGAAAGCCGGAAGGCGACTTTTCAGGCTTCACCTGCATTGAATTTGCTGCGCGGCACGGTTTCGTCCACCTCGCGGTGGCCGAGTCACTTTTCTGTGAGTCGCCACGAGGCGCGCAGGAGCGCGCCCGAAGGAGCTGGATTCCGGCCTTCGCCGGAAAGACGAAAAAGCGCCAATCGCGAGCAAGATCGCCCAACATGTTGCACCCCACTCCATGCTGCGCCATGCTGCGCCGCACGATCTGGGAGGATCACTCACGCATGGCCGTCAGTCGCATCATCAAGAAGTATCCCAATCGGCGTCTCTACGACACCGAAATTTCCAGCTACATCACCCTCGAAGACGTTCGCCAGTTGATCGTCGACAACGAGGCATTCGAAGTGGTGGACGCAAAGTCCGGCGAGGATTTGACTCGTCAGGTGTTGCTGCAAATCATCGCTGAGCATGAGCAGGATGGGCAGCCGATGCTGTCCACACAGATGCTCAGCCAGATCATCCGGTTCTACGGTGATTCGTTGCAGGGCTTCATGGGCAACTATCTCGATCGCAGCATGCAGTTGTTCGTCGACCAGCAAACGCAGTTCCGTTCACAGGTCAATGGACTGCTTGGACAGACGCCGTTCGCGATGTTGAACCAGCTCACCGAACGCAACATAGACATGTGGAAGCAGATGCAGCAAGGCTTGCTTGGAAGTCTGCGCGGCGCCGCTGCGGCCGCTCCCGAACGACCGAAACCGACGCACAAATCCTCGGTGAGGTAAGCCGCGTGGTGGGCTCGTGTGTCGGATTGCCGTGGCGACCGCGCGCCGCTTTGACCGGCTGCAGATCGCTGCGTATGCTGCGACGCAACATACGCGGACATGCTCACTCATGAACTCACGCATCGCCGTCGTCACCGGCGGCATTGGCGGACTGGGCAGCGCGATTTGCGCGCGCTTGCTCGCTTCCTCTCACACCGTCGTTGCAGTGGACTTGCCGAATCGCGACGACGCAGTTGCCACGTTTCATACGCAACTGGGAGATCGGCCGGCGCATTTCATGGCGGCTGACGTCGCCGACTTTGACGACTGCGCACGCTTGGTGGCACGCGTTGAGGCGGGACTGGGTCCGATTGACGTGTTGGTCAACGCCGCCGGGATCACTCGCGACGCGAGCTTGCGCAAGATGACCCGCGAGCAATGGGACAGCGTGCTCGGCGTCGATCTGAACAGCGTGTTCAATCTCTGCCGGCACGTGGTGGAGGGAATGTGCGAGCGCGGCTTCGGCCGGATCGTCAACATCAGCTCGGTGAATGCGCAGACCGGGCAATTCGGTCAAACCAATTACGCCGCCGCCAAAGCCGGTATGCACGGCTTCAGCATGTCGTTGGCGCGCGAAGTCGCGCGTCGCGGCGTGACCGTGAACAGTGTGGCGCCCGGCTACATCGACACGTCGATGACACGCGCCATGCGTGCCGATGTGCGCGATCAGATCGTGTCCACGATTCCGGTTGGGCGAATGGGTCAACCCGACGACATCGCCCGCGTGGTGGATTTTCTCTGTGCGGCCGAATCAGGCTATCTGACCGGGACCTTGATCCCGGTCAATGGCGGCCAGTTCATGAGTTTTTAAAGGTAGTCCTCAGGTCTTGAATAGCACCTGTGGGAGCAACGGTCTTTTCAACCGGCCGGAAATATCCGTTCAGTTTGGTCGCGGACCATGGCGTCGAGGCGGATCAGTAGGGTGCGTCTTGACGCACCGGCTTCGATTTAAGCCAAGTGCTGGTGCGTCGAGACGCACCCTATGGCATGTTTGTGCAAGCGGCGGAAGCCGCGATCAGCTGCCGAATGCAGCCGGACCTGATCGCGGCATCCCTCGCTCCCACACTACGCGCCTTGATCAGCTTCGCGCCTTCAACCAGCGATCAATCGCCGGTGGCACTTCACGTTGCGCGCGGCCGGAGACGTAGATGCCGATGTGGCCGCCCTTGAAGCTGATCTCAGTGTAGTCCTTGCTGCCAACCACACGCGCCAGAGCGCGTGACGCCGCCGGTGGCACCAGGTGATCCTGTTCGGCAAAGATGTTCAACACCGGCATGCTGAGCTTTGCGAGATTCACTGGCTGATCGCCGATGCTCAAGCCACCCTCGATCAACTTGTTGCCTTGATAGAAGTCGCGAATGAATTCGCGGAAGGCTTCGCCAGCCTGATCGGGCGAATCAAAGATCCACTTCTCCATGCGCAGGAAATTGCGCAGCTCATCCGGATTGTCGAGGATGTCGATCAAGCCGACATACTTCTGCGCGTTCAAGCGCCACGGTTTCAGCGTGAGGTAGCAGTAGTTCATCAAGTCACCGGGCACGTTGCCCAGGGTATCGACGAACAGGTCGATATCGAGGCCGCGTGTCCAGTGCGACAACATGTTGTCGGGCGTATGGAAATCGACCGGCGTGACCATGGTGATCAGGTTGCGCACGGTGTCCGGGTAGATGCTCGAATAGCACAACGAAAACGCGCCACCCTGACAGACGCCAAGCAAGTTGATCGCCGGCAATTTGTGCGCGTTACGGATGTGATCGACGCAACCGCGGATGATGCCGTTGATGTAGTCGTCCAGCGTGGTCATGCGGTCCGACGGATCGGGATAGCCCCAATCGATCAGGTATACATCGTGGCCAGCCGCAAGCAGATTGCGCACGATGGAGCGATCCGGTTGCAGATCCACCATGTAAGGCCGATTGACCAAGGCATAGACGATCAACAGCGGGGTCTTTTCTGTCGGCGACGCATCACCCTGGTAGCGATACAACACCGCCTTGCCATCCTTGTGGACAGCGTTTTTTGGGGTGAGACCAAACTCGTGCTCGCCGACGCCGCGCAGGCTTTCCAGACCAGCCGCCAGCTTTTGTTGCATACGCAGGCCTTCCTGAAGCAAGGCCTCTGGCGTCACGCTCAAGGGGGAATACATGGATCAGGCTCCTTTTGAAACGCGCTTGGCAGCTCTCTTCGCCGCGACGGTGGGCGGCGCCGCACTCACGGGTGCTTGCTCAAGTTCAGCGGAAAGGCTGGGCTGCACAGGTGGCCGACGTGTCGCAGCGACGCTTGCCTTGCCAGACGGATTCGCCGCGGACTTGCTGGCCGTTGACTTGCTGGCTGCTGCCTTGGCGATCACTGGCTTGCTGGCAACAGGCTTTGAGGCCAAAGCTGGCGGCGTTGGTTTGCTCGCCACTGACTTTGCTTTCGGGGCGGGCTGAACCACCTGGCTTGCCGAGTTTTTTGCCTTCGGCGCCGGCGCCGCCACGGTCTTTATCGGCTTGCTGGATTTTGCCGGCTGGCTGGTCGGCGCGGCGGTTGTTGGCCTTGTTTGAGCGGCCGGGACAACGGTCGCCGAAGCCTGCGCGGCCACGCTGTTGCGCAGCGAGCGCAAGTCACGCTGCAAATCATGAATTCGACGCAGTACACCATCCAATTCGCTGCGAGTTGGCATTCCTGCCTCACTGGCAAGTCGCTCAATTTCCTTCTGTTGCAGCTGCTTTGCCCGCATCTGGGTATTGACCACCTTGGCGTACACCTCGCGGAACTCTGGCGACAGCGCGACCTGTGCGTAGGCTTCTTCGGCCGCGTCGATCCACAGGTCATACAGCGCCCGCATCGAACCAATCTGCCGGCCCGGCTCGCTGTGCTCGGCCAGCTTGTCCTCAAAGCGTTGCATGCCGGCCTCAGAGGCCTTCTGCAGCAAGCGTTGATACGCTTGCACGGCTTCCGCTTGGGCCACCTGCGCGGCAATCAATTCACCGACTTGAGCCTGGCGCTCGCGACCTTGTCCGAACCCCGGCAACTTGAGCGTCGACATCAGCTCGGCCATCGCCGGCTGCATCGCGCCACGCGCACCTTCGAACAACTGTTCCCAGCTGCGCGCGCCCTCTGCGGTGATCTGCTTCAGTGCGTCATGAATGGGATTGCCATCGCCCAACTGAGTGCGCCACAACGTGGTCAGGTCCGGCATCGAGGTGGGGCCAACACCGGCGCTGGCGCGCTGCACCAACTGCTGCATCAAGCTGAAAAACTGTTGACCGTGCATGCCCAGTTTGTCAGCAGCACGATTGGCGTCCATGGATCCGCCACCGGCAAGCTCGGTCCATTGGCGCATGGCCGAGGTCCAATCCGGCATGGCCGGTGCGGCGCTCGCGCTCGGCACGGCCGTTTGCAGGGCGTCATTCCACTGTTGCCAAAGCTGGCGGCCGAAGGCCAATGGATCGTTGGGTGGGGTTGCACTCATCGGGAAACACTCCGGTTATTCAAAATTTCTTGGCTTGCCACGCACTTCAAGTATAGGCGGCACACAAGTCGGCCAATGCATCGCGAGGCCAGCTTTTGTAGGACCGAGGTAGGGTGCGTCTTGACGCACCGGCTCCGGTTCCAGCCAAGTGCTGGTGCGTCAAGACGCACCCAATGACATGTTAGTGGCAGCGACGGAGCCGCGATGGACGTGCCTTGAGGCCGATTCCATCGCGGCTTCCGCCGTTGGGCCGCTTCGCAGCCACGCCTTCGATGCGCACGGTCCTACAACAGCCGGCAATGCCACCACTGCGCCAACAAAAAAGGCGAGCTTGCGCTCGCCTTTTTTCTATCACTCAATCACCGCAAGAATCAGGCGCTCTCGCCTTCACCTTCGGTGACAGCCTTCATCGACAGCCGAATGCGGCCCTGCTTGTCGACTTCCAGCACCTTGACCTTGACGATATCGCCTTCCTTCAGCTTGTCGGAAACCTTCTCGACGCGCTCGTTGGAAATCTGCGAGACGTGGACCAATCCGTCCTTGCCCGGCGCGATGGTGACGAACGCACCAAAGTCCATCAGCTTGGCAACCTTGCCCTCGTAGATGCGGCCCGGCTCAACGTCGGACGTGATCTGCTCGATGCGCGCCTTGGCGGCTTCGCCCGCGGCACGGTTGACCGAGGCAATGACGATGGTGCCGTCGTCCTGGATGTCGATCTGGGTGCCGGTTTCCTTGGTGATCGCCTGGATCACCGAACCACCCTTGCCGATCACTTCGCGGATCTTGTCCGGGTGGATGCGGATGGTCAGCAAACGCGGTGCGAACTCGGACATTTCCGGACGCGGCGCCGACAAACCCTTGGCCATTTCGCCGAGGATGTGCAGGCGTCCTTCCTTGGCCTGACCGAGCGCGATCTTCATGATCTCTTCGGTGATGCCCTCGATCTTGATGTCCATCTGCAAGGCCGAGATGCCCGTGGCGCTGCCGGCGACCTTGAAATCCATGTCGCCGAGGTGATCTTCATCACCGAGGATGTCCGACAACACGGCGAAGCGATCGCCTTCCTTGATCAGTCCCATCGCGATGCCGGCGACCGGTGCCTTGATCGGCACGCCCGCGTCCATCAGCGCCAAGGACGAACCGCAGACCGAGGCCATCGACGAGGAACCGTTCGATTCGGTGATTTCCGACACGATGCGCACCGTGTAGGGGAACTCTTCCATGCTCGGCATCACTGCCAACACGCCACGCTTGGCCAGGCGACCGTGGCCGATTTCGCGGCGCTTCGGGCCCAGCATCGGGCGGGTCTCGCCGGTGCAGAACGGAGGAAAGTTGTAATGGAACAGGAAGTGTTCCTTGTACTCGCCGCTGACCGCGTCGATCACCTGTCCGTCGCGGGCAGTGCCCAGCGTGGTGGTGACGATGGCTTGGGTCTCGCCACGGGTGAACAGGGACGAGCCATGGGTACGTGGCAGGATGCTGGTACGAACGGCGATCCCGCGCACCGTGCTCAAGTCACGACCATCGATGCGTACCTTCTCGGCCAACACCATTTCGCGCATGGTCGAATATTCGAGTTCGTTGAACTCCTTGCCGATCAGGTCGGCGGTCCAACCCTGTGCTTCGCCGCTTACTTTCAGCGTATCGATCATTTCCTTGCGCAGCGCGGAAATCGCGTCTTTGCGCAGGGATTTTTCACGCACGTGGTAGGCATCGGCCAAACGCGAACCCAACGCGGCCACCATGGCGGCGATCAGGTCGTCATTGGCGGCCGGCGCGTTCCAGGTGAAGGTCTTGCTGCCAGCCTCGGCGACCAATTCGTTGATCGCGTTGATCACGGTCTGGAATTGCTGGTGACCGAACATCACCGCACCCAGCATCACTTCTTCAGACAGCAGCGCGGCTTCGGATTCCACCATCAACACGGCGCTGGTGGTACCAGCGACGACCAACTCAAGCTGCGAGGTCTTGAGTTCAGTGGCGGTCGGGTTGAGGATGTATTTGCCGTCGGCGTAACCGACTTTGGCAGCACCGATCGGACCCTTGAACGGCACGCCGGACAGGCACAACGCGGCAGACGCGCCGATCAACGCCGGGATGTCGCCGTCGATTTCCGGATTCATCGACATCACGGTGGCGATGACCTGCACTTCGTTGCGCATGCCTTCCGGGAACAGTGGACGGATCGGCCGATCAATCAGGCGCGAGTTCAGCGTCTCTTTTTCAGTCAAGCGGCCTTCGCGCTTGAAGAAGCCACCCGGGATGCGGCCACCGGCGTAGAACTTTTCCTGGTAATCCACCGTCAGCGGGAAGAAGTCCATTCCCGGACGCACATTCTTGTTGGCAGTGGCGGTGACCAGCAGCACGGTGTCACCCATGCTGACGATGACGGCGCCACCGGCTTGGCGGGCAATCTCGCCAGTCTCAAGAGTGACCGTATGCGCGCCGTACTGAAACGATTTGGTAACTTTCGCCACGATGTGTTGACCTTTGTCGGATTCTGGCCCCAAGCGGGCCGAGGGGTCGGCCCCGCTCGTCGAAAGTGGGAGCCGACCGAGAGGTAAAAACCTGTTAGCGGCGCAGACCCAGACGTTCGATCAAGGTCTTGTAGCGCTCGGCATCTTTCTTCTTGAGGTAACCAAGCAGCGACCGGCGCTGATTGACCAACATCAACAGACCACGACGCGAGTGGTGATCCTGCTTGTGAATCTTGAAGTGGCCGGTGAGCTGCTCGATGCGGGCAGACAGCAGAGCAACCTGCACTTCCGGGGAACCGGTATCGGCCGGGCCGCGTTTGAAATCTTCAATGATCTTGCTGGTGTCGATGGACATGGTGACCTCGTAGTCGCGGGATCCGCAGGAACGTTCGTAGACACGACGACGCACCGCATGACCCGCCGGATGGAGTGTTCGAATGAGATAGATCGGGGGACGTAAAGCCGGCGAAGTGTAGCCCGAAGCCGCATGCTGCTCAAGCAGCGCACGCGTTGCCTGAACAACCTCAGCACCATTTGCACCTCAGGCATAACATGCAGGGGGACTGGCCGAAGGTCGTCGCCTTGACGTCGAAACGATATGGCGCCTCGATTTTCACGTCTTCACCATTGAACGAATGCTCGCTTCGTGCGAGGGTTCAGGGCTGACTACCCTGGTGACCACCTGAATGAGATGGCTCCGTAAACCGGCACTTCAAGATATTGCGGCGCGCTACCTGCTCGCCCCTCTCGCCCTTTTGATGCTTGCATTGCAAGCGCAGGCGGCGCCCCTCTACCCACCGTTACAAGCGTTGCGGCACCCGCATTTCGTGGTCATATCCGCCGAGCCGGTCGCTTGGTCGGACGCGGATTCGCGGGTGCGTGTGCGAGTGCATGAAGTGCTGCGCGGCGATCTGGGTAGTCAGGCCGCCGAAGAAATCGACCTGTTGGTTCTACCCAGCGACCGCAAGTCGTTGCCCGCAGGTCAGCGCTATTTGATAGTCTATTCGGATGTTCAGCGCGCGCCTTTGAAAGTGCGCAAGGAAGTGCGCCGTCCCGACCGGCGCCTGTTGTTGCACATTGATGGCGCCAGTCCGGCCGTGTTCGCCGACACCGCCGCCATGCGCGAGCTGCTGGATCGCAAGCACAAGGATGTCGAACTGCTTGCCGACTATCGGCAAACCATCATCAAAGGTTTGCAGGCATCCGAACCCGCCATGGTCGATCTGTGGTCGGCCGAACTGGTGCTGCGCCCGGCGACATTTGATCGACTAAGCGCGGCGGAAGCCAGACAGGTGCGCAAGGTCGTCGAGGATTCCGACCAACTTGTCACCGCGCGGGCGCGCTTGCTGCTGGCCGCCAGTGATCGCTCACCGGTATTCGGCGAGGACTGGTTTGTGCGCTCGGCAGCGCGGATCGCGAAAGAAATGTCGCGTGATTTGCTTACCCACGACGGCAACGACCAGTTGATCCTCGCCGCACTGTTGATCCTGCAGCGGCACCCGGTTACTGCTTCTGCGCCCGCGCTGGAGCGCTGGCTCAGTGGCCCACCCGTGCTGGCCGAACAGGCTGCCCTCGCGCTGCGTGCCTTGGGCGAGGACAAAGAGCGGGACGCCGTGACCCGCGCACTGGCGAGGGACGCGACGCCGACCGAAACTAAGCGTATGTTCTCCGCCTACCTGCAGCGCCTCACTCGCCAGCAAGACGCCAGCAAGTCGTAATCCCACCATGTCTGACTCACCTCAACGAGGCATTCTGATGCGCACATTCAAGCCCCTGCACGCCGCGCTGATGCTCGCGCTTTACGGACCCTTGGTTGCGGTAGCCGCCGATGTGCCGGCAACGCAACCCAAGCAACAGATGACCGCCGTGCGGGAAGTGCATCACGACACCTCGCGTCCGCTGCGCGACATCCTCCGCGACTTGCCGCAGCCGGTGGTCACCAACCCCGCCGAGTATGTGGTTCCGAATATTTTCCTGGACCTCGACGACATGGCGCCGGGTGAACAGCTTGGTCCCATTCCGCCGGTCCAGCGCTCGGTATCTGGCGCACCCACGCCGGCGACCATCGTTGCTGCCAACGGCATGCGCATCGGCTTGGGCGGCGGCGGCGTGCCACCCGATACCACCGGCGACATCGGTCCTGATCACTACTTCCAATGGGTGAACACCAGCTGGGCACTGTTCAACAAGACGACAGGTGCCATCGTTGACATCCCCAACGATCCGGACGACGTGGTTCCCGGAAACTCATTCTTTACAGGCTTCGGCGGCCTTTGCCAGACCACCAATCGGGGCGATCCGCTGGTGTTATGGGATGGTCATGCGCGTCGCTGGGTAGTCAGTCAGTTCGCTTTCACCAGCACCACAGCCGCACCCTTCCTGCAATGCATCGCGGTATCCACGACTGAGGATCCCCTCGGCTCATACCATCGCTACGCATTTTCGTATCCGCTGTTCAACGACTACGGAAAGATGGGCGTCTGGGTAACCGAAGATGGCGGCCAGGATGCATACGTCCTGTCGATGCATGAATTTGGAGCATCGTTCGCCGGCTCCTCATTCGCGCTGGTCGAACGCCGCCGAATGTTGGAAGGCCAGTCGGCCCAATTCATCCGCTTCGGTGCCATCGATACCTTCGGTGCGATTCCCTTCCATGTGGAAGGCGAAAATCCGCTGCCGGCGGGGATGTGCCCCGTGTTTGTCCATTTTTCCAGCTCCGGCCCCGGTTATGACCTCTGGGATGTGTGCGTCAATTGGGCAGCTGGCAATGCAGAGTTCAATCCGACCCCGACGTTTGTGGAGTCGCAGCCATTCGTCATTGGCCTCAACGACATTCCGCAGCTGAGTTCGACTACGCGCCTTGACGATTTCGGTGGCAATACCATGTATCTGGCTGCCATTCGCAGCTTCGGCGAGACCGGCCCTGCGGAAGCGCAAGGTGTGATCAATCACGCGGTCAATGTGGGAGCGAATCAGGCCGGCGCGCGATGGGTCAATTTCGGCTTCACGCCGGGACCACCCGCCCCGCGCGGTAGCGATGTATTCACCAGCGGCTTTGAAATCGGTGAGTTCCAGGACAACAGCGTTCCGGCCGTGGTTTCGTCCAAACGTGTGGTCGACGAAGGCACATATGCTCCCGACGGCCACAGCCGCTGGATGGGCGGCATCAACATGGACCGTTCCGGCAACATCATGCTGGGTTACAACGTTGCCAGCGCCACCTTGAATCCGGAGATCCGCATGGCGGGTCGTCTGCGCAATGATCCTGCGGGTACCCTGCGCTCCGAGACTCAATGCTCCCCCACCGGCACCGGTGCACAGCTTGGACTGTTCCAAGGCCGAGCACGTTGGGGCGATTACGCCACCATGGGCGTTGACCCGGACGACGAGTGCACGTTCTGGTTTACCAACGAGTACTACGCGACGACTTCAAACTCGTCCTGGAACACCCGCATCTGTTCGGCCAAGTTCCCGACCTGCGGTGATGCTGACTTTGTCCTCGAGACCACGCCCGTCGGGCAAATCGCCGTCTGCGGCAGCAATGCCGTGGGCAGCGTGCGTGTGGGCGAGTTCGGCACCTTGGGTGGCAATGTGACGCTGAGCCAAGGCCCCGTTCCCGCCGGTGTCACCATGGTGTTTGGCACGCCATCGTTGGCTCCCGGCGCCAGCAGCACGGTCACCCTGAATGGCTCGGCAGCGCTTGCAAATGGCGTGTATACCGCGCAAGTGAATGGCACCGCTGGGGCTCTCAACCGCTCGGCGACCTTCAACCTCGGCGTTTCCTCCGCCACCTCACCTGCGCCAAGCTTGACCTCACCCGCGTCCGCCGGAACGGGCGTCGTCACTCGTCCAACTTTCAGTTGGGCAGCGGCAGCGGGCGCGGTCACCTACTTCATTGAGGTATCCACCAACGCCGGATTCACCCAGATCATTGATTCGGGCACCGTCAGTGGAACCACCTTCACGAGTCAGGTGTTGCTGAACAGCAATACGCAGTATTTCTGGCGCGTGACCCCGAGCAACTTCTGCGGCGTCGGTGCTGTGTCAACCGTTCGCAGCTTCACCACCGGTGTGGCCGGAACCTGCCCTGGCGGCACCAACCCGACTCAAGTATTCAGCGATGACATCAGTGGCGATGCGATTGCATGGACGACCCAAACCGACCAGGGTTTGGCCGCCAGCGCCTGGAACAAGGTGGTGCCACCTGCAGGATCCGGCATCACCACGCGTGCTTGGTACGCAGCCAACTCCGAGCCTACGGGTGACCAGCGTCTGATATCGCCAGTCATCGCATTGCCTGCCAACCAGTCTCCTCTGATTCTGGCATTTGACGCTTACCACAACTATGAGACGGACGGTCCAGTCAATTGCTGGGATGGTGGTTTCGTTGAGTACAGCACGGACGGCGGCACCAACTGGCTGCCCTTGGGCAACCAGCGCAACTTGGCTGACCCGTATCCGGGCCAACTCTCTTCCGGCAATCCAGGCGCGCCGAATCAGGCGTGGTGCCGTCAACCGGCAGGTGGCAATTCCGTGCGCTCGGTGTTCTTGCTGGACGGCTTCGCGGGCGGCAACATCCGCTTCCGTTTCCGCTCCACTTCCGACAGCAACACGGTGGGATCAGCCCCCAACGGTTGGGCCATCGACAACGTCCTGGTACAGGGCTGCAATTGATGCATTTGACGGGTTGGCTCTAGCCCATATAGGCAGCTGACCGAAGCGGCCAACTGCCTAGCAATCCCAACCGAAAGCCGGCTTCGTGCCGGCTTTCGCATGTTGGAGGTCCGCCAATTGGATACCTTGCACCGGCGGATCGTGATCCCCGCCGACTTTCTGCTTGAACTCGATGCCACCGACGCCGCGCACTTGAAATTGCAAACTGCGAGATCACGTTGGGCGGTCGCCGCAACCTACCGCTCGCCTTTACCGAGCATGGTGCCATTCCACTCCCCGAAAATGCTCACCTTGGAGCAGATCGCGGAATTGGTTGCCGTAGGCGATGCCGCCCTTGGCGAGCGCCTGCTGCCCATCGAGGCCGCGTTGATTGACATGCCACGAATCGAGCTTGACGCGCTTCAATCGGCCCGCTTGCAGCAAGGCAGTGTTTTCCTTTGGCGGCGGAGGTGAGGTGGGTCTGGCGCTTGCGTTGGATCCGGCTGGAAGACCATTGAGCTTGGACGATGTTGAAGCCAAGGGCATGTTCCGAATCCGGCGATTGTTTCGGTTCGGCTCAGGCTAACCAAGACAGGCCAATTTCGATCAAGCGTCGGCGGGTCCAAGTGCGTGGTCCGTGCGCAAGGCTGGAATCAACCAAGACATGCAGTCGGCTTGCTTACTTCTTCACTCTTTGCCACGAGCGCTCCGAACAGCCCGACCCACCGTGCTCAGATGTACTCCGAAGTGGGCTCCAATCTGGGCGTAGCTGTACTCACCCGTCGCCCAAGCGGCCCGCATCGCCGCGTCGCGGCTTGGGTACTGCTGCTGGAAGTGTGGAAGCGTCGGCGCTGGCGGACGACGCTGAGCGTGTGGGATGTTCAGGTCTTCTGAAGTGGAAAGTGCCAGCGCCTGCATGCGCTCGACGAAAGCTCCGGCTTCGCGACCCCGGCTCGGTTACAGGATCACCAGCACCAGTCTGGGACAAAACGGGAGAAGCTTCATCGTCCCAGCTGACCCGGGCGGCGAAATGGTGACCCTGGGATTCTCCGGACTAGAGGCCCCTCCTCTCCAGCTGAGCTTTTCGTTTTCGCTTGCGAGCGACGGCGACCGACACCCCCCCATCCCAGCGCACCAGCACAAACAGCGACAACGTTAAGGAAGTACACATACTCTCTAGGCGACGTAACTGCAGCAATCGCAGCGAACGGCAGCAAGTCGATGTTGCCCACGCCCGCGATGCTGATGAACGCAATTGTCCATGCAATTCCGGCGAATGAAAGTGCTGTCAGGACGTGACGCACTATGGCCGCCCACTAGGAAGCCCGGAACCCGGAATAATCCGGTTCAACGCAGCATTCAATCTAAGGTCCATCGACCTGAGAATATGGGGGGTCAAGTGGTCAACAGTTTCCAATCCGATGAAGTCCGTGGGGCTATGCCCCTTATTGCTCACATAGTGAAGCGGATTACCATGAGCGTCTACATGCATGGGACTTGTTGAGTCCATGATTGCATGGGCTGCCCTCGCGAATAATAATCAATGGGGTCAGTGTCATTGATTTCTCGCCTGTTTATACTCAGCCGACTTCCGATCCCCGCCTCGCCCCGATCGCTCCGGGCGACGCCCAGTTTTTGCTTCGATCTGTGCCTTGAACCGATCATCTCCCAACACCCATGCTTTGTTGGTTGAGTCGCGAATCGCTGCCAGGTCGCGATCTGACATCTGGCCACGAAACAGCATTCGATAAGCGCCTTGTCGCTCTTCATCGGTCTTGCCCAGGCGTCGATACTGCGGATGCGGTGTCAGCAACGCGATGGGCTTGCCGACCGCATTGCCCTGATAGCTGGACCACGGATAGACCGATGCGTGGCTCACCATACTGGCCCGCACCGGGTTCAGTTCGATGTATCGGTACACGGTCAGCAAGTAGTTCTCTGCATCTACAACGGTTGACTTGTAACGCCCTTCCCACAGCGTTCCACTGCGGCCATGGGTGAAGTTGAAGTATTGGACGTACTTGCGCCCCAGAGCCTGCATCATGCGGCTGATGCCCTGTTGGTCGCTGGGCGTCAGCAACAAGTGGACATGATTGGTCATCAGCACGAAAGCATGAATTGCAATCTGGTGCTTCACTGCCACGTCTTTTAGAAATGACAAGTAGGCCGTGTAATCAGCCTCCGCGAAAAAGCAGGCCTCGCGATTATTGCCGCGCTGGATTACGTGCTGGGGGCATCCAGCCAAGCTAAGCCTCGGCAAACGAGCCATGGCGACTCCTCCCAATTCGGATTTAGCTGACGCTACGCCGCTTGCCCTGCGAAATCAACGGCTCTGACCCCATTGATCCCTGACCCCATTGATCCACTGACCCCATTGATCCCTGCGCGAGGGCAAGCCCTCACTCGGAGTCTGCGGCGCGGCCCCGATGTCACCGAAAACTTTGTGATGACCTGGGATAGCGCGCATCGCATGCTCTCAAGTCAAAATCTCTCGACGACTGCCAGCGAGACCTATCGTTACGACGCCAACGGCCACCGAGTGCGCACCCAGGTCGGCACGACCAAAACCTGGCAGGTGTACTCGCAAGCCGGTGACTTGATGTTCGAGAAGAACAGCAGCACTGGCAAAATCAAGAAGTATGGCTACCTGGCCGGGCGCATGGTTGGTGAGTTGGATGACGGCAAGTACCTGGCCCTGCACAGTGACAATGTGGGGTCGGTTCGATTCAAGACCGACGCACTTTCCACCGTAGTCACCGCGACCGAGGACATTCGCGCGCCGTATGGCTCGGTGCTGCTGGGTTGGAACTACCACGACGGCCCTGCCTACGCCGGCCACGTGGAAAACGCCAGCAGCGGGCTGACTTACATGAAGGCCCGCTACTATGACCCAGTGGCGATGCGGTTTTTGTCGCCGGATCCGGTGGATGTGTCGACCGCGAACGGAGGGAACTTCAATCGGTATTGGTATGCCAATAACAATCCGTACTCTAATATTGATCCCGATGGGCGCGACTGCGTTTCCAACAACGACAAAACTACCTGCACAATCCGGGTGACCGGCACGCGCATTCCGCAAAGTATCACATTTGACACTCCACCCGGAATTCAGGGCACTTACAAGAGTGGATCCATAACTAGCCATGACTACGATATCCGTACTCCGCACACGAAGAACGATGTATCGGTTCAGGACTCCATGGTTAGGAATCCGACCCCCGCGAAGGAAAATAATCCAGCTTCTCCGGAAGGGACCAACAATAATGCAAACCCCGACGGAGCCCGGGGCTTCCTCGCTGACGCTGGTGGCATACTCCCCGGCAATGATGGAGACAGCCCTGTCAAAAGCTATAGCTTCAAGAATGGTTCCGATACTTGGATAATAAATGTGACACGCCCCGGGCACGGGCTGCATTTCGGATACGTACTAAGGGGATCTGTGAACGGCGAAGCGATTTCAATTGGCGAAGGGTGGGCTTTGCCGCAAGCATTACCCTTCCTTGGTGATTATATTAATAACGTGTGGGAACTGGGAAATAAATGGAATATCGATGACGCACGTTAGAAGCGCCACCCTTCGGCTTGCCGCCGCAGGCATGGCGATTTTATTTCTGTTGCTTCCCGGTGTCATGCCCATTTTAGCCTGGGGAAGATCTGCAACTCTAAATCTCGAAGTCTCTATGCTTGCCATTGCTGCTTGTATCCTTGTTGCGAAATCGCTCCCGCGAATAAAGTGGTTCGTTGCTGCACTCGCGTCATTGGCAATTGTTATTCCACCATTTCCCTATTGGCTGTCGAAGTTTGGAGGTGTTATGCGCATCGACTTCAGCAATATTCTTAGCAGCCCTCCACTTCTTAAGTCGCTGTTCTTGTTCCTTATCGCCATGGTGCTTTTTGGAGTAATTTTCTGGGCGTTATCTACTAAACCAAACAACCCGATTAATAGAGCCAGCGGAGCGGACACAGAGGCGGGGCAAGTCTAGGTCAATGGGGGTCACCAATGCGCCGCGGATCGATAGGGATCGATAAGGTCAGAGCCATTTGATTTCGCGCAAGTTTCAGTCGCGCTTGTTCGCCCGCCCCAACGCCCGGCCCTGCGCCGGGCGTTTTGTTTGGCGGCATCGATCAAGTCGATGTCGCGTTTGAGCAGATCGTTGACGAGTCGGCCGAGGTCGATGCCGTTGGCGCGCTCGGCCAAGCATTCGCGCACGTCGGCATCGAGGTTCACGCGGTGCGAACGTGGACACCCACGGTGCGAACGTGGACACCCATGACCCGATTGTTGGCATTCGATGACCGGCGTACGCTGGCGACCGGCCAACGTGGTAATCCGGCATGCGTGCATCGATGTGGTGGGCGATCGGCTTGATCCTGGCGCCGGCGGTGCTGCCGGCGGCACAGATGACGCGTAGCGAGGTGCGTGCAGCCTTGCGGCTGGAAGTCGGCCAGAGCGCCGAGCTGGCCGAGCTTCCGCTCGGCGGCGAACGCAGCGCGAGCGTGCGCATGCGCCGCGTCGAGGTCTACGCACCCGGTGCGAAAGTGTACGAGGCCACTGCCACGGGCCTGCAGGAGCTGCCACGCAGCGACTGGCATCATTTCCGCGCCGACGACAGCGTGTCCGGCGCGCCTCGACTGGCGCTGTCGATGTCCGCCGACGGTCGCCAGGCCAGCGGCGTGCTGATTGCCGACGACGGTCGAACAATGGGGATTTCGGCACAGGACGACGGCGCGGGCCTGGTCTTCGAACTCAGCCCCGCGCGCGAAGACGCGCAAGGCCGCGCCGCGATCTTCGCCTGTGCCAATTCGCCGCTGGACATGCGCCTGGGTGATTCGTCCGCCGGCAGCACGCCGCCCGCCGCTCCGGCCGGCACGGCCTCGCGCTCCGGCACGGTCGCCATCGACACCGACAACGAACTGCTGCAGATCAAGTTCGCCAACAACACCACCAGCGCCACCAACTACTTCGCGCAACTGTTCGCGTCCATGAACGTGATCTACGAGCGCGATCTCGCCCTGACCCTGCTGCAGGGCACCACGATCCTGCGCACCTCGGGAACGCCGGACCCGTGGAATACCCCGGTCGGCGCCGATGTCGGAGACCAGTTGGACGAGTTCTCGGCCTTCTGGGCAACCAACCAGGGCGCCGTCTCGCGCGCCTTCGCGATGCTGGTCTCGGGCAAGTCCGACGATTCCTTCAGTTCCTCGGGAATCGCTGCGGTGCTGACCAGCCCCAACGTCAACTACTGCACCAGCACCGGCGCCAACAACGGTCACTACAGCGCCACCCAGGTGTTCCTGTTCGCCGGCTCGAATGCCAGCCACGACACGCTCGTGCTGGCGCACGAACTCGGCCACAACTTCGGTGCCTTCCACACCCACTGCTCGAATTCAAGCTCTGGCAACACGCCGACGGGCGGCACTCCGATCGACCAGTGCTTCAGCGGCGAAGGCAGCGGCTGCTTCACCGGCACCCAGGTCTGCCCGTCGCCGGCCACGCTCAACGGCGTGCCCAATGTGCGCGGCACGCTGATGTCCTACTGCCACCTCAACGATATCCCCGGCTGCACTTCCAGCGAGGTCTTCGCGACCGCCCACCGCACGCTGCTCAACCCGCGCGTGGCCAACAACGTCACGCTGGGCTGTTTCACGGCCGGCGGCGGTCCGAACATCTTTGCGAACGGGTTCGAGTAGGAAAAGGATCGGAAGTCCAAAGCCACTTTTTGCGCGCTGCGCGGTGCAGTGTCCGCTGTGGGCGCATGCTGCCCAGCGCTTGCGCAAAGCCAACACCAACTTCCACATCGGCACCCGCGGGCTTGCTGACCGGACCAGGGACCAGCACGACGCTCAGAAAGGCCATTCAGATTATTCGTAGGTGGAAAACCCGGCAGCATGGAAGCCGAAGTACATATGAGCACCGTGGGTCGAGCGGTTCGGTGCGGCCGTGGGCACGCGGTCCGATCTGAGTGAGTCGATGTTGTTGCTTGCTTGATTCCAGCTCCGGCAAGGGCGACCCGAACAGACTGGCGTTGCTGGCCCGATACGCTGCCGCGATGGATTGACAAGGCTGCAGCCGCCGTCGTCGTATATATCTTCATCGCGCGTGACCCCATCAGTCCTGGAGGAAAAGACTCATGCCCGCGAAATCCGCTGCAGTGCGCAAGCCGGCGTCGAACAAGGCGGCCGCATCGAAAATGTCATTGTCTGAAGCGATGGCGGCGTTGGAGGCGGCGGGCTCGGAGCAGACGCGCAAGACCTACACCCGCCACCGCGTCACGCAGCCGATGTTCGGGGTGAGTTTTGCCACCCTGCAGACGCTGCGCAAGAAGATCAAGGTTGACCACGAATTGGCCTTGGCGCTGTGGCAGACCAACAACTTTGATGCCCGCAATCTGGCGGTCAAGGTGGTCGATCCACAACGGATGTCCGAGGCACAACTCGATGCCTGGGCGTCTGAACCCAGCGCGGCGATGTGTTGCAGCTATGTCGCCCAGATAGCGGCTGAGGGTCCGTACGGCCAGCGCTGTGTCGAGCGCTGGCTGGTTGCCTCGAATGAACCCCAACGTTGTGTCGGTTGGACACTGGTCGGTGCGCTGGCAATGAGCGATGAGTCCATCGCCGAGACCTGGTTTGTCGAACGTCTGCGTGATATCGAGAGCGGCATTCACTCGGCGCCCAACGGTCAGCGCGACGTGATGAACCGCACGCTCATTTCCATCGGCTGCCGCAGCGCGGCGCTGCGAGTGGCAGCCATCGCCGCCGCGCAACGGATCGGTGTAGTCGAGATCGATCACGGCGACACTGCATGCAAGACACCCGATGCGGCCAGTTACATCGAAAAAGCCTGGACTCACTCCGAGTCGAAGGGCTTCGACAGTCCGGCGGCGCAGGAACGCAAGCGGGAGTCGATGCGTTTGCGCTGTTGAATTGGATGGCAGGCCTTTGTCGGGCGGGTGTTGACGTCTTGACCCGCCAAATTCATGCCGCTTCAATGCAAGCGGCGGGTCAAGACCCGCCCTACTTCGTCGCGTTGGTCAGACCGCGAAACCACCCATCTATCGCCGCGCGTTCGGCGTCGGTAAGGCCGGTGACGTTGCCCGGCGGCATGATTTTCAACTCCACGACTTGGCGGTGAATCAGTGCTGCCTGCACTTCCCACTGCTCGGCGCGCTCGAACAGGCTGCCCTTGGGGGCGCTGGCCATCATTGTTGGCTGAGCAGAATGGCAGGCGATGCAGCGGCGCTGAGCAATGCCGAGCATGGTGGTGGTATCGGTGCCGAGCGCGGCAGTCTGGATGCCGGCGGGCTGATCGACGGTTGGCAGCTTTGAAGCCACCGGCGCAGCCGCGACTGGAACGCCTGTCACTTGCGATGCTGAGTCATGTGCAGGGCTCGGCCTTGACGCAGGCGCCATCCACACAAATAACACTGCCAGAATCACTGACGCAGAAACCAGCAACCACCACGCCCTGCCACCACTGTGCCAGAGCACGAAAAACTGCCGAATCAAGGCGCCAGCGGCCATGAACAAGGCCAGGACCGCCCAACTATGTGGATGCGCGAAGGCGGTCGCGTAGTGGGTCGACAGCATCGCGAACACCACCGGCAAGGTGAAATAGGTGTTGTGCACCGAGCGCTGCTTGCCACGCGCACCATCCAGGGGATTGGGCGTGGCACCGCTTTGCAAGGCGGCGACCATGCGTTTCTGGCCGGGGATGATGACGAAAAACACATTGGCCGACATGATCGTGGCGAGAGTGGCGCCAGCGAGAAGAAACGCAGCGCGACCGGCAAACATCTGCGTGGCCACCACGCACACGGCAACCACCAACACCGCGACCAGCACGCCGAGCAGGTCATCGCGCGGGCCGATCAGTCGACATAATCCGTCATACACCCACCAGCCGACCACGGGCAGCGCCAACGCCAGCAGCACACCTTCCGTTGGTGACCACGCGGCTACGGCTGGATCAATCAGATAGACCTGTGGCGACAACAGATACATCAAAGCGAACAGCGCAAATCCGGACAACCAGGTGGTGTAGGACTTCCACTTGGACCAGTGCAATTCGTCCGGCAGCTGCGGCGGCGCGGGCAGGAACTTCTGCTTCAGATAGAAGCCACCGCCATGCACCGACCACGACTCACCGGACAGTCCGCTGCTCGGTTGTTTGGCCGGCTTGAGACCGCGATCCAGGGCGACGAAATAGAACGACTCGCCGATCCAGGCAATCGCCGCGATCACGTGTAACCAGCGCAGCAGCAGTCCCGCGGCTTCAATCCAATAATCAGCCATGAGTGGATCAGCTTCCGCGGTAGGTCGAATAGCTGAACGGTGAAGCGAGCAGCGGCACGTGGTAATGCGCGCCGGCGTCACTGATGCCAAAGCGCAGGGTCACGACGTCGATGAAGCGTGGCTCAGGCACGCTGACTCCGAACGCGGCGAAATAATCACCGATGTCGAAATCCAGTTCGTAGTGGCCGACCTTGAAGTGTTCGTCCTGCAACAACGCGGTGGCGCAGCGCCCATCGCTGTTGGTGACGTGCTGGGCGAGCAGCTGCCTGCCATCTGCCGTGCAGCCGTACAGGCGGATGACGACGCCGACTGCCGGCTTGCCGTGTGCAGTGTCGAGCACGTGGGTGGTGAGTCTGCCCATGACTCAACGTACTCCGGCGTGTTCCAGGTAGGCGTCCAATGCATCGAGGTCGGCAGCTTTCTGCGCGTCACTGGCGAAGCTGGCGGTAAAACTATTGCGCGCAAGCGTCGCGGCGTGGCGGGCATTCAGATCCAGCGCGGCGAAGGTCTCAGTGAAATTCTGATTGAGATAGCCGCCGAAATAGGCCGGATCGTCCGAATTCACGGTGGCGACCAGGCCTGCATCCAGCAGCTGGCGCAGGTTGTGATCGGCTAGCGACTTGAATACGCATAACTTGATGTTCGACAGCGGACAGACCGTCAGTGGGATGCCCTGCTCCACCAAGCGCGCGACCAACGCGGGATCTTTGAGCGCCTGCACGCCATGGTCGATGCGCTCGGCCTTCAGAACGTCCAGTGCGCTCCAGATATAGGCAGGCGGCCCTTCTTCACCCGCATGCGCCACGGCGCGCAAACCCTGCTTGCGGGCCTGCGCAAAGACGCGGGCGAATTTTTCGGGCGGGTGGCCAAGTTCGCTGGAATCCAGGCCAACGCCGATGAACTTGCCCATATGCGGCTGTGCTTCTTCAAACGTGGCCAGCGCTTCATCTTCAGAAAGATGGCGCAGGAAGCACAGGATCAACTCCGCGCGCACCCCAAGTTCTGCTTGCGCCTTGTCGCAGGCACGACGCAAACCGTCGATCACGGTGGCCATCGGCACGCCGCGGGCGGTGTGGGTTTGCGGATCGAAGAACAACTCGGCGTGGCGAATGTTGTCGGCCTTGGCGCGCAGGAAGTACGCCCACGCCATGTCGAAAAAGTCGGCCTCGGTCAGCAATACGCTGGCGCCGGCGTAGTAGATGTCGAGAAAACTCTGCAGGTCGCTGAAGGCGTAAGCAGCGCGCAGGGATTCGACACTTGGATACGCGAGCGGCACACCATTGCGTTTGGCCAGGGCGAAGATCAGTTCAGGCTCGAGCGAGCCTTCGATATGGATGTGCAGCTCGGCCTTGGGCAAGCCATGCAGGAATGCAGGCAGATCCTTGGACACATCAGCGGCAGACAGGCTCATATGGATTTCCATCGCGATCAATCCAAAGAGTCTGCCTCAAGGTGGGGAATGCCGATAGCAGGCCGGCTAACGCGTGACGTTTTTGCAGGGCTCGCGGACGATGCCTTCGGGCCACGTGGAAGCAAACGCGCCGAAGAAAGCCTTGCGCAGCGACCCTGCGCTAGTATCCGCGCATGAATCCGAACACGACGTTTCTACTCAACGGCGAACCCGTTTGCCTCGCCGATTGTGACCCACGCGAGTCGCTGTTGCGCTGGCTCAAGCGGCGACGATTGACGGGCACCAAGGAAGGCTGTGCCGATGGCGATTGCGGGGCATGCACGGTCGCCCTGATTGCGACGGACAGGGATGGGACCTCGCACTTGCAAGCGGTGAACAGCTGCCTGCTGCCGATGGGTGTACTGCCCGCGCGCGAGGTGATCACGGTGGAGGGTTTGGCCGAGGGGCAACAATTGCATCCGGCGCAGCAGGCGTTGGTCGACAGCGCGGGCTCGCAGTGCGGCTACTGCACGCCGGGCTTTGTGATGAGCCTGTTCGTCGGCTTGCATGAGGACGCGCTGGACGACCACGCCATTGCGGGCAATTTGTGCCGCTGCACCGGGTATGGGCCGATTCGACAGGCAGCCGCGCGACTCGCGAGTGACAAGCCTGCAGACGTTCGCTTCGCGCAACTGAAATCGCAGCCGCGAGAACCCTTGCCGGCGTCGCAACTGCCGCGGTTTTTCAGCCCCACCAACGTCTCCGACGCGCTGACGCTGAAAGCCCAGCACGCGGATTCGCTGTGGTTTGCCGGCGGTACCGATCTCGGCGTGAACTTGAGCCACGGCCAGCCGCTGGCGTCGGTGCTGATCGCGCTGGATCGGATCGAATCGCTGCGCAAGCTGGCGGTCAGCGACGAACTGGTGCGCATCGGCGCCGGCGTGCCGCTCACCACGCTGGAATCGGCGTTGCACGGGATTTTCCCCGCTCTGGACGAAATGCTGCCGTGGTTCGCGGGTCGCCAAGTGCGCAATCGCGCGACCTTGGGCGGCAATCTCGGCAGTGCTTCGCCAATTGGCGACCTGCTGCCGGTGCTGTTGGCGTTGGATGCGATCATCCACTTGCGTGATCTGGATGGAGTCCGAGACGTCCCTGCAGCGGATTTTTTTCTCGACTACCGCAAGACGGCGCGCCGCGGTGATGAATTGATCGAAGCGGTCAGCCTGCCACGTAGAACAGACCTCTGGTCTTCATCGGCCAAGGTCGCCAAACGGCAAACCGACGACATCAGCATCGTCGCGGTGGCGTTTGCATTGGCGCGCGACTCGCAGGGTTTCATCATTCACGCGCGTCTGGCGTTCGGCGGGGTTGCAGCGATTCCGAAACGTGCGCTGGCGACCGAGGCATTTTTGCTCGGCAAACAACTCGATTCGGCGGTCATCCTTGACGCAGCCGACCGCTTGCGCGCCGAATTCGAGCCACTCAGTGATCACCGCGCCAGCAGCGATTATCGACGCGCCTTGTGCGCCAATCTGTTCCTGCGGTTCGTGAACGAGACCACGCCCAGCGAGGCCTCGCCCGATGAGCATGGCGCATGAGCATCAAGTCGACGCAGTGGCGGCATGAAAGCGCGGTCGGCCACGTCACCGGGCGGGCGGTCTATACCGACGAACAACGCCCACCCCTCGGCATGCTCAGCGTGTATCCGGTGCAGGCGCCGCATGCGCATGCCCGCATCGTATCCATCGATGCGACGCAGGCGCGCGCCTTGCCGGGCGTGCACGCGGTGCTGACCGCCGGCGACGTACCCGGCGAAAACGACACCGGTCCCATCCTCCACGACGAGCCATTGATTCCCGATGACGTCGTGAAATTCCACGGGCAAGCAGTGGCGTGGGTGGTCGCCGACGATGAAGCGCTCGCAGAAGCCGCGGCCAAGCGCGTCATCGTCAGTTATGAGCCGTTGCCAGCGGTGACAACGATCGCCCAAGCCATCGCGGCGCAGGCCTTTCATTTGCCGCCTGCGCGAGTCGCGCGCGGAGATGCGCAGTTGGCCTTGGCCAGCGCGCCACATCGATTGCAAGGCGAGTTGCTGATTGGCGGCCAAGACCACTTTTATCTCGAAACGCAGGCAAGTTGGGTCGAGATCGATGGTGAAGGCACCGTCCACATCACCTCCTCGACCCAGCATCCCACCGAGACCCAGCTCATCGTGGCCCGCGTGCTCGGCCTGCCCAGCAATCGGGTGGTGTGCCGCAGCCAACGCATGGGCGGTGGCTTCGGTGGCAAGGAGACCCAGGCCAATCCGTATGCAGCCATCGCTGCGCTTGCTGCGCGCATCACTGGGCGACCGGTTCGGATCAAGCTGACTCGCTCGCTGGACATGACCCTCACCGGCAAGCGTCATCCGTTTTTTGCTCGCTATGACGTGGGCTTCGATGCCGCCGGCACGCTGCTCGGGCTGAAGGTGGATTTGGTCGCGGATGGCGGCTGGAGCTGTGATCTTTCACCACCGGTTTTGATGCGCGCGATGGTGCATGTCGATAACGCCTACTTTTGTCCGGACATCGAAGTGACCGGCCTGATCGCGCGCACGAATCTGGCGTCCAACACCGCGTTTCGAGGCTTCGGTGGACCGCAAGGCATGCTGGTCGGCGAAGAAGTGCTGGAGCGGATCGCGCGTCATCTGGCGCTGCCCGCACACAGCATTCGCGAGCGCAATTTCTACGCGCCAAGCACACCCGGTGAAGCAGATCGAAACCAGACCCACTATGGTCAACCCGTGGTCGACAACCACATGGCCGAGCTGTGGCAACAGCTGTTACGCGACAGTGATTTTCTGGCCCGTCGAAAGCAGATGGAAGCGTTCAATGCGCGCAACCCGCACAGCAAACGCGGACTCGCGATCACGCCGGTGAAGTTCGGCATTTCCTTCAACAAGACCGAATACAACCAGGCCGGCGCGCTGGTCCACATCTATACCGATGGCAGTGTGCAGCTCAATCACGGTGGCACGGAGATGGGACAGGGTCTGCACACCAAGATGTTGGCGGTCGCCAGCCGCGTATTGGGTGTGTCCGCCGCGCGCATTCGGATCATGCCGACCAGCACGGACAAAGTGCCGAATACGTCAGCCACCGCTGCCAGCAGCGGCTCGGATCTGAATGGCCAGGCGGTGAAAGCCGCGTGTGAAACGCTGCTTGCGCGACTTGCACCCGTCGCGGCTCACTTGCTGGGCGGTGAGGCAGCGCAGGTGCAGTTCGCCGATGACGAAGTGTTTCTGCGTGAGGGGGATGGCCGTCATTTGCGCTTCGAAGAAGTGGTCGCGGCCGCCTATCGCGAGCGCATCAGCCTCTCGTCAACGGGTTATTACCGCACACCGGGTTTGAGCTGGGATCCGCAAGCCGGCCGCGGTCATCCGTTCTACTACTTTTCTTTCGGCGCGGCGGTCAGCGAGGTTGAAGTCTGCGGATACACCGGCGTGCACAGGCTACGTCGCGTCGACCTGCTGCACGATGTTGGCGACTCGCTGGCCGAAGTCATTGATCGCGGCCAGATCGAAGGTGGTTTCGTGCAAGGCCTGGGCTGGCTGACCTGCGAAGAATTGCGCTGGAACGCGGCTGGCAAGTTGCTCACCGACGCGCCGAGCACGTACAAGATTCCTACCGTCGGTGAAGTGCCTGAGGATTTTCGACTCGGCCTGTTTCGCAGTGCGGAAACGCCATCCACACAGGTCATTTTCAGCAGCAAGGCAGTCGGCGAACCGCCGTTGATGCTGGCGATCAGCGTGCGCGAGGCGATTCGCGAAGCCGTGGCGGCTTTCGCCCATGCCGACCGTGCGCGCTGCGTGGAACTGGGCAGCCCTTCGACACCGGAAGCCATTCTCACCGCGATCGAGCGGGTGCGCGCCGCCAGACAGCCCGCCGTCAGACACGCATGAGCCAGCCAGCATGAGCGAACGCCTGTTCGCCCTCCTGCGCGATTGGCTATCGCATCAGCCAGTGGTATTGGCCAGTGTGCTCGAGACGCGTGGTGCAACGCCACGTAAAGGTGGCAGTCGCATGCTGATCGCCGATGGGCAACGCTCCGGAAGCGTCGGCGGCGGCTTGGCCGAAGCGCAAGTGATCGCGGCGGCACATTTGCTGCTTTCGAGTCATGGATCCCGCAGCGAAGTCGAGATCGATCTGACCGGGCGCGAGGGTGCGGCAGGCATCTGCGGTGGTCGCATGCGGATCGGCCTGCGGCGCTGGGCTGGTCACGAAGATGCTGAGCTGGCGGCCAGCGTCGCAGCCACCTTGCAGATGGGACAAACAGTCAGCCTCAGTGCCGAAAGCATCGCCGGTGACGAGAGCCAAGTCATCGAACCCGACGTGCGTCTGCTGATCATCGGCGCGGGTCACTGCGGGCTGGCCCTGCACGATATCGCTCGCTACCTCGAATTCGACATCTGGGTGTATGACGAGCGTTGCACCGAGCTGACAAATTTCACCCATGCGCAGACGCTGGGCGGCGATTGCAGACACCTGGCATTGGCACTCGACACCCAAAGGCTACTTTTCGCGGTCTGCCTCAACCGTGACTTCCACTGCGATGTCGCCGCTTTGCGAGTGTTGTGCGAAAGGCCGCCTGCCTTCATCGGCATGATGGGCAGTGGCAAACGGATTGCTCAAGTGTTGGCTGCGCTGCCGGAGCACGCGCAGGCGTTGGCTGACTTGCGGGCTCCAGTCGGGATCGAAATCGACGCCCAGACACCGCACGAGATCGCCATCAGCATCCTCGCCCAGCTGGTGGAAAAACGCCGCGCGTTGGGCAGATAATCGGCGCGTCCCGGCGTCGAGACCGCGTGAAGGCAGCTTGGCTGGATTGGCTGCGCCTTCTGCTTGCAGCGATGTCCATGGATTTGCCGCCGGCCAAACCCTGCGTTTGGTCGGTGTTGCCGTGTTCGTATTCACGCACGCTTGGATTCGGGAGCTTTCTATGCCGACAAACGATAAGCCAGAGCTGTCAATGCTTGATTGGACGTTGGAGCCCAAGCATGGCGAGATGCCCGTGGGCCCCGTCACTGGCAAGGCAAAATTCAATACCGACGCCCGCAGCAAGGAAGAACGCCGCAAGAACAAGGCTGCCATCGGCAGCGTGCCCGCGGCAAAAGAGCGTCGAGTGAAGAAGGATCGCCGGCCAGTGGCAAAGGGCTGGGAGAGCGGCAAGAATTTGTAGGCGCGTAGCCTACCGCCTAGTCAAGCTCCCGCCCCTTCCTCAAGCGGGAAAGAGTCGGGATTCCGGGTTGTTCTGGATTCCCGCCTACGCGGGAATCCCAGGTTGGGAAGGTTGCCGCACTTTCTGGCGCAGATTACAAGCGTCGTCTAGCCGCCATCCAATCCCAGATCACTACGCGACAGCGTCTTGACTTGTTCCTGGCTCATGCCACGCAGCGTCGGTTGAAAGGTCGCATCAGCAATGTCAGTGCCCGCTTCCAGCTGCTGCCACATCGCATCCAGACCCGCATACGCATACGGCAGCAGCGGCACGTACCGGCTGCCGAACGCAGGCAATGCAAGAAACGCGTCGAAGTGTTGTGCGCGGTTGACGCGCCAGTGGCTGATTGGGAAATCGCCCGCGCGGCGCACCCAGTCGACGTAGGCACCGCCGCTGAAGGCTTCCGGCACCAGTCCGTCGTCCACACCGTGCACCAGCAGAATGGGCAAATCGGCCCGCGGCAGTCTGGCACGGGTCGCTTCGATACCGGCACGCACATGCTGCGACGCCGCGTGGTCGCCTTGATAAAGATCGCGCAGGCATTGCAAGCGTTCAAATGCAGACAGGTCGGGATTGCCGCCAACAATCTGCACACCACCGCTAGGGGCAATGCCCGGGCCGTCGCTCCACCAGAGTGAGCGCTCTGCGACGCTTGCCGCGCGTGCGGCTCCTGTCGCATCGACGGCAGCGAATGCGAAGTCGCACGGCAACTGATCGAGTGCGTAGCGACCGTAAGCGGAGGCATAGGTCACGCCCACGCCGCGCCAAAGATCAAACGCGGTACTGAGCATGCCCGCCCCAAGCGCCGCATCGGACCAACCTTTGCCGCGCAGGTGCTGGTAGGCCTCATCGGCGGCCGCTTGCGGGCTGCCGACCATGCCTGCGGCTACCAGCGCGGCGCAGGCAGCCTCGCGCTGCGCCGCAATCACCGCCATTGGAAACGGCATAGGCGCGTTGGCGAGCGGCTTGGCCGCCTGCGCACACGTCATCCACAACGCGGCGTCGGTGGCGTAGTCAAACAGTGGGCGACCGCCCTCTCCCGGCAGTACATTGGGAGCCACCGCCACCACGCCATCCAACCACTCGGCGTCACGCTCGGCGGCTCGCAACACCGCACCACCGGCGTTGGACAATCCCACCGCGATGATGCGGGTGTTGTCCATCGTGAACGGAGCTTGCGCGGGCAAGGCCAGATTCAATTGTTGCAGCGCGAACTCGGTCGCCTGATACAGGTGATTTCCCCAATTCGCCTCGGGGTTGTCCTGCGAATTCGCATGTTTGTAGCCAACTGCGTAACCGGCGCCTGGCGAAGCCTTGCCGTGCTCGGCATGGAAAGCCATCAGGGCGGGGTCGGATGTCAGCCGCCCATCCAGACCGGGGCCCTCGCCGCTGGCCGCATCGAACAGATCGGTGCCCCCGCCCTTGTCCGTATAAACCACTGCACAGCCGCGCGGCAGGCCCCAGGCACCCGCTACCGCGATTGCTCCATAGATGCCGCGTGAACCGCTGGATGCGGTGACCAGCAAACAACGGGCACCCGCATCGAACGCATCTGGCAATTGCAACATCACCCGATGCGGTGACTTGGCTGCGGGGAGGCGCATGAAGGTGTGGAACTCTCGCCCAGGCACATTCGGAACACCGCCATACACGTCACCATAACCACCCGCCGGCGACAGGTCGGCGATGCCTCGCCAGTTGCTCCAAAGCGCGCGCCGCCTCAATTCCGAGGATGTGGGGACGTTGGCATCTGCCACGCTGGGTGGCGTGGCCACACGCAATCCACTCAAGCCCAAGCCGGCGCTGAGCAAATCGTCGCTGCCGCGATGTTCGCTGACCCGAACCTCGCTGCTGAAAGGTGTCTGAGTCGGTTCGGTGGAAATCAAGACAGGTTCATTTTTTGCCGCGCGCTGCGGGGAAACGGCACAGGCCGTCAGCAGGGTCACCGCCAGACTAAGCGCCAAGCGGATCGGTGAACAGGCAGAGCCACAAATCGTTAGAGATTTTTTCATCTCAACACCCTAGCCAAGTGACGCGCTGAATTCATCGTACCTTGGTACGTCGCCCACACCGGCAATCGCTGCTAACGTGACGGCCCCGCCACCCGCCATCAAGGGCCTTAGCGTGAGTGTTCGGTTTCTTGCCAATCGCCACGCGCTGGTGACCGTCGAAACGTCTGGACTCGGGCTCGCCATCGCGCGCGCGCTGAGTGCCGCGGGCGCGCGGGTGTCGTTCAACGGCTTTGGTTCGGCCGAGCAGATCGAGCAAGCCAGATCCGACATCGCGGCGGCAGGCGGAGCGCCTGTCATGTATTTCGATGCCGACCTGCGCCAGCCCAACGCCATCGAGGCGATGATGGAGGCGGCCAATGTCTTGGCGCCCATCGACATCGTGGTCAATTGCGCAGGCATGCAACACGCGGTCCCGATCTCGGAAATGCCGACCGAACGCTGGGACGCACTGATTGCGGTCAATCTGAGTGCCGCCTTCCACACCATGCGCCTGACCCTGCCCGGAATGGGCAGTCGCGGCTACGGTCGAATTCTGAACATCGCTTCGGTGCACGGCCTGGTCGCATCGATCAACAAGGCGCCCTACGTCGCCAGCAAATTCGGAATGATCGGCCTCAGCAAGGTCGCGGCGCTCGAATACGCCGCGTCTGGCTCCCGCGAAACCGGTGGCGTCACGGTGAATTGCGTGTGTCCGGGCTGGGTGGAGACGCCGTTGATCGAACCGCAGATCGCGCTGCGTGCAGCAGCGGTCGGCGGCGACCGCGAGCAAGGCATCCGCGACATGCTGCGCGAGAAACAGCCCAGCCAGCGCACGTCCTTGCCGGAAGAAATCGCCAGCACCTGCGTCTGGTTGTGTCGACCGGAAATGCACAACATGACGGGTGTGGCGCTGCCGGTGGATGGTGGGTGGACGTCGCAATAGTCCGCATGGCCCTGGGGTAAAGTGGCGCGGGATTTCCCGCCCCACCTGTCCGCATTCGTTCTTCGGAGCCCCGCATGCATATCCTGTATTTCTCCCCTGGCGCGGCCAGCCTGGTCGTCCATTGGCTGCTGATCGAGCTCGATATTCCGCATCAGCTGAGGCAACTCGATCTGGCTGCCGGCGAGCACAAGCAGCCCGCGTATTTGTCAATCAACCCGGCCGGCGTGGTTCCCACGCTGATGATCGACGGCACCGCGCATGCGGAGACCGCCGCGCTGGTCATGCACCTGGCCGACTCTCAACCGGGCATGGCTCCGGCCTTGGGCAGCGCCGACCGCGCGCGTTATTACGAAGCCATCGTGCGCTGTGCCAACGGTTTGCAGCCGGCATTTCGACGCTGGTTTTACGCCGACGCCGTCAGTGATGCGACCGACGCGGCCGCGCTGCGCGGCGCTGTGCAGCAGCAGATCGAAGCCTGCTTTGCGCGCTTCGATGCCGATTTGGCCGATGGTCGCTCTTACTTGCTGGGTGAATCCGTCAGCGCCGCCGACTTCCTGCTCACCATGCTGATGCGCTGGTCACGCAACATGCCGAAACCGGCGACCGAATTTCCGCATCTGGCTGGTTTGGCCGCGCGCATGAAGGCGCGTCCCTCCTTCGCCAAGTTGTACGCGCGCGAAGGTTTGACTGAGTGGGCGTGAGGGTAATCGCTCACTGGCGCAGAATGAAAATTTGTCATCCCTGCGCAGGCGAGGACCCAATGCGTCTGCATACTTGGCCATCGAACCCAAGCTCTGGATTCCCGCCTGCGCGGAAATGACGAAGCGGGATCTCCACGCTTGCGTGACTGTCATTGGGCATTTGCCGGAATGACGTGCTGACATGAAAGGCGTTGCGGTCAACGGTCGTTCGCGAATGCATCACCTCATGGTGTCGCTGCGCCGCGCGCTGCTGCGTCCCGCTGCTCGAACAATCGGCGCGTTTGCGGTCACCTTGGTCGCACTCGCGCTGATCCTTGATCGCATGTTTCCACTGCCGCTACCCAACCTCAATCGCGACGCCGCCACCGTCGTGCTGGCGCGCGATGGTGAACCCCTGCGTGCGTTCGCCGACGCGCGTGGCGTGTGGCGGTATCCGCTCACAGTGAGCGAAGTGCCAAGCGACTATCTGCAAGCGCTGCTGCATTTCGAAGATCGACGGTTTCGCCATCACGTCGGCATCGACCCGCTGGCCTTGCTGCGGGCAAGTTGGCAAGCCATTCGCTATCGCCGGATCGTGTCCGGTGCTTCAACCCTGACCATGCAGGTCGCACGCTTGATCGACCCGACGCCGCGCTCGCTGTTAGGCAAGTTGCGACAGGCCTTGCGCGCTTTGCAACTCGAGTGGCATCTCGACAAGGATCAGATCCTCGCTCTGTACGTGAATTACGCGCCATTTGGCGGCACCCTGGAAGGCGCGCAGGCGGCGAGTTATGGCTATTTCGGCAAGCCGTTGGCGCGGATTTCTGCCGCCGAAGCCGCCCTGCTCGCCGTGTTGCCGCAAGCACCGAGTCGGTTGCGGCCGGATCGACATGCCGACGCCGCACGGCGCGCGCGCGACAAAGTGTTGGATCGTTTGGCGGTCCATCAGATCTGGGACGCCCGCAAGATCGCCGAAGCGCGTGAGGAGCCAGTCATCGCGCGGCAATTGCGGCCGCCAGTTATCGCCGCGCTGGCGGCACAACGCTTGCGCGATAGCTTTCCCAATCAACGTCGCATTCAAAGCACGCTGGATGCCGAGTTGCAGCGCCGCCTGGAAGAACGTGTTGGCGCGTGGGTAGCCACGCTGCCCCCACGCAGCTCGGCAGCGGTGCTGGTCGCAGATACCCGCACGCTGGAAATCCGTGCCTATGTCGGTGCCGGTCGATTCGCCGATGGCGAACGTTTTGGCCATCTCGACATGGTGACCGCTTGGCGCTCACCCGGATCCACGCTGAAACCGTTTTTGTATGGCCTCGCCATTGATGATGGTCTGATCCACAGCCGAAGTCTGCTGGTGGATGCGCCGCAGGAATTCGACGGCTACATGCCTGGCAATTTCGATGGTCGCTATCGCGGTCCGGTTGATGCCACCCGCGCCTTGCAGCAATCGTTGAATGTGCCGGCCGTTGCATTGTTGCAAGCGCTGGGACCCGAACGCTTTGCCGCGCGGCTGGCGCATGCGGGCCTGCCCTTGCGCCTGCCAGCGGGAGCGCGGCCGAACCTGGCCATGATTCTCGGTGGCACCGAAGCACGCTTGGAAGATCTGGTGGCCGCCTTCGCCTCGCTGCAATCCGATGGCATCACCGCGCCTTTGCGACTGACGCCTGACAACGATGCGACTCCGCGCACCTTGTTGTCCGCAGGTGCGGCCTGGATCGTGCGAGACATACTGCATAACGCGCCGCGACCCGGTGAGGCAGCAGATCGCTTTGACACCTCCAGCCGACCCGCCTTGGCGTGGAAAACCGGAACCAGTTATGGCTTTCGTGACGCGTGGGCGATTGGCAGCAGCGCGGGTGCCAGCATCGGCGTGTGGGTTGGACGGCCGGATGGAACACCTTCACCCGGCCATTACGGCGCCATCAGCGCACTGCCGCTGCTGTTGGCCATCGCTGACTCGCTGCCACGTGAGTTACGTGCCGATCCATCGCCACGCCCGCAAAACGTCAGCACGCGCGAGATCTGTTGGCCACTGGGTCGCGATGCGATCGAGACACAGAGTGCGCATTGCGCACGCAAGCTTGAAGCCGTCGTGCTTGATGCCAGCCTGCCGCCCACCTTGGCCCGCAAGGACGAGGCCACGCTGGACCCGTATCTGCGTTATCAGCGAGATCGACAGACGGGGCTCAGGGTCAACCAAGCATGCCGCGAAGAGCACACACGCGAGTTGATCCAGATCGCCCGCTGGCCGACCTTGACCCAGCCTTGGCTTTCGCAGAGCGAGCGCGAGAGTCAGCGCTTGCCACCGCTTGCCTCCGACTGCTCCGAGAGCGCCACGCCGAGCGCACAACTGCGGATCACCGGCGCCATCGACGGCAGTCGTATACGCCGACCCTCCAACAGCGAGCGCCCCCTGCAACTTGAGTTGCGCGCCTTGGGCGCGCAGGGCGAAGTCCGTTGGCTTGCCAATGGCAAGTTGGTTGGTCAAACCGAACGTAACGCTGTTCTGCACTTGGCCATCGGACAACCTGGGCCGTTGGTAATGCTTGCGCTGGATGCGCGTGGGGCCTATGGACGGGTTGCGGTTGAGGTGGTGCCTTAGACGCAGCAGCGGGGCTCAAAGCTCAACGCTGAAGGCAGCAAAGCAATCGCGCGCGAGGTGGGTGTAGACCTCCGCTAAGCTCGGTCCGCTCCACCAGAACCCGTGCGCCCTGCGCGCTTCGGTAGAGCCGACGGAGCGAAGCGAAGGCGCGCGCGCCGCGCGCGAACTTGCTCGGCTGCTTCTGCGATGGATTTGAAAAGCAGCGGAGTAAGTTCGCGTTACGCGCAGAGTGACCGTGCTCGGCTGCTTTTCTAGTTGCGTCAGCGGGCCATTCGCAACCAGCCACATGCCGTTCCCCGAAGCTGTCACCACGCTTCCAAAAGTCTTGAACCGGCAACACGGCCAACCTCGCTGTGAACTCAAGCGCCCCGGGCTATCCTT